>NZ_CP114006.1:0-762251 GCF_026821955.1 Candidatus Phytoplasma rubi | reverse complement strand
TTATCAGAAAATTTTATTAAAATTTTCTTATTAATAATAATTTAAAAAATATTCATCTAAATACCACAACTAACACATTCAAAAACTTTTAATTTTTGTGTTCTAGTGTAATACAAGGTTTTAATTCCTTTATGATGAGCGTATAAATAGTATTTTGATAATTCTCTAGTAGTAATGTTTGATTGAATACATAATTCAAATGAAATTCCTTGGTCGATATGTTTTTGAGCTGTCGCCATTACATTAATTATTTTAAATTTATCCATTTTGTAAGCAGTTTGATACATAAAAGAATAATCAGCTAATCCAGGTGCTGGGAAATAAGTTTTAGAATTTCCATAAGTTCTTTCTTCTACTAATTGCTTTAAAGGAGTTAAAGAAGGAGTGGCGGACATAATATAACCAATAGAACCATTTGGTGCTACTGCTAAGCGATGTGAATTATATATTCCATGTTGCATTACTTCCACTTTTAAATTGAGCCAATCTGTATCGCTTGGAATTTCTATTCCTTCAAAAAGAGATTTAATTTTAGGAATTTTTGGATAAATAGCTTTTTTATCTTTGAAATATTCACCACTGGCGTAAGTTGATTTTTCAAATTGAAAAAACTTTTCTCCAGTTTCTTTCGCTTTTAAACAAGAGTGGTAAAGTGAATAATAATTAACAATATTAAAAAAAACATCAATTAATTCTATATTTTCTTTACTGCCAAATTTAATAATTTGTTCTGCTAAAAAACCATGATGGCCCATAATCCCAAAACCAACACTTCGATTTAAAAGATTAGCTTTGAAAATTGAGGGAACATGTTTAATTTGTGTTTTTAAAGCAACCGAATTCATTATTTCCATTGCTGAAAAAACGGTTTCTTTAATATTTTTATTCTTCATCATATTCCCCATATGGCCAGAAGCTAAATTACAAGAGATGTCCATTCCAATATGGTCTTTTTCTCTTTCATGATAAGAAGCGTAATAAGAAGTTAAAGTTGGTTGTAAAATTTCCGTACATAAATTCGAAAATTTAATTTTATCGTTTAAAGGATTAACATCGTTTGCATTATCACAAAACATTAAATAAGGATAACCAGATTCACCTTGTAATTGAGCGATTAATTCTAATAAAGCACGAGGATTAATAAATCTTTTACGAACTTTCGGATTAGCTAATAAAATAAGATACCATTTATCCATATTTACTCCAATATCTGAAAAATGAATTTGATATTCTTTATAAATAGTGTGAGGATAAAAAAGAGCCATTTTTTCATTTTTACGTGCTAATTCTATCATTTTATTAGGAATAACAACTCCTAAAGATAAGGTTTTTATACGCACATCTTCATCTGAATTTAATTTTTTAGAATTTAAAAAATCTTCAATATCAGCGTGAAAAACATTTAAATAAACAGCTCCAGCACCTAAACGTTGGCCCATTTGATCAGCATATCTAAAAGCATGATCTAACAGTTTCGCTACTCCAATAACTCCTTTACAAGCATTAGTCATTCCTTTAATGTTTTCTGTTTTAGCTCTTAAATTACTTAAACTAATAGAAACTCCACCACCTAATTTTGATAACTGCATTGAGAATTCAATAATACGTGAAATATCGTTTAAAGAATCACCAGCTTCTAATAAAAAACAAGAAACGAATTCTCCTCTTTTTTTACGGCCAGTATTTAATAAGGTTGGAGTTGCAGGAGTGAAATTTTGTTTCATTAAATTTTTTATTAATTCTTGAGCTAATTTGAAATTACCAGAAGCATGATATAAAGCGTTAATTACTAAGCGGTCTTCATAAGTTTCTAAATAAAAATTTTTATCTCGTGTTTTTAAAGCATAATCATGATAAAATTTAAAAGCACCGATAAAAGAATCGAATTTAAAATTAAAAGAATAAGCTAAATGATAAATTGTTTTGATTTCTTTCCATGAATATTTTTTTAAAAATTCTTCTTCATAATATTCATTTTGAATTAAAAAATCAATTTTATTTTTTAAAGTAGAGAATTTTTTTAATTTAGGATTAATTTCTTCTTGAAAATAAGCTTTTAAAGCTTCTTTATCTTTATTGACGTCTTTTATTTTTCCGTCGGAATCTATAATTTGATTATTTAAAGTTATATATGAAGGAATATAATGATGATTATGATTTTTTGTAAAATTGTTTAACCATTTTTTAATATATTTAATATCTTCATCAAATCCTTTATTTTCAAATTTTAAAACCAAGGGAATATTAAATTTTTTTGCTATTAAATCTCCAGCTTTAGCAAAATTAGATCCAAAATTTTTATTTCCTGAAACTGCGATACCAATTATTAATTTACTATATTTTTTTAAAAAAATTTCAGTAGTATCAGGTATTTCACCATATTTAACAGTTTTAGTTATTAAAAAAAGATTTTCGTTTTCATTTTGAAAATCTTGAATTTTTTCTGATTTAAATTCGTATAATTTTTTAACGAATTCATAAATATTTCCTTTTTCAAGACCATCATATATGATTTTTATTTTTGAATTTTTCATTTTTTAATCCTTGGTTTAAAAACTTGTTAATATATAATTAGAATTTTTTAAATAATTAATTTTTTAAAATATTTAATTTTTTTTTTTTTTTTTTTTTTTTTTTTTTTTTTTTTTTTTTTTTTTTTTTTTTTTTTTTTTTTTTTTTTTTTTTTTTTTTTTTTTTTTTTTTTTTTTTTTTTTTTTTTTTTATTTTTTTAATAAAAAATTATTAATATAACTTATTTATAATAAAAAAAATAAATAAATTATTATTAATATTTTTTATTATTTTAAAAAAATTTTTTTTGATTTATTATTTATTTATAATTATTTATTGTTATTGGTGAGAGTTAAAAAAAATGACTAACTTTTTTTATTTTTTAAAATTAATTATTATTTATTTGTTAAAAATGAAGAAAAAAAATTTTTTAAAAAAAATTTATTCACTTTTTTTTGTATTTTAGTAACATTTTTTTTAGAGTTAGTCACTTTTTTTTGTATTTTATTCACTTTTTTATTTTAATATTTTTGATAATTTTTATAAAAATAATAATTAAATAAGTAAATTTTTTATTTATTTTTATTTTTTTAAAAATTGAAAAAAAATAAAAAATATTTTAGAATTAAAAAGTGACTAAATTAAAGTTAGTCACTTTTTTAGAAGTTTTTTTTCTTTAATTTTGAATATTTTTTTATTATTAAAAGTTGTTTTTTAAAAAGTTAGTCATATTTTAAAAAAGTTAGTAATTTTTTTTATTATTTTTTTAAATTAAAAAAATTAACTTGATTTTTTAAAATTTTTTATTTTATAATAAAAAATTTTTTATAAAAAAGAGAATTAAATTTTTTAAAAATAAAAAATAATCGATATAATATTTTTGATATTAATGAATATATTAATAAATATTAAAAAAATATTTCTAAAATAAATTTAGTTTTAAGAATAATTTATTTTTTTAAAAAAAAGATAAATTATAATTTTTTATAATAAAAAAGAAAAAAGTTTTTAAAAAAAAGAAAATTAAATTTTTTTTAATTTAAAATTTTTAATTTCAAAAAAAATTATATTAAGAAAGCTAATAATAAAAATGGATTTTTTAAAAAATAATTATTCTGAAATTTTTAGAATTATTAGAGAAGAAGAAAAAAGACAAGAAAAACATTTAGAATTGATTGCTTCTGAAAATTTTGTTTCTAAGTCGGTTTTAGAGGCGCAAGGTAGTGTTTTAACAAATAAATATGCCGAAGGATATCCACAAAAAAGATATTATGGTGGTTGTGAATATATAGATGAAATAGAACAAATAGCAATTGAAAAAGTCAAAAAATTATTTAATGTTAAATTTGCTAATGTTCAACCACATTCAGGATCACAAGCTAATATGGCTGTTTTTCAATCTTTATTAAAACCTTATGATGTTATTTTGGGTATGTCTTTGAATGATGGAGGTCATTTAACTCATGGCCATCATGTTAGTTTTTCTGGTAAATTTTTTTATTCTTATAGTTATGGAGTTTCTTCAGAAACAGAAACAATTGATTATCAAAAATTAAGAGAAATAGCTCATAAGGTAAAACCTAAGTTAATTATAGCTGGTGCTTCTTCTTATTCTAGAATTATTGATTTTAAAAAATTTAGAGAAATTGCTGATGAAGTTGGAGCTTATTTAATGGTTGATATAGCTCATATTGCTGGATTAATTGTTGCTAAGTTACATCCATGTCCTTTTTTAGCTAAAGCAGATGTTGTTACTTCGACTACTCATAAAACTCTAAGAGGCCCAAGGGGTGGAATTATTTTAAGTAATAATGAAGAAGTTATGAAAAAAATAAATAAAGGTGTTTTTCCAGGAATTCAAGGGGGCCCTTTAATGCATGTTATCGCTGCTAAAGCAGTAGCTTTCGAAGAAGCTTTACAAGAAAATTTTAATATTTATCAACAACAAGTATTAAAAAATTCTCTTTCTTTAGCTGATGTTTTTGTTAAATTAGGTCATCGTTTAGTAAGTGGTAAAACTGAAAATCATTTAATTTTAATCGATTTAAAATATAAATATCCTAATTTAAATGGAAAATTAGCTTCTGAAGTTTTACAAAAAGCCAATATTATTGTTAATAAAAATGTTATTCCTTTTGATAAAGAAAAAGTTTTTAAAACTAGTGGTATTAGAATAGGAACTCCAGCAATGACCACAAGAGGTTTTCAAGAAAAAGAATTTATTGAAGTTGCTTATTTAATAGACGAAATTTTAAATAATTATCAAAATGAAGAGGTTATTGAAAAAGTAAGACAAAAAGTATTATTATTAGTTAATAAATTTCCTATTTATAAAAAAAATAATTTTTAGTTTTTAATTTATTTTTTAAATTTTTAAATGTTATAATTGAAAGTGATATTTGTTTATTATTATTTAGATTAATAAAATATAAATTATTTTTTATGTTATTTTTATTTTTAAAGAGAAATTTATATATAATTTTATATAGAATGTAATATTATATATAAAATATTATTTAAGGAATTTTATATATATGAAAATAAAAAAAAAACAACCAGAATTTAATGAGATTGAAGTTATTTGTGCTACTTGTAGTCATAAACATAAAATTGGAACAGTTATGAAACAAATGAAAATTGAAATTTGTTCTAATTGTCATTCTTTTTATACTGGAAAACAAGTTTTTGTAACTGTAGCAGGACAAATAGATAAATTTAATAAACGTTATAATTCTTAATTAAAAAAAATTTATTTTTAAAAAAAATTGAAATAAGGTTAAGAAAGGTTTTGATAAAAAATGGTTTTTAAAAAAGAAGGTTTTATCGAAATCATTTGTGGACCTATGTTTTCTGGAAAAACAACAAAATTGATTCAAAAAATTAAGTTTTTTAAATCTTTAGGAATTAAAGTTTTAGTTGTTAAACCTAAAATTGATGATCGTTATTCTAAAAAAAAAGAATTAATAACTCATGATTTAAAAACTATTTCTTCTTTGTTAATAAATAAAAGTAAAGATATTTTAGATTTTTTAGAAAAAGATGTTAAAGTTTTGTTTATTGATGAGGTTCAATTTTTAGATCAAGAAATTGAAGAAATAGTAAATAATTTATCTTATTGTGGAATGCATATTATCATTGGAGGATTAGAACTTGATTTTTGCGGAAGACCTTTCGGATCTATGAATTATTTATTATCAATTGCTGATCAAGTTATTAAATTAAAATCTTCTTGTAATGTTTGTGGTAAAGAAGCAAATAGGACTCAAAGAATAGTCGATGGTTCAATTCCTAAATCTACTGATCCTATTGTTTTAGTAGGTGAAAAAAATTATCATGAACCGCGTTGCAGAAAATGTCATGAATTTATTAATTAATTTTTTAAAAAGAAGATTATTATGAAACCAAAAGAATTTTTTTATATGAGAGAAGCTTTTAAAGAAGCTCAAAAAGCTTTTTTAAAAGGCGAAGTTCCTGTTGGCGCTGTAGCTGTTTTAAATGATAAAGTTATTGCTAGAGCACATAATGATGTTGAAAAAAAGAAAATTTTTTTTGGTCATGCTGAATTTTTAATTTTAAAAAAATTAAATAAAAAATTTAAAAATTATAGATTTAATGATATAATAGTGTATACAACTCTAGAACCTTGTATTATGTGCATGGGCGCATTAATTCAAGTAAGAGTGAAAAAAATATATTATAGTACTCCTAATATAAGGCTAGGTTTGAAAAATAATTTTTCTTTAAATAATTTAGGTTTGATTTCGAAAATATCTTTTAAATCTGATTTTTTTGAGAAAGAAAGTGAATATATTTTAAAGAATTTTTTTATTAATCTTAGAAAAGAAAAGAAATTTTTTTGATTTTTTAAAAAAATCTTTTTAAAAATCACCATTCAATAAAATTAAAATGAATCTGGTCAGAACTTGGTTGGAGCAGCCATAATTTTTAATTTCATGTGATTGGTGATTTTTAAAAAGATTTTTTTAAAAAATAAGAAAATAAAAAATTAGGGAAAATTAAAAAAATGAAGAATTTTTTTAAAAATAAAAGAAGTAAATTAAAACTTTTTCCTTTTATTTTTAATTCTATTTCAGGGAAACCTTTTCGTTGTGAAAAATATGATATAAATGGAGAAGAAAAAAAAATTGAATTTTTCTTTTTAAAACAAAGCGAATATAATTCTTATTTTTTAGATATGAGACAATATATTGTTTGGAGTATGGTTGATAATTTATATAGAGTTTTAGTTGATGAAAATTATTATTCTAAATTTGAACTTTTATATCAAAAAGAAATTAATATTATTTATATGGATTTTCTTCAAAAATTATTATATAAACGTTTTAAAATAATTAGAAAAAATTTTTTATATTATTTTTTAAGCATTTTTTTTTCTTTATTTATTGTTTGTTTTTTTTATTTTAAAAAAATTTTCTTTTTAATAGAATATCAATATTTAATTTTTTTTATTATTTTTATTCTAAATTTTGTTTTTTTGTTTTTTTATACAAAAGTTAAACAAAGAGATTTTTTTCAAAATTATAAAACAAAATTATTAAAAGAAACAATGAAAAATATTAAATCTTTTTTAGGTGTCGAAGTTTTTGAAAATATTTCAAAACAACAAAGAATGTTTTCTTCTGAATTTTTTGATGAAAAAGAAAAATAATTTTTGATTTTATTTTTTAACAAGGTTTTTATAAAAAAAGGAGAAACAAAAACAGAAATGATTTTTGAAGGTATTGTTATTGGTGGTGGTCATGCAGGCGTAGAAGCCGCTTTGGCTTTGGCTAAAAATCATAAAACAGTTTTAATCACAGTCAATTTAAAACAAATAGCTTTTTTACCATGTAATCCTTCTATTGGAGGGCCAGCTAAAGGTGTTGTTGTTAGAGAAATAGATGCTTTAGGTGGAATAATGGGGAAAGTAGCTGATTTATCACAAATTCAAATTAAAATGTTGAATACTTCTAAAGGCCCTGCTGTTAGAAGTTTAAGAGCACAAATAGATAAAATAAAATATCCTAAAATTGTTTTGGAAATTTTAAAAAAGACACCTAATTTAACTTTATTAGAAGGTTTTGTTGATAATTTAATTATAGAATATAATAAAGTGCATGGAGTTAAATTAAAAGACGGTACTATTATTAATAGCAAAATAGTTATTTTAACGACAGGAACTTATTTAGCTAGTAAAATCTTAATTGGTAAAAATAAAATTAGTTCTGGTCCTAATAATACACCTACTACTTATAGTATTAGTAAACAGTTAAAGGAATATGGTTTTGAAATTATTCGTTTAAAAACAGGAACACCTCCAAGAGTTAAAAAATATACCATTGATTATAGTAAATCAAAAATTCAATTAGGAGATGGTATTTTACAAACTTTTAGTTTTCCTTCTGTTATTAAAGATTTAGGTATTCAAGAACCTTGTTTTTTAATACATACTAATAAAGAAACTCATGAATTAATCAAAAAAAATTTAAAAAAATCAGCTATGTATGGAGGACATGTAGAAGGAAAAGGTCCACGTTATTGTCCTTCTATCGAAGATAAAATTGTTCGTTTTTGTGATAAAGAAAGTCATCAAATTTTTATTGAACCAGAAAGTTTAGAATTAGACGAAATGTATCTTCAAGGTCTTTCTACAAGTATGCCTAAAGAAGTTCAAGAAAAAATTTTAAAAACAATTCCTGCATTAGAAAAAGCAGTAATTACTAAATATGCTTATGCTATTGAATATGATGCTTTTAATCCTAATCAACTAAACTATAATTTAGAAACAAAAAAAATTGAAAATTTATTTTTTGCTGGTCAGATAAATGGAACTAGTGGTTATGAAGAGGCAGCTTGTCAGGGTTTAATGGCTGGAATCAATGCCAGTCTTAAAATTGAAAATAAAGAAAGTTTAATTTTAAAAAGAAATGAAGCTTACATTGGAGTTTTAATTGATGATTTGATTAATAAAGGAGTTTCAGATCCTTATCGTTTGTTAACTTCTAGATCTGAATTTCGTTTATTTTTAAGACATGATAATGCTGATTTAAGATTAACTCCTTATGGATATCAAATAGGGTTGATAGATGAAAAAGTTTATAATAAAGTGGAAAAGAAACGTTCTGATATTGAAAATTTGAAAGAAGAATTAAAAAATTTTATTGTATTACCTAATAAAAAAAATTTAAGTTTTTTAGAAAAACATAATTCTTCAATTAAAGAAAAAAGTACTTTATATAAATTATTAAAAAGAAAAGAATTAAATATTAATATTATAGATTTTTTTATTGATAAAAAATATGATCAAGAAGTTTTAGAACAAACAGATATACAAATAAAATATGAAGATTATATTTTAAAAGTAGAAAAAGAAGTTCAAAAAAATTTAAATTTAGAAATAAGAAAAATACCTTTAGAAATTGATTATAATAAGATTAATAATTTATCTATGGAAGCTAAAGAAAAATTAACATTAATTAAACCTAATAATTTAGGTCAAGCATTAAGAATTTCAGGAGTTAATCCTGTAGATATATCTATTTTAAATGTTTATTTACGAAAATATAAAAATGCCTCTTGATAGATTAAAAAAAGATTTTGCTTTAAGTGATTTTCAATTAAATCAATTTCAAGAATATTATTTATTTTTAACTAATTATAATAAAAAAACTAATTTAACTTCTTTAGTTAATCAAAAAGATATTTATTTTAAGCATTTTTATGATTCTTTATTAATTTCTAAAACTTTTAATTTTGAACAAATAAATAGTTTATGTGATTTAGGAACAGGAGCTGGTTTTCCTGGTATTCCTTTAAAAATTTTATATCCTAATTTAAAAGTTTTTTTAATTGATTTTTCTTCAAAAAAAATTAATTTTTTAGAATTATTAATTAAACATTTAGATTTAACAAATGTTTTTGTTTTTAAAGAAAAAATTGAAAAGCACAAAAAGAAATATGATTTTGTTATTACGAGAGCTTTAGGAAAATTAAATTTAATTTTAAAATTAGCTTCTTTTGTTACTAAAGATAAAAGTTATTTTATGGCAATGAAAGGTCCTAATTATAAAGCAGAATTTCAAGATATAACACAAATTTATCAATTTGAATTAAAAAATGAATTTTTTTTACAATTACCTGAAGAATATGGTAAAAGAGTTAATTTATTATTTCAAAAAAAATAAAAATTATTTTTTTAATTTTAATATTTATTATTTTTTTTATATTCAATTGATCTCATATTATAAAATTTACTAAATGTATCTTGTTCAAAAACTTTTTTATTTCTTTATTAACTAAAATAAATGATTTTACTGACATTAATGGAAATAAATAACTTTTTTCATATAAATATGTTTTTATTTCTTGTAATAGTGATTTATATTTTGTTAATTCAGTTTATGTTTTAGCTTGTTCTAATTTATCTTCGATGTCCTTTTTATTATGTTCATCAATGCCAAAAAAATTACTTTTGTTGTTTGGTCTTGAAATAATCTTTGATATATTTATGATCGTATTTCATTTCAAAATTTTCTGATAAAAAAATAAAATTATAATTAGAATTATTTAATTTTGTTGAATATTTCATCATTTGATTGAAATTAGGTTCTTTTAAATCTATTTCGAAATCAATATATTTTAATTTTTCTATTATTTTTTTTATAAATGGTGATTTTTTACCACATCTAATTGTTAATTTTTTATCTTCTGGGTCTAATTTTTCAAATTCTTTTTTAGCTGAAGTATATCATGTTTATGATAATTTATATTAAGATTATTACCGATTAATGAATTATGAAGTGCAGATTTTTCAATTTGATTTGGGTAATTATAATTCTTTTATTATTTTTTGTATATCTAAATATTTTGAAATGATTTTACTTACTTTTTCCTCATTTTTGTATTTATTAAAATGAATATAACTTTGACTAGCTGTTTCGTGTTTTAATATTTTTATATTTATTTTTATTTAAATCTTTATTTAAATCTTTAATTTGTGTATTTTGGTATGAAAAAAGTATTTCATCGATTTCTTTTCTTTCTAATTGTTGTAAAAGAACATTATCATCTTTAGATATTTTGAATTTAATTTTTTTAGGAGAATTTTTGACAATATTTTTATCATGATATTTTTTGCAAAGTTACAATTGTAATTCTTGATTTGGTTTATATTTTTTTAATTTATAAGCACCAGTTCCTATTTTTACTCCTTCTAATTTGTTTTTTCATTTTCTTTTTTATTAATTATTCTAATTATTTGAGTAAAAGGAAAAGTCCAATATGCAACATCTTCTTTTAATGTAATTGTAAATTTTAGATTATCTATTTTTTCTATGTTTTCTATTTTTTTAAATTGATCATGTCCTTTTTGTTTTCCTCTGTTTATTGTAAAAATAACATCTTTAGTTGTCATTTTCTCATCATTATGAAAGAAAATATTATTTTTTAATTCACAATTTAATATTTTTCCTGTTTTTGTAGTAGTTTCTTTTAATAATTGAGGTTTTAATTTTTTGTTTTCGTCTCGTATCAAAAGTTTATCATGCACCATATTAAAATAAATATCGCCATATGCTTTTGTTGTATTTTCTGTTTTACAAGGATCAAATTCTTTTATATCTTCACCTAAAGTTATAACAACATTATCTTTTTTTTATTAAAATATACTACTAATCCTATTATAATTAATAGAATTGTAACAAAGCTAATTATAAAAATTTTATTAGTTAAAAATTTTTTGATTTTTTTCTTTTTTTAATCATAATTATTTCCTTTTTAAATAATTTAAAAATTTAATTTTTTTGATTATTTTTAAAATAATTAATTTAAATCCTTTCTTATCAAATTAAAAGAAAAGATAGTTAAAAAAATAACAACAAAAAGTCCATAAAATAAATTAGTATATTTCATAATATAATTTTTAGAAAAATATAAAATATTACCCATTTTGTCTTATTTCTATTTAAATTTAAACCAATAAAATCGAATTCTGAAATAACTAAAAATAAATTCTCTTTAAATCAAATTAAAATATAATCTATTAACGGTTATTGAAATTATATTATTTTGAAAAGGGATGATATATTTATTTATAATATCTACTATATATGTATTAAACCAACAAATATAAACATTAGGAGCTCCTCCGCCATCAGAAGCAAGATAATCATAAGTATAAATATGTTCATTTATGTCTAATGTTTCTTTGCTACTTGGTTTTCTAATACCACCGTCAAAATTAATAGAAATTAAACCTTGGGGCGGATTTTTAATACAATTATCATTAAATGAATCAAAATTTAAATTATATCTTGGATGATTATTTTTATAATAAAAATCATTAAATTTAAAATTTTCATTTTTTTTCAATACTTCTTTTCGAGATTCTTCAATATTATTTACAAAAATATGGTGAACATTAAGTCCTCCTCTTTTAACTTTAATTTCTTTAATTTCTTTATATCTTCTATTTATATCTTCTATAAAATTTTTTTCAATATTATTATTTAAATTTTTAATTTCTTCTTTAAGTTTTTGAATTTCGTTGTTTTTATTTAAAAGATTTTTATTTAAGGATTCTAGATTAGTTTTTTGATCTTGAATTTCTTTTTCTTTGTTAAAAAGATTTTGATTTAAGGATTCTAGATTATTTTTTTGATCTTGAATTTTTTCTTGAAGTTTTGGAATTTCGTTGTTTTTATTTAAAAGATTTTTATTTAAGGATTCTAGATTAGTTTTTTGATCTTGAATTTTTTCTTGAAGTTTTTGAATTTCGTTGTTTTTATTTAAAAGATTTTTATTTAAGGATTCTAGATTAGTTTTTTGATCTTGAATTTTTTCTTGAAGTTTTTGAATTTCGTTGTTTTTATTTAAAAGATTTTTATTTAAGGATTCTAGATTAGTTTTTTGATCTTGAATTTCTTTTTCTTTATGAAAAAGATTTTGATTTAAGGTTTCTAGATTAGTTTTTTTATCTTGAATTTTTTCTTGAAGTTTTTGAATTTCGTTGTTTTTATTTAAAAGATTTTTATTTAAGAATTCTAGATTAGTTTTTTGATCTTTACTTGATTTGTTTAAATTTATGTAAAAATTATAAATAAAATAAATTAATAACATAATTATTAAAAAAAATAAAAAATAATAAATAAATTTGGTTTTTTTTTTTAAAAAAGAAAATTTCATTTTATTTATTCTCCATTCTCCATTCAATCCATTCAAAAAAGAAATCATTTACAAAATAACTATTTGATTTAATTTTCAATATGTTATTGAACAAGAAAATATATTTTTATAAATAAATTTTTTAAATAAACTCAAATTTTGAATTTATATTCTTTATATAATTTTTAAAATTAAAATCATTTTCATTATATATTATTTTTACATCATTATATACTGTTTTTACATTAATTAATAATTATTTTTTTATTTTATAAATTTTTATGTAAAAATTTAATACATTTTTTTTAATTTTAATCATAATTTATTTATATTAATTTATACTTATTACAAGTTTTTTTTATTTAATATTTTTTTAAAATTTATATTATATTTATAATAATTTTCAAATATAAATATTTTTATTTGTTTAAAATTATTTCTTAAGAATATTATTAAAAAAATTGAAATATCAATAAATCATATTTATATTTAACAAAATATAAATATAACTTGTTTCATTTTAATCAAAAACCTTTAATCAAAAACCTATATAATTATGTTACATTAGGCGTTTTTAATAAAAACATAAAATATAAAGGAGATTTTTTTAAATGTTCTCTTTAGAGGAATCAACTACATTATTTATAATTTGTTGTCTTTTACTTTTACACGCACTGTACCCTAAAAGTATCACAACTAAATAATTTATTAATAATCATAAAGATCAACTTTTTATCAGTTGGTCTTTTTATTTTTTTAAAAAGAATAAAAAGTTAATTTTCAACTTTTCTAAAAATATTTTTAGAAAGGAAACTAATGAATAGAAAAACATTATTTTTACTTTTTTTAAAAGATAAAAATAATTTTAAGTTACGCGAACAATTAATAACATTACATTTACCTTTAGTACAACAAATTGCCCGTTTTTTTAAATATTATCCTCGTTGTTTAACATGAGCAGATTTAGTGCAAGAAGGAGTTTTAGGATTAATTAAAGCCCTCAATAATTATGAAGATTTTGGTTATGATTTTTTGGCTTATGCTAAACCACATATTAAGAAAGCGATTAACGAAGTTATTCGTAAAATCACTAAATTTACCTGTTTACCAAATTTTTCAGAAAATCATATCATGATCCTTTCATTCCATATTCTTTAAACCCTCATCAATTATGTTTAAAACAAGTTAATCATGAAATTTTTTTAAAAAAAATGAAAGCTAAATTAAGCGAAAACGAATTCAAAATTATCCATTTAAGTTTTGGTGTTCTTTTAGGGAATATCAATTAAGATTATCAAACTCATTATTCTAATCCCGAAATAGCTCAAATGTTAAATTTATCTTTAAAACAAATAGAAAATATTAAAAACATCGCTATCAAAAAAATTAAAAAAAACAAAAAAAACGTTAAAACCTATCGCTCGTCCGTAATGACGTTAAACTATAAGTCTTTGACGTTAGACCAAGAGGATGGGTGGAAATTTAAAGTCCCATAACGTACATAAGGTAACAGTTACACCAAGTGTAAGATAACTGAGTTAACGGAAAAATTCCGCTTTCCGTGAATCGATCAATTATTAAAAAAATAAAATTTTAATTTAAACAGAAACAAGATTACTTTCAAAGTAATCTTTTTTTATATCAAAACCAAGCATAAAATTTTTGAAACAATAGTAATAAACGATTCCAATATCAACAAATCAGATAGTCGTTAAATACATTCGTTTTCAAAAGTTTTATTGATGAATAAATAAAAAAGAATATATATTAAAAATAAGGAAAAATAAAATATGGAAGGTCAAACTAAAATTAACACTAAAGTTATTCTTCAAAATGTGATCTTTTTATACAATAAACCTCAAGAAACTTTACCTTTTTAAAAAAATAGATTCATAAATAAAGGAACAAAATAACTATGACAAAAAAAGAATTAATTAAAAAAATCGCTTTAGCTAACAAAACTTCCGTAACTAAAACTGAAGAATTTTATAATATCTGCGAAAATAATTTAATCAACGCTATCACTAAGAACGAAGAAGTAGTTTTATTTCCTAAAATAGGCAAATTTAAATTAAAATCAAGAAAAGCCTACATCGGTAGAAACCCTAAAACAAAGAAAAAATTAAAAATCCCTCCCAAAACAGTAGTCACTTTCAAACTTTCAAAAACCATCAAAGACAAAGTTAAAACTTTAATTTTAAAATAAAAAAAGAGGTCAAAAATGGAAAACCAATCAGCCCAAATCCTTTGTAGGATTGTTTCAATCATTAGTTTTTTAATTACTTTCTTGATTATCTTTTTCAACTTCCAAGAAAAACCCAAAAAAGATAACAATAATAAACCAACCAAAGAAAAAAAGTAGTAAATTAAACAACCTAAGAAAGGAGGTTATCTATGTCATTAAATAAAAAAATTTATTTGAGTTTGATAGGATTATTAAGTTTAAGTTTCTTGATTTTATTAATTTTTGACTTTATTAATTCTCACCCATCAACTAAAAATCCAACATTAACTAATCAACCTCCATCAACACAACAACAAGAGATCGACAACCAAATCAAATTAGAACAAGCCAAAATCCAAGAACTCCAACAACAAGATCAAACCTTAAAAAATCAAATTGATGAAAATGTCAAAACTTTAACTGAAATTATTACTAAAATTAAAACTCTGCAAACTGAATTAACTAATAACCCTCAATTAAATCCGTCAATCAAATCCCAAAAACAACAACAATTAACGGAACTGAAAAATCAACAACAAACCCAACAAACCTTAGTCAATAATTTATTAGAACAAAGGAAAGCGTTAAACCAAAATCAAAAAGAAAAACAAGAAGAATTAGAAAAATTAGCGCAAGAAAAAACCCAACTTCAAACCCAAGAAAACCTCCAACAACAAATTTCTCAATTAAATCAAGCCCTTAAATTATGTCGAAGCTAATCAAAAAAGAATTGAAGAATTAAAAACGCAAAAAGAATATCAAAAAAATCAAACTGAATTAAAAAATTTAAATGATTTTCAACTTTTTTTAACTGATTAAAAATTCGCTTTTGAAAAACAAAAGAAAAATTTAACTATCCAATTAAATCATTTAAAAGAAAACAAACCTCTTTCTCATAATAAAAAACAAGTGACATTCAAAGACGTTTACGGCATGGAAAGTGAAAAAGAAGAATTAGAAGATTTATTAACTTATTTTCGCACGAATCAATCCTTAATTAACTTCGATCAAGTCCGTTCGAAAGGTTATTTACTTTATGGTCCGCCAGGAGCAAGGAAAACCTTTTTAATCAAAGCGCTTTGTGGGTAAGCTAATGTTCACTTTATTAATTTAATTCCTGCTAAATTCCCACAAAAATATAGTCGGCGAAGGGGAAAAAGAAGTTGATAAAGTTTGGCAAGAAGCCGAAAATCATGATAAAAAGATTATCTTTATTGATGAAATCGAAGGATTAGAAAATCATAATGATTCCAACATTTCTTCAGGAGGAGTTAATGTTATCAATACTTTATTAGATAAATTAGATGGGTTTAATAGTAGTAATAAAAAAATTGTCTTAATGGGAGCTACTAATAACTTTTATAAAATTGATTCCGCTTTACGCAGTCGTTTCAGTAAAGAAATCTATATCGGTAATTTAAAAGATAATGAAATCGAAGGTTATTTAAAACATATTATCATTACTTATCAAATTAGTTATCATACTTTTTTAGCTTTAAAAGATATTACCCAATTATGTCAAGGTAAAAACCCCTCTAATCGTGATTTAACCACTATCATCGAAGAAGCTTACAAAAAACGGCTAAATGTACTCAACAAAAACCTGAAATCCATGAAGTATCATGTTGCCTTCGGATATTTAAGAAGTCTTAAAATTAAAATTAAAAATGAAACCTGATCATCACCAAGTGAAATAACGCCAAGCAGATTGTTAAAATCAATACGCCCAACGGCGTCAAGGATTCAACCAATATTTAGATAAACCCAAAGATGAAACTAAAATAGAATGTCACTATACCTTTGATGGGTTAAACGGAATTAACTATTACCATCGTCAATATTCTCAAATCCAAGTTAAACTATTACTTTCAAGATTTAATACCTCTTAAAAGCCAAAAATAACCCTCTTAAAAACCTCTATCCTCTTTTTCAAATCAATTATCAAAACGAAACTAAAAATTAACTTAAAGAATTAATTGGGAAAATTGATGTCAATAAATTAGAAACTTTACAATTATATCAATTAGATTTTCAAAAGCGAGATAAATATAATAAACCCATGAAAACTAACTATAAGAAAGTGTTAAACATCATCTATTATCGCGAAGAAGATTTAAAATATCTTTAATCCTTTTTAACGAAAACTAAATAAGGTTATTGGGTGAAAAAGTTACGTCCTGATTATAAAAGATATTTAAAAAAAGAAAAATCATAAAATAATTAACTTTCTTTTTTAACTCATCATTTTATCATCATTTGTCTTTTAAAATAATCTATATAAAAATTAACTCATTTAAGGAGTAATATTTTATATCGATAATTATAATGATACTCGATATTTGATATTATCGAATTATCATTTTTCATATCATTGTTATTTATCGATATAATAAAATTTCTTTTTTGAAAAACAATTTTATTTTTTTAATTTATTTCAATCATTAAATAATTTTAATTTTTAAATTAATTACCTTACCAAGTATTGATATTTATAATATGAAACAAAAAGATGAACGCGCTAAAGCGCTTATTTAATAACTATAAATAGATAAAATAAATTTATTTAATTAAACCCTTATTTTATTGTCAATAATTTGATTTTTTAAAAAAGTTAAGGGACTTTGATAATTAATTTTTTTAATTAACCATTTTTGATTATAAAAATTTTTAAATTCTTGAATTTTTTTAATTATATTCGTAAAAGAATGTGAATATTAATCACCATAACGACTTTTTAAACCAACCTTTCAAATTACTAAACCAAGATTCAATAGGGGCAAGCATTATCATTGGGACAATCAGATCGTGATATACTAATTAAAAACTCTTTTTTTTGTAAAGTTTGTTGCCAAACCCGACTAGTATAAAACCCCATTACGATCAGAATGAATAATATAAGGGCGTTTTAATTTAGGAATAACCTTAAAAGTAGCTTGGATTAATTTTAAATTAGGACGTAAACTGGTTTGGACACTCAAAATTTGTTGATGAGAACCATCTAAAATTACAGACACCCATAAGAATCCTTGGTTAGTATTAAAACAAGTTAAATCGGTATAAAGTTTGGTTAAAGGTTGATCGGTGTGAAAATGATTTTTAATTAAATTAGGTTGATAAGTGAGATTTTTTTGAAAAATTTTATTTTTAGTGTGGGGACGACGCCATTTTCATTAACCAATTATTTTGGCGTATTATTTTTAAAATTACTTTATGATTAACGTTTTCTGAAAAAGTATGACGATATAAAATGGTAATTTTACGATGACCACAAGCGTAATGATATTTTTGACATAATAAACTTACTCTTTTAGTAATTAATTGATAATTATGTTGACGTTTTCTTTTCGGTTTTTGACTTTTTCGCCAATAATAATAAAGATGACGTTTAATTTTTAAAAGTGTTAAAATTCTCGTAATGGTTAAAGTTTTTTGATAAACTTTGACTAAAGGTAATATAATTTTTGATAAATCAGGACGTTGATAAAGAATTACCGTTTGTAACAACTCAATTTGTTTTTTAATTAACATTCAAAACCTTTTCCTTTATTTAATAAAGCACCATTTTACTATCCTTATGGAAAATAAATTAGCTAAAATTGAAAAATAATTTATTTTGGAGACGATTTTTTTATTTTTTTTGGTTAACTAATAAGTGAGAGTTAAAATGGTTTCGTCTTTTGTCTTGAAAAAAAATTTAAAATTAGGAAATTAAATTCAACAATTTCCGTAGTTCAAAAAAGTTTTTTTACGAGAAAAGATGAGGTTATACGACTTAAAAAGTGGTTTTGGTGATTATTTACAAGTTAAAAAGTTGTAACAAAATATGGGTTCAGTGTGAGTCTTTTCGGTTATAAAAATTTATAACAATTAAATTTAAATTATTAAAAAAGTTCAAATTATTAAGTTGAACTTTTTTATAAAATAACTTATAAAATTTTAATTAATATGAATTAATCCAAATTTTTGATTTTTTTTATATAAATATTTTCTTCCATAATCAGTAATAATTAATTCTGAATTTTTATTTATTATATATCCTATTTTTATTGCTTTATTCAAACATTTTTTGTAACGTTCTGAAGACCATTTTAAATCTTTTTTTACATCATTTATATAATTTTTTTCATTTTGTTGAAAATGATTTTCCAAATGCATTAATAAAATAATTATCATAAAAGATTTTTTATAAAAATAATTTTTAATAATTTTAGCTATAATTCCATTTTTTGGTTCAAAATATAAAACAATTAAAAAAATAAATAAAATAACTACTGAAATTAATCCAGAAACAGGAAGATCAAAATAAATTCCTAAATAATAACCCAAACTAGTACTTACAAAAGATATCCATAAAGATAATCCCCAAGCTATTGATAATCTTTTAGTTAACAATATAGCTGTAGCAGCAGGTCCTATCATGCAAACAATAGCCATTATTGTACCGACTATATCAAAAGAAATAACAGCTGTCAAAGATGTTAAAGTCATCAAATTATAATTAATGAAAAGAGAAGAAAATCCTAAAATATTAGCTAAAGAAGGATCAAAAATAAAAATTTTTAATTCTTTATAAAAAATAATAACAAAACATAAATTTAATATGAAAATAGTAATTATTTTATATAATTGTGAAATATGAGCTAATTCGATATGCCCTAAAAGAGCAGCGTCAGTATCTATATGAATATCTCTAATATATATGCTAATAATAATTATTGCTAAAGAAAAGAAAAAAGTAAAAATAATTCCGATAGCTGAATCTTTTGATATTTTACTATTTTTACTTATTAATTCTATTAAATAAAAAGTTAAAATTCCTATTAAAGTTGCTCCAATAATTAAAAAAGGAGAGTTCAAATCTTTTACTATTAAATAAGCAATTACAATTCCTAATAAAACACTATGACTAATAGCATCTATAACCATAGAAACTTTCTTTAAAACTAAAAAAACACCTAAATTAGCTAAAGACAAAGAACAGAAAATTAAAATTAAAAAAATATCTATTTCGAAAGAATTTACAATTTTATCAATAAAATACATAATCAAATTTCACCATTTATTAAATTTTCTACTAAATTAATTCCTTTGGGAGTAATTTTAATTTCTTTAGATTTTTTTGTTAAATATTTCTCATCAAATAAAAAAAAATCTTTTTTTTGAAATTCATCGTATTCTTCCTTATGATAAAAATGTATTAATTTTTTAAATTTTTTAATTTTGTTTTGATATTTTTTTTGTTTCCAAAATTTTTTCAAAACTCCATATTTAGGAGAGAATAAACAAGTTAACAAAATAAAAAGAGTATTTACAACTATAATAATAGGTCCTGTTGGCATATTAAGTATATTCAGACTAATGATTATTCCAATAAAACTAGATAAAAAAGAAATTATAGAAACAATTATTATGTTTGTTAATAATTTATCACTTATATAACGTGCTATTATTCCTGGCATAATTAAAAAAGCACTAGTTAAAATAATTCCTGTTATTTTTAAACTAATTATAACTAAACCTATCAATAAAGTATTTAAAATTAATTTTAAAATAATATTATTAAAGCCTATAATTTGAGAAAAAGACTCATCAAAAGTAAAAATTTTTAATTCTTTCCATAAAAATACTATAGTTAAAATAGTTAAAAAAGTTATAATACTAACCATTATAACATGTGTTTGTGAGATTAAAGCGATTTGACCTAAAATAAATTTTTCTAAAACAGCAATAGAACAATCATTAGTTCCTTTTTGCGCATAAGCTATCAAAACATTTCCTAAACCAAAAAAAGAAGCTAGAATTAAAGATAAAATAGTATCTGATTTAATTTTAGAATATCTTTTGATAACTTCCATTAAAAATAAAGATACTAAAGAAGCTCCGAAAGCACCTATCCAAATAACCCATTCACTAGTTTCCCGAAAATAGATATAAGAAAGAGCAATCCCTGGAAGAACAGTATGTGAAATAGCATCCCCTATTAAGGATTTTTTTTTAAATTAATAAAAATACCCAATATACCAGATGTTATTCCTAATAAAAAAGAACCTATAAAAATTTTAAAAGTAGTATAAGTATTTAATAAAGAAAAAAATGATTTCACATCATCAATATTCATTTAATTTTAACTCCTTTCAAAAATATTATTTTTTTGCATTTTTTATTTAGTTTTTGGATTTATTTGATAATTTTTATAAGTTTTTTTTATATTTTCTGAATTAAATATTTTATCAGTTTCACCACTAGCTATTTTTTGAATATTTAATAAAATAATATGATCAAAATATTGTTTAACAGTTTCTAAATCATGATGAACTACAACAATAGTTTTTTGTTGTTTTTGTAATTCTTTCAAAACAGTTATAATTTTTTTTTCTGTTTGAATATCGACTCCTTGAAAAGGTTCATCCATTAAATAAATATCACCTTCTTGTGCTAAAGCTCTAGCTAAAAAAATTCTTTGCTGTTGTCCGCCAGAAAGTTCTGAAATTTGACGATTTTTAAGTTCTGTCATTCCTACTTTTTCTAAAGAATCTAAAACTATTTTTTTATCATAAAGAGTAGGTCTCTTAAACCATCCTAAATGTCCATATCTACCCATCAAAACAACATCAAAAACAGTAGTAGGAAAATCCCAATCTACAGAATTTCTTTGCGGTACATAAGATATTTTTTTTCTTATATTTTTATATTTTTCGTTATTAAATAAAACTTTTCCTGAGATTTTAGGAATCAATTCTATCAAAGTTTTAATTAAAGTAGATTTTCCTGCTCCATTAGGGCCTAAAATAGCTGTTAAAGAACTTTTATAAATATCGATATCTATATCCCATAAAACAGGTTTTAAATTATAAGCAACAGTTAAATCTCTAATTTGAATTGATATTTTTTTTTTCATGATAAATATTTTTCTATAATTCTCATATTATTTAAAAAAGCGCCTACATAAGTAGAGTGTTTATAAAATCGCTTATTTAATTCTTCTTTTCCGTCTTTTCCTAAAGAATCAGAATATAATTCTTCATTTTCAGGAATCAATATAGGACTCAATCCTTTTTTGTTTCTAGATTTATCAACTTCTTCTTTTAAACTTTGTAAGGAATCTTTTGGCATTGAACTTTCTTTAAAAATAGCTTTCACATCATTAAGAGCTAATTTTTCTGCTAATTCTATTATGTTTTTCATATTAGCTTCTGTTTGTGTTGAAATCCCTTGTATAGAATTTAATTCAAATTCACAATCATTTTCTTTAGAAAATTTTTGCCAATAAGAAAAAGCATCATGAGCTGTTACTAAAATTAATTTATTATTATTTTTTTCTTTTAATTTTTTTAAATTTTTTGTTCTATAAATAATATTTTCTTTTAAATCTTCTAATGATTTTTTAAATAAATTATAATTGTTGTCTAATTTATTTTTATCTTCTTCGTTTTCATTAGTTATTATTTTTTCTAATCTATCTTTCAATTTATCAACTGCTTTCTTCCATAAATCAATATCAAACCAAATATGCGGATCACAATCTTTAGAATTTTCCTCTGTTAATATATTTTCTTTTTCTAAATTATCACCAATTGGGAATAATGTATCTTTTTTTAAAAGTTTAAAAGCTTCGACCATTTTAGCTTCTAAATGTAAACCGTTAACAACTACTAAATCAGCTTTTTGAATTTTTCTGCGATCTGATAATTTAGTTTTATAATTATGTGGATCTATTCCTACTCCCATTAAAGGATCCTTGAAAATAATACTTTCTATTTTTTTGTATTCAACATTTTCTTCTTTATCTACTTCGCCTATTAAATGTCTTATTGCATCATCTAAAATGGTAGTTGTTGCGATAATAACAATTTTGTTTTCGTCCTTTTCAGGATCTTTTTTTGATAAAAAGGATAAAATAGGAATTGTTAAAATCAAAAAAGTAATAAGAATAATCAAAAATTTTCCGAAATTTTTTTTAAATATTTTTAACATTATAATAATTTCCTTAATTTATTATACAATAAAGAAAAAAGAGAAATTAAAGCGATTATACTTGATTTTATTTATTCTAAAAATAATTAGAATTAATTATAAAAAATTTATTAATTTTAATAAAAACATTTTATTTTTAAATAGTTTAAAAAATAAATTGATTAAAAAATTATATATTAAAATAAGAATTGAATTAAAAACTAATAAAAATTTATTTTTGTAACATTAAATATTTAAAAAATAAAATATTTAGAAAAATTTCAAAATAAAATAACAAAATTTCGAATTTATAATTGCATTTTAATTATAATATATTTTTGAATATATTTTCAAATTATATTTACAAAAAATAAAATATTTTAATTATTTTAAAAATGTAATTTTATTTTATGATTGTTTTCGTTAAAATTTTAGAAAAATATTTTTTTAAATTATAAAATAAAATAATTTTCTAAAATTTTAAATACTAAATTTATTATAAATGGTTAATAATATATATAGTTATAAATAAAAAAATATCTATTAAATATTTTTTCTTTATTTTTAAAAATAATTTTCGAAATAAATTTAAAATAATAAAAGAAGGTTTTAATATTGAAAATCAAAAATATTTTTTATTTTTTTATTATTCCCAGTTTTATTGTTATTTTTTTTATTTTTGTGAAACAAATAGAAAAAAAACAAACAATTAAAAAAGCAAAACAAGAAGCTGAAAAAGAACAAACAATTAAAAAAGAAGAACAAAACACAAAAGAAATTATTAATCATGAATATGAACAAAAAAATGTTTTTTTAACTCCCAAAGAATTATTATCCAAATTTGACAATTATTCCAAAGCTTTAGCTTATTTAGGATTGAATCAATTTATTATAGGTTTACAAAATAATATAGAAAAATATAGAAATATATGGATAGGTGATAAAGAAATATTTATAGAACAAATTTTAAATGGTACTTTAAAGACAGCATCCACTCCTTTAATATGCGGAATTATTGATTTTTTAGGAGAAAAATTGAATAAAAAAATAGAATTATATGTGAATGATAAATTAAATTTGGATTCTATAAATCAATCTGATTCAAACACGTCACCTTTAATATTAAAACTTAAAAATGATAAAAATCAAACTCATTTTTTTATAAATTATTCTGATGATACAGTAGGAGATGGATATTGTTTTTTTAATGCTATTATATTTTTATTAGATGAAGTAATAAATAATTGGAAAAATATAATTTTTTCAGATATTTCATCTACAAAAATTTTAACAGGTAAAGAAATTTTAGAAATTTCCCAAAAGTTCTAAATTTTTTTGACAATACAATTATTCTTTTATACATTATTTATTATATAATAAAGATGTTACGATTAAAAATTTGATTTAATTGTTTTTTAATAAAAGATAATTGAATTTATAATTGTGAAAGGAAATGGTCTTAAATTAATGACAGACAATTTATTTAAATTACCACAATTAAAATATACATATGATTCTCTAGAACCTTTTATAGATTCAAAAACAATGGAAATTCATTATATTAAACATCACAAAGCTTATGTTAATAATCTTAATGCAGCTTTACAAAAACACCAAATAAGTAATAAAGATTTAGAATTTTTATTAAAAAATTTATCTTCTTTGCCAGCAGATATTCAACAAACTGTTTTAAATAACGGAGGAGGACATTTTAATCATTCTTTTTTTTGGAATATTTTAAAATTAAATGAGATTTGTGATTATTATTTTAAAATAAATCATTTAATTAAAAAATATTTTGGTAATTTAGAAATTTTCAAAGATCGTTTTTCAGAAAGCGCAATAAATCTTTTTGGAAGCGGTTGGACATGGTTGATTTGCGATTTTCAAAATAATTTAAAAATAGTTAATACTCATAATCAAAATACAGTTTTAGATATAGGGCATCCTTTATTAGGTTTAGATTTATGGGAACATTCTTATTATTTAAATTATCAAAACCGTCGTTTAGATTATATAGAAGCTTTTTATCATGTTATCAATTGGAGTCAAGTAGAAAAATATTTACAAAAAGCTATCGAAAATAATTCATCTTCGAAAAAATAATTTTTTAATTTTAAAAAAATAAATAGATTTAAAAAAACGAGCTTTTTTTAAAAGCTCGTTTAATTATTTTGAATTTATTTTTTACATATTTTTATTATATATTTTTATTGCGATAAGTATAAATGGTGAGGTTAAAATTAAAATTAAAAATAAAAAGAAAATTTTTGATTTCCAAGATATATTTTGTTTCATAGACGGATGATTAATTTTTTCTTTTTTTGTTTTTTTATCTTTCAATGGATGATTAATTTTTTTTTTTTTTGTTTTTGTATCTTTTCGAGAATCTAATTTTTTTTTCACTAATAAACCTCTTTTTTTAAACAATTTTTTTATATCAATTTTTTATATTAATTCTTTAATTTTTTATATTAATTATTTAATAAAGAATTAAAAAAATATTTCAATTATATATTAATTATAATATAAAAAATATTTAAAAACTAATATTTTAAATTGTTGATTTTTATAATAAGGATATAAAAATGGAAAATTATATTAAACAAAAATTAAAACAATTAAAATTTGAAAAAGTAACACCTATTCAAAAAGAAGTATTTGAAAATTTTTCAAAACCTTTTAATTTGGTAGGAAGTGCTCCCACAGGTACAGGAAAAACTCATGCTTATTTATTGCCAATTCTAAGCCAAATTGATTGGGATAAAAATATTATTCAAGGGGTTATTATTGTTCCGACTAATGAATTAATTTTTCAAGTCTTTAAAATGATCAAAGAAATCGAACAAAGAACTTCTCAAGTAAAAATTTTTTACGGAGGCATGGATAAACAAAAAATTTTAAAAAGTTTAGAAAAAAAACAACCTCCTTTGATTATAACTACTTTAAATAAATTAATTGAATATATTACTGTTTTTAAAAAACTTAATATTTTTAAATCTTCTTTTTTAGTTATAGACGAAGCGGATACTTTATTTGAACAAAATTCATTAGCTTTATTAGATGTTTTATTAGCAAAATGGAAACCTAAAATTTTATTATTTTCTGCTTCAATTACCAAAAATATGAATCCTTTTATACAAAAATATTTCGGAAAATCATTATTTTTAGATGTTCATTCTCAACAAAAATTAAATTTAACATATTATCTTTTACAAAGTTTTCCTAATAAACGTTTGAACGATTTAATTCATTTCATGAAAAATTTAAATCCTTATTCGGCTTTAATTTTTGTTTCTAAAAAAGAAGAACAATCTAAAATATATGAATATTTAAAGGGTTATAATTTTAATATTTTAAATTTTTCTTCTGATTTAAGTGTAAAAAAAAGAAAATATTTAATGTCAGAAATTAAAAAAAATAAATATCAATATATTTTGACTAGTGATTTATGTGCTAGAGGTTTAGACTTAGATATTGAGTGGGTTATTCACTATAATTTACCTTCAAAAAATTTAGAATTTTTTCAACATCGTAGCGGAAGAACAGGACGAATGGGGAAAGAAGGTAAAGTAGTTCTTTTTTACGATGATAAAGAACAAGTTTCTTTAATAAAAATTCAAAAAAATTATAATATTGTTTTTAAAAAAATAGCTTTAACTGCGAATGGTTTTAGCGAAATAAAAATAACAAATTCTCAAAATATTAATAACAAGAAAAATCATATTAATAAGAAAAATAATATTAATAAGAAAAATAATATTAATAAGAAAAATAATATTAATAAGAGAACTTTTTCTTTTTCGAAAAAGAAAAAGTTTATTTCAAAAACAAATTCTGTAATTCATAAAAAGAAAGGTATTTTTTCAAGAAAAAATGATTAAAATAGGTAGTCATGTATCATTTAAAAAACCTTTTTTTTATTTAGATTCTTTTAAACAAGCTTTATCTTTTGGCGCTAATACTTTTATGATTTACACTGGAGCACCTCAAAATACTCAAAGAACAAATATATCTCAAACTTATATACAAGAAGCATTAAAAGAAATGAAAATAAAAAATTTTGAATTAAATGATTTAGTAGGGCACGCTCCTTATATTATTAATTTAGCTAATCCTTCTTTAGAAAAAAGAAATTTTACTATCTCTTTTTTAACAGAAGAATTAAAAAGATTTTCTCAATTACAAATTCCACAAATGGTTTTACATCCAGGAAATCATCTTGATCAAACTAAAAAAGAAGCAATTCTATTAATTGCTATAGGAATTAATCAAATTTTAAGAAATACAAATTCTTTAAAAATTAAAATAATTTTAGAAACTATGGCTGGAAAAGGAACAGAAATAGGTTCTTGTTTTCAGGAATTAAAAGAAATTATTGATTTAATCGATAACAAAGATAGAATAGGTGTTTGTTTTGATACTTGTCATGTTTTTGATGCAGGTTATGACATTAAAAATAATTTTCAGAAAGTAATAAAAGAATTTGATAACATTATCGGATTAAAATATTTAACTATTCTTCATATTAATGATTCTAAAAATGATTTAGGTAGTAGAAAAGATAGACATGAAAATATAGGTTATGGAAAAATAGGTTTTGATGCTCTTATCAAAATTATTTATTATGATTGTTTTTCACATTTGCCTAAAATATTAGAAACTCCTTTTATCAATAATATGCCTCCTTATCAAAAAGAAATTGAAATGATAAAACAAAATAAATTTAACTTTTGTTTAAAGGAAATTTAATATTTTTTATTTATAACCAAAAAATATTTATTACAAAAAGATTTTATTTAATATATCTCTATAAATTAAAAAAATATAAATTTTTTATTAAAATATTAAAAAATTATTATAAATATAGTCTAATTTTTTATAATATTTTTTTGATTAAGATTAAATTTGAATTCAAATTTAATCTTAATTATAATATTGAAGTTGTGTTTTAATTAATTTTTATTTAATTTAATAATAAATAATTTATTTTTTTATTATTAAAATGTTATTTATATTTTATAAAGATATGAGATAATTTTATTATGAAAAAAAATATAAAAAATATTCAATTAACAAAAATAATTTTATCTTCTCTTATAATTTCGACTTCATTAGTGTTATTTCAAATCAATTTAGTTTATTTAAGTAAAACTAATTTTAACAAGATGCCTATTGTGCGTTCTAATTATTGGAATTTTTGGCATCTTCCTTTAATTTTTTTATGTTTATTTTTTTCATTAAGAGATGTTTTGTTTTTTATTTTTGTATATATAGTAGCAGACATTATTTTATATTCTTTGCCTCAATATTTAATGAGTATACAATGGATTCCAGACAGAGGTCCAATGACAATTGCTTTTTTAGTTTTTTATGGTACCTTTATTCCTATTTTAGCTTATATTTTTATTGCTATTTTTATGGATCTTCGTAAAAATAATTATAAAAAAATAATAATTTGTTTTATTTTAATTGTTCTGTTACAAAGCATATCAAGAGTATTAAGTGGATATTTATATTGGTATGAAGGCATTAAAAAAGAAATATTAAAAACAGATTGTAAAATATTATTAAATTGTTTTAAGGATGCTTCTAAAATAATGCAATTTATGGTGATTTGGTTGTTAAATTTAATTCCTGTTTTGATATCTAATATTGTTAATTTTATTTTATTTTTTCTTATAAAAAAAAGAGTTATTAAAACTTATGATTTTTATTTTGAAAATTACTCTTTTAAACAAAATATTTCTAAAAGTTAATATTTAATTTTGGGTTTTTAGTTGGTGGGGTGGGGGTTGAACTGTTCCGTTTTTTTAGACAATTTTAATTTTTAAAATTGTCTAAAAAAACGGAACAGTTCATTTTTCATTTCTTTTATTATTTAAGAAAATATTTAAGAAAGAATAATTATTATGCGCATCAAAAACTTAAATCAACGCACTAAATTATGGTATCAACATCGAAAAAAATACATTAACGCTTCTGAAATTGCTTCTATTACGGGTTTAGATCCCTTTCGTTCCATGAAACAATTAGTTCATGATAAACTCTTTGGGACAACCTTTACCGTTAATCAATATACCCTCCATGGTCAAAAAATGGAACCAATCGCGCGTCAATTTTTCATGCAAAAAACTAATTTAACTTTCGAAGATGCCATTTTTGTAGATGATGATTGCCAACAATTTTCAGCTTCTTTAGACGGATACAATGAACAACATCAAGTTGTCTTAGAAATTAAATGTCCCTTTGTGAATGAAAACAAAGAAGTCTCATCCACTTGGACTAGTTTTTTAACCAATCCTCAAATAGAAAATATCCCTCAATACTACTGGGCCCAAGTTCAATGTCAACTTTATTGTTCGCAAGCGAATTTCGCTTATTTTTTAGTTTATTTTGATGACAAAAACTTTCATGTTGTTCGGATTTATAAAGATAAAACATTTATCATTAAAATGATTCAAGATAGTCAAAAATACTTAGCCTTTTTCACCAAAGCCGAAGAAGAATTAGAAAAAACCACTTATTTAAAACAATTAAGTAAAATCAAATAATTAATTAATACTTTTAGACCTTCAAATGAAGGTCTTTTTTTATGCCCAAATTAAAAATCAAAGGATAAAACAATCATGAAATTAATCGTTTTTGAATGGTTAGATGGTAGTGGGAAAACTTCTCTTATTCACACCCTTCAACCCCAATTAAAAATCCTGCATCAACTTTATCAAGGTTTAGGAAGTAGTTCTTTTGGAAGGGAAATTAGAAATTTATTTTTAAATTTTCAACAAGTAGATTATCTCACTTGTTTTTATTTAAGTTTCGTGAATATGTCTCAAATCCAAGCGGAATTAATTTCCCTCCAATTAAAAAATTACCAATTAATTATCTTAGACTGTTGGTTACCATCTACTTATGCTTATCAATTATTTCCTTTTTTCAAAGAAAAGAAACAACTTTTACCTTTAAAAAAAATCTTTAAAATAAATCATGAAACTATATTAAGAAAACCCAATTTATTAATTTATTTAGATATTGACCCTCTTATCGGAAAAACCAGAAAGAAAAAACAAAAAAATCATTAAAGAGATCTTATTGAAAGACAATCATTAACTTATTTTCAAACCGTTCGCCAAGGATACTATTATTATTTAACTCATTACGCTAGTGTGGCATTAATAAATTAATCTTAAACGGAAGTGACCCAATTCCATCCAATATCCAAAAAATTATGAAATATCTAGGAGAAAGATAATGGTTATTGTTATTAAGAAAAAATGTCAAAACAGTAATCGCTATTTTTATTACCATAATGGGAAAATTAAAACGATTAAATCTGATATGGGACCGTTATTGGAAAACGAAAAAAATTAAGAAGAAAAGACCTTCGAAAAAGGTCTTTTTTTTGAGAAAGGAAGTAAGATGTTAACTAACGAAGATTTTTACCACATTAAACAATTTAACATTAACACTCAATGTGTCGCTATTTTAAAAAGATTATTTGTTAAAACCAGTTTTTTACTGGCTTTTAATGAATATATTAATCATAACATCCATCTACTTAATCAATATTTAACTGATAACAACTATTATTCTCAAAGTCAAAAAGTGATCCTCGGTAAAATCAATGAATATCTCATTTTATTCTATTTTTAAAACCAAGACATCATTCATTTATATCCTCAAGCTTATTTATTCTTCATTTCAGACATTAAATTTGATTTAGTGTTATTTACGTAAACAAAAAGAATCATCGCCTTTAGTATTAAAACTTGTCTGCATGATCGTTATCATCAAGCGATTATTGAAGCCCAACAACTGAAAAAACTCGATACCCTTTTTGAGTTCTATTTATTAACTAACAACATCGTGGAAGCTCAAAGATTAAATAAGAAAATCAATCAAGGGAAAATCCCAGGAATTAACCAGGTGATTGATTGTTTTTCGCCTCAAGCGAACATCTTTTTAAAAACATTGCTTACTAACCAATTCCTCCCTTTTAGGGATATTAACATGATTAAAAAATAATAAAGAAGTTAAAATCATGAAACTTTTAACCAACGAATAAAAAGCTTTAAAACAAATCATTTCATATATGAACCAAAATAAAGTTAACCAATTAAGTTTTTATTTTCAACTGATTGATTTACAATATTTTTTAGATAAACAACATAAAAAAATATTTACAATCTTAAAATATTTATTTTTAGAAAAACAAACAACACATCCCTTTGATAAAATAAAATCTCAAACTGAGATAATCAAAGAATTATTCACCTATCTCCAAACCCATTTCCCCCAAGATAACTTTAATAAAAAATCATTATCTTTTTTAAGTGATGATTTTATTGAGGAAAATAACCTTGATTTCTTAGATAACTTAAAACATACTTATACCCAAGAAAAACTTTTTCAACAACTTTTAAAAATTATTAGTCATTCTTTTGAAAATAAAGATCCTTATCATAAACATTTTTATTATCAAGAAATCTTTGATAAATTAAGAAAATTTCTTTTTTTCATTTCCCACAAATCAGACCAAACCTTATTAACTTTAAACCAAATGTTCTCTGTCCATCCTGAATTTTTTGAAACCGATCAGCAATCCAAATAAAAAATCCAAGAAGAATATTACCGTTTATCAGAAACTTTCAAAGGATTAAATCATGCCACGAAAGGATTTAAAAAGGGTCAAATTATCACCATTGATGGGTAGGTAATACAGTAATTAGGCAAAACCAATTTTGTTTATAATCTGCTGTTAGATATCACCAAAACTAAGCATCAAGAAACTCACCATCATCCTCATCTCTTAGTTTTTTCTTACGAAATGACTTTAGAAGAAAATTTAAGTCGGTTATTAGCCTGCCAAACTCAAATTCCCTTAGATGTTATTTTAGATAAAAATTTAGAAGATTGAAACATCGCACCACTCAAATACACGGAAAGGATGAAAATAGCAAAACAATTTTTTGCCAACATAAATTTATCATTTAGTTATGATAAAAGCAAAAATATTGATTATGTAATTGATTTAGTTTATCGTTTTTCTTTGGAACAAAAAGCAGAAATTATCGTCATTGACCACCTTCAAATAACCAAAACCACAAACCACTTAGAAAATGACCGTCTAGCAATTGACGAAATTATGACTAAATTAAAACAATTAGCCATTGAATTAAACATCGTTATTATCATTTTATCTCAATTTTCAAGAGATACATACAACAATTACCAAGGTAAATCACCAGAAATAACAGCTTTAAAAGGAAGTGGTGGAATTGAAACTAACTCAGATATCGTCTTAATGATGTCTAAATTCCAACCCAAAATATCCAAAGACAAAGAAAAACCATTAAATATCTATAATCAAGATTTAAATCAATTATATTTAGAATCAAAAAATAACGAATCTCAAAAAATTATTGAATTATCTATTAAAAAGAATCGAAATGGCACCAAAAAAAACTTAATTTATCATTTTGAAATGACCACTCAAACCTTTCAAGAAATCGGTTATGTTTTACCTTATCCATTAGAAAGTTATTAAGGAGGAAACTCAATGAATTATCAAGAAAAAATAAAACACATCCTAAAACCATTTTCCGATGGTGGTTTTATTAAAAAAATTAAATATTTTACTGCTAAATTTCAACATCAAACAACGTTTCCCTTTTGGCCCCCTTCATCAAGGAAAGAATCCTACTTATTGTCATTTGACTTCAACTAATAAAATTCATTGTTGGAAATGTGTTCGCGATTATGATATTATTGATGTTTATATAGCTATCCGTCGAAATTAAATCCTTTCATGAAACAATTCAAAAAATAGAAGGATTTATGAATTCTTTCGAATTTAAAACCTTAAGTCAACAAGAAAAAGAAACAACGAAAACAACTACTAACCCTTTTCAACAGCCATATCAACCTATTAAATCAAAACAATCAATTGACGAAAAGGAAATTAATATCAAAAAGAAACAATTATTTAAAAAAATCTCACCCTTATTTAATCAAATTAGAGATTATTATTATTATTTATTGACTTCTAACCGAAATAACGAAAGTCAACCAGGATTAACTTATTTAACTCAAAAAAGAAAACTCGCTTTAGAAACCATTAAAGAATTTAAACTTGGTTTACACCCCCTTATCTGATAAACCTTTATCCTTTCGTCTCATAAATTACTGTCAAAAGAAAAATATTAATATCGATCAATTATTAGAATATGGTTTTATTAAAGAAAAAAATAATCAACAAGGAAAAAAATATTTTCATGATATTTTCCATGGTTCTATTATTATCCCCATTGAAAATGGTTATCATCAAACTTTTCATTTTTATCAAAATCATTTTCGCGAAGTTTTTTACTTTCTACCCAAATACCAAGCTTTAACTAATTTTAGTCAAACCCCAACCTTTCATTTTAGTTATTGTTTTTTTGAAGCTTTACCGTATATTAAAAAAACGAAAACCATCATCATTTATGAAGGTTTTTTTGATGTAATTAGTTGTTGGCAAAATAGTATTAAAAACGTGGTCGGTCTCATTTTTGTTACTCAATTACTTTCCCAATCTCAATTAGAAATTCTCTCAAAAGAAAAAATTAAGGTGATTATCGCCTTAGATAACGACGAAACAGGGCGAAAACGAAGCTAAGCCTTAGGAGAACAACTAACCTTAAAACAAATTCCTTATAAAATCAGAAGCATTTTACCCTCTTACGACCAAACTTGTAAAGATTTCGATGATTTATTACGGCAATACGGAAAAGAAGCTTATCAAAAATTTTTTTTAGACCCACATATCACTTATGAAGAGGCCAAAAAGAAAATCATAGTCGATTTAGCTGTTCATTTCTTTGGAGAAGATAAAGTCATCATCGAAGAATAAATTAGTTATTCATTTTACCTAAATTTAAACATTTAGTTTTTTTATTTTTTATCTAACAAACAACCTAAAAGGAGAAAAAAATGAAAAACAGAAGTGTTATAGATTTTTTAAAAGTTTAGAAATTTATTTACATAATCTAATAATTGATTGAAAACCAACGCCATAAAAACCAAACTCTTTTTGTAGGCCTTTAAACCTTAGAAAAATAAAAAAATATAGAATATAAATAATTAAAATCTATCTCCTTAAAGTGATAATAATATAATGCAGTTTTTTAAAAAAATGAAATATTTTTTTAAAAAACTGCGTTTAGTTATTCAAGTTATAATTAGTTTTTCAATTGAATAAACAGATTTTAAAATAATGTTTTTGAATTAAAAAATGAATTATTTATTTTAAACCTTATAAATATTTATTATTTTTTAAATTTTCTTTTGAAGTTAAATTTTAATTTAAGTAAAAAAATAAATCAAATTATTTTTTTGAATAAATAGTTTGATTTAAATATAATTTTTTAACTGATTCTATTTTAATAAGAGTAGTACATTTTAAAATTATTATAAAACTTAGTTTATGATAAACTAGGTTTTTTTATTTCATAAATGAAATAAAAAACTCAATATAAATATCTTTAATTTCTTATTAAATGAAAATATTTTAATTTTCTAGATAATAAAAAAATAAATAAATTCTAAATCAATATTTATCCATATATTTTAAATTATTATTGTGAATGTTGGAATTTATTTCCAAAATTTAATATTATATATTTTTGTTTTGCTAAAAAATAATGTATAATATAATGAAAGATATTTAATTAATTTAGAAATATAGAAATTGTAAATTTATTATTTTTTTGTTACCTGAAATTAATATTTTTAGATTATATCGATGTAGAGTTTGTTATTGGTTGATATAGAATAAATTTATTTTAAATTAAAACGAAATATATTATTTTTCCTAAAAAAATTTATTTATATTATTTTCAGAAATTCAATTTTAGATAATAAAATTTAATATTAATAAAATTTTATTTTTTTTTATTCTTTTTATTAATTAAAAGAATAGAAAATTTAAAAATAATTTTTTTATTACAAATTAATTACTAAATATTTTTAATGAAAATAAATATTTTTATTTTGAATAATTAGCAAGGGAAAAAATGAAATGAGTATTTTATTTAAAGATTTAAATTTATTAAAACCAATTGAAGATGCATTGACAGAGTTAAATTTTATAACTCCTACACCAATTCAAGCTTTAGTTATTCCAGAAATTATAGAAGGGCACGATATAATAGCTCAATCACAAACAGGAACGGGAAAAACTTTTTCTTTTGCTATTCCTATTATTGAAAAGATTGACGCTAAATTAAAAAAAGTTCAATCTTTGATATTATGTCCTACTAGAGAATTAGTGTTACAAGTTTTTTTAGAAATTCAAAAATTACTAAAATTTTATTCTGAAATTAAAGCGATCGTTGTTTATGGCGGAGAGAATTATATAAAACAATTTCAAGATTTAGAAAAAAAACCACAAATTATTATTGCTACTCCTGGAAGAATAATAGATCTATTAGAAAGAAAAAAAGTAGAATTATCATCAGTAAAAATATTAACTTTAGATGAAGCTGATGAAATGTTAAAAATGGGTTTTCAACAAGCTGTTGAAACTATTTTATCTAAAATTCCAACAGAAAAACAAACTATTTTATTTTCAGCTACAATGCCTAATGCTATTCGTGAAATAGCTTTTAAATATCAAAAAAATCCTAAAATTTTAAAAGCTAAACAAGATCAAATTGTTGTTAATTCAATTGAACAATTTTATTTTGTTGTAAAAGAATTTGATAAAAATAAACTTTTAGTAAGACTTTTAGATCAAAAAAATCCTGATTCAGTAATTATTTTTGCTAATACTAAAAGAGATGTAGATGCAATTTTAAATTATTTACAAGATAAAGATTTTTTAGTAGATGCTATTCATGGTGATTTAAAACAAAATCAAAGACAATATGTTATGAATAACTTTAGAAAAAAAAATATTAAAATTTTAGTTGCTACCGATGTTGCTGCTAGAGGTATAGACATTTCTGATATTAAAATGGTTATTAATTATGATTTACCTCATGAAGAAGAAGTTTATGTTCACAGAATTGGTAGAACAGGTAGAGCTGGGAAAACAGGTTTAGCATATACTTTTGTTGGTTTAAGAAAAGTTTTCCAATTTAAAAAACTAATGAATTATTTAAAAGAAAAAATGACTTATTTAAATATTCCAACAGTAGAAGAAATCCAACAAGAACAAAATAATTTTTTTGAAGAACAAATTTTGCATTTAATAAAAGAAAATTCAAAAACAGAAACAAAAGAAAATCCTTTCGTTGATACTTTGTTAAAAGACAAAGAACCTAAAGAAATTATTTCGGCTCTTTTACAACATTTAGCCCCAAAAGATAAAAATTACGAATATATATCAGAACCCAAAATTTATAAAGGAAATGATTTGAAAAATTCTTATTCTAAATCAAATAGTTTTTCGAATGGTTTTAATAAAACAAATGGTAATTATAACAACAGTTACAATAAATTTAATAAAAAATCAATAACAGAGTTAATTATTAATTTAGGAAAAAATGATGGTATAAATCCTTCATTGCTTTTAAAATTATTAAAAGATAAATTTAATATTTATGGTAAAAATATTGGAAATATTAAACATTTCCATAATAAGACTGTTTTTGAAATTCCTGTGAATTTAGCTCAACAAGTTCAATCTCAAAATAATGTTTCTTATAATAATAAAGTTTTACAAATTAAAATGAAATAAAAAATACTATTTATTTAAAATAATTAAATTCATTTTTAAGATTAAATAAAATGAAAATATTATTTATTTATAAAAATAAATAAAATTATAAAAATTAAAGGAAATTATTTTTATGTTATCAAAAAGTGAAATTCAAGATATTTTACAAATAGGATTGAATAAAGGTTTTGATTTTATTGAATTGTTTTTTGAAGATAATATTTCTAATTACTTAACAATTATAGATAAAGAAGTAGAGAAGTATAGTACAAATTATATTTTCGGATTAGGAATACGTTTATTAAAAGAAACGGATGAAATATATATTTATACTAATAAAATAGAATATAAATATATAGTTTCTTTAATAGAAGAACAAAAAAATGTTAATAATGATGGAAAAATTAAAAAAATAATTCCGCTCGGAGAATCTAAAAAAATAAACAATAATATAAAAATTAATTTTAATAGTTGGACTATTTCTGATAAAATTAACAAAGTGATGAAATTATCTAGAATTATGAAAGAATATGATTCTAAAATTATTCAAAGTATAGTTAATTTTGAAGAAAAAGAACAAAAAATTTTAGTTGTTAATTCTAAAGGTATTTATCAAGAAGATTATCGACCTTATATTATGTGTTCTATGACAGCTGTTGCTAAAGATAACAAAAATATGGAAGAATTCAATGAACACCGAGGTCGTTCTATGGGTTTAGAAATTTTTGATTTTATAGATTTAGAAGATATAGCTAACAAAACAGCTAAAAAAGCAATTATGTTATTAACGGCCGAAACAATTAAACCTCAAACTATGACTTTAGTTATTAAGAGCGGTTCAGGAGGAGTTATTTTTCATGAAGCTTGTGGTCACTCTTTAGAAGCGACTGCTATTGCTAGAGGATTATCTCCTTTCTGTGATAAAATAAATAAAAAAATAGCTTCAGATGTTGTAACTGCTTATGATGATGGTACTATTCAAAATTCTTGGGGAAAATTAAATTTTGATGACGAAGGAACTCCAACACAAAAAAATCTTTTAATTGAAAATGGGATATTAAGAAATTATTTAATAGATTATCGTAATAGCTTAAAAATGAAAATGAAAGTTACTGGTTCATCCAGAAGACAATCTTATAAATATTCGCCCACTTCTAGAATGAATTCTACTTACATTGCTGCTGGAAAAGATACTCCAGAACAAATTATTAAAGATACTAAAAATGGTTTATATGCCGAAAGTTTTGGCGGAGGAACAGTTATGCCTACTACAGGAGAATTTAATTTCATGGTTAAATCTGGATATTTAATCGAAGAAGGAAAATTAACTAAGTTTGTTAAAGGAATGATATTAATAGGAAAAGGGCAAAATGTTTTATTAAAAATTGATCGTGTCGCTAATGATTTAGATTTAGATCAAGGATATTGTGGTTCTGTTTCTGGATATGTACCTGTAGATTTAGGTCAACCAACTATTAGAGTTCAAGATATGATTGTTGGAGGAAGTCAAAAAAATGATTAAAAATGATAATATAAATTATAAAAAATGGTTTAAAACAGCTTTATCTCAAAATTTTGAAGCTTTAGAAATTTTAACTGATAGAAGCAAAAGTATAACTGTTAATTTAGAAGATGGTAAAATTCACGAACATGTTCAAAATGATGTTTTAGGAACAACCATTAAAGGTTTGTTTCAAAATAAAAAGTCTTTTATGTATTTAGAAAAAATAGATGAAACTGAAATGGAAGATATTTTAGGAAATCTTAGAAATCAAATTTCAGTTTTAAATATTAAAGAAAAAGATATTATTTTTGAAGGTTCTCCTTCTTATCCTATGGTAAATAATTCTAATTTTGATTTTTCAAAAATTGATATTCAAAAAAAATATTATTTATTATTTCAATTAGAAAAAGAATTATTAAAAAGTGTTTTATTAAAAAAAATTGATACTATTTCTTATAAAGAAACTTATTTAGAAAAAAGAATAGTTAATTCTAAAGGGTTAAATTTAGAAGACAAATTAAGTTTTTTAACTATTTCTGTTTCTTGTGTTTTTCAAAAAGATAAAGATATAGAAGAAATTTATGAATATTTTGTAGTTAAAGAATTTGAAAAATTCGATATTAAAAAATACGCTAAAAAAATAATATCCTTAGGAGAATCAAAATTAACATCTCGATCTTTAAAATCTAAAACTTATCCAGTTGTTTTTTCAAATAAAATCTTTGCTAATTTTTTAAAAAATTTTAGTTGTATTTTTAACGGTATGAACGCTTATCGTAATTTAACTAAATTAAAAGATAAACAAGGTACAAACATAGCTTCTTCAAAAGTTACTTTAATTGACGATCCTTTATGCAAAGAAGCACTTTTTCAATATAAATTTGATGATGAAGGGGTTTCTTGTTATACTAAAAAAATTATTGATAAAGGTATTTTTAAACAATTTATCCATAATTTAAAAACATCACTTATTTTTGATGTTCCGCCTACTGGTAACAGTTTTGATAATTCTATTTCCATGACTAATATGTATTTAGAAAAAGGGGAACAAAATTTCGAAGAAATGATTGTTTCTATTAACGAAGGTGTTTATATAGATTATATAATTGGTTTTCATGCAGGAATTAATTATATAAGTGGTGATTTTAGTCTCCAAGCGGCTGGTTTTAAAATAGAAAAGGGTAAAATTACTAAACCTGTTAAAATGATTATTGTTTCTGGTAATTTTTTTGATATTTTATTAAATTTAAAAGGGATATCTAATGATTTAGTATTTCAATTTTCAGGGTTTGGAAGTCCTAGTGTTTATGCTGGAGATTTAACAATTGCTGGTGAAAATTAATTAATCAAGTTTTTTATAAATTTTAATTTTTTTAATTATTGATATAAATTATGTCATAGTTTAATATGTAGTTTTTTAAAAAAACATTTTATAAATTGAAATTAAAAATGTTTAAAAGATTTTTTAAAATTATTATAAAAGGATTTTTTTCTAAAAAAAGATATGAATTATCAAGCCTTATATCTAAAACATAGACCTAAAAATTTTAAAAATATAGTCGGATTAAATATAATTATACAAATTTTAAAAAATTCTATTAAATATCAAAAAATTCATCATTGTTATTTATTTAGTGGCAATAAGGGGATCGGCAAAACTACTTTAGCTAAAGTTTTTGCCAAAGTTATTAATTGTTCTTTTTTTCTCGAAAAAGAAGATTGTTGCGAAGATAATAATAAAGATTGTTGTGAATATTGCGCCGTTATTGATAAACAAGCTACTTTAGATGTTGTCGAAATTGACGGCGCTTCTTATAGTGGCGTAGATGATATTAGAGAATTAAAAAATAAAATACATTATAAATCTAATTTATTAAAATATAAAGTTTATATTATTGATGAAGTTCATGTATTATCTTATAATGCTTTTAACGCTTTATTAAAAATATTAGAAGAACCATTTTCTAATACAGTTTTTATTTTAATCACTAGTGAATTTAATAAAATTCCTAAAAATATTTTATCTCGTACTCAACATTTTCGTTTAAATAATATTTCTTACGAAGATATTCAAAATAGATTAAAATTAATAGTTTCTATAGAAAATATAAATATATCAGAAGAAGCTTTACAAAAAATCTCTTTTTATTCTAATGGTAGTTTAAGAGATGCTATTAATTTATTAGATCAAGTTAGTTCTTATAAAAATGATATTATTGAAGAAAAAGATATTATAGAAATATTGGGTATCATTTCTGAAAAAAATTTAGCACAATTATTTCATTTTTTATTTCAAAATGATGTCAAAATTCTTATTTCTTTTTTAAAGGAAATTTTAGACTCTAATATAAATTATGTTCTTTTTTTAAATGATTTTATTAATTTCGTTTCAAAAAAAATAATTAATTGTTATGAAAATTACGAAGAAAATTTTAATTTTTTAAAAAAATTAAATTTTCAAACAAAAGAAAAATTTTTTAGAAAATTATTAGAATTACAAAATAATTTAAAAATATCCGAACATAAAAAATATTTATTAATTATTTTTTTCATTCAAATTCATGATTTATTAATAGCACAAATAAATGTTCCTAAAATAGAAAATTTTAATAAAATTAATAATAATTTATCAATAAAACCAAAAGATGAAAATTTGAAAAAAGAATTATTTTCTAAAAATAATTACAATTATGATAATAAAGACAAAAACGAAACAAAATTTAAACAAGATTTTTTAAACGATATTATTAATATTTTAATTGGTTCTAATAATTTAGAAATAAATTTAATTTGTAAAGGATGGAAAAAATTAGAAAATTATCCTATTCCGAAATTAGCTGGTATTGCGAGATTATTATATCAATCAAAAGCATTATTAATAAATTTTAATAAAGATTTACTTTTATCATGTGAAAATGAAGAAGATTATAAGATATTATTAAAAAATGATACTAGAGAAAAAATTAAACAAATTTTAAATGCTAAAAAAGAATTAATTAATGAATATTTTGTTATTTTAAATAAAGATTGGGAAGAAATAATAAAACCTGTTTATTCAAAATTTTTAGAAACTAAAAATAAGGAAGATTTAAACTTAAATTTTTTTGAAACTAATTTTTATGAAAAAAATTCAGTATTAAAATTAAATGAAGAATTTTTGATAGACGAAAGATTTTTGATAAAAAAAGCTGAAACATTATTTACTAGTGAAAAAGTAAAAATTATTTATGAATAGGAATTTTAATATGAAAATTTTTGATAAATTAAAAAAAATTCAGGAAAACATAGATAAAGAACAAAAAAAATTAGAATTAAGAGAATTTACTTCACAAGTAGGTGATATTGTTATTGTTATGCAAGGAACAAAACAAGTAATTGATGTTTTTATTAAAAATTTAGATTTAATGAATAATTTAGATTTAATTCAAGAAAGTATTTTATTATCTTTTAATGATGTTTTAAAGCAAGTAGAAAAAGCTTCTAAAGATTTACTTATTAAAGCGGCAAAATATTATGATTTGAAAGATTATGATTTTTAATTTTTATAAAATAAATAAAAGAATAGTTTTTAAATGAGGTTATTAATTTTGGAAAAAAATAATAAAAATATTGATTCATCAAGTGCTATGATTGATATTTCTTATCAAATATTATCTCAAAACAAAAAACCTATGAATATCCAACAACTAATAGAAGAAGTTTTTAAAATTAAAAAATTAGATATAAATAATAAAGAAATTTGTATTCAATTATATTTAGATATTGTTTTGAGCGGTTGTTTTGTTTTTTGCGGAGATGATTTGTGGAATATTAAAAAAAATAATTTGAATTTTTGGGATAAAGATTTTTTTATTAACCCAAATGAACAAAAAATAGAAATTAAAAAAGATTTAGAAAAAGAAATTTTAGATTTTAATGAATTTGATTTAAAACCAAAATCCAATGAAGAAAATGATGAATACGAAGAAGAAAAATTAAATGATATACCTTTAGATAATTTAGATATAAATGATGAAAAAGAAGAATTAGAAATTAATGAAGAAGAAATTGATGATATTGAAAAAGATAAAAACAATGAAGAAGACGATGAATATATAAATGATTATGAAGAATATTTTTATAAATAATAATTGAAAAAATTATAATTTTTTCAATTATTATTTTTTATTTACTTGATTCAAAACAAATTATATTTAATTTTAAAAAATAATAATGGAGAATTTATTATGTTTTTAGGTTTTTATAATTATACTGTTTATTTAACTTATTTAAATACCTCAATTGGTTTATTAGGAATGTTTTTTCTTGTTAATGGAGAATTCAATACTAATTCTATAAAATTCGCTTCTATTTGTATATTATTATCTGGTATTTTTGATATGTTTGATGGAAAAGTAAGTAATTTTAAAAAAAAACGTTCTATACAAGAAAAAAAATATGGTATTCAAATAGATTCTTTAGCAGATATTATTAGTTTTGGTATTTTACCTATTTTTATAGGATATGGATTGTTCCATAATACAGAATTACCAAATAATCCTTTCTTATACTTATTTATTTTTATAAGTATTTGTTACATTTTAACGGTTTTAATTAGATTAGCTTATTTCAATGTTCTTGCTGAAGAAAATTATGATGATAAAAAATCAAAAGAAAATTTAAATGTTTTTTTAGGTGTTCCAGTGACTTTATCTTCTATTATATTTCCTTGTTTAATTTTATTTCAAAATATAATGATGAAAAAAGGAACTGATGTTAATAATATTAAAAATATATTTTTCACAATATATTTATTTATTATGTGTTTATTGTCTTTTTTATTTATTTTTGCAAAAATTAAATTTCCTAAAATTAAAAATATTATTTTTTTAATATTTTCATGTTTATTATCTTTTTTAATAATTTATTATCTTTTGTAATAATTTATTATCTTTTGTAATAATATTAAATTTAATGTTATTTAAACGAACATAAGAAAGAGGATTAGTTTTTTATAAAGAAAACATAATTATGAAACCACATTTTTTATATTCTAACTTACATAAAAGTTTTTGGAAAAGACTATTTTTGAGAATTTGTGTTTCTAAAATAATTACTTTTTTAATGGGGGTTTATTTAAGATCTTTTTTTTCAAAAATACATATTGGAAAAGTAGTTAAAAGAAATAATATAGATTTAAATTTATTTCGAAAAACAAAATTTTCTTCTTATAATGATTTTTTTATACGTCAATATAAAAATATAACTTTTTGTAAAGAAAATTTTATTTTTATAAGCCCTTGCGAAGGAAAAATTACTATTCTGCCGATTAATAAAGATAGTATTTATTCTATTAAAAAAGTTAATTATCATTTAAGTGATCTTTTAAAAAATAATACTTTACCATCTTTATTTATGGATGGTTATTTTGTAATTTTAAGATTGAGACCTATCGATTATCATCGTTATATTTTCATTGATGAAGGTATTCAAAAAAAAGAAAATTTTAAAAAAATTAAAGGTAAATTTCATACTGTTAATCCTATTGCTTTTAAATATTTTAATGTTTTTTGTGAAAATACCCGAGAATATAATATTTTAGAAACAAAAAATTTTGGTAAAATAATTCAAATTGAAATTGGAGCTTTATTAGTAGGAAAAATTAATAATCATTCTATTACTAATTTTAATAAGGGGCAAGAAAAGGGTTTTTTTTCTTTTGGAGGATCCACTATTGTTTTATTAGTTCAAAAAAACAAAGTAATTTTTGATCCGATTATTATGGAAAATAGTCGTAATAAAATAGAAACAAAAATCAATTTAGGAGAAAAAATAGGTTTTAAAATAAATGTTTAATTAATGTTTTTTAAATTTTTATTTTAAAATTTTTTAAGAAAGAAATTAAAAATGAATAATAAAAAAAAAGAGCAAAAATTTATTTTTATTACTGGAGGAGTAGTTTCTGGTTTAGGAAAAGGTATTATTGGTGCTGCTATAGGTCAAATTTTAAAAAAACGTGGATTAAAAGTTTTTATGAAAAAAATTGATCCTTATATCAATATTGATTCTGGTACTATGAATCCTATTCAACACGGAGAAGTTTTTGTGACTAATGATGGAACCGAAACAGATTTAGATTTGGGCCATTATGAAAGATTTTTAGATGAAAATTTATCAAGAGAATCTAATGTGACTACAGGACAAGTTTATCAACATGTAATCAATAAAGAAAGACAAGGGGAATATTTAGGACAAACTATTCAAGTTATTCCTCATATTACTAATGAAATCAAAAAAAGGATTTTAGAAATAAAAAGTAATAATAATGATTATGATATTATTATTGTCGAAATTGGCGGTACAGTAGGTGATATCGAATCATTACCTTTTTTAGAGTCTATTAGACAAGTTTGTTATGACTTAGGATTTCATAATACTCTTTATATTCATAACACTTTAATTCCTTATTTAAAAACTTCTAAAGAAACAAAAACTAAGCCTACTCAACATAGTATTAAAGAATTAAGATCTTTAGGTATTAAACCTCAAATTTTGATTTTGAGAAGTGAACAAACTATTTCTTCTGAAATAAAGAAAAAAATTTCTATTTTATGTGATGTAAGAGAAAATGCTATTTTCGAAAATATTGATGTAGATATTTTATATAAAATTATTATTAATTTAAATGAACAAAAAATAGATGATTTTATTTTAGATCATTTTCAAATAAAAAACTTAAAAAAATTAGATATATCTTCGTGGAAAAATTTAATTTATAAAATTGAAAATTTAAAAAATAAAATTACTATTGGTTTAGTAGGTAAGTATATTTCGGTACATGATTCTTATTTATCTATAATAGAGGCTTTAAAACACGCTTCTTATTATAATAATACTAATATTAAAATTAAGTGGATTGATGCAGAAAATGTTAATGATAATAATATAGTTTCTTTATTAGGCGATTGTCATGGTATTTTAATTCCAGGCGGTTTTGGTGCAAGAGCTTATCAAGGAAAAATACAAGCTATTCATTATGCTCGTATAAATAATATTCCTATTTTTGGTATTTGTTTAGGAATGCAATTAATGGTTATTGAATATGCTAGAAATGTTTTGAAATTAGACAAAGCTAATTCTACAGAAATTGATATTAATACACCACTTCCTTTAATAACTCAAAAAATAAAAGATCCTTTATTAGGAGGAACTTTAAGATTAGGATTATACTCTTGTTGTTTAAAGAAAAATACTAAGAGTTATCAAATTTTTCAAAAAGAAATCATTTATGAAAGACATAGACATCGTTATGAGATGAATATGGAATATATTTCACTTTTTGATAAAGATGATAATTTTATTATTTCAGGAATTAATAAAGAAGAACAATTACCTGAAGTTATAGAATTAAAAAAACATATTTGGTTTATAGGAGTTCAATTTCATTCTGAATTTTTATCAAGACCTTTTAAACCACATCCTTTATTTAAAGACTTTATAAGAGCATCTTTAAAATTTTATTTAAATATAAAATAAAAAAAACATTCAAAATATTAAATTTTGAATGTTTTTTTTATTTTTAAATAATATTAATTAATATTTTATTGTTTAAATTATTCTTTAATGTCTTCTTTGAAACTATTTATGAATGTATCAACGTTTGTTTTGAATTTTGTAGCTTCATCTTTAAATGCTGCTTTTGTTTCTTTGCCTTTTAATTTGCCAGCTTCTGTTTTTAAATTGTCTATTTTTTCTGTTTTAATTTGTTTGTTGTCAGCTCTTTTTTTATTAACCTTTATCACTTGTGTTTTCAAATCGTCAATTTTTTTTTCTACTTCTGTTGCTATTTTGTCATTTTCTAATTTAACATCTGTTTCTTTGTCTGTTACTAATTTTTCTACATCTGTTTTAAATGTTGTTAAATCTTTATTAGTAATTGATGGACTAAATGGCCAAATTGATACAAAATAAGCAATTATTAAATATAATACTAAAACACCAACAACTGAACCAACTGAACCAAAAACTATTTTGCCTTTTTTAGTTTTTAAAAAACTTTCTTTTTGTTGCATTTTCTTCTTTCCTCTCATTAAAATTATAATTTATACGGTATTTAATATACAGTATTTAAAATGTAAATACATTTTATTAAATCTTTTCTTAGATTCAACTATCAATATTATAACATATTTTATTATATTTGTTATATTTTAAATTATTTAATTTTATTAAAAATTTTATGAAGAATTTTATCTGTTTTATCGTTATTTTCTATTTTTAAATTATTTTCTTGGCCTAAAATTCTCTCTATATAATAAATTGATTTTTTTTGATTTGTGTAAGCTATATTTATAGATCTTTTTATATCTTTGTCAGAATATTTTTTTTCCAAATACCAATTTTTAATAATTTCGAGTTCATATGAAGCTAAATTTTCGCCTTTTAATTTTTCTATTTGTTCTATAGTTTCGCTTATATATTTATTTTGTTTTTTAATTTGAACATTTTTATTTTTTTCTAAATAAATTTGTTCTAATTTTAAAAAAGTATTATCTAAATTAAAAACTTCTATTAATTTATCATTTTTTTTCTCTTGTGATAAGAAAAAAAAATCTTTTTGAATTAATTCTTCTAAAATATTTTCTACTTCATTTTTAGACAAATTCATTTTTTTGGCTAAAAATACAGAAGAAAAATGTTTATGTTCATAACAATCAAATAAATAAATTAAAATCATCATTTCTTGAAATGTTAAATTCATTTTATGATATTCGTGAATTAAAATTTTTTCAATATTTAAATAACCTTCTTCATAAAGAATTTTAAACATTTGGTATATTCCTTTCTTTTTCTATTTTAAGTAAAGCTTCTTGCGCTGCTTTTTGTTCAGAAGCTTTTTTAGTTTTTCCTAAGCCTCTTCCTAAAAAAATATTTTCCAAATATACTTCAGTTATAAATTCTTTTTCATGGGCTAAACCTTTTTCAGCAATAATTTTATAATGGATATTTTGTTTATTAGTTTGAATTAATTCTTGTAATTTAGTTTTAAAATCTATAATATTGATAATTTTTTTTAAATAAGGCAGCACAATATATTGAAAAGTTTTTTCTGCTTGATCATATCCTAAATCTAAATAAATAGCTCCAAATAAAGCTTCGAAAGTGTCTGCTATGATAGAATAATTATTATCATATCTTTTCTTTTCTCCTTTACCTAACAAAATATAATTCTTTAATTCTATTTCTTTAGCATAAATTAATAAAGAATCGATACAAACAGCTTGCGCTCTTTTTTTAGTCATAATACCTTCATTATCTTTATTTTTTTTATATAAATAACTAGCCATTAAAAAATTAATAACAGAATCTCCTAAAAATTCTAATCTTTCGTTATTATTTTTTCTAAAATGATGTTCGTTAGCATAAGAACTATGAGTTAAAGCCTTAATATATATCTTAATATTTTTAGGTTTAATATTTAATCTTCTAAATAATTTTTTTAAATGCATAATTACTCTTTTTTTATATTAATTTTTTTGTAATTTTAGTTAAAAAATTTTTTTCAATTAAAATTTTAGCTTGAAAAATTGCTTTGCAAAAAGCATATTCATTAGAATCGCCATGTGCTTTAATCACAATTTTATTTAAACCTAACAAGATCGCTCCACCTATTTCTTTAGAATCTATTTTTTGTTTTATTTTTTTTAATTTTTTAGAAAATAAAATTTTGCTCATAATTTTTTTGAACCAATTTTCAGTCATAACTTCTTTAATTGATTGAAATAAATTTTTAAAAGCTCCTTCATAACTTTTTAAAACCATATTAGATGTAAAAGCATCGCTTAATAAAATATCTGCTTCAGTATTGAAAACATTTTTAGACTCTTCATTTCCTTTAAAAATTATTTGATCATCTTTTTCTAATAAATCATAAAGCTTTCTTTCAAAATCTCTTCCTTTATTTTTTTCAATCCCTATATTTAATAATTTTACTATAGGTTGGTCAATTTTTAAAAATTCTTTAGCTACTAATGAAGCATAAACAGTCAATTTTAATAAATTTTCTGGTTCTATTTCAATATTTGCTCCTGCATCTATTAAAATTTTTGTTTTATTATCAAAAGTTTTAAAAAAAGGAGCTAAAGCTATTCTGGAAACTGACTTCATAGTTCTAATTATTAAAAAACTTGATAAAACTAAAGCTTGAGTAGGTCCTGCCGAAACAACTCCATCTACTTTTTTTTCTTTAGCTGCTTTTAAAGCTAAAAACATAGAATGGTTAGGACAATCTCTAAATTCTTCTCTTATATTTGTTATATCCATTTTAAGAAAAAAAGGAGTATGAATAATATTTATTCGATCTTTGACTGTTTTATAAACTGAAGAAGAAATTTTATTTTCTATTATGTAATTTATTTTTTCTTGATCACCATACAAACAAATATATAAATTTTTTTCTTGAGATAAAGCCATTACAATTCCTTTGATCACTTTCTCAGGGGCTAAATCTCCACCCATAGCATCTATTGCTAATTTAATCATTTTTATTAATATACCTTTTATTATTTAATTTTATAAATATTCAAAATCTTTTTTAATTTGATTTAAAATCATATAATCTTTTGTTATATTTAAAAATTGAAATTTAAAAAAACCACTTTGTTCTTTACCTAAAAAATCTCCTGGTCCTCTTTTATAAAGATCAAAATCACTTAATTTAGATACATTATTTTCTTTTTCTAATATTTTTAAACGTTCGTTATTTTTTTTAGAAACTAAAAAACAATAATTTTGTTTATTATTCCTTCCTACTCTTCCTCTTAATTGATGCAATTGACTTAGACCAAAATATTCCGCTCCTAAAATAATAATAGTTGTAACGTTTTCAATATCAATTCCTACTTCAATAATAGAAGTGGCTAACAAAATACCTTTTTTATTTTTTATAAAATTTTGAATATTTTCTTCTTGTTTGTCTGTTGTTTGTTTGCTGTGCAAAATATAAAGATGCTCTATTTTTTGTTTCTCTAAAAAAATATTCATATTTTCAATATTAAAATTTTTTTTATTATCTTTTATAGCAGGAACTGTAATATAACTTTGTTCATTACGTGACTGATTTTTTTTTAACAAAGGTATAATCATTTCAAAAGAACATTTTTTAGTAATAATATTATGTTTATTATAAGGTTGTTTAATTAATAAAGAAATATTTAATAATCCAGAATAAATAAGTGCCAAAGTCTTGGGAATAGGCGTCGCTGTAAGATATAAAATATCTGATGTTAAATCTTGAGCGATAGTTTTATTTTTTAGATCTGTTCCGAATTTATGAGTTTCATCTATTATAATCAAACCTAATTGAAAAAAATCTATATTAGCTAATAAATGAGTTCCGAAAATCATTTTGTATTTATTTTGTTTAATCTGTTCTTGATCAAATTTTTTAGTTTTACTTTTAGAAGTTATAATAATAGAATTTATTTCTGGAAAAAGTTTTTTAAAATTTAAATAATGTTGTTTGGCTAAAATTTCTGTAGGAGCCATCATTAAAACTTGTTTATTTAAATTAATTATTCCTAAAGCGGCTATAAAAACTGTAATTGTCTTTCCAGAACCAACATCCCCTTGAATTAATCTTTGAGTAGGATAATCTTTTTTAAAATCAGAATAAATTTCATTAACTATTTTTTTTTGATTTAAAGTTAATTGAAAAGGAATTTTTTTAATCATTTGCTTTACATAAATTATATTACATTTTATAGGAATTTTAGAAGGTAATTGTTTTTTTTTCGAAACCATTTTTTCATTATAATAAAAGCTTCTTCGTATTTAAATCTTTGGATTGCTTTATACAACATTTGTTTATTTTCAGGAAGATGAAGATTTCGGAAAGCCTCTTTCCTATTTATTAAATTATATTTTTTTAAAATTCTTATATCTAAATTTTCTTTAATTTTAAATTTAGGAGATTGAAAAATTTTTTTTATTAATTTTTGTAAAGACTCATTAGAAATATTTTTTAAATTATAAATAGGTTTAATTTTGTTTTCTATATTAACTTCTAAAGTAATAAAAGAAGCTATAATTGTATTATATTTATTATAATAAGTACCTTTAATAAATATTTTTTTATTATATTCTAAAATTTTAAAAAAAAATTATTAAAAGTAATTACTTTTAATTCTGTATTTTGACTTGTTAATATATGGAACATTTTAGCATTTTTTTTAAAAAAATTTCTGACAACAATAGGTGCTTTTATTATAATTCCGTATAAATTTACTTTTGTTTTATCTGCTATTTTATTTAATTCAGTTAAAGTAAAATCTTGATATTTTTTAGGTTTTTTGAAAATAAGTTCTTTTATATTTTTGATATTATTCTTGAATAATTTAGAATATAAATTAGAATTTTCAAAAATTTGTTCTAAATCAGATGTCATTTATTCACCTCAGTTCATTAATTATATTTTTGCATTTTAACATAAATTAAATTATAGCATTTAATTATAGAAATTATATTGTTAAAAAAGTAATATTAATTTTATTAAAAAATTTAGAAATGTTAAAAAAATTAATATTATTTTTTTAAACAAAAAAATTTATTTATTTTTTTGAAATATTATATTTCTTAATAAATTATAACATATTTAAGATTTTTCTTTTTCTCCTTTTTATTAAATTTTTCTTATTTTTTTGAATAAATTGTTACAAAAAATAAAAAAACTTATAAAACCTGTCTTATAAACTAGGTTTTATAAGTGTGAATTAATTTAAATTTTTTTTGACAATATTTCGTTTAAATTACCAAAATCTCTTTTATAAAATTAAATTTTTTTTCGGAAAAAATATTTACAACCAAAAACGATGAAAACAAATTTTAACCAATAAAAATTTTCTGAAATTATCGAAAAGAAATCTTTTGAATCTGTCTTCTCACTTATTTTATAATTTAAAACAAAAGATTTTATTTTATCATGTATGACGATAAATCAACTACGTTTAAGATACGAATCTTTTATTACAGTTGGTCCCGTCCCAAACCGTACAAGCAAGTTTTCAAGCATACGGCTTTCCATAATTTTATCTCTAGAATTACTGACTATTTTCACCCTTTAAAGGTTGTTAACCTTCGACTTGGTTGGTCGATTGAATTAAGTATTCCATCTTTATTTTTACTCCAACGATTACTAAATAGTCTCTTTTTCCTTGCCTCTAAGGGCTCAGATAAATGAAGTTTTATTCAAATACCCTATTCTTATTTGTTTCCAAAAAAACTGAGGTTTAGGAATCTACCAGTTACTTTAAATATCTACCTTTTGGACTTAGGTGAAGTTTGACCCAGCTTGCGGAATTAACCTTAGACAAGAGTTGCTTTGTCCAGCTATGGGTGGAGTCTAGGTTTATTATGATTTCACTGCGAAACACAAAGACAATTTCCAGCTATCTAGATTAACGGATTTACACAGTTGCCGTTAAGTTAGAAGATTACCTCACTTTATTCTTCTTAGGGTTTTTCATCCTTATCCATATCCAAATTTGCTTACGGAATCTTTTTGACTATACTGTTTCGTCTCAATTCGCTTTTACCTTCTGCTTTAATCTGTTATTCTTTCGTTTAACAAACCGAAGATATGCATTCAGGGGAAATCTTTCCTGGCTATTGGTTAAATAGCATGATATTTAAGCCTCTTGGTCGCCCATTTGTTCTTCTTTAATATTTTCTTGTTTTAATTCATCTTTAGCGATAACAAAAGCTGTTTCTTTAATTAAGTCTATTTCTTGATTAGATATTTTTTGATTCAATACATTATCTATTAATATATATTTATTTATATTATCAGATATTTTTTTATTTAAATTATTTTCTAAATTTTTAATATTCTTTTCAATTTCTTCGTTAAGCAAATTAATTATTTTTTCTAATTCTAAATCATTATAAAATAATTCTTTTTTTGTTTTTTCTTCTAATAAATTTATTATTTTATCTTTTTCTAAATTACAATTAATATTTAATTGTTTTAATATAGTTTTCCAATATTTATCGAAAAGTTTTTTATTAACTTGTTTTTCTGTTTTATAAATTTGATTTTGAATATCTTTTAAAGAATATTTGCTTTGTATTACAAAATAATCATAAACATTTTGATTTATTTGTTTTTTAATTTTATCTATTTCTAAATAATTAAATATTTTTGTATTAAAAGTTATCGAATTTATTAAATTTACAATTTTTGCTTGTAAATTGTTTTCTTTATTTTTTATTAATTTGTTTTTAATATTAGAAAAAATTTCATTTTTGATTTCTTTTAAAAATAAAAAATCATTTTTTTGAAATATTTTGTTTATTTGTTTTGTAATATCTCTTTTTAATTCGAAAGAATCTTCTAAAATAATTAGCTCATTTTGTCTAATAATTTCATCATAAATATTATTAGTTAATTGTTCTTTAATTTCTTCGATATACTTTAATATTATTTTTTCGAATTCTAATTCATTATTTTTTGTTACTTGAGATATTTCTAATAATTTATTTTTTAAATTTTCATCTGATTTTAAAAAATTAAATTCATTTGTATATTTTTGCATTAAACCTTCTATTTTAATTTTATTATGTTTAATTTTTTCAATATTCCAAATAAAATAAATTTGTTTTACTTTTGCTTCAATTGCTACATTTAAAATTGATTCTAAATTAGAAGTTTTTGTAATTTTTTTTATTTCTTTGCTTTCGGTTCCTTTTTTAAAATAAAATCCTAATAATTCTTCAGGAAAAGGATTATCCGAAGAATAAAATGTTTTTATTCTTTCTAAATTATTTGAATCAACTTCAAATTCTACTGTTTTTTCTTGAGAATTTTGATTATAAACTAATTTTTTATTTAATATATAATTGTCTTTAATTAATTGAAAATATTTTTTTTCTTCATCAGTAAAAGAACTATCAATAAAAAGATGTTTTATCGGAGTATTTTTGTATTCTTGGACTGTATATAATTGTTCTGCGGAAGGTTTTATATGTTCATGTTCTTGCCAATTAATAACATTTTGTTTATTTATCAATCTATCTATTACTAATTGTAAATCTATTGGTAAAATATTCAAATGTTTATGTTCGTAAAACGCAACATTTATTGATTGTTCAAACAATTCTATCATTTTTCTAGGTGTTCTTAATTCATCTATTCCTGAATCAATTATTTGTTTTGATATTTTATCTAAATATTGATAAGTTCTTATATCTAAATTATATTTTTTAGAAATTTGTTTTAAAAACATATTTACATTTTCTTCATTCCAAAAATCAATTTTTATTAATTTATTAAATCTGCTTAAAATAGAATTATCAATATCGTCTTTAAAATTGGTCGTTGCTATAACAAAAACTGGTTTTGTTTCGTCTGTATAAATACCATCTATTTGAGATAAAAAAGAAATAACAAGGTTTCCATGATCGGAATTTAAACCGTCACTGTTACGTTTTTTAAATGCTGCTTCGCATTCATCTATTAAAATAATACTCGGTGAGTGTTTTCTAGCTTCATCAAAAATACTTTTGACTAATCTTGGAGATTCACCAACATATGTTTTAGAAAAATCAGCAGATGTTATAGAAAAAAAAGGTAATCCAGATTCTTTAGCAAAAGCTTTAGCTAAATAAGTTTTTCCTGTTCCAGGCGGACCATATAATAAAATACCTTTAGGGGGTTCGCTATTACCCATAGTTTTATATTCTTTTATATCATCAGTTAATTGAATTAAACTTTCTTGTAATTGTTTTTTAGCTTCTTGGTTTCCTATAACTTCTTTAAAAGTCGGGAATTTATCTGTTTTTTTGAAAAAAATTTTTGCATTTGCAGATTCATCTTTTTTTTTAATTTCTTGTTCTTGTCTCATTTTTTCAAGAAAATCCAAAACTTCTCTATTCATTGTCTTCATATGAGACATACCTTCTATAAATAAATAATTCAACATATTGTTATTTTTTAAAGATATTTCTATTTTTTCTCTATATTTATCTAATTTTGTTTTTAAATTTTCTAAAGAGTTTATTTGTTTTTTGATATCTTGTTGTAATTTGTTTTTTTCATTTTGATTTAAAATTTGATTTTGTTTAATTTGTTCTTCTTTTATTTCTAAATTTGTTTGTAAATTATTAATTTTTTTATTAGATGACTCAATAAATTCTTCTTTTTGAGACATTTGTTCTTTTAAATTTTTTATTTGTTTTCTCATTTGATTAATGTCTTCACTTAATAATTTTTGAGTTTCTTGAGATAAAAATTTATTTTCTATTAATTCTTTAGTTTTTGAATTTATATCTTGTTCTAAATTTTCTATTTTTTTAGATAAATTTTCTATACTAGATTCTTTTTGTTCAATATCTTTTTTTAAAATGAAAATTTGTTTTTGTTTATTATTAATAATATCTGTTTGTTCTTCAACTGTTTTTTTTAATTTATCAATATTTTTATAAGCAATATCTAAATCATTTTCTAGTATATCTAAATATTTTGTTTGTTTTTTTATATCATTTTTTAATTCGTTTTTTTCTTCTTCGTTTAAATTTTTAATAAAAATAATCTCATCTTTTTGTTCTTGCAATTGATTTCTCAAAATATTAATTTCTTCTTGTGCTTTAATTAAAAAATTTTCTTTAGAATATAATTGGCTTTTTAAATCTAAAATTAATTTTTCTTTTTCATTAATTTGATTTTGTAATTTTTGTTTTTCTTGTGTCGATAAAAGTTTATTTTCTTCAAGTTTTTCTTTTGTATTTTTAATTTCTTGTTCGACTTTTATAATTTGATTGTTTAAAGAATTTATAATATTTTCTTTTATTTTAATATTTTGTTTTAAATTTTCAATTTTATTTTGTTTTTGTTCGATAATATTTTTTTGTTCTTCGATAGTTTGTCTTAATTCAGTTATTGTATTTTCTGCAATATCTAAATTATTTTTTATTTTTTTTAATTGTTTTTTGTTATCTTCTATATCATCTTGTAATTTTTGTTTTTCTAATGAATTTAAATTTTGCATTTCGCTTATTTCTTTATTTTTTTCTTCTAATTGTTTAAAAAGATTTGTAATTTTTTCTGTATTACTTTCTAAAACGAACTTTTGTAAAATTAATTTGTTTCTTAATTCGCTAATATCTTTTTTAAGTGATGAAATTTCTATATTCGATATTTTTTGTTGATTTTCGGATAATAACTTATTTGTTTTTATTTTATTTTCTAAATTTTCAGTTATTTTTTGAATTTCGTTCTTTAAATAAAAAATTTGTTTATTATCATTTTCAATGATTATCTCTAATTCTTTAATCTTTTCGTTTTTATTTTTAATTATTTTTTGTTGTTCTTCTTTAGTTTCAGCTAATTTATCAATATTTATTTGAGATGATTCTAATTTATTTTTCAAAACATTTAATTGTTCGATTTTATTTTTTAAATCTTTTTGGAATTCTAATTTTTCTGTCTCTTGTAATATTTTATCATCATTAATTTTTTGATTATTTTTTTTTAATTCCAAAATTAAAAAATTTATTTTTTGTTCTTGGGTTTTAATTAATTCTTCTTTTTGTTGTAAATCCAAAAATTGACCATTTTGTTCTTCGATATTTTTCTTTAAACTTTCAATTTCTTTATTTTTATTTAATATATTTATTCTTTGTTCTTTTAATAAATCAATATATGTATTTATTTTCTGCTTTAATAAAGAAATTTGTTCCTCTATTTGTTTAATATTTTTTTGTTTATTCAAATTCGTTTGTTTTTCAGTTTCTAAAATTATAATTTCTTCGAAAGTATCGATTAAAAATTGAATTTCTTTTCTAGATATAAATTCAAGATTTGAAGGAGACCATAGTTTCCATGAATAACCTCTACTTCCTGGAAAATTTTGTTTTTTATAATTTAGATATGTTCTATAATTATCAAAATCTATTTTATTTCCTGGAAATACAAAGCAATATTCGTTTTTATCGAAAACAGTTTGTACAATTGTATTTTTAAATTCATCTATTATATTATATTTTTCTAATAACTTAATTCGATCTTCAATAGTTGTTTTCGTTTCATGCATATAATAAGGTTTATCGAATTCTTCCAATATTTTAGTTAAAACTTTTTTTAATAAATTATCATTTGTTAATTTAGGATAAATTTGTTTTAATTTTGAAATAATTTTATAATTTTTATATTCTTCTTCTTTTATATTATTGACATTAGAATTAATAGCTTTTATAGCAAATTTTATATTTAAAAAAATTAATATTATTAATGTTAATAAAATATTTAATAATATTTTGTTTTTTGTCTTCATTTTAGAAAACTTTCTAATTTAAATTACTTTGTTAAAATAATTTTTTTGATAAATATCAAATACCTTGATAAGAAAAAATTTTATTTAGGCATTTTATATTATTTTCTTTTGTTAAATTAAAATTTATCTTAATTTCTAAATTATTAATTCTTTTTTATAAAAAAATTTTTTCTATTTATTTTTATTTAATAAATAGAAAAAATTTTTTTATTTTATATTTTATATTTCTTTTAATATTATTTCAGTAATATCTTTAATTGATTTAGTATCTTCGTCTACTTTAATTTCTGTTAATTTGTTATTTTTTTTATAATATTCAATTAAAGGAAAAGTTTCTTTTTTATAAATTAATAAACGTTTTTGAAAAGTATTTAAATTATCATCTTTTCTTTGAATTAAATAAGTATTATCGTTATCACAAAAACCATATTTTTCAGGCGATTTATTTTCTTTATGATAAATTTCTCCGCATTGAGGACAAACGATTCTTCCTATAATTCTTTTTTTTAATAATTTTTCGCTAACATTAAAATAAAAAACTTTATTTAAAACAATTTTTTTTTTATCTAATTCTTCAGTTAAAAAACGGGCTTGATCTAAATTACGAGGATAACCATCTAAAATAAATCCTTTTTTAATATTTTCATTAGTTAAATATTTACTTATCATAGAATTGGTTATTTTATCATTAACCAATAAACCTTTATTAATATAAGATTTAATTATCTTCCCTAAATCTGTTTTATTTCTTAAATTTTCTCTAAAAATATCTCCTATTGAAATATGAGGGATATTTAAATTTTTTGATAAAATTAAAGATTGAGTACCTTTGCCAGAAGCTGGAGGGCCTATTAAAATTATATTCATGTATTCACCCTTATTATATAATTAAATAATAGAATTATGAAAATTAAAAAATAATTTTTTATAATTTAATTTAAATTTAAAATTATATTCATGTATTCACCCTTATTATATAATTAAATAATAGAATTATGAAAATTAAAAAATAATTTTTTATAATTTAATTTAAATTTAATTATTTTTAAAAATAAATTTTTAAAATTGAAAAACTTTTTAAAAAATTATATTTTCATATAAATTATATTTTATAAATATTTTATTTAAAAAAATATTCGAAAATATAAAAAAATAATACCTAATACTCTAACATATAAAACGTTATAATTTTTAATAAAAATTTCGAATATTTATTAAATTTCGTAAATATTATTGATTTATAATTTGTTTATTATTTCTTTAAAAGGAAATTATTATATATCTTTTTAATTTGATGTATATATTCGCAACCGCATCAACCATAATTAATTAATATAAAAAAATATTAGTTTTGAATCCGATAATGATTTTATTCCGTATTTTTTTATAAATATGTGTAATAATTTTAGCTTTATAACTTACTAATAATTTTATTAATTTTTTTATTATTTAAAATTAAAATATAACAAAAAACTATTTTCGATCCAAAATAATACTTAAAGGATAAGGATTTTGTCTAAATAATTTATTTATTTGGTATTTTATTGTTGCTATATTTATAAATAATGGATATAAATAAGATAATAAAAAATAAACTATTAAATTGATTTTAAAATGTCGATATATTAAACTTTTTAAATCATTAGAAAAAGAATCATTAGAAGAAAAAGAATAATAAATAAAGACCAAAGATAAATGTACTCCTAGACTTTGAAAAAATGATAATTTAAAAGCAAATATTTTAAATATTTTTTTAATATCTTTTTTAAAAGCACCTAATGATTGCAAAATACCAATTTCTTTTTTTTTAAATTCTATTCTGTTTTTTATAATATAATTCAATTGAAAAAAAGAATTTAAAAACAAAAATAAACAAATAACAAAAAATAAAAAACAAGAAAAAATGTTAAGATCACAAAAATTTTGATAAATAAAAAAATTAAAAAATAATATTGTCAATATAATTAGTAAACATCCAGGAAAACCCATAGCCATAATGGCTCTAAAATATAATTTCTTATTATTTTTGAAAGTATTTTTTGTAAAAGAAATAGCTGATGAATATGTAAAATAAGATCGATAAGAAACATTATCAAGTAAATTAGAAAAATCTTTTACATCAGAAGAAAATATTTTTGTTGTTGTTTTTTCGAAATTTGCTTTTTCTTCTAAAATATCTTTATTTTTTATTAATTCTAACATTTCTTCTTTAGTATAATATTTTTTATCATTATCGAAAATAGGTTTTAAATTTAATTTTTTCGAAATATCTTTAATAATAGAACCATTTTTTAATTCTATTAAACGATCTCCATATTTAAGAGCATTTTCTTTGTCATGAGTAACTATGATAACTAACTTTTCTTTAGATATTTCTTTTAATAAATCAAAAACTTGTTTTTCTGTTTGTTCATCTAAATTACAGGTAGGTTCATCAGCTAAAATCATTTTAGAATTTTTAATTAAAGAACGTGCGATACCTACTCTTTGTTTTTGCCCTCCAGAAAGTTGATTAATTTTCTTTAATTTTAAGTTGTTTATTTCTAATTTTTCTAATATTTTTTCTACTTTTTCAGTATTAATATTTTTATTTTGAATTTCGCATGTTATTTTAATATTATCGTAAACAGTTAATTCTTCTAAAAGATAAAATTCTTGAAAAATAAAACTGACAAAATTATTTCTATAAGAACCTAATTTTTCATTATCAAATTTTTGAGTAATGTTTAAATCATGAACATAAATATCACCTTGATTAGAACTATCTAATCCGCCTAATAAATATAATAAAGTAGATTTTCCTGAACCAGATTTCCCTGTTATACAAACCAAACCTTTATCAGGCAAATTAAAAGAAATATTTTTTAATGTTTGTTCTTTTTTAAAAATTTTGTATAAATTTTGTATTTTTAACATATTATTGATTTTATTAATGCCTTTTTATATCTTTTTTGACGTCTATGTCTATTTATAACAAATATTAGTTTATTATAAATTTTAATTTATTAATGTTTTTCTAATTAAAACACAAAATTTTTAATTTTTAAAAAATTGAATTAAATAAAAAAATAAAAATTATTATGAATTAAAAAAATTCATAATAACAAATAACAAAAAAATCAAAATTTTTTTAATAAAATTAAAATAATTAACCATATTAATTATAACATATATAATATAAAAAAATTTATAACAAGAATATATAGTAAACTATAAAAAAATATTAAAAAAACGTTTTTTAATAACAAAATAATAAAAAGAAATTATTTTATTATTATAAAAAAATAAAGAATAAATATCAAAAAGTGTTTTAATTTTAAAATAAATTAATTAATTTAAAAGTATCAGTTTTATTCCAATTTCGTAAAAATAAATTTCAATATATAAAATTAACTTTTTATAAATTTGATGTATAATATATTTGTTAATTATGTTTATTAATGAAATTATATAGACTAAATAAATTATCAATTGATAGTTTATTTATTTCATTTTAGAATGATAGAAAGGAAATATTTATGTTAATTAAACCTTTAAAAGATTATGTTGTTATAAAACATGAAGAAGAAAAAAAGAACGAAAGTTCAATTATTTTAAATTTAAAAAATCAAACACAAGAAAATAATTGTAATAATTGTACAGGTATTGTTGTAAGTTGTGGTCCTGAAGCATCCAAAGAAATTCAGCCTAATTATAAAGTAGTTTACGAAAATTATGCTGGAACCAAAATTACAATTGAAAAAGAAGAATATTTAATTCTAAAAACTGATAAAATAATAGCTTTATTAATTTAAATTAAATAAAAACTAATAATTTTCAAAATGAAATAAAAATTTAATTAAGGAGATGTAATTTAATAATATGGCAGCTAAATCGATTCTTTTTGGCAAAGATGCCAGAAAAGAAATTTTAAATGGAGTAGATATTTTAGCAGACACTGTTAAAGTTACTTTAGGTCCTAACGGAAAAAATGTTGCTTTAGAAAAAAGCAATGGATTGTCTTTTATTGTTAATGATGGTGTTACAATCGCTAAAGAAATAGAGTTAACAGAACCTTTTCAAAATATGGGAGCACAATTATTACGTGAGGCTGCTACAAAAACTAACGATAATGCTGGAGATGGAACAACAACAGCAATTGTTTTAGCTCAAAGTATGATTCAAAAAGGTTTTAAATTTGTTAATTCTGGTGCTCAATCTGTTCTAGTTAAAAAAGGAATTCTTAAAGCTTCACAAAAAGTCATAGAACAAATTTTAGAAAAATCTAAACCAATTTCTACACAAGAAGAAATAGCTAATATCGCTATACTTTCTTCAGGTAGTAAAGAAATAGGAGAAATTATAGTTTCTGCAATAAATAAAGTTACTCAAAAAGGAATAATTAGCATAGGAGAATCTAAAGGTTTAGAAACTGAATTAGAAGTTGTTGAAGGAATGCAATATGATAAAGGTTATTTATCAAGTATTTTCGTTAATAAATTGGCCAATATGTCAGTCGAATTCGAAAGAGCATTAATTTTGGTAACTGATCATAAAATTAATAACATTAATGAAATTAATCATTTATTGGAAGAAGTTAAAGCAAAAACTCAATCTTTGTTAATTATAGCTAATTCGTTTGATAACGATGTAATTAATATTTTGGCGCTAAATAAGTTTCATGGTATTTTAAATATTGCTGCTACTGAAGCCCCTGGTTTCGGAGATAATCAAAAAGAATTATTAAAAGATATCGCTATTTTAACTAAAGCTAATTTTATTTCTAAAGATTTAGATATGCAATTACAAAATATAAAAATAGAAGATTTAGGCCAAATTAAAAGAGCAATTATCAAAAAAGATAATACAATATTAATGGGGGCGGATAAAAGTCCCTCTTTAACCAAAAGAATTGAAGAAATAGAAAATCATATTCAAAATACAAATAATGAACATGAATTAAGCAATTTAAAATCTCGTTTAGCTAAATTATCTGGTGGAGTAGCTGTTATTAAAGTAGGGGCAGCTACAGAAATAGAACTAAAAGAACGAAAATTAAGGCTTGAAGACGCTTTAAATGCTGCTCAAGCTGCTGTTACTGAAGGTATTTTAGTTGGCGGTGGAAAAACTTTAGTAGAAATTTATAAAGTTTTAAAAGAAACTTTAAAAGATTCTAATTCGGATATTCAAAAAGGAATAAATGTTGTTTTAGATAGTTTATTAATTCCAACTTATCAAATTTCCAAAAATTCAGGTTTTAATGGAGATTTAGTTGTTAAAGAACAATTGAAACAAAAAGAAAATTTTGGATTTAATGCTGAAACAGGAGAATATGTTGATTTATTTAAAGAAGGAATCATTGATCCTACTAAAGTGACAAAACAAGCTATTTTAAATTCTGCATCTATCGCTTCTATGTTTGTTACTACTGAAGCAGCTGTTACTTCTGCGAAAGAAAAAAAAGATTTTTCTCAGATTTCAGATAATAATCTTTTTTAAAAAAATAATTATTTTATAAATTTTTTAAAAAAATAATTATTTTATAAAATTAAATTAATAACCTTAAATAGTTTTCTTTATAAAAAGAAAACTATTTTTTTATTACAAATAATAAAAAATGTTATAATTGCTAATAATATACGATTTATTTAGTTTATTAATTTTTTATTTTTTATTTTAATTTGTTTTACATATATCAAAAGAAAGTAAGTTTTGAAGTATTAATTATATGAAATTAATTTTGAAATATATTTGTAAACATAAAAAGCTTCTTTTATTGAATATTTTTTCTTTTTTATTAATAATTATCGGAGAGTTATTGATTCCCTATGTCATAGGTAAATATATTATAAATCCTCAACCTGCAAGACCATTTATAAATGTTTTTTTATTTTTATGCATAATAGTTTTAATGGTTATTTTAGGAAATTTCTTTATAACTTTTTGTATTTCCAAAATTACATCTTTGGTTTTTAAAGATTTAAGTACAGATTTATTTAAAAAAATACAAACTTTTTCTTTTATAGACATGCAAAAATTAGGAGTTTCCGCTATTGTAAGCAGAATGACCTATAATGTTTATCAAATAATGAATTTTGTAATTGTTTTTTATAAAACGGTTGTTTCTACCCCTATTCTTTTAGTTTCTTGTTTTATTATAGTTTGCAAGATTGATCCTTCATTATCTTATGGTATATTAGCTATAATGTTTTGTTTTATTTTTCTTTTAATTTTTATTATTTTGAAAAATTATTCTTTATCAATTGAACAACATAATCTTTTAGAAGAAATGAATTATAAAATCAGATCTAGCATTACAGGAGTAAAAATAATTCGAACTTTAAATCAAGAAAAAAATGAAGAAAAAAAATTCGAAAAAATAAATGTATTTTTTAGAGATTCGATTGTTAAATTATTTAATTCTATTCTTTCAATTGAACCTTTATTTTATTTCTTATTAAATCTGTCTATTATTATTACTATTAAACTTGCTTCGGATCTTATTCTAGAAGGACATATGGATATTGGTCATTTATATATTTGTATAACTTATAATGTTCATATTTTATCTTCTATTTTGAGTTTTTTATTATTATTTATGATGTTTCCGAAAACTTTAGTAGCTTTAGCGAAAATTCAATATTTATTTAATATGAAACCTTGTATTAATAAAAATGCACTAAATTCAGAATTTTTAGAAAATATTCAAACATTAGAATTTAAAAATGTTTGTTATCGACATACTGATAATTCTAAATTAATCTTAGAAAATATTAATTTTAAATTGAATAAATCAGAAATAGTTGCTTTTGTAGGAAAAACAGGATCAGGAAAAACTACTTTAATGAATTTAATTCCTCGTTTGATCGATCCTACTCAAGGAGTTATAGAAATTAATGGTATAGATATTCAAAATTATTATGTTAAAAATTTAAGAGATAAAATTGGTTTTGTTTCCCAAAAAAATATTTTATTTAAAGGCACTATTTTTAGTAATTTGTTATTCGGTAAAGAAAATGCGGATAGCGAAGAAATGTTCGAAAAATCTAAAATAAGCCAATCATATCAATTTATCCAAAATAAAACTTATAAATTAGAAGAACCTGTAAGTGAATTAGGAGCAAATTTCTCTGGTGGTCAAAAACAAAGACTTTCTATTACAAGAGCTTTATTAAAACAACCAGATATTTATATTTTTGATGATTCATTTTCCGCTTTAGATTATGAAACTGATTTAGCTATTAGAAAATCTTTTTTAGCTCAAAAAAAGAAAGAATCTATAGTAATAATAGTGGCACAAAGGTTAACGTCTATTTTGAATGCTGATAAAATTATTGTTTTAGATAATGGGAAAATAGTAAGCATCGGAACACATAAAGAATTGATGAATAAATGTCCTGTTTATCAAAAAATTGCTTTTTCTCAAAAAATTCAAGAGGTATTGTAAAATGCAAAAGATGTCTAAATATTTAAGTCCTTTTAAAACAAAAATAATAATTAGTATTGTTTTAATTTTTTTGATTGCTGCAATTCAATGTTATATTCCATTATTTGAAGGAAAACAAATTTTAGACTATATTAATAATAAAGAAAATCATAAGGACAAACAATCTTATCAAGCACATATTTTGTTTTTTTTAAGTATAAATGTTATTTTATATTTATTATGTGCAATAGGTAAATTTATTTATAATAAATTTTTGATAAATTCCATCCATAAAGGAATTAAAAATTTGCGTCAAGATATTTATAAAAAAATTAATAGATTACCTATTAAATTTTTTGATCAAAATACTGTTGGCGATGTTATGAATAAAATGACTAATAATGTCGATATTATTTCTAATGGATTACAACAAACTTTTGCTTCTATTATTTGTGCTTTTTTTAATATAGCTATTTTATTATTTTGCATGTTGTTAGTTAATTGGCGTTTAGGTTTTGTTATTTCTTTAATGATTCCTTTTTCTCTTATTGTGATCTTTATTATTAACAGAAAATCTCGTCATATTTTTATTCAAAGATTCGATAAAACATCTGAATATAATGGTTTTTTACAAGAAAAATTTAACGGTCATAAAGAAATTATTTTATATAATCAACAAAAAAATATTATTAAAGAATTTAAAGATATTAATCAAGATTTATCTAAAATGATTTTTAAATCAAATTTTTTTTCTAGTTTAGCTATTCCTATTATTAATTCTTTTACATATATTATATTAACTATTGTTATTGTTATGGGGTATTACTTAATGCTTCCTATTGATAATAAAGGTTTTTTATTTACTTTGGGTTTTTGTACAATTCAATTAGGGATGTTTGAAGCTTTTATTCAATATGTTTGGCGTTTAGGAAATCCTATTAATGATTTAAGTCAAATTTTTGTCGTTATTCAATCAACTAAAGCCGCTATCCAAAAAGTTTTTGATTTTTTATATGAAACCGAAGAGAAAGAAGATGAATCTAATTGTATTACTTTAGATAAAGTAGAAGGTTTTGTTTCTTTTTCGAATGTTTCATTTGGTTATTATAAAGATTCGCCTGTTCTTAAAAATATTAATTTAGATGTTTATAAAAATCAAACAGTAGCTGTTGTTGGTTCTACTGGTTCAGGAAAAACAACTTTAATCAATTTATTAACTAGATTCTATGATATTGATGAAGGTTCTATAACAATTGATGGAGTAGATATTAGAAAATTACAAAAAAAATATTTAAGAAAAATTTTAGGATTAGTTTTACAAGATGTTTGGCTTTTTAAAGGTACTATTTTAGAAAATATTCAATACGGCAACGAAAGTAAAACAAAAGAAGAAGTTATAGAAGTAGCAAAACAAACTCAAATTCATGATTTTATCATGGCTAAAGAAGAAGGTTATCAAACTATTATTAATGAAGAGTCAGATAATTTATCACAAGGTGAAAAGCAGTTAATTACAATAACTAGAACTTTATTAAATAACCCTTTTATTTTTATTTTAGATGAAGCTACGTCGGCTATTGATACTCAAATGGAAATGATTTTCCAAAAGTCTATTCAAAAATTATGTGAAAATAAAACATCTTTTATAATTGCACATCGTTTATCCACAATTGTAAATGCTGATGTTATTGTAGTATTAAAAAACGGTGTTATAATTGAAAAAGGTAAACATAATGAATTAATTGAATTAAAAGGATTCTATTATAACCTTTATCATAGTCAATTTAAACAATAATAATAAAAAATATACATTATCTTTTTTACATAAAATATTAAAATAAAAAGAAGAAAAAATAAAAATTCCTGTAATCCTAGTAATTATTATTACAAAAGGTAATAAATACATTTTATTATTAATATATATAACTCCTATATTGCCATTAATTTCAATACTATGAGAAGAAATTCCTAATATTAAAGAAGATTCTAAAGTATTAAAATTAAATAATAAAGCTAAATAAAATGAAACGGTAATATCACAAAAGGTCATCAAATACACGAAAACCATAAATATAATGTGTGATAATTGGTTATAAACTGATAATAAACTGAAAATTAGTATTTAAACTTAAAGCGACTAACGCGGGGGTTGTAAAATTAATGCTTATAAATTTTCCATTTTGCACTATATACTTTTGATATTCATCAGGAATCAAATTAAACACTTTTATTATTAAAGATATAAAAATAATATATCCTTAGTATCTAAAACTAATGTTTTATCTTTAAAAGATAATATTTGGTTAATATTATATTACATAAAGAATACATTCCTAAAATAATTAATAACCCAATATCAATATTTTTATAATCTAAAATATCTTTAGAAATATTCTTTACTATATTATTTTGTTTTTGTTTTTCTAAATTACCTTTACTGCTATATTTAGTTTTATTAAAAACTAAATATAGTGAACCAGTTAAAAAAATACTTAAACATCTAGCTAAAATAAGAGGAGCTAAAAAAATACTTTTAAGTTTATTTTTTTCTATAAAGGGTGTTCTGCTAAACTATTAATACCTAAATTAGTTCTCTTCCATTAGTCAAAGGAATAAAAATAAACAAATGCCATAGAATCTATATAGAATCTATAAAAAAGGATCACGAGATTTTTTTAATTTAACTGGTCAGGTTTATAACTTAATAGATAACCTAAAAACCCTGTTGTAAGAAAAGAAATTAAAATAGTTAATAAGGATAAAGGGATGTGAATTTTACAATCACTTTTTTTAATAAATTATGTTCTATATTTATAATACTGCCTTGTTACAAAAACAACAATAATAAAAATTTTAGCAAAATTAATTCCTTCTTTTTTAAAAATAAAAAACTTTAATTTGTCATGTATTTCTTCACATATAATTTTTTTATATACTAAAAAAGAAGGAATCAAAATACAAAGTAACAAACCTAAACCTAATTTATTAAAAAAAGGATTTTGTTGCCGATAAAATTCAAACCAAGTTCCAAATATCATTATAAAAAATAAAGAAGTTAAAAAAGAATTTCGTAACTGTTCAGTTATATTTTTTCTTTCGTTAACAGGAAAAGATTGAATATAATAAATATTACAAATAAGAATAAAAAATAATATTAAAATTATAATATGATATAAACCAAAAATTTTTATTTTCTTCTTTGCATTAATCATAATAATAAATAGTTATATAATAAAAACCTTTCATTTTTTAAACTTAATTTATTATAAAAAAAATCTAAAAAAATAAAAATTAAACTGTTTTATTTCAAAATATTTTTGAAAACAATTTGATTTTTATTCTTATATTAAATTCCAAAATATTCGAAATTTACTTAAATTAAATAAATTATTATCAAAAAATTAAAATTTTATCAAAAACTTTTATTTTTTAATATATTATATTTTTTTTCCATCTTTTTACGATTCATTGTTATTTGTAAAATAGTATAAAGATTTCCAGTTATCCAATATAAAGATAAAGCTGAATCATTAAAAGCATTTATAACCATAAAAATAATCATAACATAATTAACTATTTTCATAGTCATTTCTTGATTTTTTTGTTTCATTTTTTGTTCATTGTTTAAAATTTGAACATTTTTTTTTAAATAAGAAGGTTTTTGTAAATTAATTTTATTTAAAATATACATACTAATTCCAACTATTAAAGATAAAACAATTTTCGATAAATTCAACCAAATATTATTATTTGTTTCTTGGCCTAAATTTATACATCCTAAAAATAAAGTTTTACTTTCGATAACAGGGAAAATACCACCAGGATTACGAAAACGATTTAAAGTACGAAATATTGCTATCAAAATAGGCATTTGTAAAAAAGATATAAAAATACCAAAAATGCTAAAATTATGTTTTCGATATACTTTAAAAATTTCCATCTGCATTTTCTGCATAGATTCTCTATCTTTTTTTAAAGCGTATTTTTCTTGTATTTTATTAATTTCTGGTTGAGCTAAACTCATATTCATACTGAAAGTACTAGCTTTTGTATAAATAGGCCATGATAAAGTTCTTATTAATAAAGTTGTTAAAACAATACCTAATCCTAAATTTCCAAAAAACCATCCTTCTCCAATAAACATAAACGAGAAAAAATATAAAAAATAACCAATAAAAACAACTAAAACATTCCAGATATAACCCCAACCTAAAAAAAAGTACCATTCTATTTTATTAGGCCATTGGATAGGTAAATTACCTGTATCATCTACAAAAATTTCTAAATATTTTTTTTCGCCATTTTCTGATCCATATTCTAAATTAAAAACATTTATTTCATTATTATCTTTATTTATTTTTGTTTTAATTATTTCATTATAAGATTTTTCTTCTGTAATAAATTTTTTATATTTGTCACAAATTTTTACTGAATAATTTTCTTTAATTTTAATTTTATTATCTTTTATTTTTCCAATTTTTAATTTAGAATTATTTAATTTTTTATATTTATCATGAAAATCTTTCTGATTTGTTCCTGTTTTAATAGTTAAAAAATCTTGAATTTGAGATTTTTCTTCTTTAGGTGACAATTTTTCTGTAAAATAAAAAACATCCTTTGTTTCTAATTCTTCTTTAATTTTGTTTTTTACTTTATTTATTATTTGTTGTGCTTCTTTTGAATTTTCTGAAGGTTTTTTTTCCAATTTTTCTAAAATAATATTTTTAGATTTTTTATCGAAACCAAAAAAAAATATACTAACACGATTATCTTTAAAAGCGAAATCTAGGTTATTATTTGATTCTATATTTTTTTTGAATTCTTCATAATCTTTAATAGATTCGCATTCATTTTTATTAAAAATAATTTTGATATTTTGATCTTGTAATTTTTTATAATTAATTTGTTTAGGACCGAAACTTCTTATAACAAAAAGTAAAATTAAAGATAAAATTAAAACAATAAAAAAATTTTGAAATAATTTCATTTTTTTATTTTGAATATTATTCACAATCAACTACCTTGTTTTATACTAATTCAAAGAGGACTTTTTTAATAAAATTAAAAATTTTTTTTCTAAATTATAAAAATTTAACTCTTTGGCTGTAAATTTAATAACAAGAACAAAAGACATATTTTTATCTATCAAATGAATATTATTATGGATAATCATTCTTAACCTTCTTTTTATTAAATTTCTTTCATATGCTTTCCCATATTTTTTGTTAATACTTAAAGCAAATTTAAAATTTTCTAAATTTTCATTTTTAATGTAATATAATATAAAAAAATAATTTTTTACATTTTTTTTAAATTTAAAAATCAAATCTATTTCTTTTTTTTTTTTTAAAATAAATTTTTTTTTCATATCTAAAAATTTATATATATAATTCCTTAAATTTTATCAAAACTTATTTTAAAAAGAAAATATTTAAATTTAATTGTATTTTTAAAAATTTCGAATAAATAAAAATAAAAAAAACGTATTATTATAGTTTATCATCTAATAAAAATATACAAAAAAATAAATTTACTATTTTTCGAAAATATAATGGACTATAATTTATTACGTTTTTTAAAAATTTTATTAATTTTGTATTAATTTAAAAATTACAAAAATGAATATAATCTTTTAAAATATTCGAATTATTAAACAGTTAATCTAATACGACCTTTTCTTCTTCTGTTAGAAAGTATACGACGTCCTTCAGAAGTAGACATTCTAGTTCTAAAACCATGCGTCCTAATTCTTTTTATTTTACTAGGTTGATATGTTCTTTTCATAAAAATAAAACCTCTTCGATTTGTTTAAAAAATAGCTATAAAAATAAAATAAATCTTTTTTAATAATTATATTCTATTTTTATTAATTGAAATTATTATTAATTAAATAAAATTTCTTTAACTTTTTTATCGTCTAATTGTTGAACTAATAAAACTAAAAGTTTAATTGTGTTTTGGATATCTTTTTTATTAACAATATAAGTGTGAGAATGAAGATAACGAGTCGGAACACCAATAACAATAGTAGCAAGAGCGCCTTCGTTTCTTAAGTGTATTGCTGAACCATCAGTTTCCCTACCTTTTGGTTTAGGTTCTTGAAAAGGAATATTATTATCACGAGCTGTTTTGATGATTAATTCTCTTAAAAGCTTTGTGAGGAATTAAACCGCCATCATAAAAAACTAATTTGCGGACCTTTTCCTAAAATTTGAGCACTAGTATTAACATCATCTGGAACATCATCAGCAATTCCAGTATTAACAGCAACAGCTATAACAGGTTTAATTTTATTTGTACTCGTTTGAGCTCCTCTTAAACCTACTTCTTCTTGAACTTTGAAAGTGCCTACGCATTGGTTAGGATTATTTTTTAAAGCTTCAAGTACTTTCATAATTATTAAAGCGCCTACACGATTGTCAAGAGCTTTAGCAACTATAAAATCTTCATTAGCTAAAACTTCGAAATTATCGCAAGGAGTAACCATATCTCCAATTTTAACACTTAAACGTTCTACTTCTTTTTTATTATAAACACCAAGATCTAAAAATAAATTTTTCATATCAGGATTTTTACATTTGTCTGTATAAGATAATACATGAGGAGGTCTTGCGCCAGTGATTGCTTTTACAACCCCTTTATCAGTGCTAATATCCCATTTTTGAGCTAACATAACACTAGTCAACCAAACCCCCTATAGGTTGAAATTTAACAAATCCTTCTTTAGTTATTTCAGTCACCATTAAACCGATTTCATCTACATGACCAGCTAACATAATTTTAGGTCCTTTAGTGCCTTTATAAGCAATTAAAGTTCCTAAATTATCATTTTCAATTTTGTCAACTATTACTTGAATATTTTCTTTAATATAATTGTTAACTTTTTTTTCTTGGCCAGATATACCATTTAACATAGTTAAATCTTTTAAGTTTTTTAATAAATCATACATTATAAACTGAATTTCCTTTTTAAAATTTTAAATTATTCTTCTGTTTCTATAATGTTTTTTTCTTTATTATTATTAAACATATTAATTTTTTTTGATGTTAAATATAAATAATATAAAAAAACTAATCCAAATAAAATAGCTAACATATTCATAATATAATTTGTTAAATCTACGGGTTGTCCCATAAGAAAAAAACTTGTACTTAATGTTGTTATATATACGATAAATTTTAAAGAAGCTAAGATATCTTTTTTATCACTTAATTTAAAACCAATATATAATTTAAGAATACTATGAATTATAAAAATATAATAAACTATAAAATTCAAATTTAAATATTTTGTAATAAAATTTTTATCTATAAGAAAATGAAACATAAGCCCGAAAGAAACTAAAATAAATATAAAAGTTTCAATCAAAAATAAAAACTTAACAAAACCTGTGTTTTTTTTGAAACTACGAAAAATTAATAAATAAGTTATACAACTAATTAAAATACCTAACAAAATATTATAAATATGAATGTCATGACCACTAATTGGAATTATAAATGTCTTATTTAACCAAAACGCAATAGCAATTATTAAAAAAAATACACTTTTGGCTAAATTCGAAAAAATTTCTTTTTTTTGAACTTCTTCTTTTATCATTCGTTATATTTATTCTCCTTAAAAATTTTATTTTTTATTAATTATATTTTCTAACATATGAATTAAATTTACTTTTTTTAATTTAGAAACATTTTGAATTTTGTATTTTTTTGCTAATGTTCTTAATTCAGGTAATAATTTACTATTCAAATCTAATTCTTTTTCTTGTTTTTCTTGATTTATATTTTTTTCATTTTCAGATTTAGTTTCTTTCAATTCTTCTTGTTTTTGCAATTCTATTTTTTTAATATTTTTTTTATTTTCTAAAACTTTTTTAGATAAATCAACATAATTCGAAAATATTTTAGGTTCATTATGAACCATATCAGCTAACATTTTACGATTGATTTCTATTTTAGATAATAAAAGTCCATGAATAAATTGAGAATAACGAATATCATTATTTAAACATCCTGCACTAATTCTTGTTATCCATAATTTTCTTAAATTTCTCTTTTTTTGTCTTCTGTCTCTATAAGCATATTGCAAAGAACGCATAACCTGTTCATGAGCTGTTTTATAAAGAATACTTTTGGAACCAAAATAACCTTTTGCTAATTTTAATATTTTTTTACGTCTTTTATGTCTTGCCGTAACGAAATTTACTTTAACCATCTTTATATTTGCCTTTTTAATTTAATTTAGAAAATTAAATAAGATATTTAATTCTTCTTACATCAGAAATATCTACTTTTGTAATACCTCTTAACTGTCTATTTTGTTTTGTTGTTTTTGAACCAGCTAAATGATTTTTATAAGCATATCTTCTTAAAAATTTACCAGTACCAGTAATTTTAATTCTTTTTTTTAAACCTTTGTGATTTTTTTTCTTTATCATAATCGCTTTTTGATACCCTTTTTATTCTATAATAAATATTATAATCAATAATTATTTATTTAATTTTTTTAGGTGATAAAAAAGTAAACATCTGATTAGAAACCATTTTCGGAACTATATCGCAACTGCCTACATCTTTTAAATTAGATATAATTTTATCAAAAATACTTTTACCTAAAAAATTACTTTGTGTTATCATTCTCCCTTTAAAACGCATAATAATCTTAACTTTGTCACCTTGTTTTAAAAAATTATAAGCTTTTTTGATTTTAATATTTAAATCATTATCATCAATAGTTGGACTCATACGAATCTCTTTAACAATTGTTACAGATTGTTTTTTTTTGATTTCTTTTAATTTTTTTTGATGCTTATAACGGAATTGTGAATAATTCATCAAACGAACAACTTTAGGATTAGAATTGGGATTAATCATTACTACATCTATATTTTTTTCTTCAGATATTTTAAATATTTTATCTTTTTCTAAAACACCTAATGCATCACCATTTTCATCAATTACGAAATATTCTCCTTGAGGTATTCTTTCGTTATATAAAATATTAAGTTTTATATCTTTTTTGTTAGTTTTATTGTATTTAATATTAAATAACTCCTTTTTTAAAAAAATAAATTTTATAAAAAAAATACTTATAAAAAGTGCTTTCTTATTATCAAATATAATTATAATAAATATCAAGATAAATTTTTATTCAAAAAGATATCTTTTGATTAATTATTATTATCATGTGCTTGATTACCCAAAAACAAATTAAAATTTGATATATCAGGTAGAGGAAAGTAACTCTTCTTTTCACATTTTCGAAATTTTATTTTTTCTAATACATAAATCATTATACATCGAACTGCATCCAAATAATTAAAAAAATATAAATTAAAAATAATAAAAAATAATTTTAATATATCTTATTTATTTAAGAGAAAAAATATATTTTTTTGAATTTTATAAACTAAAAATAAAATATAATAAATTATATAAAAGTAAAATATTTTTCTTCACTATATATATATATGCAAACAAAAATAATAAAATACCTAAAAAAATTTAATATATTTTAAATTATTAATAAAAAATATTAAAAATAAATTTTTAAATTAATAATTTATTTTTATTTATTATATAAAAACATTAAATTATTTTTATAATTTTTTCTTTTTTTATAAAAGTTTATTTGAAAATAGGAAAATATTCAATATGAACAAATCAAAAATTCAAAAAAAAGAAACAATTAAACAAAAAGAAATTGAATTATTACAGTTAGTAATTAATTATCAAAAACCTAATTTTAGAGAATTTATTTTTATTTTAATTCAATTCTATAAAAAATATCTTAAAATTAAAGATATTTTAAAACTATTAAATATTAATAAAAATTCTTATTATTATTGGAAAAAAACAAAAATACAAAAAGAGAAGATGATTATAATAAAATTACAAAAAGAATAGGTAAATTATGTAAAAAAAATCAATATTCTTTTGGTTATCGTAAAATTACGACTCTTTATTTTCAAACTTATAAAGAAATAGTTAATAATAAAAAAGTTTTACAAATCATGCGTATAAATAAGTGGTTAATGACATATAGAAAACCCTATTATAAAAAACATTTTTATAAAAAAAAAGAACAAAATTATAATTTAATTAATTTTAATTTTAAATCAGAAAAGCCGTTACAAAAAATATATACTGATTTAACTTGCTTTACAACTAAATACGGAAAATTTTGGTTATCAGTTATAATGGATGGTTTTAATAATCAAATTTTAGCATATGAAATGAGTCCGCATCCTAATTTAGAATTAGTCAAAAAAACTTTTCAAAAATTGCCGAAATTACAAGATCCTTGTATTATGCATTCGGATCAAGGAACTATTTATCAAAACGTTAAATTTAAAAATTATTTAAAAAAGAAAGGTTTTCTTATTAGTTTTTCGAGAAAAGCTGTTCCGAATGATAATGCAATGATAGAATCTTATTTTGGGACCTTAAAAGGATATTTAAAAACAAATACACCCTCTTTATATCAAGAAAATTTTTCGACATTAAAAAAAAAAATAAAACATTTTATTTGTTATTATAATAAACATTGGTTATTAGCTAAATTCAATTATAAATCACCTCTTCAATATTTAAAATTTAAAATTTTAAAAAAATAATTTGATAACTTTTATAAATTATATTATTAAAAAAATTATTATTAATTAAATAAATAATTTTTTTAACTTTTAAATTTTATTCAATTCTAATCAAAATTCATATCAATTATCACAGATATTCAGGTCTATAATTTTTCTTGATACTGTTGAATTCTTGATACTGAAAATATAAATATTTTTAGCTCCATTAGGCATATTCAAAAGAGTTTGTATATCTCCTTCCTCCTGCAACATAAAACGTTCTCCTTTATCAAAATAAATATTAACTACATCTGTGTAATTAAATTGTCCTTTAGGTAAAGGAATACTAATGCCCGTTTGTTTAGACATATTATAACATCCTTTTCGAATATATCTATTTTCTCTGTAAATTCCTTTTGAATCTAAATATTTATTTATATAGTCAGCGATTTTATTGTCAGCAACATCATGTTTAACAATATGAACAATGTTAACATTTTTTATTAAATTTATTTCTTTGACGTTCCAAAAACAATAAACTTTTTTGATTGTTGTGTTGTTTTCTAATAATTCTTTTAAAGTAAGCGAATATTGTTGTTCAGAATATTTCATTTTAAAAGGGTTTTCTCTAGGAAAAATATAAACTCCTAATAATCCTTTGGGAGGGTTTTTCAAACATATAAAATTTAAATTGATTTGACCAAAACAATTATAACCAGGTATATGATTATAAAATTGAGTATTTATATATTTATAATTTTGTAAAAAAATTTTTATACTCTCTAAATTTTGAACATTTACATCATATATTTTCATATTAGGTTCATTTTTCATCCATTCTTCTATTAGTTCATCAATATTCTTTAATTTAATTTGGCATTGAGACGAATTAATTTTTGATTTCGAAATATTTTCGCCAAAACGAATATGAAAATAACTCGATGCCAAAATAGATTGAATACAAATTATAATAATTAAATATAATAAAATTATAAAAAAAAATTTATTTTTATTAAGAAACATTTGTTTATACCCCTTTATATCCTTTATATATTTTTTAGAAACAAATTATTAATACTAATATTCTAAATATTATTTTTATACTTTTAAATTAATTATCTATTTTTCTTCTTTCAAATAAAGGAGATTGTATACCAAATTTTTTATTTTTTTTATCAATAATTATTTGTTGAATTTTAGCAAAATTAGGATTTTGTTGTTGTAATTCTGTATATTCTATTTCTTTATTTTCGATATTTTCTTCAATTTTATCTTTTTGTTTTTCTAAATTATTTATCTTATTAAAATGATTTTCTTTTTCTATAAGTTCATCTTGTTTCTTATGTAATTCGTTTGTTATTATCTCATATTCTTCTATCCATTTACTATAATCACCTATTATGTCATCATTTTCTTTTATTGTTTTGAATTTGAATTCACGAATTTCTTTAATAATTTTATTGTTATCATTTTGTAATTTATAATTTTTATATTCATCTTCGTATAACTTATATTCTGTATCTAATTTTATTAATTCTTTATTGATGTCTTCCATATAAATTTTTAATATTTCCGTGCTTATCATTTTAGGTTCTTCACCTTGTTTTTGGATCAAATTTTCTATCATTATATATATAGGATGGTTTTTTGGTAAATTTATTGATGATGTATTTATTTGTGAAGAAGATATTTGTGAAGAAGATATTTGTGAAGAAGAATTTTTTTTAAAATTTAATATTCCATTAGTTAATATATTAAAATTGGTTTTCAAAGTAAGTAAATCAGTTACTCGATCGTAAGCTTTAAAAAAAGTTCTTGTTATATTTCCCCATGTAAATTCATTAGATTTTTCCCAGGTATAAGCATTTTGTCTTAATGTAAATAAAATAGATTTAATAGTTTTATAAGCTTCTTGTTCTGTTTTTATTTGTTCTAATTTAGTTTTTACTTCATCAATATTCTTTTGTATTTCTTTCTTTTTATTTTCTATTGTAATAATATAAGATGCTAATTGTTTAAGTTCTATATTTAATTCATTCATAGATTTAATTAGATGTTTCTTAAAATCTTCTACTATTTTTAACTGTTTAATTAAAGATTCTTCTGTTGTTTCTAATTTTTTAATTTTTATTTTAGTATCTGTTATTTCTTCTACTATTTTTATATGTTTTTCTCTCAAAATATTAATTTCTTGATATAGTTTTTCTTTTTGTTTTTCATTGTTTTCTATTAGTAATTTTTTTTCTTTTTCTTTAATTTCTTTTTCTATTTTTTCTTTTTCTTTTTCTAGATCTCTTAATTTACCTTTTTCAATAGAAATTTCTCCATGAATATTAATTAATTGTGTTTTAATATTTGAAATATTTTCTTCATTTTGATTTATAATTGATTGAATTTTTTCTTTATCTTTTTCATTAATTTCTTGAAGTTCATAAAGTCTTTTAAGTTCTGTTTCGGCGTTTTGGATTTCTTTTTCCCAATTAGAAGCTAAACCTTTATATTTATTACAAATATTATCATATTTATCTATACCTTGATTAACTTGGCGAATTAATTTATCATAATTCTTTGTTATAGATTCTTTTTTGAAGAAAAAAAACCAAATTAAAAATAAAGTACCTATTATAATCAAAAAATAAATTAAATTTTCTTTCGTTGAAGATTTTTTTCCGCGAAATTTATTAATGAAGGAAATAATAAAACAAATAATTATGCCTACTATAAAAAATGTTAAATAAATTTTTAAATTTCCAAAAATATTTATAAAATTAAAAGGCGATAACATCAGTTAATTCTCCTTTTTATTATTTTTATAATATAAATTAATATTTATAAATTTCTTATTCTTAATGAAATATTTAAATTATACTTTTATAATTTTAATCTCTATATTTTTATTTAGATATTACTTTTTCTAAAGATTGACCAGCATTATCAATTATTATTTGATAAGCTTTTTGTAAATCTTCAACATTAATCGCTTTGCATTCACAACAATTTTCTAAAATAATAGAATCGGTTTTTTCTTTTTTTTGATTATTTTCAGAAAAAATTATATTATTCTTAAAATGTTCTTTGTGTTTCAGATTAGAACATTTTTTTTGTTCTATTGTGGAGGTAATTTCACGATCGATAGATTTTAAACTTGCTTCTTTAATAAAACTTTCTAAAACACGATAAGCTTTTTTGTAATTATTTTGAGGAGGTATTTCAACTAAAAGACCATTCATTGTTTTTTCATATTGCGGCGGCAAATAATCTAACGCTTTATTAATTACCTCTAATAAATATGTTTTAGCTTCTTGAGTAATAGGAAATTGATTACGTCTCAAAATATCATTCAATTGAATTTTACGTTCTGCTTCATTTCCTGGTTTCAATTCAATACGATGAGTAAAACGTGATAAAATAGCAGGTTCTATACCATCAAGATGGTTAGTAGCTCCAATGACAAAAATAGGTTGTTCTGAACGATTTTCTTCTCGTGGTTCTAATTGAATTTTAAATTCATTAACAACATTGGCAATTTCAGAACCAGGTTTTAAACTATCAATATTTAAAAAAATATTTTCACATTCATCTAAAAAAATAATAACTCCTTTGCCGTTTTTAGTAGCCACTTCTCTAGCTAAATCAAATAATTCAGTCACCATTTTTGGAGCTCTACCTACAAATTCTTGAGCAAAAATAGAACAAGATACTTCAATAAAAGGTAACTCTGCTTCTTTTGCTATAGAAGCCGCAAAAATAGTTTTACCACATCCTGGAGTACCATACATCATTAAACCTGTGGGAATAACTACTTTCCCTCTATCTTCGTAAGCTTTTTTATTTTGAAAAAAATTAACAAAACCTTTAGCTACAGATTTAGCTTCATTCAAACCTGATAATTGTTGCAAATTTGGAAATTTTTTATAATCTTGAACTTTAAAATTCTCGCTTTCAAATAAAATATTTTTATTATGAATATTCTTTTGTAATAATTCACTTTCGGTAATTAATTTTTCTGTATTATCTTGTTTTTCTTTTATTTTTTGTTCGATTTTTTTTAAATTACTACTCATAGAATTATTTGATTTTTCTAAATTTAAAATATTTTTATTCATTTTTTCAATTTTATTTTCATTCGTAGTAATAGCCTGATGATGAATCCAAACATAAATAATTAACAAAAAAGAAATTAAAAACAAAATAAATAAAACACACAAAAATAAAAAATATTGTTTTTGTGTTTTATTATTATTAATATCTTGTTTTTCGAACATATAATTCAAACCTTCTTTTTTAATCTTTAACAATTCTTAAAATTTTGTTGTTTTAAAAAAATAAAAATATCATTTTAATTATCAGAAAAAAATTTAAAATTATGTATTAACAATATTAGACGTTTTATTTGAAACCATATTTGAACCTCCAGTAATTTTTTTTCCTTGCTTATCTACTAATTCATAATCATAAACTAAAAAAAGTTTTGGGTTTTTTTCTAAAATAATATCTTTTTGTTGAATTTTAGTGTTAATTGTGATAGTTTGTGTTTCATTCGGATGCATCGCTGAATAATGAGGTTTATCTTCGGGAGAATAAATTTTATCTTTTTCTTTATCTTTCGTCGTAATAATTTGATAATCAAAATATTTTTGTGGATTTTGGAAGGTATTTTGAGTATCTAAAAATATTTCAATTTTTAAAAACAAAGGTTCTTTAATTTCCATGTTTTGCGAATTTAAAATAACACTATGTTCAATATTTATTAAATGTTCATATTTATCTTTATTTAAATTAGGAATTGAAATCGGTATAAGATGTTTATTTTGATTATTACCTCCTGAAAGTTCTACCTTGAAAATAGGAAAATTATTTTCTAATTGAATTTCTTCTTTTCTTTTTTGATTAAAATAAATAGAAATTGCTATTATTGAAAATGTAATTGTTAAAATTATAAATATAATAAAAATTTTTAATTTATTTTTATTTATTTGATTTTGATTTATTTTCATTAATATAAAATCTTTTCTTTTGATTTATAAAATTAATATATAAATAAATTTATTAATTATGAATTTTAATATTAAAATTAATAATAAAATTTTTAAAAATAAAATATAAAAAAATAAAGAAACTAAATTTATTAGTTTCTTTTAATATTGATTTCAAATTTTTTTAAAAATTCAAAATATTTTTTTATTTCAAAAAAATTATTCATCGGATTCATTATTATTAGAATTTTCGTTATTAGCTTTATTTTCAATCAAATCTTTGATATTAGATTCATCATTATTAGAATTTTTGTTATCTTTATTATCGTTATCTTCATTATTATTATTTAACTGATTTAAAATTGTTTGTGAAATAAACTCAGAAATAAGTTTATTAGTATCTTCTTTGAATATTTTTTGATAATCCTTTTCTAACTCATTTAATAATTTATTTTGATATTGTTCATCTGTCAATACTTTATTTTTGACTCTATTATATAATAAACTAATATCTGATGGAGAAATTATATTGTTTTTGTTAACAAAATTTAAACGATTCCAAAATTTATTTAATAAAATTATTTGGAAATGAAAAGCTATAAAGTTTTTTAGAAAAAATAAAAGAGAAATATTAAATTTTTTAATTTTTTCTGCATCCCATTCTTTATAAATATGAAATACTAAAACAACAACAATAATTTGCATTAAAATTGAATTTAATTGTTGTCCAAATATACTTATGCTTTTAAATCTGTTTTCTTTTTCTTGATTTTCTCTTTGTTCCATTTTTTTATCTCCTTTTTTAATTAATTATTTAAAAAAAATTAAAAAATAATTTTATTTCTTACAATTATTTTTTAATTGATTGAAATAAATATAAGCAGTTTTAAGACATGCTCAGGTCATAATATTTATTTTTTAATTATAAAAATTAAATTTAATTTTGGAAATGGCTTTTTCTCTATATTTATAAATTTGTTTTTTTGTTATATTTAATTTTGATGATATTTCCGTATCATCTAAAATATACTGATAATCATCACTTTCTTTTGGAATTCCATAACTATATATCAAAACTTGATATTCAAATGAATTTAATATTTTTTTCATTTTATTTAATAATATTTCGTGATTAAGTTTTTTTATATATATTTGATGAGGATCTAAAATTTTAGTAAAATAAGGATTATAATAATTTTTCGTAATAATCTCTTTTTCGATATATTGCGATGATAAAATTTCAACATTTTTATTTAATTTTCTATTTTTCTTATTATCGTTATAAATTCTTATAGGAATTGAAGGAGAATGACTTAAACGAATTAATTTATCAATTTCTTGTTTAATTTTTCCTTTAGCGAAAGTAACAAAATCACATTTATATTCTTTATGAATATAATTAATTAATACACTATCAATAACCAAAGCCCCTTCATTTAATAAATCTTTTCTTTCTAAAATTCTAAGGATAATATTTGATTTTATAAATAATATTTAAAATTACATATTTATAAAATAATAAAAATATTTTTTCACGAATGAAATTATTTTTGTAATTTTCTTTTGAATAAATTTCAAATAATTGATTAATTTCATTTTCTATTTTTAAATAATTTTTGATATATTTAGACATATATAATTTCCTTTTTTTATTTTTATTTATTCTTTATGATAAAAAAATAATAAAAAAATGTTTAATATATGGGATGCAATGAAAAGTGAAAAGTGAAAAGAATGAAAAGAATACAAAAATTTTAAATTTATAGAAATCAATTTTTCAATTTAAATCTCTATTTTTTTAAAAAATCAAAAGTAATTTTCATAAAAAAGAAAATTATTTTTTTATTTTTGTCTATAAATAATTAAGTAAAAGGTCAATTGGAATCAAAATTAAAAAAAAGTTAAACTGAATTAAAAGATTTAAATAAATACCAAGAAATAATTCAAGGAAAAAAAGTAAAAATGGAAAAATCTTTATAATAAAATAAAGATGAAATTAAAGAAAATTAAGATAAATTAAAAGATATTAAAGATGAAATAGTTTTCTTAAAAAAAATATTTAGTTAGAAAAAGAAAAAATGAAACAGTTAAAAAATCCTTGATAATCTTCGTTAATATGTCCTGTTCCAAAGCTTAAATGTATAATTTGAAATTCTTTTGGACTTAATTTAGTTTTCATTTTTTTTAAAAAAATTTCATGATTGACTTGTTTTAACCATAATTGATGAGGCTCTAAATTATTTATTTGATATGGTTTATAAAACTCTTCTTTAAAAGAAAGATTATTAACTTTATGATTTTTTTGTGGAAGAGAAGGAGAATAACTTTTTCTAATCAGTTTTGTGATTTCCGATTTGATAGTTGTAGTAGCGTAAGCAATAAAGTCATAACCTAAATCTTCATAATTATTGAGGTCTTTGATTAATCCTAAAATCCCTTCTTGATATAAATCTTCTCTAGTTAAAACTCGAGGATAATATTTAAATTGTTTTACTAACTTTTTGACTAATGGTAAATGAAATTCAATTAATTGATCTCTTATTTCTAAATTCTTTTTCTTTTTTTAAAAAATCTTTAAATAATTTTTGTCTTAAAATTTAATGCCTTTCTAAAAACATTTTTAGAAAAGAGAGGAAATTATTTTTTTAGTCTTGTAAAAGAAAAAAAGACTAACTTAAGAGTTAGTCTTAAAGAATTTTTAAAAATTAAAAAGTGTCTAAAGTTTTGGAACAGGTCATTCCAATCCGAAAAATCCAAATTATTTTTTTAATCTCCAATAAGCTTTTTTGCATTTTTCCTTGTTCAAAAATTTTAAAAAAAAGAACGTCATTATAGACAAGTTCTTTATATAAACCATTAAAGTATGTTTTTTATTTTTGGTTTGATTTATTTTGTTAATATCGTTACCTTATATCTTTGAAAAATGTTTGAGTTATATTTTTTATAAAGGACCTTTGTTACGTGGATTTTTATGCTAATTTAAAGGTTTTTTTATAAAATCACAGAAATAAAAATAAAAAAATTAAAATTATTTTTCAATAAATTTATTTTTATGTTTTATATAAAAAAATAAATACAATCCACCTAATAATATTAAAATAACTAAAGTGATAATAATCCATAAAAAAACATTTGATTTATTATTAGTAATTTTATTATTAGAAACTTGCGGATTATTTTCTGATGGATTATTTACAGATGAAGTCTCAGAAATTTCTTTTTCTAAAATTTTTATGTTTATTACACCAGTCATTTTTAATATTTCTTTTCTTTGATCAGAAATAATAATACTTATTTGATTATTTGTTATAGTTAAATCATCAATATTTAAATCTTTTAATAAAGGATTTATTTTTTGAATTTCTTCTAAAATTTTTTCTTTATTATTTTTATCAGTTGTAGTAAGTTTAATGGTTCTTTTGTTTTCGGGTATAATTACCTCTATATTTTGAATTTCTTCAATATTTAAAATTACTTGGCCATATATTTTTTTTATTGTTGACGAATTTTCAGGAATTATAATTTGAATTTCATTATTGGGTTTTAAATTTACATATTCTATTGGTAAATCTTTTAATAAAGGATTTATTTTTCGAATTTCTTCTAAAATTTTTTCTTTATTATTTTTATCTTTTTTTTGAATAAAAAGAATTCTTTTAGATATTGGTATAAATGTTTCAAGACTTTCAATTTCTTTTCCATTAGATGCATTAATTAAAAAAAATATTAAATGATTAGATAATAAAATTATAAACATAAAAAATAAAATTAAAATATTTAAATTTATTTTTTTGTAATTTTTTTTATTTATCATATTTTTTATTTAATATTATTTTTTGTAAATAATATTACCTTTCTTTATTTAACAAAATTTTTTTAATTTTAAAATATATTTAATTTTCGAAAATAATTTATAAATTAAATTATTTTCTATTAAAAATTTAAATTTTAAAAATTTTAAAGAATGTAATTTGTTTAATATAAAAAGAAATATTATTTTTTTAAATAAAAAATTATTTATTTAAAAGAGAAGACGTTTTTTGTAAATTTCTACTCCTGGCTGATCAAAAGGATTAATTTCTATTAAATAGCCAGACATAGCACAAGCTTTTTGAAAAAAGTAAATAAGGTAACCTAAGTTATATTCATCTAATTGAGGAATTGTGATTTCTATATTAGGAACACCTCCTTCTATATGGGCTTGTTTCGTAGCTTGTAATATTTTTTGATTTATTTCAGAAAAAGATTTGTTAGCTAAAAAATTTAATTTATCTAATTCTTGATTAATCATTGGTACGAAACAATCATCTTTCATATTAGTAACATTTAGAATTGTTTCAAACATTATACGAGAACCTTCTTGGATAAATTGTCCTAAAGAATGTAAATCTGTAGAGTTATTGACCGAAACTACAAAAAGTCCTTTTTCATTTTTGCCTTCTGATTCTGCAAATAATTGTTTCCACCATTCGGCAAAAGCTAATAAATGAGGTTCATAACTAACAAATAATTCTGTTTTTTTATTTAATTTAGTATACATTAAATATCTAGCTACAGCATATTGATAAGCTAAATTTGTATCTAAGTTATTAGTTAAAGTATCTTTATAAGCTTGTTTAGCACCTTGTAAAATAGCTTCTACATCTAAATTAGCAAAAATAAAAGGTAAAATACCGACAATAGTTAAAACACTAAAACGACCACCAATAGAATTTGGGATAAAAAATGTTTCATAACCTTCTTTTTTTGCGATATCTAATAAAACACATTTATCAGCATCAGTGGTGGTCACAAAAATTAATTTTTGAGCTTTTTCTTTGCCGTATTTATTTTCTATTTCTTTTTTTAAAATTCTAAAGGTTAAAGCAGGTTCTAAAGTAGTTCCTGATTTAGAAATAATATTAATTGCCCATTTTTTATCTTTTAAATAATTAATTAAATTAGTTAAATAATTACCTGAGACATGATGTCCTGCGAAAATAATTTTAGGTTTATTTTTATTAAAAGGAGCTTGAATAAACTCTATTCCTGCTTTAGCTCCTAAATAAGAACCCCCTATACCTATCACTACTAAAACATCTAAATCTTTATTTAATTTTTTTAATTTTTGAATTTTTTTGATATCAGAAACAATATTTTTTTGTAAAGGTAAATCTAACCAACCTAAATATTTTTTTTGTAATTCATAATCTTTATGTAATATATTATGTATTTTAGTTACTTTTGCTTGTGTTTTTGAACTTTCTTTCCCCCAATCTAAAAAAGTTTTGATCCCTTGGATGTTTAATTTTAAATTCATTTTTTATAACTCCTGAATTTTTTATTATTTATTTGTTTGTAATTCTATTATTTGTTGTTTTTTGATAAAAGAAATAAATAAAGCGATAGTAGTTATTAAGACGATTATATTACTCAAACTTGTGCTTAAACCAAATTGAGTATAAATATCTATTTTAGTATAATAATGAAAGATCCATAATAAACACATTCTTGTTATAATTCTTAAAATATTTAATAATAAAACAATATTAGCATTTTTTTTATAAGACATTATATAAATCATGATCATGGAAGCCCAAACAGAAGTGAACAAAGATATTTGTTCGTAAAATAAAATTTCTTTAAAATTTTTTAATTTTTCGTTATTGATTTTTTTATCTGTTAAAAATGGAAGTAATTTTTGTCCGAAAAATTGATTGAAAAAAATGCCTGCGATACCTGTTATTAAAGTGATAATGAAAACATTTTTAAAAATTTTTAAAGTTTTTTTATTTTTATTTAATGATGCGTTTTGAGAAACCATTACTGATTCGGAATCTTCAAAAGATTGAGAAATACAATAAAAAATACCATTTATAATTGTAACAAAGCCTGTTATTTTTAATATCTCACTACCATTAGATTCGCCATAAAATTTTATAATCATATCATTAATGAATTTTTTTCCAATTACATAAGTTGTTTTACCAATAACTAACATTCCTGACAATTTTAATGTACTTTTGATAATATCTTTTGAAAAAATTAATTTATGAAATTGAATTTGAAAATCATTTTTAGGATGAAACATAAAATAAAAAGCGAAAATAGAAACCATTAAATTAGAAAATAAATCTGCCAAAGCTAAATGAACAATTGTAATATCTGAATCTTTAGTATATTTAAAAACGAAGGATATTGAAATTCTAAAAATAATATTAAAAACATTTAAAAATAAAACAAAACTATTTTTATTTTTAGATCTTTCTAAACCTATAAACATAGCATTGATTGTAATAAAGACAAAAGTTAATAAAGAAATATTATAATATTCTATTCCTCCATCAGGATGGAATGCTTTGTTTAAAAAAATATTTCCTAAAGGAGAAGGTAATAAATTGCCAAAATAAAAAATAAAAAAAATAATTAAAGAACTGAAAACCGCAATTACAAAAGCTAAATTAGCATATTGTTTCGCTTTTTGATTATTTTTTTTCTTATATTCTCTTGATACTAAAACAACTCCAGCCCCACCTAAAGCTATAGCGATACTGTTAAGCACTTGTTTAATTTGTTTTAAATAAGTTATAGCGCCTTCTATATTCTTATTTGACCGTGGATTTTTAATGATATAAAAATCTATTGCAGAACTTAAATGTTGAAATAATAAATATATAGCAATAGGAAAAGCTAAAATAATTAAATTTATCCAAATAGGTTGTTCTTTTTTTAATTTTTTCGGTTCAAATATATTTTTATTGGTAGAATAATAATTTTTTGTCATAAAATAAATATTTAAACCTTTCAATTAATTTCTTTTCGTAAACTAAAAATAAATTTAATTTGTTTATATTAAAATAAATTTAAAATAATTGATAAAAAAAGAAAGTATTAATTTTAAAACAAAAAAACTATTCTATTTATATTTAAGAAACTTTTATAAAATAAAAATTATTAAACAAAATTTTGTTTAATAATTGTTTAAAATAATAAATAACATTTATGATTATTTTATTTATTGAAAAAGCATAATAAATTATTTTAATTGAATAAATAAAAAAATAAATATGATATATTTTTAAATATATATTTTTATTATATAAAATTTAATAATTATATTAACAAACAAATTTTTTTTCAAATTTAAAAATTATAATTAAATAAAAAAATAGAGATTAACTTTTTAAAATTAATCTCTATAAATTTAAAATTTTAGATACCACAAAGTAAATTAAAAATATGAATTAAATAATACTAGCAAATCGATCAAATAAAATAAAAGCATTTTCATTTAAATTTTGTTCAATAATAAAATTTAAATTCAAAGGCCAATCGTAATATTTTAAAGTTAATAAAATTCTGTAATTTTTATTTTTGTAAAAAACACAAGGATAAGTAGGTCCTAAAACTATAATTTTATAAATTAAATTATTTTCTAAAATTTTTTTGATTTTTTTCGCGATATTTAAAACTTTAAACATTTTGGGATGTGAAATTAATATTTTACTATAAAAACAAAAAGGTGGAATATTAGCTAATTTTCTATCTTTTAAAGTTTGTTCCAAAAAAGGAAAAACATCATAATATTGAGCTTTTTGAAGAACTGAATGTTTTGTATTATAACCTTGGATAATTATTTTTCCTTTTTCAGATAAATAATTAGATAGTTTTATTAATAATTGAAAAGTTTTTTCGTTTGCTTTAAAGTTTGGGATATTTAAAAGAGCATCTGACATTAAAATACCTATAGTTTCGATATTAGGTAATTTTAAGTTTTTAGCTATCATCTCTGTTCCTAATAAAAGATCGATTTGATTATTTTTTAATTTGTCCAAAATTTTTTGATATTGAGTTATTTTTTTAATATTATTAGAATCTATAATTGCGAAATTAATAGAGGGGATTTGTTTTTTTAAAAATAAGGAAATATATTCAATTCCTAAACTAATATGTTTTAATGATTTATTATTACAAGATGGACATTGAGAAGAAAATTTTTTATTATAGCGGCAATAATTACATTTTAAAATAGATTGATTATTAAAAAAAATTAAATTTTTATAACATTTTGGACATTTAGGAATATAACTGCAAAAACGACATAAAACAAAAGGAGAGAATCCTAAAACATTAATAAATAAAATAGTTTTTTTTTTTTCTTTTATATTTTTTTGTAAATTTTCTAATAAAATAGAAGATAAAGGAGATAAATTGCTTTTTTTCAATTCTTCTTTCATATCAATTAATTGCATCGTTTGTTTATTTTTTTTAGTTAAATTTAAAAAAATAATTTTTTTTTGTTTCATTCGCCAATAATTTTCTATTGAAGGCATTGTTGTAAAAAAGATTAAAGGTATTTTATGATATTGAGCGCGAATATAAGCTAATTCTTTAGAATCATAATTAGGACTTTTATCTTTTTCAATTAAAGACTCATCATTTTCTTCATCAAAAATAATAACCCCTATTTGTTGTAAGGGAACGAAAATAATTTGCCTTGTCCCTATTATGATCAAGATTTTTTGTTCTTGAATATCTTGATTTTTTTGATAATGTTCTTTATAATCAGATTCACATGTTAAAATAGTTAATAAAATTTCTGGAAAATATTTTTGAATTTGTTCTTTTAAAAAAGAAATTAAAAGTATTTCTGGAACTAAAATTAAAACTTGTTTATTTTGTTGTAAAGTTTTTTCGATTAATTTTAAATATATGGCTATTTTATTTTCATAACAATCATAATATAATAAATAATTGTTATAATTACCCCAAGAAATTTGTTTCCAAATTGAATCTTGTTTTTCATTTAAACAAAAAGTATTTTTCAAATTAATATTAATTTTATTTTGATTTTTTATAATTTCGGGTTTTATTGAAGGACGAGAATCTTTTTTAGAAATGATAATTTTAGTTTTGATAATTTTCTTTTTTTGAAGTTTGAATAATTCCTCTGTAGGCAAAGTGATATCTTTTAAAACTAATATCCCATTTTTTTTAATTAAATATTCTTTAATTTCTTTATTTAATTCTTTTTCTTGAATAATGGTAATTTGTCTTGCATAAGTACTTAAAAAACTTCTTGGCATGATAGTGTTATATACTAAAGCAGAATTGATGAAAGGAATTTTTAATATTTCTTCTGCTAATAAAAAAAGCTCTTCATTTAAAAAAGGAGTTTCATCTAAAATTTCTGTAATAGATTTAATATATTTCGGTTCGACAAAAGTTTTTTCTTTTAATTTTAAAATATATCCTAAACGTTCAGTATTCTTATTTCCAAAAGGAATGATAACTCTCATTCCTCTTTGAGCTATTTTTTCTAAATATTCAGGAATTAAATAATCAAAACATTTGCTTAAATTAGGAATTTTATTATCGACTATTACTTCTGCATACAACATATATTTTTTTTAAGCCTTTTTTATATTTTTTTATCTTTTTTAATAATTTATTTGAATAATCAAAAAAAGATAAATTTACATTTATCTTTTTTTGATTTATTTTTTATTTTATAATATTATCTAAAATTTTATCTATTTTTTTTCCATAAGTTAAAGATTCATCATATTTAAATATTAAATTAGGAATTTTTTTCATATGTTGAATTTTTCCAGCTAATCTTAAACGAATTTCTCTTTTGTTTTCTTCTAAAGTTTTAGATACTAAACTTAAAATTTCTGGAGTATCGTTTAAAATAGTGTAAAAAATGTTACAAAAAGATAAATCATTTGATAAATCTGCACCTGTTATAGTAATATAACCTATTTGGTCATTCTTAATAATATCATTAACTATATCTACTAATAATTCATAAATTAAATTAGATCTTCTCTTGTTTGTAATATTGTTCATTATTAAATTATCACTTTCTCTATTTTTAATGATTCTATTATATCATTAATTTGAAAATTATTAAAATTATCCAACAAAATACCGCATTCATGTCCTTGATTAGCATTATTAATATTTTTCTTTAAATGTTTTAAAGAAACAATTTTTCCTTTAAAAATAACTTTATTATTTCTAATTACTTTCGCTATGGAATTATTAAAAATTGTTCCTTTAATAACATAACAACCTGCGATTTTTCCTATTGAACTGATACTAAATATTTTTTTAATCTCGGCTTGGCCAGTAGTTTTTTCTTCTAAAACAGGATCTAATAGATTTTTTAATTTATTTTCTATATCTTCGATTATTTTATAAAGAATATTATAGTTTTTCATATCTACTTTTAGATTTTTAGCATTTTTTTGTAAATTATTGTTAATAGGTGTATTAAAGTTAATTAAACAAGAATTAAAGGTTTGTGCCAATACAATATCGTTTAAATTCACCATTCCGACAGTAGCTTTAATAATATTTACTTTAATTTCTTGAATATTTAATTTTTCTAAAGATTCAATAATAACTTCTAAACTACCTTGAGTATCTGCTTTTAAAATAATATTTAAACGTTTATTTTCTTTGTCTTGATTCGATATTAAAACATTATTATAAATATGATTATTAGACTGAAAATGATTTTGATTTTGTTCTTTTAAAGAACTTTTTTTGTTTTCGATAATTTGCTTCGCTGTTTTTATATCAGAAACAGCCATGAATAAATCACCTGCTTTAGGTATAGAATCTAAACCTGTTATTAACACGGGTTGCGAAGGGTAAATTTCTTTTAAACTATTTTTTAAATCATCTTCGATAGAACGAATTTTACCATAAGTATTATCACCTACTATTATGACATCACCTATTTTTAAAATCCCTTGAGAAGTGATTAAAGTAGCTGAAGCACCTTTATTTTTATTTAAACTAGCTTCTAAAACAACTCCCTTAACTATTTTAGTTAAATCAGTTTGAATATTTTTCATTTCGCTAATTAATAAAATAAGTTTTAGTAATTCATCTATTCCTTCTTTTTTTAGAGCTGAAATACCTATATATGCAGTTTTACCACCCCATTCTTCAGGAGTTAAACCTAAATTAGATAAATCACTCATAATACTTTCTTTTTTATTATTAGTTTTATCTATTTTATTAATAACAACAATAATTTCTACTTGAGCTTCTTGAGCATGTTTTACAGATTCAATTGTTTGAGGTTTTACTCCGTCATCGGCAGCAATTACTAAAAGACAAATATCAGTTACTTTTGCTCCTCGAGAACGCATTTGAGAAAAAGCTTCATGACCTGGACTATCTATGAAAGTTATTTTTTGATTATCATAAACAATTTCATAAGCTCCGATATGTTGTGTAATTCCTCCAAATTCTTTATCTACTAAACGAGTTTGTCTGATTACATCTAATAAAGTAGTTTTTCCATGATCAACGTGTCCCATAATAGTTACAATAGGAACTCTTTTAGTTAAATTAGAGTCTGTTTTTTCTTTTTTAATATCTTTATTTAAAGATTCTTTAGATGGGGATTCAAAAATAACTTTGATATCTAAAATCTTATTTAATATTTTAGCAATTTCTTTAGTTACAAATTGATTAATATTTGTTTTAATCCCTGCTTCTATAAATTTTTTAATTAAAGCAATATTAGAAATTTCTAAAATGTTAGCTAAATCTTTAATAGTATGTTTAGGATTAAATAAATAACTTTGGACTTTAATTTTTTCTTTAGAAATATTGTCGTTATTCTTTTTTTTTTCATTCATGATTTTTTAATCATCTCTCTTTATTATTTCTTTTTTTAATCTTACAATTTTATCCAATTTTTAAAAGGATTATTATTTTGTTAATAAAATTAAAATAAAAAATGTTTTTTTAAAAATATTTAAAAATTAGATAGTTTTAACAGAAATATTCCATTTAGTAACTATATTAGCTAATTGTACATTAGTTCCTGATTTTCCTATAGCTAATGAAATTTGATCCTCGTTTACTAAAGCAGTGGCTATTTTTTTTTCAAAATCAATAATACTGATTTGATTAATTTGAGCAGGTTTTAAAGCATTAACAATAAGTTCTTTTGGATCGTCGCTCCATAAAAATAAATCTATTTTTTCACCTTTTAAACTGTTAATAATATTTCTGATTCTAACGCTTTTATCTCCGATACAAGAACCTATAGCATCAATTGTATTATCATGAGATAATAAACCTATTTTAGTTCTTAATGAAGGAAAACGAGCCATTGCAACAATTTCTATAATGCCTTCTTGAATTTCAGGAATAAATTCTTTAAAAGTTTCAGAAATAAATTCTACACAAATACGACTTACTAAAATTTTCGGCATTTTAGTAGTTTTTTGAACTTCAGTAACATAAACTTTAATTATTTCATCTATTTCAAATTCATCATTATTTAGTTTATCTTTATTTAATAATACAGTTTGAACTTCTTTTTCTAATTCTAAAATACAAAAATTTTTTTTGATAGAAGTTACTTTAGCATCAATTAATTTATTTTCGTATTTCTTAAAAAAAATATAAATATTTTCTTTTTTAAATTTAATGATTTCTTCATTAAGTTTGTTTTTAAACTCTTGACTAGCGTAAAAATTAAAATTTTTAGGATTTACTTCGATCCTGATTACTTCTCCTATTTTGGGATTTTCTTTTAATTTTTTAGCTTCTTCTAAGTTAATACAAGTTATTTTTTTAATATTAACATTTTCTTCTTTAATCGTATTTATTTCTTTTTCTGTAACTAAATATTCTTTGTATAAAAAAAATTCTTCATATTTTTTATCAAAATCTAAATGACAACTTTTAATTTGATAATTTTTTTTACAACCAGAAATAAGACTTTTTTGAAAAGATTCTAGAATTTGTTGTCTAGTTAATTCATGTTCTTCGGCTAATTGATCGATATGATTTAAAAAATTTTTAGTTTTCATATAATTTAATTATTATCGTTCCTTAAATATATTTAAAATTTAAATTTGAATTTTAATATACTTTCATTTAAAACTAAAATACAAACATATAAATATTTTATCATTTTTTAATATTTTTGTTTTGATAAAAAACAATTAATATAATAAAAAATAAAAATTTTTTTATTTTTTATTATATTAATTGTTTTTAAATTAAGATTTAAAATTTATTTTTTTGATAATATTTTTTTATTTAATTTGATTTTTGTAACTAAAAGAAAAAACCAAACTGTTTATTTTTTATAAACGATTTGGTTTCAATGTTTGTTGTTTTTTTAATTATAAATTTTATCATTCATAATATTTTTTTAAAAATTAAAAATTTAAAAAATAAAAAAGACCCAAAAGCCTTTTTTATTTAGATGTTTTATTTTTTTTGTAAATAAAAAATCCATATGCAGATGCAATTGTTAAAATTGCCCAGAACCATATTCCTTTATAAAATGGGTTATCATTTTGTACTGCTGTTGGTTGTACTGCTGTTGGTTGTACTACTGTTGGTTGTACTGCTGTTGGTTGTACTGCTGTTGGTTGTACTGCTGTTGGTTGTACTACTGTTGGTTGTACTGCTGTTGGTTGTACTACTGTTGGTTGTACTGCTGTTGGTTGTACTGCTGTTGGTTGTACTACTGTTGGTTGTACTGCTGTTGGTTGTACTGCTGTTGGTTGTACTACTGTTGGTTGTACTACTGTTGGTTGTACTACTGTTGGTTGTACTGCTGTTGGTTGTACTGCTGTTGGTTGTACTGCTGTTGGTTGTACTACTGTTGGTTGTACTGCTGTTGGTTGTACTGCTGTTGGTTGTACTGCTGTTGGTTGTACTACTGTTGGTTGTACTGCTGTTGGTTGTACTGCTGTTGGTTGTACTGCTGTTGGTTGTACTGCTGTTGGTTGTACTGCTGTTGGTTGTACTGCTGTTGGTTGTACTGCTGTTGGTTGTACTGCTGTTGGTTGTGCACTTACTTTAATAAATGAAAAATTTAAAATCATTAAAATAGATAAAAATAATAAATTTTTTAAATTTATTATTTTTTTATTTAAAATTTGTAACATTTATGGTTACCCAATACCTTTTTAAATTTTTAAAATAATAAAATTTATATTTTTTTATTACTTTATACATTAAATTTTATTTAAAAAAGATAAAAAAACAATTTATATGTGTTTTGTAAATAATATAAAAAAAATAAAAAATTTAAATATAAAAATTTAAAAGATTAATTTCAAGTTTTTATTTTAATATATTATGTTGTTAAACTAGTTATAAATATTTTAGAACTTTAAAAATTTATTTTTATTTGTTATTTGAAGGTTGAATTGTATCATTATTTTTTTATGATATAATAAAAAATATAGTTATTTTTTCAAAATTTAATTTAGTAAAATGCATTAATAAAAATTATTAACTTAATGTAATTGGAATTTTTAAACTCATTACATTAATAAAAAAATTCAAATTAAGTTAAATTTTGATTTTATCAAACATAATTACAATTCAATTTTTATTTATATTTATACTTATATAAATTTTAAAAAAAATTATTTTTTTTAAATTTTAAAAATTAATTTCTAAGAGTAAAAATAAATGTCTTCAAGTCTTATATCCAATAAATTTATAAAATTTATAGATGATTTTAATAAAGAAAAACAAACAAATTATGAATTTGTTCAAACAATTGTTTCTGTAAAAAAAATAAAATGGGTTTTAGAATTTTCAGGAGAACAAAATTTATCTAATATTTCTTTTTTAAATGATTTTGAACAATCCATAGAACAATTTATTAATAAAAAAACAAATGACTTAATGAAATATTTCAAAAATTTCAAAATTGTTATTCGTTTTTTATTTACGAAATTTGATAATATTCAAGATGAATCTTTATGGAAAGAACTTTTTCAATATCTTTTGAATAAAATAATTAAGAGTCAATCTAAAAAAGGTTTATTTTCTATTTTAAATTCTCGAAATGGTTATAATTACGATATTGAAATTTTAAAAATTGATTTTAAAAAAAAAATATGTCATATAAAAATTAAATTTAATCAATATTCTTTAAAATGTAATGAAGAAGAATTAAAATTTCTAATTAAAGGATTAGATCAATTATTAAAAGAAAGATATGGTTCTAATTTGAGTTTAAATATTAAAGAAATTAAATTTATAGATGTACTTGAAGAAAAAAATAATGATAAATTTTTTTTAACATTTGATGATATTCCTAAATCATATGAACAAGTTAAAGATTTACAACCGAAAAAGTTTTGGATCAAAGGTTATATACAACAAGTTATTAAAAAAGAAACTAAAAATAAACAAATTTTATTTTCTTTTTATTTAGTCGATCCGAAAACAAAAAAAGATTCTATATTGTATAGAATATTTGCGGAACCTAATTCTAAAGAATATCAAAAAATGGAAAAAGATTTTCAAGAAGGAGTTTTAGTTGAAATTTTTTCTTCTTTAAATAAAATTTATAATGCAAAATATAAAGAAGATTTTAATTTTAAAATTGAAAATGAATATCTAATTGTCAATTCTATACCTTTCTTTTTGGAAAGAATAGATGATTATCCAGGAAAAAAAAGAATTGAATTTCATTTACATACAAAAATGTCAAATTTAGATGCTACAAATAATGCTAAAGATTATATTGATACAGCCATAAGATGGGGTCATAAATCGATTACTTTTACAGATCATCATGGTCTTTACGCTTATCCTGAAATCGATAATTGTACTCGCAAAAAACCTATCAAACCTATTTTAGGGGTTGAAACAGATTTTATCGAAGAAAAACCTATTTTTATTACTAATCAAGAAGAATATCCGCAATTTGAAAATTTTGTTTTAAAAAAACACAATTATGTTGTTTTTGATATAGAAACTACTGGTTTCTCACAATGTAGAGATAAAATTATTGAAATATCAGCTGTTAAAATAGAAAACGGCCAAATAACAGATAAGATTTTTAATGAATTAGTTAATCCAAAGGTTAAATTAAATAAAAATATTATAGACCTTACAAAAATTCAAGATGAAGATTTAGAAAATAAACCTACTATTGAAGAAATTTTGCCTAAATTTTTAGAATTTATTCAAGGTTATGTTTTAGTTGCTCATAATTTGGTTTTTGATATAGGTTTTATTAAGGAAAAAGCTAAAAATTTAAAAATTCCTTTTATCGAACAACCTTGTATAGATACTTTACGTGTAAGTCAAAAATATTTTGAAAAATATTTAAAATATTTTTCTTTAAAGAGATTGGCTAAATATTTTAAAATTAAAACAGAATTAGAAGGTAGCCATCACAGAGCTTTATATGACTCTACTATAACAGCTCTTATTTTAATAGAAATGTTTAAAAGATTAGAAGAACAAGAAATTTTTTATTTTTATGATTTAAGAGGCTGTATTGATGGAAAATTTGAAATATCTTATCATATTAATATTTTAGCTAAAAATCAAATAGGTTATAAAAATTTATTTCGTTTAGTAAGTAATTCTTTAACTAAAGATTTTTATAGAAAACCTAGATTGTTAAAATCTAATTTAGAAAAATATAGAGAAGGTTTATTAATAGGAAGTGGTTGTGCCGAAGGTAATGTTTTTCAAACAGCTTTAAATAAAAATGATAAAAAGTTAAGTGAAGTTATTTCTTTTTATGATTATATAGAAGTTCAGCCGATAAATAGTTATAAACATATTATTTATAATTTGGTCGGCGATAATACAGAAAAAGGAAAAATTGTTATTCAAGAAACAATTTTAAAAATTATTAATGAAGCTCAAAAACAAAATAAAATTGTGATTGCTACAGGAGATGTTCATTATTTAAATCCTTGTGATAAAATTTATAGAGAGATTTATATTAACGCTAAATTAGTTGGCGGTGGATTGCATAATTTATCCAAATATTCGACTAAACATTTACCCGACAATTATTTTTTAACTACTCAAGAAATGTTAGACGCTTTTGATTTTATCGAAGATCCAAAATTAAAAGAAGATTTAGTAATTAATAATACTCATCTTTTAAATGATCAAATTGAAAAAATTAGAATTTTTCCTAAAAAACTTTTTTCCTTAAAAGATGATAATTTTGCTAAAAATTTAAATATTCCAAGTATTAAAATTGAGATGCAAAATTTAATTGAGAATAAATTACAAAAATTATATGGAAAAAAATTACATCCTTTTATTCAACAAAGGATGGCAAAAGAATTAAAAAGTATTATCGGTGATGGTAAAGATAAAAATATTAATCAAAATATTGCTCCTATATATTTTTTAGCTTATTTATTAACTAAAGAATCAATAGGAAAAGGTTATCCAGTAGGTTCTCGCGGTTCAATTGGGTCTTCGTTGATAGCTACTATTTTGGGTATAACTGAAGTTAATCCTTTAAAACCACATTATTTTTGTCCTCAATGTCAATATACCGTTTTCCCTCAAATGACTCCAAAACAAAAAGAAAGTGAAGAATATAAAGAATATATTCAAAATCAAGGTTCAGATTTAAATGATTATTCGCAGATAACAGATATTTTATCTGGTTATGATTTACCTGATATAAATTGTCCTTTTTGTTCTGTTAAATTTTCAAAAGATGGCCAAGATATTCCTTTCGAAACTTTTTTAGGTTTTGAAGGTAATAAAACTCCTGATATAGATTTAAATTTTGCGGGCGATTATCAACCTAAAGCTCATGAATATATGAGAGAATTGTTAGGACATGATTGTGTTTTTAGAGCTGGAACGATTCAAACAGTAGCTAAACAAACTGCTTTTGGTTATGTTAAAGGTTTTATCAAAGTAAAAGAATTAGAAGATAAAATTAGAAATTGTGAAGTTTCTAGAATATCGAATATAATCGAAGGAGTAAAACGTTCTACAGGGCAACATCCTGGCGGTATTGTTGTTGTTCCACCTAATATTTCTGTTTATGAAGTTACTCCAATTCAATTTCCTGCTAATGATACAGAATCTAATTGGAAAACTACTCATTTTGATTACCATTCTTTCGAAAATAACTTATTTAAGATGGATATTTTAGGACATGATGATCCTATTTTGATTAAATTTTTTATGGATTATGTTGAAAAAAATCAGGATAAATTTAGTTTTACATCTTATCAAAATATTCCAGTTGATGATCCTGATGTTTATAAATTATTTTCTAATGAATATATTGATAAAGGCCGAAAAATAGCAACTATTGCTATTCCAGAATTTGGTACTACATTTGTACAAAAAATGTTAAAAGATATTTGTGAAAAAAATCAAAAAATTAATTTTGGTATTTTAGTTAAAGTGTCTGGTCTTTCTCATGGAACTGATGTTTGGTTGCAAAATTCTCAAGATATTTTAGAAAAAAGAGGCGATTTTGATTATTTAAAAAAATTAGATTTAAACATTTCCTTTAATGATATTATCGGTTGTCGTGATGATATTATGTTATATTTGATTCGTAAAAATGTTGATCCTTTAAAATCTTTTGAAATTATGGAATTAGTTCGTAAAGGAAAACAACATTCTAAACCTGGTGAATGGGAAGAAATGATCAAATCAATTAAAAAAGAAACAGATATTCATGATTGGTATTTTGAATCTTTAGGAAAAATTAAATATCTTTTCCCGAAAGCACATGCTTCCGCTTATGTTTTAATGGCTGTTAGAATTGCATGGTTTAAAGTTCATCACCCTCTTTTATTTTACAGTGGTGTTTTATCTACAAGATTAGATCAATTTGATTATGATTTAATGTTAAAAAATCAGAATGAAATTGATGAAAAAATTAACAATTTATTAGGTAAAAATATAAAACAAAAAAACACAGTTAAAGAACAAAGTTTAATTAATACTTTAAATATTGCTTCAGAAATGCTTCAAAGAGGTTTTAAATTTTTACCAATTGATTTAAATAAATCTGAAGCTTATGAATTTGTAATGTATAATAATGATTTTTTAATTATGCCTTTTATCGCGATAGATGGTTTGGGTGAAAAAGCGGCTAAACATTTAGTTGAAGAAAGAAAAGTAAAATTATTTACTCAAACAGATTTTAAAAAAAGAGCTAAATTAAACAAAACTATTTCTAAAAAAATAATAGAAGAGTTAAAATTAGTAGAAAAATTACCATTATAATGATTAAAAAACTAAAATAATATTTAATATTACTTAAATTTAGTATAATTATAGTGATTATAAATTTTTTTGATTTTTGCTTTTTTTAATAAAAAATATCATTAGGATGGTTTAAAATAAAAAATATATAATGAAAGTAATCGTAATAGGTTGTAATCATTCTGGAACAGCTGCAGTTAGAACAATGTTGAAAAAAAACGAAGATATTAAAGTAAATATTTATGAAAAAAATGATAATGTTTCTTTTTTATCTTGCGGTATAGCTTTATATATTGGCGGCGTAGTTAAAGATAGAAAAGGTTTATTTTATTCTAGTGCTGAAGAATTAAATAATTTAGGTGCTAATGTAAAATTAAAACATGAAGTTGTTAAAATTGATTTAAATAAAAAAAATATTTTAGTTCGTAATTTAGAAAATGGTAATGAATTTTTTGATGATTTCGATAAATTAGTTCTTTCAACTGGTTCTTGGCCTATTATTCCTAAGATAAAAGGAATCGAATCTAAAAATGTTTTATTATCTAAAAATTTAGAACATGCTAATCATATTATTGAGTATGCCAAAAAAGTTAATAAAATAACAGTTGTTGGAGCAGGTTATATTGGAGTAGAATTGGCTGAAGCTTTTTGTAGACAAAAAAAAGAAGTAACTTTGATAGATATCGAGAATAGAATAATGCCTAAGTATTTAGATAAAGAATTTACTTCAATAGCTGAAGAGAGCTTAAAACAACATAATGTTAAATTAGCTTTAAATCAAAAAGTAGTTGAATTCAAAACTAAAGGCGATTTAGTGACACATGTTCAAACTGATAAAGATTGTTATGAAACAGAGATGGTTATTGCATGTATTAGTTTCAGACCATATACAGATTTATTTAAAGATATTTTAGAATTAGATTCTAATAATTCTTTAAAAATTAATGAATATTTACAAACTTCACATCCTGATGTTTATGGTTGTGGTGATTGTATAAATATTATATATACTCCGTTAGCCAACAAAAAAATGTATATTCCTTTAGCTACTAATGCTGTAAGAACAGGTACTATTGTAGGATTGAATATTGGTAAAAATGTTTATAAATATTTAGGAACTCAAGGAACTAGTTGTATTCAAATTAATGATTTAAGTATTTCTTCGACAGGATTGAACGAACATTCAGCTAAATTATTAGGTATTGATTATGATTCAATTACTATAAAAGATGCTAATAGACCTGAATTTATGCCTGATTATGATTCAGTATTATTAAAAATTTTATTTGAAAAAAAAACAGGTCTTATTTTGGGAGGTCAAATTTTATCTACCACTGATTTAACTGAAAAAATGAATACTTTAAGTGTTTGTATTGAACAAAAAAATACTATTGATTCTTTAGCTTTTAAAGATTTTTCTTTTCATCCGTATTTCAGCAAACCATGGAGTTTGTTAAATTTGATAGGGATTAAATATTTAGAATCTGCGAAATAATATAAATTGATAATAATAAAAACTATGTTTACTAATAAACATAGTTTTTATTATTTATTGAAATTATTTTTTCATTACATTCTTTTTATTCATTTATATATTTTGTATAATAATATATAATTTAATATTATTTTAATAAAAAAAGTTTTTAATTTTAAATTTATAAATTAATAAATATAATTATTTTTTTAATTTATAAAAATATTTTTAATTTAATTATGTTTATAAATTTAAAATTATATTTTTTTTAAAAAATTTTAAAAAATATTAAAATTAAGAAATTCTTTTACTTCTTAATATACGAAGAATTAAAAGATAACAAATTTAATATTAATTTTTTCTGTAATAAATCTGAAATTTGTTTAGAAAGGTTTAAACATAAAATAATGATTTTTAATTTTTTCAAAAAATTTTTTAACTCTTCTAATAAATACTTAAAAAAAGCTCAATTGTTAGTTAATAAAATGGGTAATTTTAGTGAGGGGTTTGCTAAATTAAATGATGATGATTTTCCTAAAGAAACCGAACGATTAAAAAAAATGTATCAAGAAGGAACTTCTTTAAATGATTTATTACCAGAAGCTTTTGCTTTAACGAAAGAAGCTTGTACTAGAGTTACAAGGTTAACGCCTTATAATGTACAGCTTTTAGGAGCAGTTGTTTTATATCAAGGAAAAATTGCTGAGATGAAAACGGGTGAAGGTAAAACTTTAACTTCAGTTATGTCCGCTTATTTAAATGCTTTAAGTGGTAAAGGCGTTCATATTGTTACTGTTAATGAATATTTAGCACGTCGTGAATCTGAAGGAGAAATAGGAAATATTTTTCGTTTTTTAGGATTAACTGTCGGTTTAAATATTAAAGACAAAAATATCGAAGAAAAAAAATTAGCTTATAAATGTGATATTCTTTATTCTACTAACAGCGAATTAGGTTTCGATTATTTAAGAGATAATATTCAAAATGATATTGAAAATTTATTGATGACAAGAGAATATAATTATGCTATTATTGATGAGGTAGATTCGATTTTAATTGATGAAGCTAGAACTCCTTTAATTATTTCCAGTCCTTCGAAACAAGGAATTCAATTTTATAGAGATGCAAATCGTTTTGTTAAAACTTTAAAAGAAAATAGTTATATAATTGATTTAGAATCTAAAACAATTGAATTATCCGAAGAAGGAATCGCTAAAGCCGAAAATTTTTTCCAAATTAAAAATTTATATAGTGGTAATAATTATTCTTTAATACATTGTATTAAAAACGCTTTAAAAGCTGTTTTTATTATGAATAAAAATAAAGATTATTTAGTAGATAATAATAAAGTTTTAATTATTGATCAATTTACAGGAAGAGTTTTGCAAGGTCGTCAATTTAGTGATGGTTTACATCAAGCTTTAGAGGCGAAAGAAGGTTGTAGCATTGAAGGAGAAGCAGAAATTAATGCAACTATTACTTATCAAAATTTCTTTCGTATTTATAAAAAAATATCTGGTATGACAGGAACAGCTAAAACAGAAGAAAAAGAATTTATTAGTATTTATAATATGAGAGTTATTGAAATTCCAACTAATAAATTAATGATTAGAAAAGATATGCCTGATTTTGTTTTTGCTACTTTAGAGGAAAAATGGGAATCTTTAATTCAAGATATAGAAGAAAGATATAAAAAAAAACAACCTGTTTTAATCGGAACTGTTACAGTAGAAGTGTCTGAACAAATTTCAAGAAATTTAAAAAAAAGAAAAATTCCTCATGAAATTTTAAATGCTAAAAATCATTTTAAAGAAGCGGAGATTATTGCTAAAGCTGGTCAAAAAGGATCAATTACTATTGCTACTAATATGGCAGGTCGTGGTACTGATATTCGTTTAGGAGAAGGAGTAGTAGAATTAGGTGGTTTAGCTGTTTTAGGAACTGAAAGACATGAATCAAGAAGGATTGATAACCAATTAAGAGGTCGTGCTGGTCGTCAAGGAGACCCTGGTTATTCAAGATTTTTTGTTTCAGTAGAAGATGAATTAGTTCAACGTTTTGGTGGCGTACGAATTCAAAAAATGATCACGCTTTTAAAAAGAACTCAAGGGAATCAAGGACAAAATAAACCTATTTCTTATAAATTTTTCACTAAATTTTTTACTAATATACAAAAGAAAATTGAATCTTCTAATTTTGATTATCGTAAATTTATTTTACAATTCGATTCCGTTTTAGATGTACAAAGAAAAATCATTTATACACAAAGAAGAGCAATTTTAACGTTAGATAATATAGAAGATTTAGTTATTAATATAATACATAAAACAGTAAATAAAAAAATTAAATATTTTATATCAAATAAAATAGGCAAAATAGAAGATCAAAATTTAATTGATTTTATTGATTATCTGGAAAAATTATTTTTACCTAAAGGTATTCTGAAATTAGAAGAATTACAAAAAATAGGAGAAAATAAAAATAATTTTGAAAAAGAAATAATTGAATTAGTATATGAAAAAATTAAAAATATTTTAGAACAACATAAACAAAACTTGATTATTGATGGTCAGGATTATTATTTTCAAACTTTAAGATTTATTATGCTTCAAAATATTGATAATCATTTTAGACGTCATATGTCAGATATGAATATGTTAAGCAAAAGTATTAATTTTTTAAGTTACGGACAACAAAATGTTTTAACAGTTTATCAAGATACAGGATGTACTTTTTTTAATGAAATGATGGACAATATTTGTTTTGAAACAACACGTATTATTTTAAAATTCTTTTTTTCAAAAGAAGATTTTTTAGAAAGAAAACAACAAGATCAAATTTTAAGTAAAAATAATTTAAAAAAAGATATTATTAATAGAAGAAAAAGAAGACAATATAAATCTATTAAAAAACCATGGAATTAGAATATTTTTTTAAAAGGATTATTTAATATATAATGGACAAGTATGAAATCAATAAAACTTTAGAAAATTTAAAAAAGATTTTATCAGATTTAGAATATAAAATTAATTTAAAAGAAAAAAAAGAAAAAATTGAAGAAATTAATAAATTGATGGCAGAGGTTTCTTTTTGGGGGCAAAGTGATAATGCGGCCAAAATAACTAAACAATTTTCTAAATTACAAGAACAAGTTAATTCTTTTTTGGAATTAAAAAAAAATTTAAATGATTTAATTGTTTTGTTAGATTTAACAGAAGAAAATGATAATGATTTTTTAATTTTGATTGAAGATTTGAAAAAAATAAAAAAAGATATTAAAAAATTTGAAATTAATATTTTATTAAATAAACCTTATGACGAAAATAATGCTATTTTGATTTTACACCCTGGAGCAGGAGGTACAGAATCTCAAGATTGGTGCGAAATGTTATTTCGAATGTATCAAAGATATGCTCAAAGAAAAAACTTTCAAACTCAAATTTTATATTTACAACAAGGTTCAGAATCTGGTTTAAAAGCAGTTAGTTTATTGATTAAAGGTAATTATGCTTACGGGTATTTGAAATCTGAAAGAGGAGTTCATAGATTAGTGAGAGTATCTCCTTTTGATTCTAATTTACGTAGACATACTTCTTTTGTATCTTGTGAAGTTTTGCCTGAAATAAAAGAAGAAATCCAAATTAATATTAAAGATGAAGATTTAAGAATTGATGTTTTTCGTAGTAGCGGAGCCGGTGGACAACATGTTAATACAACTGATTCGGCTGTGAGAATAACTCATTTACCTACTAATATAGTAGTAAACTGTCAAAATGAAAGAAGTCAAATTAAAAATAGAGAAAAAGCCTTACAAATCTTAAAAACTAAATTATTAAATTTAGCTTTTATGAAAAAAAAAGAAAATGAAAATAATTTAAAAGAAGATCAAAAAGATATTAGTTGGGGTAATCAAATTCGAAGTTATGTTTTTCATCCTTATCAAATGGTAAAAGATCATCGTACTAATCATGAATTTTTTCAAATTGAATTAGTTATGAATGGTTATTTAGATGAATTCATCAATGCTTTTTTAAAACAATAAAAATATTATAATTTTATAAAATTTTTATTTAAAAAAAATTATAATTTAAAATTTAATTTTATATAAATTACAAATATTAAGGCAATTTAGTTGAATATACAAAATATGATAAATTATAAAAAGATTTCTGATAATGTTTTTTATAAATGGTTTTTTATTATATTAAATGATTTTTTATTAGCTTTTGTTATTTATTTTTTTATTTTAGGTCCTAAATTGAATAATGGTGGTTTAGATGGGTTATCTTTATTAACAGTACAAATTATTAAATTTGTTTCATGTAATAAATTATTATCAGAACCACAAATTTTTGATTTATGGATATTTATTTTTGTTCTTTTTTATAATTTTGTAACTATTTTATTAAGTTATAAATTTTTTGGCAAAGATTTTTGTCAAAAAACGATTTTTTTATCCTTTTTTTTAACTGGTTGTTTTTTTCTTTTAAATTATTTTATAGGAATAGATTTAAGAAAATCGTTTTTATCAATAATTTTTATTGACCTAAACAAAAATGATTTTAAAACATTTATGATATCTACTCTTTTAGGCGGTTTTTTTATCGGTTATACCTTAAGTAATATTCGTAATTTAGGATATAATACAGGCGGAATGGATGTTTTCCAAAAAATTTTAAAAGATATTTGTGGTATAAATTTTATTTTAGTTTTATTGTTTACTGATGGAATGATTGTTTTGTTTTCTTCTTTAATCGAAGACAAAGACGAATTAAAAATTTTTTTTGGTAGAATCTTTTGTTCTTTTTTATCTTTAGTTATTGTTGGTTTTGTAATTGAAAAAAGAGATGTTCTTGAAAAAAATGAAAAACTATTATAATATTTTAATAAATATTTTATATATTTTTTTCTTTAACATATCAAAAAGATATTTTAGATATTTTTACTAAATACTATAAAAATTTATTGAAAAATGATTTATCCAATGTACATTTATAACAATTAAAAATGAAAAAAACATAATTAGAAAGGTTTTGAAATAAATGTATAAAAATAACTCTATCAAAATAGAAATGTCAAGCCCTGATTTATATGTTGGTAATTCATTTAAAAATGCTAAAAGTATTATTGAAGTTTTAAATAAAAGCAAATCAAGTTTGGTTTTATTTCCAGAATTATGTTTAAGTGGTTATTCAGCAGGAGATTTATTTTTCGAAACTACTTTTTTAGAAGAAAATATAAATTCTCTTAATTTTCTTATTAATAATAATTCTTTTAAAGGTGTTTATTTAATTGGGATGCCTTTTTTATTCCAAGAAGTTATTTTTAATGTAGCTGTGGTTATTCAAAATAAAAAAATTTTAGGTATTGTTCCTAAACAAATGATACCTAATTATAAAGAATTTAGTGAAAAAAGATGGTTCCAATCAGGGAAATATATAGATACTAAAATAATTAATTTTTTAGGACAACAAGTTCCTATCGGAAATATTTTATTTGTTAATAAAAAATTTGATATTATTTTTGGTGTTGAAATTTGTCAAGATTTATGGACTATTGAATCACCTAGCGATTTAATGGTTTTGAATGGAGCACATTTGATTTTTAATTTATCTTCTTCTACAGAACATTTTGGTAAAGATCGACTTCGTAAATTAGCGGTTTTAAATCATTCACGTAAACAAATAGGTGGATATTTTTATACTAGTAGCGGTATAACAGAATCTTCGGAGGATAATCTTTTTTCTAATCATAAAATTGCAGCTGTTTTAGGAAAAATTATTGGTGAAAAACATTTAACAAGTTCAGATATTAGTTTGGTAGTAGATGTTTTTATAGATGCTATTAAATATCAAAGAAGAATTGATACAACTTATGCAGATCAAAAAATCGGAAAAGAATTTGTTTTTATTAAATCTTATTTCGAAGTTGAAGAAGTAGATCTTTATGAATTTGAAAAAAATTTTAATTCTAGGCCTTTTTTGGATGATAACAAGGAAGAATTAGAAAAACAATTGAAGTTATCCAATCTTATTCAAGTATTATCTTTGAAAACGAAAATGTCTTCTATATTTAATTCTAAAATTATATTAGAAATGAAAAATAGATTAAATGAAATTTTGATTCTTTTAGTAGTTTTTCAATACTTTCGCGATAATAAAAAGAGTTTACAATATTTAGAAATTATTATTAAAGAATTAAATTATTCTGATGATCTACATATTTTATTTTTAACGAAAAAATTATTAAAAAATTTAGGTATAACTAATGTTAAAATTATTAAAGAAAACGAATTTCCATGTTTAGAAAAACTTTTTAACGATGGATTTAATAAATTGGTTTTAGAAAGCGATAATTTATCAGATTTGGCTGTTGGAAGAATAAATTCTGGTTTCCGTTCAGATAATGTTTTTTTATATAATTTAAATTTAGGTATACCTAATACTTTAATGTCTGAATTAATTCTTTTTCATTTTAAAGAAAACAAAATATTTATTGAAGAAGATATTAAAAATTTCTATTTATCTAAAATAGAAAAATTTTTAAATTTTCAAGTTATTGTAGAAGATTTTATTTTATATCATCATTTAAATAATAGTTTTTCAAAAGAAAAGATAGCTTTTTTAATAGAAAAAACTTTTTTGTTAACTTATCAAGAAAGTTTGTTATTGGTTGTAAGATATATTAAAAATTTTTATCAAAGTCAATATAAAAGAAATAAAATATCTTCTGGACCTAAAATTTTATCTTATAGTCTTTCTTATCGTACAGAATTAAAACTTCCTATTTACATAGAAAGAGAATAGTGTAAATAAAAAATATTTAAAAATTTAAAGGACAAATATGAAAAAAAAAGTAATAATTGGTTTATCTGGCGGAGTTGATAGTAGTGTAGCTGCTTTTCTTTTAAAAAAAGCAGGTTATGAAGTCGAAGGTGTTTTTATGCGTAATTGGGATAGTAGCTTGAATTATGATGTAGAAGGTAATCCTTTTGTTAATAATAATATTTGTCCTCAAGAACAAGATTTCAATGATGCTTTGAAAGTCGCTGAACAATTGAATATTAAATGTCATAAGGTTGATTTTTCAGAGGATTATTGGAATCAAGTTTTTACTTCTTTTTTAAACGGTTTAAAAGCGAATTTAACTCCCAATCCTGATGTTTTATGTAATAATAAAATTAAATTTGATATTTTTGTTAAATATGTTGAGCAATTTAATCCAGATTATATTGCTATGGGGCATTATGCTAGGATTATTTATAAAAACAAAGAAATTATTTTAGCTAAAGCTTTGGATCATGATAAAGATCAAACTTATTTTTTGTCTCAATTAAAAACAGAACAATTAAAAAAAGTTCTTTTTCCTTTAGGAGAGTTGACTAAGGCACAAGTGAGAGAAATTGCTGCTAAGGCAAATCTAATTACTGCTAAAAAAAAAGATTCTACAGGTATTTGTTTTATTGGCGAAAGAAATTTTTTTGTTTTTTTAAATAATTACTTAAAGACTAATAAAGGTCCTATTAAAGATATGAATGGTGTCTTTTTGAAAGAACATGAAGGTGTTATTAAGTATACTATTGGTCAAAGAAAAAGATTAAATTTAAAGGTTACAAAAGAAAACCAATCTCCTTGGTTTGTTGTCGGAAAAGATTTAAAAAATAATATTCTTTATGTAGATCAAAATGCGGAAAGTCCTTATTTATATAGTGATTCTGCTTTAATTATTGATGTTGTTTGGAGAAATTGTGAGGGTAATATTTATAAAAAAAACGCTAGAATGAAAATAGAAGCTAAATTTCGTTATCGTCAATTTAATCAAGAAGTTGAAATTATATTTTTAAATGAAAGTACAATTAAGATTTATTATCCGCAAAAAATTAAATTAGTTACTCCTGGTCAAGTTTGTTCTTTTTATAAAGGAGATTTTTGTTTAGGTGCTGGTATAATAAAAGAAGTTTATTCTCAAAACAAAAAAATGTTATATGTTTAAACTTTATTTTTCTAAATAATTTATAATAATAAAAAAATAGAGAAAGCATAGGTTTATTTGTATGGAAGGTCAATTAATTCAAAAATTAGAAAACGAGGAAGATATTTATAAAAAATTAATGGTTCAAATTAATTCGTATATTACTGATAAATATATTTTAAAGAAAATACATAAAGCTTATTTATTAGCTCAACTTAAACATAAAAAACAAAAAAGAGAAACAGGAGAAGATTTTATTATTCATCCTATTCGTGTTGCTCAAATTTTAGCAGATTTAAAAAGCGAACCTAATACTTTGATGGCAGGATTATTACATGATGTTTTAGAAGATACTGATTTAACTTTGGATGAATTGAAATCTTCTATAGGCGAAGACATTGCTTATATAGTTGAAAGAACAACTAAATTAACTAAAATTGTTTTTAATCAACGTCAAAGACAAATTGAGAATCAACAAAAAATGTTTTTAGCTATGGCTAATGATATTCGCGTTGTCCTTGTTAAACTTTCTGATAGACTTCATAATATGCAAACTTTAAAAATAATGAGACCTGTCAAAAGATTAAGAATTTCGGAAGAAACTTTAACTATTTATGTTCCTTTAGCTCATCGCTTAGGTTTATTTAAAATTAAATCAGAATTGGAAGATTTATCTTTTCGTTATATTAATCCTGAGCAGTATTATCGTATGTCTCGTTTGATTAATATGAAGAAAAACGAAAGAGAAAAATCTATTCAACAAATTATTTATAATATTCGAATTTTATTTGTTCAATCTAATATTAAAAATTTTTCTATTAGCGGTAGAAGTAAAAATATTTATAGCATTTATAAAAAAATGAAACAAAGAAAAGTAAGTTTTGAAGAGATTTTTGATTTATTAGCGATTCGTATTATTGTAGACGAAGTTGATGAATGTTATCGTTGTTTAGGCATTATCCATTCTAATTATTTTCCTTTACCTTTAAGATTTAAAGATTATATTGCTATTCCGAAACCTAATTTATATCAATCTTTGCATAATACTGTTTTATCTAAAGATGGAACTTTATTTGAGGTTCAAATTAGAACTAAAAAGATGGATGAAATTGCTGAAAAAGGAATTGCAGCTCATTGGGGTTATAAAGAAAATAAAATTTATTCTAAACAAGATAAACAATTAGAAATTGCTCAAAAATTAAGATGGTATCAAGAATTAATAAAAATAACAAAAGATTCAGATAATGATTTACATAAAAATTCTCAAAATTTGGTAGATTCTATTAAGAATGATATTTTAACAGAAAATGTTTATGTTTTCACTCCAAAACAAGAAGTTTATGAATTGCCAAAAGGTTCTACTACGATTGATTTCGCTTTTTTTATTCATTCTTCTATTGGTTATAGAATGACAGGAGCTATTGTTAATGGTAAAATTGTTCCTTTGGAATATATATTAAAAAATGGTGATATTATTTCTGTTAGAACTAATAAAAATATTTTTCGCGTTAATAAAAAGTGGTTAAATATAGTTAAAACTTCTTATGTTAAAAAATTAATTAAAAAATTCTTGAATAAAGAAAACATAGAATTAGTGAAAAACGGAAAAGAAATTTTAGACAAAGAATTATATAGTCATAAAATAGATTTTGTCATTGATAAATCTTTTTTAGCCAAAAACTTTAGGAAACAATATATCCAAAAAATTAATGAATTATATATCGCTATCGCTAATAAAAAAATTAATTGTCATTTAGTTATTACTAAAATTAATTCTTTTTTAGAAATGAAAAAAAGATTTCAAAAAAAATAAGAATTTTAAATTAATTAATATTCGATCAAATAGAAAAATTTATTTTAAGTTTATTTTAATTATTTGATATTTAATAAATTTATAGAGGTTTTCATTAAAGAAATTAATTATGAAAAAAATTAAAGGGACCCATGATTTAACATTTGATGAAGTTAAAAAATGGACTATTGTGGAAAATAAAATTAAAAAATATTTAAATAAATGTAATTTTAATGAAATAAGAACACCTATTTTGGAATATAGTGAAGTTTTTCAACGTTCCGCTCAATATTCTGATATGGTTTTAAAGGAAATGTTTCAATTTATAGATAAAAAAGGAAGAAAAATCGCTTTAAGACCAGAAGGGACAGCTTCTATTGTTAGGAGTTATGTCGAAAATAAACTTTATCATTTTAATGAATTAAATAAATTTTATTATTATGGTCCTTTTTTTCGTTATGAACGCCCTCAAAAAGGACGTTATCGTCAATTTCATCAAATAGGCGTTGAAATTATTGGTATTAAAAATTTTTTATCAGAAGTAGAACTATTTTTTTTGATAAATGATCTTTTGGATATGTTAAATTTAAAACAGGCTAAAATTATTATTAATAGTTTGGGAGATTTAGAATCTCGAAAACGTTTTTTAAATGATTTTGTTCCTTATATTGAAAAAAATAAAGATCAATTATGTGATTTATGTTTAAAAAGAATAAAACAAAATGTTATAAGAATTTTTGATTGTAAAGAATGTTCTTCAAAAATTTTTTTACAAGAAGCTCCCGTTATTTTTAATTATTTAACTGATGAAGCTAAAGTTAAATTTAAAATAATTTTAGATATTTTAAAAGAAGCTCAAATTAATTTTGAAACTGATTTTCGATTAGTTAGAGGTTTAGATTATTATACTGATATTGTTTTCGAAATTTCTTTTTTTTCTGATGTTAATCAACAAAATTATATTTTAGGTGGCGGCGGAAATTACAATGAACTTTTAAAAGAATTTAGCGGTCATCGAATTAATAGTATCGGTTTTGCCATCGGCATGGAACGTTTGATGAATGTTTTAGAAGAGAATTTATTTTTTAAAAATTATCAAAAAGAATGTTTAGATGTTTATTTATTTTCTTTAGATGAAGAAATTATTTTAGATACTTTATTTTTGTCTAGAACCATAAAAAAAAATAATATAAAAGCTGAAATGAATTATCAAGTGTTTAATTTTAAAAAACAATTACGCAAAATATTAGATTTAAAACCTAAATTTATTATTTTTATAGGAAAAAAAGAAATCGAAAATAATAAATTTAATATTAAAAATGTTTTTAATCAAAAAAAAGTAATTATAGATAAAAAAGAAATTATTAATTTTTTAAAAGAAGGATTATGTTCATAATATGAAAACAAAATATATTTTTTCTAATAACGAAATAACATTAAAACAGAATGGTCAAAAAGTTTTAATTAAAGGATGGATCGCTAGAAAAAGAAATATAGGTAAGAAAATATTTTTAATTTTAAGAGATTTTTCAGGAATTGTACAATTGGTGGTAGATCATGATCATCATCAATATGATCAAATAGCTTCTTTTAAAGTAGAAACTGTAGTCGAAGTTATAGGATTAGTTCGTGAAAGAATAAATAAAAATTTTAAAATAAAAACTGGTGAAATTGAAATTTTAATTGAAAAATGTAATCTTTTATCTGAGGCTCAAAATTTACCTTTAAATGTTTTTGAACAAACAAATGCTTTAGAAGAACAACGTTTAAAATATCGTTATTTAGATTTGAGAAGAGAAGAACAAAAAAAATATTTAGTCAAACGTCATCAAATTACTCAAAATATAAGAAAAACGATTTTAGATAATGATTTTTTAGAATTAGAAACTCCTATTTTATCCAAATCTATTCCTGAAGGAGCTAGAGATTATTTAGTACCTTCTCGAATTCATCCTTATAATTTTTATGCTTTGCCTCAATCTCCTCAAATTTTTAAACAATTGTATATGTTGTCTGGTTTTGAAAGATATTTTCAAATAGCGCGTTGTTTTCGAGATGAAGATTTAAGATCTGATAGACAACCTGAATTTACACAAGTAGATATTGAAACGGCTTTTTTTGACCAAAAAGAAATTATGACTTTAGTAGAAGAAATTATGAAAAATCTTTTTCAAGATATTCTTAAAAAAGAATTAAAAACTCCTTTACAAAAGATAACTTATGATAAAGCTTTGAATTTATATGGAACAGATAAACCTGATTTAAGATTCGATTTATTAATCGAAGATTTAACATCTTATTTTGATTTAACACAATTAAATCAAAATAATATTAAATCTATAATCAAAGGTATTAAATTGAATATTTCTGATTTCAAAAAATTTTTTTCAAGAAAAAAATTGGATGAATATAAAAACTTAATTAAACAAAATTTCTCTTTGGATTTACATTTTATTCAAAAACAAGATAATTTATTAAAAGGTTATTTAAATAATTATATTAAAGAGGTTTCGTTTTTAGAAGAACAAGAAATTTGTTTTTTTATTTTATTTAATAAAGAACATCGAATTAATGAAGATAATTTGTTAAAAGCTTTAGGTTTTTTAAGAAATGAATTAGCTAAAAATTTGGATTTATATGATTCGAATAAAGAATCTTTATTATGGGTTGTTGATTTTCCTTTATTAGAATTTAATGAATCAGAAAAGAGATATTATGCTATGCATCATCCCTTTACTTTACCTATTGATGTTCAACAATTATATGAGGTCCCTGATAAAGTAAAAGGACAAACTTATGATTTGGTTTTTAATGGTTATGAAATTGGTAGTGGTTCTTTAAGAAATTATCAATCTCAAGTTCAAGAATTTATTTTTAATAAATTAGGTTTAAAAAAAGAAGAAATTGAACAAAATTTTGGTTTTTTCAATGAGGCTTTGAAATACGGAGCTCCTCCTCATGGTGGTATAGCTTTAGGTTTAGATCGTTTAGTGATGTTATTTACTAAAACAAACAATATTAAAGACGTAATCGCTTTCCCTAAAACTCAAAGTGGTCAAGATTTAATGATGCAAAGTCCTAGTTTAGTTGACGAACAACAATTAAATGTGTTAAAATTAAAAAAATTAGAAACAAAAATATAAAATAATAAAAATAGTTTAAAATATTTAAAAGGAATTTAAATTATGATTTGTTTTTCTGCATTTTTCAAATTAGATAAAAAAAATATTTATATTATTTCTGTAAGTGGTGGCGTTGATTCTATGGTTTTACTGGATTATTTATATCATTTACAGTATAATTTAGTTGTGGTTCATTTTAATCATTTGAAACGAAAAGAATCGTTAGAAGATAAAATTTTAGTCGAAAAATATTGTTTTTCGAAAAAAATTCCTTTTTATTATTTTGAATTACAAATAGTAGGACAAAATTTTCAAAATGAGGCTAGAATACTTAGAAAAGAAAAATTAAAACAAATTGCTGAAAAATATAAGACTTTTTATTTAATAACGGCTCATCATTTGGATGATTTAGCAGAAAATATTTTATTCAAAATTTCCCGAGGTAGTTCTTTTTTAGGATATAGTGGCATGCAAACGTCTTATTTTAATGATGGTTTTTATTTTTTAAAACCTTTTTTGTATACTCCAAAACAAAAAATTTTGGATTATGCTTCTGAAAAAAAAATATCTTTTTTAGAAGATCATACTAATTCTTTGAATATATATACTAGAAATAAAATAAGAAATCAAATTATACCTTTTTTCAAAGAGTTAAATAATTTTTTGAAAAATATTCAAAAGTTTCATTTTCAAATGTCGGAAATTAATAATTTTATAAGAAAACAAACTCATTCTTTTTTAGATAAAATAATAGATAAAACTTTTTTCAATTTACAATCTTTTTTAAAACTAGATATTGTTATTCAAAAAGATATTATTTTATTTTTATTGGAAGAAAAAAAAATTGATAAAAATTTTTCTTTGATTAATAATATTGTAAAAGGTTTACAAAATAATAATAAACCTAGTATTCAATGGGATTTGTTATCTAAAGAATGGATATTAGTTAAACAATATTATAAATTTTTTTTGAAACATAGAAATTCTGAAGTGATTTCTAAAAATTTTAAACCTTCCATACATTACGCTTCTGATAAAAATTTTTTATCTTTTTGTTTTGTGAAACAAAAGATATTTTATGATCTAAATCGTCTTCAACCTCCTTTTTTTGTAAGAACTAAAAAAAAAGGCGATATTTTAAAATTTTCTTTCGGAACTCAAAAATTAAAAAAATTTTTTATTAATTCTAAAATCCCTTTAAATGAAAGGCAAAAGATTTGGTTAGTAATGGATCAACAAAATATTATTATTTGGATTCCTAATTTATATTTAAATTCTACCCTTGGTAGAGATAAATGTCTTTATTTGGGTTTAAAGAAAGAAAGTAATTGATTTACTATTATATGTTTATTTTTTTAAAATTTCTTTTTTTATTTTAAAATTAATAAAAGAATTTTTATTTTTATAATTAAGGAGTTTTTAATGGATTTTAGTTGGTTGTTTAGTTGGGATAATTGTAAAATTTTTATTTCTTATTTTGCGGGTTTAATCTCAGGATTTATATTTTTTTCTTTATTATATTTATTTTCTATTTTAAGAAATTTTAATAAAAACATTTATAAAACAGAAAATACAAATGATAAATTATCAAATGAAGATATGAATAAATTAATTAAAGATAAACAAGAAATTTTTCAAAAAGATATCAAAAAGAAACCAGATGATTATATTTCTTTTTTATTAATTAATTGTAAAAATTTAATTTTAGAAGTGTCTTCTACTTTTTATCCTGAGTCTGATTTTCCCTATTTAGAACTGAATATTAAAGAAAGTTTAGCTTTGATTCATTATGTTCATGATAGACTAGATAGTTTATTTAATAAAAAAATTATATTTTATTTTAAAAAAATGACTTTGAGACAAATTTTTGTTTTAAAACAAAAATTAGTAGATCAAAAGTATGTGCATAAATATCGTAAAACTCGTAAAATTTACAATGTTTTTTCAAATACTTTAAATTTATTAAATCCCTTTCATTGGGTTAAAATAACTTTTATGAAAATTTTTTATAATAAAATTATTGTTAAAATAGGATGTTCTATTATTACAATTATGGGAGAAGAAATTTATAAAGTTTATAGTAAAAAAATATTTGAAACTCAAAATATAGATGATATTTTAAAGGAATTAGAACAAGAAATTAAAAATACTAACAAGTAATTATTATAATAAAATAGGTAACGGTGTTTTTTTATGATTGATATTCAATGGTTTCCAGGACATATGTCCAAAACTTTAAAAAATATTAGAAATAATTTAAAATTTGTTGATTGCATTTTGATTCTTTTAGATGCAAGAATTCCTTTTTCTAGTATGAATTTTGAACTTTTAAAACTTTTAAATAATAAACCTTTTTTAATTTTGTTAAATAAAAGTTCACTTGCTGATTTAGATAAAAATAGTTTTTTTCTTGATTTCTTTCATCAAAAAAAATTTTTATATACTTTGAATATTGATGCTAAACAAAAAATTAATATTAATAAGATATATCCAAAAATTAGAGAAATTTTTCAATATAAAGGAATAAAAATCAAAAAATTTTTAAAATTTATGATTGTAGGCGTTCCTAATGTAGGAAAATCTACTTTAGTTAATTGTTTAGCAGGTAAAAAGTTAATGAAAACAGCTAATTTACCAGGAGTTACTAAACAAATTCAATGGATTAATTTAGAAAATAATATGAAATTATTAGATACACCAGGAGTTTTATGGCCTAAATTTAATTATAAGGAAATAGGATATTCTTTAGCTATTTGTGGTTGTATTAAAGAAAATCTTTTCATAAAAAAAGAAATTATCGATTATTTTTTAAAATACTTACAAATAAATTATTCTCTTTGTCTAAAAAAACTTTTTAAATTAACTGATTTAGATTTAGAAACAGAAATTTCATTTCAATTTTTGATGACCAAAACATATAATAATTTTTCTGATGTTGATTATTCGAAACAAGAAAATAATTTATTATTGATGATTTTTAAAAAAATTCAAAGTAATAAAATGCCAAAAGTTAATTATGATCTTAATTTAAAAATTTTTTTATAGATATATAAAGTAAAATAAAAAAAGATATGTAAAAACAAGAAAGTTGATTTTTGTTATGAAAAAACAAGTCGTTATTTTAGAATCTCCTTCTAAAGTTAAAACTATTAGTAGTTATTTAGGTGATGATTTTTTAGTTTTATCTTCAAAAGGACATATTAGAGATTTAGCTGTTTCAGGTCCAGAACGTTTAGGAATTGATATTAAAAATAATTTTCGTCCTGATTATATTATTATTGATAAAAAAACAAACGCTTAAAGAATTGATTCAAAAAAACAAAAAATCAAAAAGTTTTTTTAGCTATGGATCCCGATAAGAGAAGGCGAAGCGATAGCTTGGCATTTATCACAAGTGTTAAATTTAGATAAAAAAGATAAAAATAGAATTTTATTTAACGAAATTACAAAAATTGTTATTCAAAAAGCATTCAAAGTTCCTTCTGTTATTAATAAAAAATTAGTAGATTCTCAAGAAATTATAAGAATTTTAGATAGAATTATCGGTTTCAAATTATTAAGTTTAGTAAAGAAAATTAATGCTCCATCAGCAGGAAGAGTTCAATCAGTTGTTTTAAAATTAATTGTTGAATTAGAAGAAGAACGTAAAAAATTTATTACAGAAGAATATAATTTAATTAGAGTTTATTTTGAGAATTTTCAAGCTAATTTAGTTATTACACCTAAAGAACCATAAAATTAAAGAAGAAGAAGCGCTTCAAATTTTTAATAAAATTAAAGATAAAAAATTTTTATTAGAAAGTATTCAAAATAAAAAAGTTATTAAAAAACCTCCTAAACCTTTTATTACATCTACATCGCAACAAGATGCTTTTCAAAATCTTTCTATGGGAGCTCAAAATACTATGATGACAGCTCAAAAACTTTATGAAGGTGTTGAAATAGATAATTTAAGAATTGGTTTAATAACTTATATGAGGACAGATTTTTTTAGGATTTCTGATGAATTTGGTACCAAAATAAAATCTTTTATTAAAACACAATATGGTAAAGAATTTTTAGGAAACGCTCAAAAATCATAATATAATAAAAATAAAAATATTAGTGACACCCATGGAGCTATTAGAGTAACTGATATTAAAAGAACTCCTGAGAGTTTAACTAAATATTTAAATAAATATGAATTTTCTTTATATAATATGATTTATGAACGTACTTTAGCTAGTTTTATGTCAGATGCTGTTATTAATAAAAATCAATTTTTGTTTAAAGTAGATAAATATATTTTTTAGCCAAAGCCAATGAAATGGTTTTTGAAGGTTATTATAAAGCTTTAAAAGCTTCATTTAAAAATGTTTTTTTACCTTTTTTAAAAATCAATAAAGAATATAGTTATAAAGAGATCGAAATAATTAAAAAAATGACCACTCCACCTCCTCTTTTTACAGAAGCTTCTTTAATTAAAGAATTAGAAAACTTAAAAATAGGAAAATCTTCTACTTACGCTTCAATTATCGAGATATTAAAAAAAAGATCTTATGTTATAATTGAAAAGAGAAAAAAATGGTTTGTACTGGATTAGGAGTTTTAACTAAAGAAACTTTAGATAAATTTTTTTCTTCGATAATTAATGTAGAATATACAGCTCAAATGTAAAACAAATTAGATAAAATTTCTTCTGGTAAATTTGATAAATTAAATTTATTAAAAGAATTTTATAATTATTTTATAGAACTTTATGATATATATAGTTAATCAAAAAATACAAAAGCCTCGTTCTATTGTTACTGAAGCAAAATGTGATTTATGTGGTGCTTTTTTATTAAAAAGAAAAGTTAGATACGGAGATTTTTTAGGTTGTAGTTCTTATCCAAAATGTAAAAAAATTATAAGTTTGAAAATTAAAAAAGAAGAGTTTGTCGAACAAGAAAAATGTGATTTATGTGGTTTTTTTAGTAAAAAGAAAAGGAAGATGCGGAGATTTTTTAGGTTGTGTAGTTCTTATCCAAAATGTAAAAAAATTGTTAGTTTAAACTCAAATTTGAAAAAAGATAAATAAAATAATTAAATAATGAAATTGTTTAAATATTTTTTTATTATAATTTGGCGATTTTTTTCTTTTAAAAAAATATATAAAAAAAGGTGTTTGTATGTTTAATTTTTTAAAAAAATTATTTAAAAAAAATCCTAAAAAAGAATTTTTTTTAGGAATTAAAAAATTAGAATATGATTTTATTCAATGGGTTGATACCGTTTTAAAAACAGAAAATATTAATTTAACTTTATTAGATGATTTAGAAATTTTATTTATTAAATCAGATATCGGAGTTAAAACTTCTTCTTTTTTAATTACACAAATTAAACAAATAATTAAAGAAAATAAAATTTCAAAATCTTCTGAATTATTACCTTTAATTAAAAATGAGATATTGTCTTTTTATCAAAAAGGCGATGACGTTCTAAAACAAAAAGATCTTTTATTGGAAAAAGATGAAACACAAGTTTTTTTGTTTGTTGGTGTTAATGGAGTAGGTAAAACAACAACTATTGGCAAGCTAGCTTATAAATATAAAAAACAAAATAAAAAAGTTTTATTAGTAGCTGGTGATACTTTTAGAGCAGGTGCTATAGAACAATTGAAGATATGGGGAGAAAAAACTAATAACGAAGTTTTTTATAAAGAAAATAATAATTTTGCTTCAAGTTTATTTTTTGAAGCTTTAACTTATGCCAAAAATAAAGATTTTGATATAATTTTATGTGATACCTCTGGAAGATTAGAAAATAAAGTTAATTTAATGAAAGAATTAGAAAAAATTAAAAAAGTTATTCAAAAAATATATCCTAAAGCTCCGCATAAAACTTTTTTAATTTTAGATGCTATGATTGGACAAAACGGATTAAAACAAGTTGAATTATTCAATAAAATAGTTTCTTTAAGCGATATTATTTTAACTAAATTTGATGGAATCGCTAAAGGCGGATTAATTTTAACTATTAAACATATTTATAATTTACCAACTAAATATATAGGTATCGGAGAAAAATTAGATGATTTAATATTTTTCGATATTAATCAGTATATTTATGCTTTATTTGGTAATTAGTTTTTTAAGATTAAAATTAATAAGAAGAGGATTATAAAAATAAAATGAGTTTTTTAAGCGATGGTTTTTCTAAAATTATAAATAAAATAAGAGGAAAAAAATTTATTAGTTCTAAAAATATTGAAACGATAATGAAAGAAATTCGTTTATCTTTACTTGAAGCCGATGTAAGTTACGAAGTTATTACTGAATTTAATGAATTAATAAAGCAAAAAACTTTAGGACAAGAAGTTATTAAAGGAATTAAACCTCAAGAACAAGTTATTAAAATTATAAAAGATATTTTGACAATTATTTTAGGTCATAAAAATACCGTTTTAAGTTTAGATAAAAAATTAAATATTATTCTTTTGATGGGATTACAAGGAAGCGGAAAAACTACAACTGCTGGTAAATTATCTTTTTGGATTAAAAAGAAAATGCAAAAAAAAGTTTTATTAATTGCCGCTGATATCTATAGATTTGGAGCTGTAGAACAGTTAAAATATATTGGAGAAAAGATAGGTATCGAAGTTTTTAATCAAAAAGATAAAAAAGTTTTGGATATTGTTGAAAATGGTATAAAATATGCTGAACAAAATAATTTTGATGTAGTTATTGTTGATACAGCGGGACGTTTGACTATTGATACCGAAATGATAGAAGAAATAAAAAATATTAAACAAAAAGTTAATACGTCTGATGTATTAATTGTAGCTGATGCTCTTTTAGGTCAACAGTCTGTGAATATAGCTAAGAGTTTTCATGAACAAATAGGAGCTACAGGGATTATTTTAACCAAAATGGATTCTGATACTAAAGGTGGAGCTGCTTTATCGATGAAGTATATCACTAAGTTACCTATTAAATTCACTTCTTCTTCAGAAAAACATAACGATGATAATTTTGAAATTTTTTATCCAGAACGTATGGCTTCTAGAATATTAGATATGGGTGATATTTTAACTTTAATTGATAATGTAGAAGATAAAATAAATACAAAACAAGATAAAAAAGTTTTAGATAGAATTTTACAAGAAGATTATAATTATAATGATTTAATAAAACAACTTAAGTTGTTAAAAAAATTAGGTTCTATGAGTAAAATGTTAAGTTTTATTCCAGGGATCAATTCTAAAATCAAAAAAATGCCTTTTTTAGAAAATGATGTTATTCAAAAATTTCAAGCTATTATTCAAAGTATGACCAAAGAAGAAAGATTGAAACCTAAATTAATTGAAAATAATAATAGAAGAAGAACTAGAATTGTTAAAGGTTCAGGAAGTGAGCCAACTGACATTAGTCATTTAATAGAATTTATTAAAAAACAAAAACAAATATCTAAACAAATGAAGAATTTAGATTTAAATGATTTAAATAATCCTGAAGATTTATTGAATAAATTTTTAAATTAAAAATGATTTTTTCGTTTATAAATATTTGTTTTGGAGAGAAATAAAAAATGCGTAAATTAGTTTTAGTAGATGGTAATTCTTTGGTTTTTCGAGCTTATTACGCTACTTATTATAAAAACAAAAAAATAATGCAAAATAAAGAAGGACAAGATGTAAATGCATTAATAGTTTTTATAAACATGTTTAGAAAAATTTTGGAAAAAACTGAAGATTATATTTGTGTCGCTTTTGATTCTAAATATAAAACATATAGACATAAATTTTACGAAGGATATAAACAAAGTCGTGTTAAAACTCCTGAATCTTTGATTAATCAAATTCTTTTAATTAAAGAATATTTAACTTTGTCAGGCATACATCATTGTTCACAAGATGGTTACGAAGCTGACGATATTATCGGAACTATTGCAAAACAAGCAGGAAGAAATAATATTTCTGTTCTTATTTTTTCTAGTGATAAAGATTTTCTTCAATTAATAGATTCTAATATTACAGTTTGTTTAATTAAACAAGGTTTAAAAAATGTTATTTATTATGATTCTCAAACATTAGAGAAAGAATTTTGTTTGAGGCCTAATCAAATGATTGATTTTAAAAGTATAACAGGAGATAATTCGGATAATATTAAAGGAGTTCCTTCAATAGGACCTAAAACAGCTTTGAAATTATTGAATCAATTTGATAATTTAGAAAATATTTTTGATAATTTAAATAATTTAAATTTAAAAATAAAATCTAAATTAATTCAATTCAAAAAAGAAGTTTTGTTAAATCGTCATTTAGTTATTATTAATAAATCAGTTCCTTTATCTTTTGATTATACTCAAACTAAAATTCAAAAAAAACCATTTTCTGTATTATATAATTTTTTGCAAAAATATAAATTAAAACAAAATTAAATCTTTTAAAAATATAAAAAAATTTTAATTTCTATTCAAAATTTTTAAATTTTAATTTTCATTCAAAATTTTTTTATATTTTTTGTTTAAATGATTTTAAATATAAGTTGTTTTAAAAATATATTTTTATTTCTAAAATAAAATATAAAAGGAGAGATATAAAATGAATTGGCAACCACAAATCTTTGAAAACCCTCAAGGAAATAAACCGATACCACCGCCATTATCACCTAAAAAAAAAAATTTAAAATATTATTTATCAATAGTTCAAATAATTGTTAATATTGTTTTTTATATTTTAATGATTTTCTTTTTTTCTGTTGGCATTAGTTCGATATCAAATATTAAAAATGTTGATGTTTTAAACGATTCAGATAAAAAATGGGCCGAAGATAAAATAATTAAAGAAAATAATCTTACAATTAAAGATGATTTTCAAAGTTCTAAGTTTGTTAAAAAAGACATGAATGAATTAATAGATAATATTAAAAATAAAAATCAAGATATTCCCAGAGGATTTTTGTTACATGGGCCTCCTGGTACAGGTAAGACTTATTTAGCTAAGTGTTTAGCTGGTTCTTTGAGAAAAAATGCATCTTTTTATGTTGTTAATGGTTCTGAATTTGTAGAAAAATATGTAGGTGTAGGAGCCGCTCGTATCAGAAAACTTTTTAAAACAGCTAGAGAAACAGCTTTTAATAAGGGTCAAAGGTATTTTTTTATTTTTATTGATGAAATAGATTCTATAGGTAGAAAAAGAAGTTCAGAAGGAAATACAAATATTGAAATAGAAAATAGTTTGAACGCTTTATTATCAGAAATTGATGGTTTTAATTCTGGAGAGGGTAAAAGCAGACCTCCTTATGGAATTGTTTTTGGTTCTACCAACAGAAAAGACTTGTTAGATGAAGCTTTGATTAGAGAAGGACGTTTAGGAAAACATATTTATTTAGGCCATCCTAATCAGGATGATATTCGAAATCTTCTTGAATATTTTATTAAAAAATATAAATTTTCATTTAAAGAAGAAGAAAAAAAAAATTTATCTCATTTTTTATCAAAAAATAATTTTACTGCTTCAGGAATGAATTCTTTGATAAAAGAAGTAAACAAATTAGTTAATAAATCAAATAATAATGAAGTAACAATAGATAATTTTTATGATGCTTGGGATGAAGTAGTTTTAGGACCTAAAAATACAGTTCCCAGAAATGATTTAGATCAAGATAGAATTATTATACATGAATTAGGACATGCTGTTGTATCTAAAGCTTTTGGTTTTAAAGTACATCGTATTAATGTCGAGTCGAGAGGTGACAAAGGCGGTTATACATTATTTTTACCTAATGATAATAAAGATATAAATTTATTAACTCGTGATGATTTGCTTAAAAGAATTATTATATTTTTAGGTGGAAGAGCAGCCGAATCAATTTTTTACGAGTCTGTTAGTATAGGTTCTTGTGATGATTTAAAAAAAGTTCAAATGATTGCTTCAGAAATGATAGAAAAATTGGGAATGTTCGATTCTGAAGGTAACAAAAATATTTTTGAAAACAAGTTTTTAGAACAAGATACAAAAAATAATGAAAAATCAGAATTACTTAAATTGGTAGCTAATGAACAAGAAAAAGAACAAAAAATTTGTAATATTATTAGTAATTCTTACAATATAGCTCGTGATATTATCAAAAATTATTTTTTAGACCCAAAACATATTAAAAAATGGAAATATTTAGAAAAATTATTACACACTTATTCAAATAATAAAATAAATAATGAACAATTCGAATCTGATATTGATCAATTCGACCCTAATGATAATACAGGTTCCTTTTTTGAATTTTTGTAATTTAAATTATTGATTTTATTTACATTATTATATAATTTAAATATGATAATGATTTTTTTGATTATTTGTATATAATTTAATAATTTTTTTATTAAAAAAATAATATTAATTAAATCATTCTAGTTAAAAAAATAAAAATAAATTAAATAGAAATTAGGATATGTGAATTTATGAATTTAATACCAATAGGAGTTTCAGGAAGGCATGCACATTTATCTCAAGAAACTCTTGATATTTTATTTGGTTCTAAAAATTATAAATTAACTTTTTGTAAAAATTTAAAACAAAAAGGGCAATTTGCTGCCGAAGAAAAAATTGATGTTATGAGTTTATCAGGACAAATTTTAAAAAATGTTCGTATTTTAGGTCCTGTAAGAAAATTAGATCAAGTAGAAATAAGTCAAAGTGATAGCTTAAGAATTAAAATGCAAGTTCCTGTTAGATCTTCAGGAGATATTAAAGGTTCTGCTCCAGCTATTTTAATAGGACCTAAGGGACAAGTCGAAATTAAAGAAGGTGTAATTATAGCTGATAGACATATTCATTTTTCACCACAAGAAGCTAAGGAATTTAATGTTGTAGATAAACAAGTAATCAATATTAAAATTGATGGTATTAAATCTGGTATTTTAGGAAATGTTTTATGTCGTGTAGATGAAAGTTTTTCATTAGAATGTCATTTAGATACTGATGACGCAAGTGCTTTTTTGTTAAAAACAGGTGATTCAGGACAATTGATTTCCGAAATTTAAATTATTTAAATATTCTTATTTAATAAATAAAATTTTTATTATAATAATGCGTAATAAATAATTAATTTATATATTCGATTTTGTTCAATTTTTAGAAAAGTTTTAGATTTTAATGAGATAATAATTAGGATGATTTATCAGAAAGAAGTTTATTAAATATTGACTAATAATAAAAATAACACAACATTTATAGAATATCAAAGACCTAAAAAATTAAAAAAACCTGAAGTTTTTAATGATGCTATTTATGGTTATATATATATTGATTATGATTTTTTAGAACAATTAATTAATACTTTTCCTATGCAAAGATTGAGGAGAATTAAACAATTGAGTTTTGTCAATATTGTTTTCAGTTGTGGTGAAAATTCTCGTTTTATTCATAGTTTAGGAGTTTATGAATTAGCTAGAAGATTTTTAGACAAAAATAATAGTATTTTAAAAGGCATATTTACTCATAGAGATCAAATGCTTTTATTAACTACAGCTTTATTACATGATGTAGGCCATGGTTCTTATTCTCATGTTTTTGAGGAAATTTTCGAAACTAATCATGAAAAAAAAAGTGCAGAAATAATTGAAAAACATTCTCAGATTATTGATATTTTAGATAAACTAGATCTGAATTTTAAATATGATGTTGCTTCTATAATTAAAAAAGAAAATAAATTTAAGTTGATTGAACAACTTTTAACAAGTCAATTAGATTTCGATCGTTTAGATTATTTAAAAAGAGATGCTTTTTTTGTGGGTGTAAGTTATGGTTATATTGATTCCGAACGTTTAATTAGGAGTATGGAAATAGATAAAAAAAATAATAATATTGTGTTCAAAAAAAGCAATATTTCTGTTATAGAAAATTATTTAATTAGTCGTTATCATATGCATTCTATAGTATATAATCATTCGAAAGTATTAGGATTTTCAGTTATTTTTAGAAACATTTTTAAAAGACTTCTTTGTTTATTAAAAGGAAATTATGAATTTCAAATAAATAGGGAAAATAATTCTAATAGTATTCTTTCTATTTTAAAAAAATTTCAGAAAAATCCTGATGATATTCAAGCTTATTTGGATATTGATGATTTTTATATAAATACTTTAATCTTTTATTTAAAAGATGAAAAAGATCAAATTTTATCTGATTTATGTTTTGATTTTTTAAATCGTAAGATTTGGAGTTGTTTAGAAAATAATTCTAAAAAAAATAAAGAACAAATTGAAAAAATTAATAATTATTATGGCGATAATAAAGAATATTATACTTATGACAAAGATATTTCGTTTATTATTTATAATAATAAGGATGAGAATATTGGTGAAAGTATTTTGGTTTATAAAAAAAATAAATCGCAATTCAAAGTTTTTAGTAAAGAATCACCTATCATTAATAATGTTGTTTTAAATAAGAAATCAGGAAAAAAACAAAATAAATCAAAATTTTTTTATAGAGAATATCAAGAATGAAACAAAAACATATATTTAAAAAAAAATATGGACAAAATTTTTTAAGTGATGTTAATTTATTAAAAAATATTATCCAAAAAGCTGATTTAGAGAATAAAAATGTTGTTGAAATTGGTCCAGGTAAAGGCTCTTTAACTCGTTTAATATTGCCTCAAGCTAAAAAGGTTTTAGTTTATGAAATTGATTCTGATTTAAAGAATTTTTTAGATTTTGATGAAGAATCTAAAATTAATATTATTTATGATGATGTTTTATCACGTGATTTATTAGAAGATTTTAAAAAATATTTTCAAAAAGAAGAAATAGTTTTGATTGGCAATTTGCCTTATTCTATTTCTACTTCTCTTTTATTTAAGATTTTATTTATACCTCAAATCAAAACTTTTACTATTATGATTCAAAAAGAATTAGGGTTGAGGATTATATCTAAGGAAAAAGAAAAAAATTATAATGCTTTAAGTGTTTTAGTACAATCTTTAACTCGTATTATTAAAATAAAAGTAATAAAAAAAAATATGTTTTTTCCACAACCTAAAGTTGATGGTATTGTTTTGAGATTTGATAAATTTGATTTGAATAATGAAGAAAAAGAATTTATTGAAAAAGATTTTTATCGATTTGTTAAAGCTGCTTTTCAGCAAAAAAGAAAAAATTTACTTAATAACTTAAGTAAAAATTTTGATATTGATAAAAATGAAATTTTAAATTTTTTTCAAAAATATAATATTTCTAAAAATATTAGAGCTGAAGAAATTAGTATTTCAAGATTTAAAGAAATAACAATGCTTTTTTTAAATTTTTTTAATTTTAAATAGAAATTAAAAAATTAAAAAATATAAAGTTATATAAAATATTAAAATAAAGATGTTATTTTTTAATAAATATGTTAACATACTTTATAGTATTAAAATTATATTTAAATAAATATAAAATAAGATAAATTATTAATAAGGGATAAATATATATTAAAATGCAAGTTACTTACGTAAGAATAAATTTATATACTAATAAAAATAGATTAAAAGCTGTCGCTTCTATTACATTAAATAATTGTTTTGTAGTTCATAATATTAAAGTTATAGAAGGCGAAAAAGGTCTTTTTATCGCAATGCCAAGTACAAAAAATTCCAAAGGAATTTATGTAGATATTGCTCATCCTATCAATAGAGAAACAAGACAAATGATTGAAGAGAAAGTTAATAAAGCTTTCCAAGAAATGGTTGATAAAGAAGAAAGCAAAATGGAAATGGGAACATTTGAAAATACAGATAGTCAAATCAATTTTCAAGTTACAAATGTTAAAGTGAATTTATATCCTAACAGTAAAACTAGATTAAGAGGTAAAGCTTCTATTACATTAAATGATTGTTTTGTAGTTCATGGTATTAAAATTATCGAAGGTGAAAGAAGTTTGTTTATCGCAATGCCAAGTACAAAAAATTCTAAAGGTGTTTATATAGATATCGCTCATCCAATTACTCAAGAAACAAGACAGATGATTGAGGAAAAATGTAAAAAAGTTTTTCAAGAAGTAACAGAAAATAATTTTTAATTAGAAGGAAATACAAATAGAGGATGATTTTTAATCAGTTTCATAAAATTAAAAATAAATTTTTAAAAAAACAAAATTGTTTTTAAAATAGTGATTTTATAAATTCTTTAGAAAGATAATATTATAGTTATAATGAATAGTACTTTGAAAGAAAAAGAATTTGAAAGTCATAAAAAATTTATTTATTTATTTTTTATAGGTATTTTATTTTATTTTTTATTTTTTATTCCTTTAGAATTTGGAATTACTTTTGGAATGGATGATTCAAAATCAAATTTTTCCAAAATATTTTTAGCAATTTTTATTTTATTTTTAACTGGATACCCAGTTATTAAAGAAGGCTTGATTAAAACTTACGAACAAACAAAGAAAAATCGAAAATTAACTTTTAATGTTCATATTTTAATGATTTTGGTTTCTTTTTTGTCTTTTTTTATGAAACATTATAATGAATCTATTTTATTGATTATTATTTTCGGAGGAGCTCATTTTTTAGAAGAATATGTCGAAAATAAAAATCAAAAGGATATAAAAAAACTTTTAGATATAAAACCAAAAAAAGCTAGATTATTAAAAAAAAATAATGATTACGAATTGATAGATGTTTCTGATTTAAAAATAGGCGATCGAGTTATGGTTTTGAATGGTGAACAAATACCTTCTGATGGTGTTATTGTATTAGGTCATTCTTCTATAGACGAATCGGCTATTACAGGCGAAAGTATTCCTTTAGAAAAAAAAAAAGGTGATAAAGTTTTAGGTAGTAATTTGAATTTAAGTAATACTTTGATAGTTGAAATTACTCAAACGGAAGATAAAAATATTTTTTCTGAAATAATTAGATTAACTGAAAAAATTCAAAACAATGTTTCTAAAAAAGCTTCTTTCATTAATAAAATAGCTCCTGTATATATTAAATTAATTATATTTGCTATTTTAGGGTTTATTGTTGTATCTGGAATATATAATTATTGTGTTTATACTGAAATAAAGTTTAAAGAAATTTTATTGAAAAGTATGATTTTTTTAACTGTTGCTGCTCCATGCGCTTTAGCTGTTGCTGATATACCAGCTACTTTTTCGGCTATTTCTAATTTAGCTAAAAAAGGAGTTTTATTAAAAAATGGAAAATCTTTAGGTATTTTATCTGAGGTTCAAACTATTGTTTTTGATAAAACAGGCACTTTAACGCAAGGAAAAATTGAAGTTAAAGAAGTTTTTTTTAATTCAGAAATATTAGAAAATGAAAGAAAACAATATTTAGATATTTTATGGACGATGGAAAAAGATTCAAATCATCCGATAGCTTTTTCAATACAAAAATATTTAAAAGAAAATTTTGATTTAAATTTTTCTTTAAAATTAAAAACTACTAATTTAATCGGAGTCGGTATTGAAGCTTTCGATAAAAAAGATAATCATTATAAAATAGCTAAATATGATATTTTTGAAAAAGTTCCTACTAAAATAGAAGAAAAAACTCAAGAATTTTTGAATCAAGGTCAAACAGTTATATATTTTAGCCATAATGATAAAATTATTATGATTATTACTATAATTGATATAGTTCGTAATGAATCTAAAGAAATTATTGAGTATTTTAATAAAAATAATGTTAATACTATTATGCTGACAGGAGATAACAAGCAAGTAGCAGAAGCTATTTCTTCTGATTTGAATCTGAATTATGTTTTGTCTAATTGTTTGCCAGAAGATAAAGTTAAATATATTAATGAAATGAAAGAACAAAAACATATTGTTGCTATGGTTGGTGATGGAGTTAATGATTCTCCTGCTTTAGCTACTTCTGATATTTCAATAACTTTACAAGAAGGTAGCGATGTTGTTATTGATATTGCGGATATTGTTTTAGTTAAAAATGATTTAAGAAAAATAATATATGCACATAAGTTGTCTAAAAAACTAAATAAAGTAGTATGGCAAAATATTATATTCGCTTTTTTTATTATAATAGTATTTTTTTTAATTAATATTTTCTTTCAATTACCTTTACCTATAGCAGTTATTGCTCATGAAGGAAGTACTTTATTAGTTATTTTGAATTGTTTAAGATTAAGAAATGATATCGAAAAAAAAACATTAAATATTTAATTATAAATATAGCTTAGTTATTTATTAACTAAGTTTTTTTTATAATTAATTTGCTAATTTTAATTATAAAGGTAATAAATTTAATATAAGAGTATTTAATTTGTATTTTAAGTTTAATAAATTATAAATTTTGATTATACAATAATAAAATCAAAATTTTATATATTTACTTATAAATAATTAATGTGTCGATTATGATAATAAAAAAAATAAAAAAATAGATAGCAAATTTTAATAAAATAAATAGGTTCAATTTTAAAAATATAATACCCAAATATATAAAAAGAATATTGTTTAAAGGTTAATAAAATGATGTTTAGAACTATTTGTTTATGAGAATATGTTTGAGAAATTTGCTTGTACGTTTTAGATGAGGAGACCAGTTTGTAATAAAATCGATAAATACAAATACTTGACATAAACGCATCTTTATTTTAAAAATAATTAATAACCAAAATATAAAAAATACTTACATATAAAAATTAGTTATCTTTTAATAATAAATAAGTTATTATTAAAAGATATGATTAAAAAAATATATTTTAAAATAATTATTTAATTTTATTAAGTTTAATATTAAAAATTATTTAATATTTTTTAAAAAAAATAAAAAGAAATGATTTTCACAAATGAGAATATTACCTTATGAACTTTATCCATATAGTTCTGATTTATCCTTATGTGCTCTCAGAAAAGAGTTTGGGATGTATGATTATTGTTTAAATAATAAAAAAAATAATAAATCTATGGAATTTTTTTAAAAAAAGGCCGAAGTTATTTTAATTTATCTATTTATCAATGGATTCAAGAAATGAAAAAAAGAAAACATTATATCAATAGTTTTCATTTGTTTTATGCATTGAATAATAAATATCAAATTATTAAAACAGATTTATTTTTAATTTTAGAATGTTGTATCCAATGGGAAATAAAATCTTTTGTCCCTTATAATACTAATTTGACTTGGTATCAAATTTTTATTAAGATTGCCAAATTAAGAACAGTTAATATTGAACAATTAGATTTAGCGCTTTATAATCAACTTTTTCAATGGTATAAAGTTAATTTTATATTTTTAAACAAACAAAACTCTTTAAAACCTTATCAACTGGATATGGTTCAAGTTATAAAATATTTTAGCAAATTATTAAATTTTTAATTTTAATTTATAGAGTTTAACTAATATAAGTTAAACTTTATTTTTTTAGAAAATAAATTTTTTGAATAAAAATTTTATTTTTAAAATAAATATTTAAAACTTCAAATTAATTTGATTATTTAATACTTTTTTAAACTAAGAAAATATTTTATGAATTGAAAAGTACCTAAATTTTAAAAAAATATCAAAAAAGTATTTTTTTATTGTTTTTATTAATTATAAAATGATAAAAACGATAAAAAATGATTTCATCATTTTAATATAAAAAATTTTTTATTATAATATTTTTTTCAGAATTTATAAATTATTCAATTTTTTTGTTTTTTTTTATTGTAAAATTAATATGTAGAAGTAATTTTATAGAAATTATTCTCACAATTTTGAAAATATATTTCAAACATATTGAATTAGATAGGAAAACAAAATGATAGAAAAACAAATGAATAGAAAAATTAATATTCAAAGTTTTATATCTTTAATTTTTGTTTTTATGTTTTTATTTTTAAATGTTTTTTATTTAACACAAATCAAAGCTATTGATAATTTGAGTGATGTTTTATCGACAAAAGAATTAGGTTTAATCCTAATTGAAGGCACAACGATCACCAAAGAAGAAATTATAAGTCAAATTAAAGAAAAAAATAACAATTTAAAAAATCAAAATTTACAAATAGTAGGTGAACCAACTAAAACTAATGCTAAAGTTAAATCTAATGATTTTCAAGGCGAAGTAGAAGTTGCTTTTACTGTTAAGAAAAAAGAAGTTTCAAAAGTTGAATTATCTACTTTTTTAAAAAATAAAGATTTAGGTGAAATTAAATCTAAAGATTTAAAAGTTATTAAAGAAGAAATTATAAGTCAAATTAAAGAAAAAAATAGCGATTTAAAAAATCAAAATTTACAAATAGTAGGCGAACCAACTGAAACTAAAGCTACAGTTAAATCTGATGATTTTCAAGGCGAAGCAGAAGTTACTTTTACTGTTAAGAAAAAAGAAGTTTCAAAAGTTGAATTATCTACTTTTTTAAAAACTAAAGATTTAGGTGAAATTACATCTAAAGATTTAAAAGCTACTAAAGAAGAAATTATAAGTAAAATTAAAGAAAAAAATAACAATTTAAAAAATCAAAATTTACAAATATTAGGCGAACCAACTGAAAATAAAGCTACAGTTAAATCTGATGATTTTCAAGGCGAAGCAAAAGTTACTTTTACTGTTAAACAAAAAGAAGTTTCAAAAGTTGAATTATCTACTTTTTTAAAAAATAAAGATTTAGGTGAAATTAAATCTAAAGATTTAAAAGTTACTAAAGAAGAAATTATAAGTCAAATTAAAGAAAAAAATAGCGATTTAAAAAATCAAAATTTACAAATAGTAGGCGAACCAACTGAAACTAAAGCTACAGTTAAATCTGATGATTTTCAAGGCGAAGCAGAAGTTACTTTTACTGTTAAGAAAAAAGAAGTTTCAAAAGTTGAATTATCTACTTTTTTAAAAACTAAAGATTTAGGTGAAATTACATCTAAAGATTTAAAAGCTACTAAAGAAGAAATTATAAGTAAAATTAAAGAAAAAAATAACAATTTAAAAAATAAAAATTTACAAATAGTAGGCGAACCAACTGAAACTAAAGCTACAGTTAAATCTGATGATTTTCAAGGAGAATTAGAAGTTGAGTTTACTGTTAAGAAAAAAAGTTTTTTTAGTTTATTTACGATAGCTATTATTTTAAGTATAGGTGTAGCATCTTTAGCTTTATTAGGTTATTATTTTTATGAAAAAAACAATAAAAAAATAGATTAAAATTTATTTTGAGTATATTTTATATCGAATAATTAATTTTTTAATTATTCGATTTTTTTATATAAATAATTATAAATAATTGTGAGTTTTTTTATTGATTTATTTTGAAACCAAAATATAATATTAATTGTATTTTCAAGAATTAAATAAAATTATTGAAATTTAATTTTTTATATTTAAATTAAAGTTTTTAGTTAAGAATTTACAAACTTATTAATAATTTTTTGTATATATAAAGTTTGAAAATAATTTATTTTGATTATAATAAAAAAAATTAATTAAAAATATTTTTTTACAATAAAATAAAATATTTTTTGTATAATAATAAAGTTAAATTAATTTTATAAAAGAATAAATTTTATAATTTATTCTTTATAAATATTTAATTTTTATGAAATTTATAAATAAAAATATATAAGAAAGTTGTGTATTTGTAATTATAAATTTTGGATTTTTTTTAAAGAAAATAAAATATTTTTAATTATAATTTAGTATAATTATAAATGTTATGAAAAATTTATTTTGATTTATTTATTTGTTATAAATTATGTTAAAATTATTTTTAGTTTTTTGGATAAAAAAATTATTTTTTTAATTTATTTTATGTATTCGGAGGGGTAGCGAAGTGGCTAAACGCATCAGTCTGTAAAACTGCTCCGTAAGGTACGATGGTTCGAATCCATCCCCCTTCACCATTTAATATTTTTTTATCTTATTTATTTAAAAATTTGTGTTTTTGAAAACTGAAGATGATATTTTAATATTAATTTTTAATTGATAAAAACAAAATTTTTGTTATTAAAATATCAAAAATTTTATAAACCAAGAGTTTGATCCTGGCTCAGGATGAACGCTGGCGGCGCGCCTAATACATGCAAGTCGAACGGAGATCCTTCAAAAAGGTCTTAGTGGCGAACGGGTGAGTAACACGTAAGTAACCTACCTTTAAGACGAGGATAACAATCGGAAACGGTTGCTAAGACTGGATAGGAAACAAAAAGGCATCTTTTTGTTTTTAAAAGACCTTCTTCGGAGGGTATGCTTAAAGAGGGGCTTGCGCCACATTAGTTAGTTGGTAAGGTAAAGGCTTACCAAGATTATGATGTGTAGCTGGACTGAGAGGTTGAACAGCCACATTGGGACTGAGACACGGCCCAAACTCCTACGGGAGGCAGCAGTAGGGAATTTTCGGCAATGGAGGAAACTCTGACCGAGCGACGCCGCGTGAACGATGAAGTATTTCGGTATGTAAAGTTCTTTTATTGAAGAAGAAAAAATAGTGGAAAAACTATCTTGACGTTATTCAATGAATAAGCCCCGGCTAACTATGTGCCAGCAGCCGCGGTAAGACATAGGGGGCGAGCGTTATCCGGAATTATTGGGCGTAAAGGGTGCGTAGGCGGTTAGATAAGTCTATAATTTAATTTCAGTGCTTAACGCTGTCTTGTTATAGAAACTGTCTTGACTAGAGTGAGATAGAGGCAAGCGGAATTCCATGTGTAGCGGTAAAATGTGTAAATATATGGAGGAACACCAGAAGCGTAGGCGGCTTGCTGGGTCTTTACTGACGCTGAGGCACGAAAGCGTGGGGAGCAAACAGGATTAGATACCCTGGTAGTCCACGCTGTAAACGATGAGTACTAAGTGTCGGGGGTAACCTCGGTACTGAAGTTAACACATTAAGTACTCCGCCTGAGTAGTACGTACGCAAGTATGAAACTTAAAGGAATTGACGGGACTCCGCACAAGCGGTGGATCATGTTGTTTAATTCGAAGATACACGAAAAACCTTACCAGGTCTTGACATACTCTGCAAAGCTATAGAAATATAGTGGAGGTTATCAGGGATACAGGTGGTGCATGGTTGTCGTCAGTTCGTGTCGTGAGATGTTAGGTTAAGTCCTAAAACGAACGCAACCCCTGTCGCTAGTTGCCAGCACGTAATGGTGGGGACTTTAGCGAGACTGCCAATTAAAAATTGGAGGAAGGTGGGGATAACGTCAAATCATCATGCCCCTTATGATCTGGGCTACAAACGTGATACAATGGCTATTACAAAGAGTAGCTGAAACGCGAGTTTTTAGCCAATCTCAAAAAGGTAGTCTCAGTACGGATTGAAGTCTGCAACTCGACTTCATGAAGCTGGAATCGCTAGTAATCGCGAATCAGCATGTCGCGGTGAATACGTTCTCGGGGTTTGTACACACCGCCCGTCAAACCACGAAAGTTAGCAATACCCGAAAGCAGTGGCTTAACTTTGCAAGAAGAGGGAGCTGTCTAAGGTAGGGTTGATGATTGGGGTTAAGTCGTAACAAGGTATCCTTACCGGAAGGTGAGGATGGATCACCTCCTTTCTAAGGATATACATATAAAAATCATCATCTTCAGTTTTGAAAGACTTAGGTTAAAATATAAGTTTTTCTTTTTATAAAAAAAGTGTTTCTCTTATATAAAAGACCAAAGGGCCTATAGCTCAGTTGGTTAGAGCACACGCCTGATAAGCGTGAGGTCGGTGGTTCAAGTCCACTTAGGCCCACCAATTTTATATCAGGAAAATATTTACTTCGAAGAAAGTTCTTTGAAAAGTAGATAAACATGATTTGCTTAATTCAATTAAATTTGAAGAAAGTAAGGGCGTACAGTGAATGCCTTGGCACTAAGAGCCGATGAAGGACGCAATTAACGGCGATACACCATGGGGAGTTGTAAATAAATGAAGATCCATGGATTTCCGAATGGGGCAACCTACTACAGTAAAATTGTAGTTTTTTGATTGTAAAATCAAAAAGGGAACGCAGTGAACTGAAATATCTAAGTAACTGCAGGAAAAGAAAGTAATAACGATTCCGCTAGTAGTGACGAACGAACACGGAATAGCCTTGGATACTATTAACTAGTTACAAAATAAAAAGCAACTTGAAGTTTCTGGAAAGAAACACCAAAGAAGGTGAAAGTCCTGTAAGGGAAAACTTTTTATCTAGAGTATCCTACAAAGTACGGCGAGACACGAGAAATCTTGTTGGAAGACAGGAGGACCATCTCCTAAGGCTAAATACTTCTTAGTGACCGATAGTGAACTAGTACCGTGAGGAAAGGTGAAAAGAACCCCGAGAGGGGAGTGAAATAGATCCTGAAACTGTATGCCTACAATTAGTCAGAGCTCGTTAATGAGTGATGGCTTGCCTTTTGCAGAATGAACCGGCGAGTTATGATATAGAGCAAGGTTAAGTTTTAAGGAACGGAGCCGTAGCGAAAGCGAGTTTTAAAAGAGCGTTTAGTTGTATGTCATAGACCCGAAACTGAAGTGAGCTAGCCATGAGCAGGTTGAAGTTTAGTTAATCCTAAATGGAGGACCGAACCAGGACACGTTGAAAAGTGTTTGGATGACTTGTGGCTAGGGGTGAAATTCCAATCGAACTCAGAGATAGCTGGTTCTCCCCGAAATAGCTTTAGGGCTAGCGTTGATTAATAGTTTTTATGAAGGTAGAGCACTAAATAAGTGATGGCTTCACCTCGAAGTACTGATTTTAATTAAACTCCGAATGTCATAAAAAACAATCAGCAGTCAGACTGTGGGTGATAAGGTCCATAGTCAAAAGGGAAAGAGCCCAGACCGTCAGCTAAGGTCCCTAAATTAATGTTAAGTGGAAAAGGAAGTGAAGATGTTAAAACAGCTAGGAAGTTGGCTTAGAAGCAGCCATCTTTTAAAGAGTGCGTAATAGCTCACTAGTCTAATGACTTCGCACCGAAAATTTATCGGGGCTCAAACATTATACCGAAGCTACGGATATTAACGAATGTTAAATATGGTAGGGGAAGCGTTCTGATATCAGTGAAGCCATAGCGGAAGCAGTGGTGGAGAGATCAGAAGTGAGAATGCCGGTGTAAGTAACGAAAAGATAGGTGAGAATCCTATCCGTCAAAAACCCAAGGTTTCCAGGGGAAGGTTCGTCCGCCCTGGGTTAGTCAGGTCCTAAGGTGAGGTAGAAATACGTAGTCGATGGTAAGCAGGCGAATATTCCTGCACTAAAAAAACAACTGATGGAGGGACAAAGAAGGCTAGGCATGCCCTTTATATGGATTAGGGTTGAAGGATCGAGTTTGAGAAAACAGGTAAATCCGTTTTCTTATTCTAAAAAATTAGATTCGAAGGTAAGATGACCGATGTCATACTTTCAAGAAAAGCTTCTAGGGTTAATTGTTTTTTTACCTGTACCGCAAACCGACACAGGTGGGTAGGTAGAGTATACTAAGACGCGCGAGAAAACTCTTGTTAAGGAACTCGGCAAAATTACTCCGTAACTTAGGGATAAGGAGAACTTTTGTGTAAAAAGCAAAAGTCACAGAAAAGAAGCCCAAGCGACTGTTTATCAAAAACATAGGTCTCTGCTAAACCGTGAGGTGATGTATAGGGGCTGATGCCTGCCCGGTGCTGGAAGATCAAAAGGAGATGTTAGGGTTAAACCGAAGCATTGAATTGAAGTCCCAGTGAACGGCGGCCGTAACTATAACGGTCCTAAGGTAGCGAAATTCCTTGTCGGGTAAATTCCGACCCGCACGAAAGGCATAACGATTTGGGCGCTGTCTCAACAAGAGTCTCGGTGAAATCAAATTATCGGTGAAAATGCCGATTACCCGCGACAGGACGAAAAGACCCCATGGAGCTTTACTGTAGCTTAATATTGAATTTGAGAAATTGATGTACAGAATAGGTGGGAGACGGAGAACTTTATGCGCTAGTTTAAAGGGAGTCACCTTTGGGATACCACCCTTTAATTTTTTATGTTCTAACCTACGTAAGTGGATTACGAGGGACAGTGTTTGGTGGGCAGTTTGACTGGGGCGGTCGCCTCCTAAAGAGTAACGGAGGCGTTCATAAGGTTCCTTCAAAATGGTCGGAAATCATTTAGAGAGCGTAAAGGCATAAGGGAGCTTGACTGCGAGACCTACAAGTCGAGCAGAGACGAAAGTCGGACTTAGTGATCTTACGATACCGTATGGAAGGGTCGTAACTCAACGGATAAAAGCTACCCTGGGGATAACAGGCTTATCGCTTCCGAGCGTTCACAGCGACGAAGCGGTTTGGCACCTCGATGTCGGCTCATCGCATCCTGGAGCTGGAGAAGGTTCCAAGGGTTGGGCTGTTCGCCCATTAAAGCGGAACGCGAGCTGGGTTCAGAACGTCGTGAGACAGTTCGGTCTCTATCCGTCGTGGGCGTTGGAAATTTGAAAAGAGCTGTCCCTAGTATGAGAAGACCGGGATGGATATACCGCTGGTGTTTCAGTTGGTTCGCCAGAGCCATAGCTGAGTAGCTATGTATAGAAAGGATAAACACTGAAAGCATCTAAGTGTGAAGCCTCCTTTAAGATGAGATTTCCCTATGAGATCCCTGAAAGACTATCAGGTAGATAGGCTAGAGGTGTAAGAAGAGTGATCTTTTCAGCTGACTAGTACTAATGATCCATTGACTTTGATTTTAAGAAGAATTAAAAAGGTTGTGTTTATCTAGTTTTGAAAGAACCTTGGTAATTAATAAAAGGGGAAACACCTGTTCCCATTCCGAATACAGCAGTTAAGTCCTTTTAACCTGAAGATAGTTTTTGATTTCAAAAGCAAAAATAAGATTTGCCAAGGTTTACTTTAAGAGGATTAGCTCAGTTGGGAGAGCGTTTGCCTTACAAGCAGAAAGTCGGGGGTTCAAGTCCCTCATCCTCTACCATTTTATTTATAAAAGGCCAAAATAGCTCAATAGGTAGAGCAACTGACTTGTAATCAGTAGGTTACGGGTTCGATTCCTGTTTTTGGCACCATTAATAAAGTGTCCCGTTAGCTCAGTTGGTAGAGCACTTGACTTTTAATCAAGGTGTCAAAGGTTCGAGTCCTTTACGGGACACCATTTTGTTATTATTTTAATAATAAAAAAATATGTTTAAAAGCCTGGATGGTGGAATTGGTAGACACGTGGGACTTAAAATCCCATGGTTAAAAGCCGTGCCGGTTCAATTCCGGCTCTAGGTACCATTTATATAGGGGTTTTAGCTCAGTTGGTAGAGCACCTGTCTTGCACACAGGATGTCAGCGGTTCGAATCCGCTAAACTCCACCATGTAAAATAGTAATAAAATGTTATAATATAAGAGAAAATAATAAATATAAAAAAAAATATTAAATACAGGCGGTGTAGCTCAGCCGGTTAGAGCGTTCGGTTCATACCCGTGAGGTCGAGGGTTCGAATCCCTCTGTCGCCACCAAATGGACCTGTAGCTCAGCTGGTCTAGAGCTACCGGCTCATAACCGGTTGGTCGTAGGTTCGAATCCTACCAGGTCCACCATTATTTTAGAAAAAGTTGGAGAAATACCCAAGCGGTTTAAGGGGCCAGTCTTGAAAACTGGAAGATCTGAAAGGATGCGGGGGTTCGAATCCCTCTTTCTCCGCCAAAGTTTGTTAAAATTATTTTTATGTTTTTTTTGTATTAAGTTATTATGATCGCGGGATAGAGCAGTTTGGTAGCTCGTCGGGCTCATAATCCGAAGGTCGAAGGTTCAAATCCTTCTCCCGCAACCAATTAAAATTAAAAAAAGGTTTGATGGTGTAGTGGTTAACATGCTTGCCTGTCACGCAGGAGATCGCGGGTTCGAATCCCGTTCAGACCGCCATTTAGAGGGCTCTGTAGCTCAGTCGGTAGAGCAGTGGCTTGAAGAGCCTCGTGTCGGCAGTTCGATTCTGCCCGGAGCCGCCATTTAAATATAAATTTTTAATTATGTAAATTTAATTTTTTTTAAAAAAATTTTTAATATTTTATTATTTTAATTTTTTAATTTTTTAATTTATTTATTATTATTTTATTTTTAAAAAAATAATATTTATTTAGAAAGAAATAATTAATTGAAAAAAAATAAATTTTTTTTAAAAAAAATTAATTTTATTTTTTTATTTACATTTTTGTTTTTATTAAGAGTTAGTTTAATCAATCTTAAAGCTATTAATAATGATGATGAATTGAAAAAATATTATAATGAATCCGAAGAATCTACCAAAATCAATGATGCTGACGAAATTAAAGAAAAAAAATACAATTCATCTTCTCAACCAAAAATTAAAGTGGATAGTTTATTTTTTAAAGCAATAGAAAAAAACAAAAAAATATCTTTTGATTCTTTAAAACAATCAAATATATCTTTTGATGTTGAAAATGAAAAAATAGAAATTAATGATTTATTAAAAAATAAATATAAAAAAGATTCAAAGAAAAAACATGTTTTTTTAGGATGGAAATATGATTTAGGGTCTTTTTTGTCTAAAAAAATAAGATTATTTTATGGCATTGATAATATTCGTACTGTTTCATGTTCTTCATTTCAAGAATGTTTAAATTTTAAACAGTTTATTTTTGGTTTATTATATCATAATATTCCTAAAATAGATTTTTTATTTGATTTTTTAGATATTTCAGGTTTTAAAGAAGAATTTATCGATAATAAATATGATAAAATAGGTTTAGAAACTGTTTGTTTTTATTCTTTATTAAGGAAAGATCCTTCTTTGGGGTATTTTTATTTTAAAGATGAAGATATAAAAGATATTCATTCTGTTGATATTTCTTTTTGTAATTGTAAAATTTCTGGTTATTCTTTGATAGATTTGATTTTTGAAATAATTAATCTAAAAAACGAAGATTTGATTATTTTTAAACAACATTTTAATTCTTATCTTAAACATTTAAGTAAAATGGATGAAGAAAAAATATCAAAACAAGATATTGATGTTTTGCATGAAGAATTTTTAGCAAATATCATTGATATTGATGATATGGATATTTTAGATAAAAAATTTTTTTTACATTTGATAAAAAAAGTAATCTCTATTTTTGTTCCTAAAATTTTTTCTCTTCATTGTTCTGTAGATCATAAAAACATAAAACCTTTGAAAGAAATGAATTTTGAATTATCTTTGACAAAAGAACATCAAACTATAGGTTTTTTGTTAAAGATAGAAAAAAACGAAAATAATATATTTTATCTTCTTTTTTATGAAATTTTTAAAGACGAAAAACAAAATGAAGAAAATTTAAGATTGATAGATAAAATTTTAATTTTAGATTTAAATACTAAAGAACATTTATTTTTTAATCATTTAACTATTAATATTAAACAAAATAAAAAAATATTTTTTAAAAAAATTAATCTGTTCAGATTTGATTCTATGAATTTATTTTCCTAAAAATATATAATGTGTTATTTGGTATAAAATATATATAATATAATTAGATTTATTTTTATTTTAAAAAATAAAAAATAAAGGTAAAATTTAATATATGAATTTTTTACAAAATGTTAGTCCTGATAGAGTTATTGAAAATGATTTTCTTGTTTTTATTGAAATTTCTAAAGGTAGCAAAAAAAAATATGAGATAGATAAAGAAACAGGTTTTTTAAAATTAGATCGTATTTTAAATACTTCTTTTGTTTATCCTTCTAATTATGGTTTCATTCCTTTAACTCATTGCGAAGATAATGATTCGTTAGATGTTTTTGTTTTATCACAAGAAATATTAGAACCTATGGTTATTGTTCAATGTAGACCTATCGGAGTTATTAAAATGATTGATAATGGGAAGTTAGATGAGAAAATAATCTCTGTTCCTATCCATGATCATTCTATGGAAAAATATCAAAATATTGAAGATGTTCCAGTTTCTATTTTGGAAGAAATAAAACATTTTTTATCTCATTATAAAGATTTAGAAAAAAAAACAGTTGTTATAGAAGATATATTTGATAAATTTAAAGCATTTACTGTCATCAAAAATGCTATAAATAAATATATAAAATTAAAAAAATAATTTAAATTTTTTTGTTAATTTGTTTACAAATATTAAAAAAATCCAAAATCATTTATTTAATTTTTAATAAATGATTTTGGAAAATAAAAAAACAAAGTGATTGAAAATAATGATAAAAATAATTTTGAATAATAAAAAAGCTTTTTATGATTATTTTTTAGACAAAAAATATATTGCCGGAATTCAATTGTTAGGTAACGAAGTAAAATCTATAAGATTAAAGAAAGTTAATTTACAAAACTCTTATATAAAAATTGAAAGTAATGAAATTTTTGTTTTCAATATGTTTGTTGAAAAATATGAATTTTGTAATAAATTTGATTACGATGATAAAAGAAAAAAAAAACTTTTATTGAATAAAAGAGAAATTTTACAAATCAAAAAAACAATACAAGTTAAAGGATTAAGTGTTATTCCTACTAAAATTATTTCTGATAGAAATTTATTAAAATTAGAGATTTATTTAGCTCGTGGAAAGAAAAAATATGATAAGAGATTAATTTTGAAAAAGAAAGATGATGATTTAAAAATTAAAAAAACTTTATCTTATATATATTAATTTTTAATTTTTTTTACATGTATTTTATTAAATGTTATATTTTAACTTTAATAAGAAAAAATTATTTTTTATTTATATTTGTTATCCATTCATTTATTTTTCGAGTTATTATTTGTATATAATGAATCCATTTATAAAAAATTTGATATTTTACGGTCTCTTTTTGGGGTATTTTTGGTAAAATTTTTAATTCCCACGTTTTTGGTTTAACTATTTCTGATAATGCTAATTCGTATATAATAGCTCCTAAAAAAAATCCTAAAATAAGACCTATTAAAAAAATTAATAATTTATTTATAAACATATTTTTTTATTATAAAAACCTCTTAGTTATTTTTATTTTATTTATTTCAAAAAAATTATTGATATAAAGATATCTAAAAAAATTTTTTATCAATAATTTTTTATATTCATAAATCATAATAATTTTAACATATTTATTGTTTTTAAAAAAATATTTTAGTTCAATTTAAACAAAAAACTAATTTTTGGATTAATTAATAATTCAAATAATTAATATAATTAATTATCTTTTATATATTATATTTTTTTAAATAAATATGAATAAGTTTATAAAATATACTTTTATATAAAAAAATATTATAATAATTATGTATTTTATTTTATTAATGATGACATTTATTTGCTTTGGTGATTAATATTTTATTAATATTCTATATTAAATAAAAAAAGGAGTTGTGAGATGCCATATATTGATAAAATTTTAGCTCGTGAAATTTTAGATTCGAGAGGGAATCCTACATTAGAAGTTGAAGTTTATACTTTATCAGGTTTTTTTGGAAGAGCTATTGTCCCTTCTGGAGCTTCTACTGGAGAATATGAAGCAGTAGAATTAAGAGATAATGATCCTAAAAGATTTTTAGGTAAAGGTGTTTTGAAAGCAGTTGGCAATGTTTTAAAGATTGTTGAACCAAAATTAAAAAATGTTTCTGTTTTGGAACAAAATTTGATTGATAAAATGTTAATTGAACTTGATGGAACGCCTAATAAATCTAAATTAGGAGCTAATTCTATTTTAGGAGTTTCTTTAGCTTGTGCTAAAGCAGGAGCTAATTATTTAAATTTAGAATTTTATGAATACTTAGGTGGTGTTCAACTTAAACAATTACCTGTTCCTATGATGAACGTTATTAATGGTGGCGCACATGCATCTAATAATGTGGATTTTCAAGAATTTATGATTTTACCGACTAATTTTCCATCTTTTAAAGAGGCTTTACGTTGTGGTGCCGAAATTTTTCATCATTTACAAAAAATTTTGAAACAAAAAAAATTACCGACTACTGTAGGTGATGAAGGCGGATATGCTCCTGATTTGAATTCGAACGAAGAGGCTTTTCAACTTATTATTGAAGCCATTAAAAATGCTGGTTATAAACCGGGAGAAGATGTTTTTTTAGGAATGGATGTTGCCGCTTCGGAATTTTATGATAAAGAACAAAAAAAATATGTTTTAGCTTCTGAGAATAACAAAACTTTCAGTAGCGAAGAATTAATTTCTTATTATGAAAAAATGGTAAATAAGTATCCTATAATTTCTATCGAAGACGGATTAGATGAAAACGATTGGGACGGATGGAAAATTTTAACAAAAAGATTAGGCGACAAAGTTCAATTGTTAGGAGACGATTTATTTGCTACTAATGTTGAAAGATTATCTAAAGGTATCAAAAATAAAGTAGGAAATTCTATTTTAATTAAATTAAATCAAATAGGAACTTTAACAGAAACTTTAGAAGCAATTGAGATGGCTAAAAAAGCTTCTTATACAGCTGTCATTTCGCATCGTAGTGGAGAAACTGAAGATACTACTATATCTGATTTAGCTGTTGCTACTAACGCAGGACAGATTAAAACAGGTTCTATTTCTAGAACTGATCGAATTGCTAAATATAATCAATTATTAAGAATCGAAGAAAAATTAAAAAATAGTCCTTATTTAGGATTAAAAAGTTTTTATAATTTAAAAAAATAATACTAAAAAAGTAAATAAAAATTAATAAGGAGATTTTTTTGAATAAATTTGTAAGTTTAATTATTTTAGATGGTTTAGGATTATCTTCTAAAAAAGAAAATAATGCTTTTTATTTAGCTAAAACTCCTTATTTAGATCATCTTTTGGCTAATTTTCCGAATACTACTTTACAAGCTTCTGGACAAGAAGTAGGATTACCTGAAGGTCAAATGGGTAATAGTGAAGTAGGTCATTTAAATTTAGGAGCGGGAAGAGTTATTGATCAATATTTGAATAAAATAAATAAATCTATTAGTACAAAATCTTTTTTTGCTAATGAAGCGTTTTTAAAAACGATAAAGCATGCTAAAAAAAACAATAGCAAAATACATTTATTAGGATTAGTTTCTGATGGCGGAGTTCATTCACATTTAAGTCATTTTGAATCTTTATTAGATTTAATGAGAGAACATAAAATAGAAGATAGAACCTATTTACATGCTTTTACAGATGGTAGAGATACTGATCCTTATTCAGGTTTAAAATATATTGAAAAAATTTTAAATTATGGTTTTAAATTAGCTTCTGTAAGCGGTAGATATTTTGCTTTAGATCGTGATAATAATTGGGAACGTATTAATTTAGTTTATAATATGTTAGTCTCTGGTAAAGATCCATTAATAAATTCTCCTTTAGAAACAATTAAAAATTTTTATAAAAAAGAAATTACTGATGAGTTTATCCCTCCTTTTATTGTTGATAAAAATGGTTTAATTGATGATAATGATAGTATTATTTTTGTAAATTTCCGTTCTGATCGTATTATGCGTTTAGCAGTTGCTTTATCAAATCCTTCAATGACTTTGCATTTTAAGTCCGAAGGGAAAAGATGTTTCGAAGGATACAAAATACTTCAAAATCTTTGTGTAGTTTTTATGACTCCTTATTCTCAATATGTCTCAGGAACAATTGCTTTTAAATCAGAAAGTTTAAAAAATATTTATGGAGAAGTGATTTCTAATAATAAACTTCGTCAATTAAGAATTGCCGAAACTGAAAAATATCCTCATGTTACTTTCTTTTTTGATGGTGGCAAAGAACAAAAGTTTGAAAATGTTGATAATATTTTAATTCCTTCTCCTAAAGTTGCAACTTATGATTTGAAACCAGAGATGAGTGCTTTCGAAGTTGCTAAACAAGCTAAAAAAGCTATTTTATCTCGAAAATACCAAACTATGATTTTAAATTTTGCTAATCCAGACATGGTGGGACATACTGGTTCACTCGAATCAACCATTAAAGCAGTAGAAGCTGTTGATACATGTTTAGAAGAGGTAGTTAAAGCTATTTTAAAAATTGGTGGAATTGCTTGTATTGTTGCCGATCATGGAAATGCAGAACAAATGAAAGACGAAAGAAATAAACCTCATACTGCTCATACAACTAATTTAGTTCCTTTTATTTTAGTTAATAGTAAATTTAATTTGAGACCAGGTTCTTTGTGTGATGTATCCCCTACTTTATTAGAATTACTCGGAATCTCTCAACCAATAGAAATGACGGGTAAAAGTTTAATTTTACATTAAAATGATTTTAAATTATTCCAAAATAAAATTTTTTATTTATTATTTTTAAAATATATGTAAATTAAATTATATTTTTAAGAATAATATATTAATATATTAAAATGTTGCTTGAATATATTTTATTTAAAAAAAATATATAAAAAAATACAGAAAAAATTATTATTAAAATATTAATGATAACAAAAATTAACAAAATTTAATAAAAAAATAATTATTATCAAGGAATTATTATAAGGAATTATTATAAGGAATTATTATAAATGACACATAAAGAAGAAATAAATAAAATAGCAGTTTTAACTTCTGGTGGAGATTCTCCAGGAATGAATAGTGCTATTAGAGCTATTGTTTTAGCAGGAGCTAAAAAAAATTGTACTATTTATGGTATTAAAGATGGTTATTTAGGTTTATATAATCATGAGATTGAAATTTTAACCCCTGATAATTTACCACGTATTATTAATATTTCAGGAACTTTTTTAGGTACTTCACGCTTTCTTTCATTTAGAGATGATTTAAGTGTACGTCAAAAATGTGTGCAAAATTTAAAAAAAATAGGCATTGATAAATTAATTATTATTGGTGGAGATGGTTCTTATAATGGGGCTACAAAATTAGAAGAATTAGGGATCAAATGTATAGGTATTCCGGCTACTATCGATAATGATATTAATGATACAGATTTTACAATTGGTTTTAGTACAGCTGTTAATAATGTTATGGATGCTATTGAAAAATTACGAGATACTTCTTTATCACATAATAGATGTACTATTATTGAGGTTATGGGAAGAAATAAAGGTGATTTAGCTTTATATGGCGGGATTGCTGCTGGTGTAGATTTAATTGTCACAAAAGAAAATTTGATACCTAAACAAATGATTTTAGATAAAATTAAAATTTTAAAAGAACAAAAAAGAAGACACGCTATTATTGTTATTACTGAAAATATTTTAAATGTTTTTGATTTAGCTAAAGAAATCGAAAGTTATAGTGGTTTTGAGACGAGAGCTCAAGTTTTAGGTCATATACAAAGAGGAGGGATTCCTACTGTAGAAGATTGTGTTTTAGCTACAAGAATGGGTGTTTCCGCTGTTGAATTTTTGAATAAAAATATTCATAATTGTGCAATAGGTATAAAAAAACAAGAAATAATTCATACTAGTTTTGAAAATGTTTTGAATAATAAAAGTGCACTTGATAAACTTTTTAATATTATTGAATGTTTATAATTAGTTTATAATGTTTTTAATTTTATAATAAAGAAAATAAAAAAATTAAATTATTAAGGAAAATATATAATGCAAAAAACACTTAATAAATTAGATATTTCGAATATCATAAATAAGAAAATTTTATTAAGAGCAGATTTAAATGTTCCTTTAGAAAAAGGAGTTATTAGTGACGATAGTAGAATTAAAGCCATTTTACCTACTGTAGAATATCTTAAAAAACATCAAGGTAAAATAGTTATTCTTTCTCATTTAGGAAGAGTTAAAACAAAAGAAGATTTACAAAAATTAAGTTTAAGAGTAGTAGCTGACAGATTATCTTTTTATTTAAATCAAAAAGTGGTTTTTGTTCCCGAAACAAAAGGAGATTTATTAGAAAGAGAAATTAATAATTTAGAATGTGGTTCTGTTTTATTAATGGAAAATACTCGTTTTGAAGATTTGGATAGTAAAAACGAAAGCAAAAATGATGCTCAATTAGGAAAATATTGGGCTTCATTAGGTGATGTTTTTGTTAATGATGCTTTTGGAACTTGTCATCGTTCTCATGCTTCTAATGTTGGTATTTCTACTTATATTTCAGAGAAATGTTTTGGTTTTTTAGTCGAAAAAGAAATTAATTTTTTACATAAAATTGTTAATACATCTCAAAGACCTTTAGTCGCTGTTTTAGGTGGTTCTAAAGTTTCTGATAAAATCAAAATTATTGAAAAACTTTTGAAAAAAATAGATTTTCTTTTGATTGGCGGCGGAATGTCTTTCACTTTTTTGAAATCTCAAAATTTGGAAATCGGAAAAAGTTTATTAGAAGAAAATGAAATTCCTTTAGTTAAAAGATTATTAGCTTCAAAAGAAGGTAAAAAAATTATTTTACCGCAAGATTTTGTTTGTGGCGATAAATTTGCTCCAGACGCTAAAACTATTATTTCTGATTTTAATAAAATCCCTTTTAATATGATGGGGTTAGATATTGGACCTAAAACTATTTCTTTGTTCCAACATTATATTATGTCTGCGAAAACAGTTGTATGGAATGGTCCCGTAGGAGTTTTTGAATTTGAAAAATTTTCTCAAGGAACAAGATCGATAGCTCAGATGATTAGCAAAATTAAAGATCAAGCTATTACAATTATTGGCGGCGGAGATAGCGCAGCCGCAATATCCAAATTTAAATTAGATAATAATTTTAGCCATATTTCTACTGGCGGAGGAGCTTTTTTGGAATATTTAGAAGAAAAAGAAATGCCAGGTTTAAAATGTATTGAGAAATTTTGTTAATAATAAGAAGGTAAAAAAAATTATGAAAAAAAAAATAGCGATTAATGGGTTAGGACGTATCGGTAAATTATCTTTCCGTTCTTTATTCGGAAAACATAATATTGATATTGTAGCAATTAATGATTTGTCAACACCAGAAACTTTAGCTTATTTATTAAAATATGATAGCGCACAAGGTTCTTATAAAAAAGATGATATTACTTTTGATGAAAATTCATTAATAGTGGAAGGTAAAAAAATTTATATTTTCCAAGAAAGAAATCCACAAGATTTACCTTGGGGAAAATTAGGAATAGATATTGTTTTAGAATGTACTGGTTTTTTCACAAGTGAAGAAAAGGCTCAATTACATTTAAAAGCAGGAGCTAAAAAAGTGTTAATTAGTGCGCCGGCTACTGGAAATGTTAAAACGATTGTTTTTAATGTTAATGATGATATTTTAACAAAAGAAGATACTATTATTAGCGGAGCTTCTTGTACGACTAATTGTTTAGCTCCGGTTATAAAAGTTTTAAATGATAATTTTGGTATTGATCAATCTTTTATGACTACTATTCATAGTTATACTAATGATCAATCTCTTATAGATCAAACACATCCAAAAGGTATTTGGACTAGAAGAGGAAGAGCTGCTGCTGTTAATATAGTTCCAAGTTCTACCGGAGCTGCAAAGGCGATTTCATTAGTTATTCCTGAATTAAAAGGAAAAATAGATGGAACAGCGATTAGAGTACCGAGTTTAACAGGCTCTTTAGTTGATTTAACAGTTGAATTAAAAAAAGAAGTGACTGTAGAAATGATTAAAGAAGTTTTCAAAAAAAGCGCTAATGAAACTTTAGCTTTTATTGAAGATCCGATTGTTTCATCTGATATTATTGGAACAAGTTTCGGTTCTTTATTTGATTCTAATACAATTCAAATTTTAAAAGAAAGACCACGTTTTGTAAAATTAATTTCTTGGTATGATAACGAAATGAGTTATGTAAGCCAATTAACTCGTTTACTTTTAAAAATGGTTACACTTGTTTAAAATAAATTATATTGAAAATTTTGAAATTTTTTATTTTTTAAAAATAAATTTATAATTTTGTTAATGTTTTCCAAGAAAGGAAAAAACATGTTAACTTCAGATAGAAAAATTATTCAAAAGGCACATAAAAATAAATATGCAATAATACAGGTTAATATTAATAATTTAGAATGGATTAAAGCTGTTTTAGAAACTGTTGAAGAATTAAAATCACCTGTTATTTTAGGAGTTTCAGAAGGAGCTTCTCAATATATGGGTGGTTTTAAAACAGTGTCTTCTTTAGTAAAAAATTTAGATCTTTTTTATAATATTTCTACTCCTGTTATTTTACATTTAGATCACGGATCTTATGAAGGTGCAAAAAAAGCTTTAGAATCAGGTTTCACTTCGGTTATGTTTGATGGAAGTAGTTATCCCTTTGAAGAGAATTTAAAGAAAACTAGAGAAATTGTTTCTCTTTGCCATAAAAAAGGTATTTTAGTCGAAGCTGAAGTAGGCGGAATTGGCGGAGAAGAAGACGGTTTTATAGGTCAAGGCGAAAACGCTGATCCTTATGAATGTCAAAAAATCGCTGAATTAGGAGTTGATATGTTGGCTGTTGGTATCGGTAATATTCACGGAAAATATCCTGATAATTGGAAAGGATTAGATTTTGGAGTTTTTGAAAAAATTAAAAAATTAACTAATAATAAAACTCCTTTAGTACTTCATGGAGGTACTGGTATTCCTGAAGAAATGATTAGAAAAGCAATTTCTTTAGGAGTAGTTAAAATAAACGTTAATACTGAATTTCAATTGTCTTTTTCAGAAGCCACTAGAAAATATATCGAAGAAAAAAAAGATTTAATAAATAAAGGTTTTGACCCTAGAAAATTATTAAAGCCAGGTTATTTAGCTATAAAAGCAGAACTTAGAAAGAAATTAGAACTTTTCGGAAGTATTAATAAAGCTTAATTTTAACTCAAATATAAAGGAGTTTTCAAGGATTTTAATGAATTTTAATAAAAGAATGTTTTTTTTTGATATTGACAATACTATTTTAAGTTCTCGATCACAAACTATTTTTCCGCAAACTTTAAAAACAATTAAAACTTTAGCCGAGCAACCTAATACTTTGTTAGGAATTGCTACAGGACGTAATATTAAAAGGTTAAATGTTTTAGGTGAAATACAACACTATTTCAAACATTTAGTTTTATTTAATGGCGGTTTGACACAAATTAATGATAAAGTAATTGATGATCGACCTTTTGATAAAAAAGAAGTTCAAAATTTAATTGCTAAAGCTCATGCAGCATGTATTAAAATTGGAATGACAGGACTTCATAAAGAAATTGTTCCTAGTGAACAAGATCTAATTTCATTTACTTTAGGTCATAAATATTGTACTAATAAAAATTCTGTTGTAGAACCTACATTTTATTTAAACAATAATGTTTATCAAATTTGGCTTTTCGAACCTAATAACAAAAAACTTGAAAAATTTATTAAAGATTTGGGCAAATTTGAAATTTATTATTGGAGAACTAATTGCGGTGTAGATTTAGTCCCTAAAGATGTTAATAAAATTCATGGAATTAGAAAAATTCAAGCTTTATATCCGGAATATCAATTGATTTGTATGGGAGATGGAGTGAATGATATCGATATGATTAAATCTGCTGATATCGGTATTGGATTAGCGAATTTTCATCATGAAGGAGTTAAGAAAAATTCTAAATTAATAGCTCCTGATATTGAAGAAGATAAACTTTATGATTTTTTTATAAAAAATAATTTGTTTTAATTTAAATTAAAACAAATTATTTTTTATAAATCAAATTTTTTATTGAAAAAATAAATAATTTGATTTATTTTTTTGCTTAAATTAAAAGAATTTTTTTATTATACTTATATATAATACAAACATATTAGATATTTTGTATTATATATAAATATAATAAAAAAATTTTTTTAGTAATGTTTTACATTTATTAAAAAAGATTATTTTATGTTTAATTATGATATTTAAATAAATATATTTTTTATACAAAAAAATAATTTTTATAAAATATTTTTATTAAAAATTTAGTTAGAATTGGATTTTTATATTTTAATTTATTGATTTATATTTAACTTTAATTAAAAAATAAAGTAAAGGTAGCATCATAAATTATGATAAAAAATAAAAATTATAAACTAATTAATTTAAAATATTTTTTTTATTTTATTATTTTTATGTTTTATATTTGTATTAAAAATATAGTTTACGCTGAAAAGAATTATAATTTTGATTTATTATCAAGAAATGATTTGTTAAGTCCTAAAATAAATGATTTAAAACAATGTTTGATAAATCAAATAAATCAAAAAAGAATTGTAGTAGATGATAAAGAAAAAGCATTTATTTTAAAAAATATTTCATTAGCTAAGATTATTGATAAAAGCAGTAATTTCCCTTCTGATACTTCTTTTTTTATTCCAGGTAATAAATATTATTTTGTATTAGAATTTCCGACATTAGTTAAATTAAATGATAATTTATTACAAAAATATAAATTTTCTTTTATTTATGAAAATAGATTTTCGAAAATATTAAAAACAACAGAACTAGGGTCTTTGGATGAACTTAATATTCAAACAATTATAGAGCAAATTAAAAAAATAAATCCCAATTTAAATAAAAATAATATTCAAGTTGAAAAAATAATAAGTAATAAAGAATCCATTATCTTTTCTAAAGATTTTGAAGGTAAGGTTTCAGTCACTTATAATATTAAAAAAAATATACCACAAACTCCTAAGTTAAAAGATTTTTTAAAAAAAACAGAATTAGGAACTTTGGATGTTTTTAATATTCAAACAATTATAGAGCAAATTAAAAAAATAAATCCCAATTTAAATAAAAATAATATTCAAGTTGAAAAAATAATAAGTAATAAAGAAGCCATTATCTTTTCTAAAGATTTTGAAGGTAAGGTTTCAGTCACTTATAATATTAAAAAAAATATACCACAAACTCCTAAGTTAAAAGATGTTTTAAAAAAAACAGAATTAGGAACTTTGGATGTTTTTAATATTCAAACAATTATAAATAAAATTAAAAATCTAAATCCTATTTTAGATAAAAACGAACTTCGATTTGATGAAACACCGAATTTACAAGAAGCTATAATCACTTCTAAAGATTTTGAAGGTAAAGTTTTAGTCACTTACAATATTAAAAAAAATATAACACAAACTCCTAAGTTAAAAGATGTTTTAAAAATAACAGAATTAGGAACTTTGGATGATTTTAATATTCAAACAATTATAGAGCAAATTAAAAAAATAAATCCCAATTTAAATAAAAATAATATTCAAGTTGAAAAAATAATAAGTAATAAAGAAGCCATTATCTTTTCTAAAGATTTTGAAGGTAAGGTTTCAGTTACTTATAATATTAAAAAAAATATACCACAAACTCCTAAGTTAAAAGATGTTTTAAAAAAAACAGAATTAGGAACTTTGGATGTTTTTAATATTCAAACAATTATAGAGCAAATTAAAAAAATAAATCCCAATTTAAATAAAAATAATATTCAAGTTGAAAAAATAATAAGTAATAAAGAAGCCATTATCTTTTCTAAAGATTTTGAAGGTAAGGTTTCAGTCACTTATAATATTAAACAAAATATACCACAAACCCCTAAGTTAAAAGATTTTTTGAAAACAACAGAATTAGGAACTTTGGATGATTTTAATATTCAAACAATTATAAATAAAATTAAAAATCTAAATCCTATTTTAGATAAAAACGAACTTCGATTTGATGAAACACCGAATTTACAAGAAGCTATAATCACTTCTAAAGATTTTGAAGGTAAAGTTTTAGTCACTTACAATATTAAAAAAAATATAACACAAACTCCTAAGTTAAAAGATGTTTTAAAAATAACAGAATTAGGAACTTTGGATGATTTTAATATTCAAACAATTATAGAGCAAATTAAAAAAATAAATCCCAATTTAAATAAAAATAATATTCAAGTTGAAAAAATAATAAGTAATAAAGAAGCCATTATCTTTTCTAAAGATTTTGAAGGTAAGGTTTTAGTCACTTATAATATTAAAAAAAATATAACACAAACTCCTAAGTTAAAAGATGTTTTAAAAAAAACAGAATTAGGAACTTTGGATGTTTTTAATATTCAAACAATTATAGAGCAAATTAAAAAAATAAATCCCAATTTAAATAAAAATAATATTCAAGTTGAAAAAATAATAAGTAATAAAGAAGCCATTATCTTTTCTAAAGATTTTGAAGGTAAGGTTTCGGTCACTTATAATATTAAACAAAATATACCACAAACCTCTAAGTTAAAAGATTTTTTGAAAACAACAGAATTAGGAACTTTGGATGTTTTTAATATTCAAACAATTATAAATAAAATTAAAAATCTAAATCCTATTTTAGATAAAAACGAACTTCGATTTGATGAAACACCGAATTTACAAGAAGCTATAATCACTTCTAAAGATTTTGAAGGTAAAGTTTTAGTCACTTACAATATTAAAAAAAATATAACACAAACTCCTAAGTTAAAAGATGTTTTAAAAAAAACAGAATTAGGAACTTTGGATGATTTTAATATTCAAACAATTATAAATAAAATTAAAAATCTAAATCCTATTTTAGATAAAAACGAACTTCGATTTGATGAAATGCCGAATTTACAAGAAGCTATAATCACTTCTAAAGATTTTGAAGGTAAGGTTTTAGTTACTTATAATATTAAAAAAATTCCTTCACAAATTACTTCACAAATTTCACAACAAACTTTTCGATTAAAAGATGTTTTGAAAACAACAAAACTAGGAATTTTTGATGAAATTAATAATCAAATAATTATAGCGAAAATTAAAAATTTAAATCCTATTTTGGATAAAAACGATCTGCAAGTTGATGGGATATTAAATCCTGAAGGCACCATTATAGTTTCTAAAGATTTTGAAGGAAAAGTTTCAGTTACTTTTGATATATTTGAACGACAAAATGTAAATAATTCGAAAAATTATATAATATTTATTATTGTTTTTTTATTTTTATTTATTTTATTATTGTTAATTTATATTTTATAAAAATTTGAAATTTTATTCTTAATTTTATTGAGATGATTTTTTTTGATAAATTATAGTTATAATATTCTCAATCTTTGATTTATCGAATAATAATAATTTTAAAATCTAATTTATAAAATATTGTATATAGATGTTTTCGAATTAAAATAAGAAAAAATCATATTTAAATTATATTAATTTTTTTATATTTTGATTCAATGATTTTTAATTATTTAGGTTTCTCTTTCATTAAATAAAAAGATTAATTCAAATTAAGAGTTAATTATAAATTTTTTTAAATATAAGCCTAAAAAATTAATAAAATCGGCATCATAAAGTAAAAATATATCTGAAGGTATTAAAATTTAAATATATTTATCATTTTATTTTTTAAAACCATAAATATATTTACAATCTTATTTTTTTTAAAGAGTTTTTTTAATAAAAGCCTTATTATTTTAAAATTCTAAATAAAAAAATAATTAATAATAAAAATTTGCATTTTTTTAATAAAATATTAATAATATTTTATTATTGGCTAAAATGTGATTAGATGTTTTTATAACTTATTACTCAAAATTATTATAATATAATCATATATTTAAAAATAGTTTTTATTATTATTAAGTAGTTGTTATTATTTATTAAAAAAATATTTAGAATAAAAATAAATAACGTAAAAACGCTAATTTTTATAAAGTTAGCGTTTTTTATGTTATAATTTTTATAAATGTTTTATATTGTTTTAAATTATATTTTTTGATAAAAAAATTTTTTATGATATAAAAAAATATTTAAATTTGTTTTAATTTAAAATATAACAGGAGATTTTGAATTTATAAATGACTAAAATCAAGAAATATGATGCTGAAAGTATTCAAGTTTTAGAAGGATTAGAAGCTGTTAGGATAAGACCTGGTATGTATATCGGTTCTACTTCAGAAAAAGGTTTATACCATTTAGTTTGGGAAATTATAGATAATTCTATAGATGAATCATTAGCAGGTTTCGCTGACGAAATTAATTTAGAAATTTTAGATAATAATATTGTTTGTATTTCTGATAATGGAAGGGGTATACCAGTTGACATTCATCCAAAAACTAATAAACCAGCTGTAGAAACTATTTTAACAACTTTGCATGCGGGCGGAAAATTTGACAATTCTTCTTATCAAATCTCTGGAGGATTACATGGAGTTGGAGCTTCTGTTGTAAACGCTCTTTCTTCTTGGTTTACTGTCGAAATTCATTTGAATAACGAAATATATTATCAAAAATATGAACAAGGAAAACCAATCATTCCTTTAACTAAAAAAGGTTTCACAGATAAAAAAGGAACAATAATTACATTTACTCCTGATCCGGAAATTTTTGAAATTATGACCAATTTTAATTATAAATTAGATGTTTTAAAAGATAGAATGCAACAGTTAGCTTTTTTGAACAGAAATATTAAATTAAACATTACTGATAGCAGATTCCAACCGGCTCAAAAATTTAATTTTTATTATAAAGAAGGAGTTAAGGAATATATTTTATACTTAAATCAGAATAAAAGCACGTTAACTCAAATTTTTTATAAAGAATATTTTTTTGATAATATATTTTATGAAATTACTTTCCAATATACAAATAAATATAGCCAAAATATTTATTCTTTTGTTAATAATATTCCTACAAAAGAAGGTGGAACACACGAAGAAGGTTTTAAAATAGCTTTGAATAGGATATTAAATAAATATGCTAAAGATAAAAAAATATTAAAAAAAGAAACAAGCTTAATTAGTGAAGATACTTTAGAAGGTCTTACGGCTATTATTTCTTTAAAACATCCTAATCCATTATTCGAAGGGCAAACTAAAAATAAATTAGGTAGTCATGAAGTTAGACAATTTATTTCTAAATCTTTTGGTGAATTTTTGGAAAGTCATTTATTAGAAAATCCTCAAGAAGCTAAGCAAATAATAGATAAATGCTTATTATCTATGAAAGCTAGAATAGCTGCTAAAAAAGTACGTGAAATTACTAGAAAAAAAATGTCTTTAGAATTATTAAATTTTAATTCCAAATTAACTGATTGTTATACAAAAGATCCTATTTTATCTGAATTATATATTGTAGAGGGAGATTCAGCAGGAGGTTCTGCTAAACAAGGAAGAGATTCTCAATTTCAAGCTATTTTACCATTAAGAGGTAAAATTATTAATGTAGAAAAATCTCATTCAGAAAAAGTTTTAAGTAATAATGAAATTGTGTCTTTAATACAAGCGATAGGAACTGGTATTGATAAAGAATTTAATTTAAGTAAAGCGCGTTATCATCGTATTATTATAATGACAGATGCTGATGTCGACGGAGCACATATTAGAACTTTAATTCTTACTTTCTTTTTTAGAAATTTAAAACCTTTAATTGAAAATGGTTATGTTTATTTTGCGCAACCGCCTCTATATAAAGTAGAAAAAAATAAAAAAATTAAATATTTTTATAATGAAAAAGATTATAAAGAATATAAAAATAGCATTGAAATTCAAAATAAAAAAATTTCTTCACAAAGATACAAAGGTTTAGGTGAAATGAATCCGGAGCAACTTTGGGACACTACTATGGATCCGAAACATAGAACTTTATTAAAAGTATGTTTGAAAGATGCTGTAGAAGCTGATAAAATTTTTGATAAATTAATGGGTAAACTTGTTTCTCAAAGAAAAAAATTTATTGAAGAAAACGCTTACAAAGCGAATATAGATATTTAATTTATTAATATTAAAAAGGCGATTAAATTATGTCAAATAAAATTAAAAAAAACAATTCTTTAAATAATTCGAATTCTGATATTTCAGAAATAAATAATATAGGATCTGTTAAAGAAGTAAATATTAGTCAAGAAATGGAAAAATCTTTTTTAGATTACGCCATGAGTGTTATTGTTTCAAGAGCTTTACCAGAAATTCAAGATGGTTTAAAACCTGTTCAAAGAAGAATTATATATAGTATGAAAGAATTAGGTGTCACTTCGCAAACTAGTTACAAAAAAGCTGCTAGAATTGTCGGTGATGTTATGGGTAAATATCATCCTCATGGTGATAGTAGTATTTATGAAGCAATGGTAAGAATGGCGCAAAATTTTAATTATCGCTATCCTTTAATTGATGGGCACGGTAACTTTGGTTCTATTGATGGAGATTCTGCTGCGGCAATGCGTTATACAGAAGTACGTATGTCAAAAATAGCAATGGAATTAATTAAAGAAATAGATCAGAACACTATTGATTTTGTAGATAATTATGATGGAAGCGAAAAAGAACCAGTAATTCTTCCGACAAGTTTTCCTAATCTTTTAGTAAATGGAGCAACGGGTATAGCTGTAGGAATGGCTACTAATATTCCTTCTCATAATTTAGGTGAAGTTATTGATGCTTTGAATGCTTATATAAATAATAAAGAGATTTCTATTTCTGAATTAGTTACATATATTAAAGGTCCTGATTTTCCTACTGGTGGAGAAATTTTAGAAGTTGATAAATTCCAAGAAATTTATGAAAAAGGAAGAGGAAAAATTATTATTCGTTCTAAAATTAATATTGTGACTTCTGAAAAAAATAAAAGTTCGATAATTATTACAGAAATTCCTTATCAAATGAAAAAAAGTAATTTAATTAAAAATATTGTTTCTTTGCAGAAAAACAAAATTTTAGAGGGAATTACAGATTTAAGAGACGAGTCTTCTAATCGCCAAGGTATTAAAATTGTTATTGATTTAAGAAAAGACATTAATCCTAAAATATTTTTAAATAATTTGTATAAACGTTCTCAAGTACAAGTATCTTTTCATTTTAATATGATTGTTTTAATTAATAAAAAACCTCAACTTGTTAATTTGAAACAAATCTTAGAAGCTTTTTTCACTTTTAGAATAAATATAATTAATCGTCAAAAACAATTTGAATTAAAAAACGCTTTATCAAAAAAACATTTAATTCAATCAGCGGTAATTGTTTTAAATGATATTGATGACGCAATTGAATTAATAAAAAGTTCTAGTAATGTTAAAGAAGCACGTGAAAAATTAATGTTAAAATATAATTTTGATGAAATTCAAAGTAAATATATTTTAGAGATGAGTTTACAAAAAATAACAAATTTAGAAGTAGAAAAAATAAAAACAGAAGAACAAAATTTAATTAAACAAATTTTAGAATGTGAAATTATTATTAATTCTCAAACTAAAAAAGAACAAATTCTTAAAAAAGAATTGCTGCAATTAAAAAAGGTTTTTCAAGACGAAAGACAAACTTTAATAAGAAAAGATGTAGAAATTAATATATCTGAAGAAACTTTAATTCAAGAAAATTCTATTCTTATTACTATTACTAATAAAGGTTACATCAAACGTTTAGATTTAGATACTTATAAAAAACAAAATAAAGGCGGAACTGGTGTTAGCGGAATCACTATGAATGAAAATGATTTCGTAAAACATATAGTTATTACTTCTACTCATGATTATCAATTATTTTTTACAAACAAAGGGAAAGTTTACCGCATGAAGGGTTACGAAATACCTGATTATTCTCGACAAGCAAAAGGTATACCACTTATCAATTTAATTCCTTTAAGTGAAGGAGAATTTTTAACTTCTGTTACAAGTATTAACCCTCATTTAAAGCAAGAACATAATTATTTAGTTCTAATAACTAAAAAAGGTTTAATAAAAAGAAATAATATTTCAGATTATCAAAATATTCAAAGTAAAGGCAAAATAGCTTTCACTTTAAAAAATGATGATGAAGTTTTGACAGTTTTAAAAAGTTCAGGCGAACAAGATATTATTATGGCGAGTTCTGATGGTAAAGCTATTCGTTTTAACGAAAAAACTATTAAACAAACTAGTAGAATGGGTAGTGGAGTTATTGGAATGAAATTAAATTCTGATGAAACTTTGATAGGAGCTACAATTGTTGAATCAAATAAACAAGATATTTTAGTTGTTACTGAATTAGGATATGGTAAGAAAAATAAAATTAACGAATATAAAAATCAAAAAAGAGGCGGAAAAGGCATAAAAACTTTAAAAATTACTTCTAAAAATGGTAAAATTATTGCATTAAAAGCTGTTTTTAATGACGAAGAATTAGTTTTAATTTCTGATCGTGGCAAAATAATTAGATTAGTTAACAATAACAAAATTCCAACTCCTAAATCCAAAGTAACTCAAGGAAATAAATTAGTTAAATTAAAAGATTCCGATAAATTATTTAATTTTGTTATTATCAATGATAAAGAAAAAATAGATATTTTGTAAATTAGTATTTTTGAATTTTTAAATAAAAAACATCTAAATAAATTTTTTATAAAAATTAGCTGTTTTTTTATTTTTTTATATTAAAATAATTTATTAAGGTTTGACTCGATATGTTTTTTTCGAAAACAAAAAATTATTACAATATCACAACTTTTTCAGAAGCTCAAACTAAGAAGTTAGGGTTTGATTTATGCCAAACAATTATTTCAAATTATTTAAATAAAGAAAAAAAAAGATGCATTATTATTATTGAAGGAAGAATAGGAGCAGGGAAAACAATTTTTACTAAAGGAATAGCTAAAAAATTATGTATTAAAACCGAAATTAAGAGTCCTACTTTTATTTTATTAAAAACTCATCAAAATAAAGAACAAAAATTACATCATTTGGATTTGTACCGTCTTTTAGATGATAAATATTATTATAAAAAACAAATGAAATACTTTTCAATAGAAATAGAAGAATTATTGGAAAATACAGATGAAGGCGATATTTTAGTAATTGAGACAAATCAAAATATAATTTCTTTTTTTAATTATTGGGATTTTAGAATTCAAATTAAAGTTTTGAATAGCCAAAAAAGAGATATTTTTATAGAAAAAAATATTGATACATTTTAATATTTAATATCAAATATAAGAAAGTGATATTTTTCATATATGGTTTCGGATAAAATTAAAAAATATATTATTTTAGATGTTTCTACTAATATTCAAATAGTTATTTTGAGTACTTCGACTGACATTATTAGTATAGAAACAAATTTATTAAAAAAAAATTTTGTTTCTGAAATAATTCCTTTAATTTCTCGAATATTAGAAAAAAATAATTTAAATTTAAAAGATTTATACGGTATTATTGTTGGTGTTGGTCCAGGTTCTTATATAGGAAGTAGATTAGCAGTTTTGACATCAAAAATTTTATCTTTAGAACTGGATATATCTTTATATGAAATAAGTAGTTTGTTACTGCTATCTAGCGGATATACACAAAAAATCAAAACTCCTAAGATTTATGCGAAACGAAATTTTTTTTATAGTTTAAGTTTAAAAAATGAAGAAATTATTTTATCCGAAAATATTTATGAAAAAGATTTTTTAGATAGTTTCGAAAATCATTTATTATTAGATAAAGATAATTTTAAAATATCTCCTTTAAAAATTTTTTTTTATATGAAAAAAGTAGAGCAAATTTCTTATTTAGTTCCTAATTATTATATTTAATCTTGAAATATAATTTCAAATTTCGTTTTTAAAAAAAGAAAGAAGTTAGGTAATTTTATATAATATGATTATTTTATCAATTGAAACTAGTTGTGATGAAACAAGCATTGCAGTTGTAAAAGATGGGAAAAATATTTTATCTAATGTGATTTTTTCGCAAATAAAATATCATCAAAAATTTGGTGGTGTAGTTCCAGAATTAGCTTCTCGTAAACATGTAGAAATTATTACTTTGGTTTTATCAGAAGCTTTAAAAAAAGCTCAAATAAAGCCTCGAGAAATTGATTTGGTAGCTGTAACTCAAGGCCCTGGTTTAATAGGTTCTTTATTTACTGGTGTTAATGTTGCAAACACTTTTGCTTACATTTATGATAAACCTTTAATAGGTGTTAATCATTTGATAGGCCATATTTATGCTTCCCAAATAGAGAATGAAATAAAATTTCCTTCCTTAGTTCTTTTGATTTCAGGAGGACATACAGAATTGTTTTATTTTAATAATCACTTTCAAATTAAAGAAATTGGCACTACTTTAGATGACGCAGTAGGTGAAATTTATGATAAAATTGCTAGAACTTTAAATTTAGGTTATCCTGGAGGTCCTATAATTGAACAATTAGCATTAAAAGGAGAAGATTTATTTTCATTTCCACGCCCTTATTTAAAAAATAAAAATTTAAATTTTAGCTTTTCAGGTTTAAAAAGTAAAATTATAAATTTTATTAATAAAAGAAAAAATATTGATTCAGATATTAATAATATTTGTGCTTCTTTTCAATCTAGTGTCGCAGATGTTTTAATAACAAAAACTAAAAGAGCTTTAAATTTATATCCTTCTAAAGAGTTAATAATTGTAGGCGGAGTAGCTTCTAATCAATTTTTGAAAAATCAATTTAAAAATGCTTTTCCAGAATTAAGATTGATCATCCCTTCTCCTATATATTGCACTGATCAAGCAGCTATGATCGGAATTGCTGCTTATTATCAAAATATATTTGGTCCCTTTAAAGGAAAGAAAAAATATAATTTAACAGCGAATCCTGATTTATCTATAGGATAATCAAAAAATATAAAATATATTTTATATACAAATTTAATGATAAAATAAGTGAGGTTTTTTAATAAATGTTTCAAGGATCGAATTTTATCAAGAGTATTATTGCAGAAGATTTAAAAAATAAAAAATATACAAAAATAATTACTCGTTTTCCACCTGAACCAAATGGTTTTCTTCATTTAGGACACGCACGTTCTATTATTATTAATTTCGAATTAGCCAAATTTTTTAACGGAAAAACTTATTTAAGATACGACGATACAAATCCTATTGTCGAAAAACAAGAATATGTAGATTTTATTCTCAAAGATGTTAAATGGTTAGGTTATACACCAGATAAAATTTTATTCGCTTCGGATTATTTCGAAGAAATGTACAAAAGAGCAGTTATATTAATTAAAAAAAATTTAGCATTTGTAGATGATTTGAGCGCGGAAGAATTAAAAAAATATAGAGGAGATTTATTTACACCAGGAATAAATTCTCCTTATCGTAATCGTAGTATAGAAAAAAATTTAGAATTATTTGAAAAAATGAAAAATGGTTTTTTTAAAGAAGAAAATAAAGTTTTAAGAGCTAAAATTGATATGGCAAGTCCTAATATGAATTTAAGAGACCCTGTTTTATATAAAATTCTTGACGCTTATACTTTAAAAAATAAACATTATTTTATTTTTCCTTCATATAATTTCGCGCATCCTTTAGAAGATGCAATTGAAGGTATTTCGCATTCTTTATGTTCTTTGGAATTTAAAGATCATCGACCTTTATATGATTGGGTCATAAAAGAAACTGAAATGGAACATGTGTCGACTCAAATAGAATTTGGTCGTATGAATATTACGCAAACCATTTTAAGCAAAAGAAGTTTAAAATTTTTAGTTAGTTCTGGTTTAGTTCAAGGATGGGATGATCCTAGAATGCCAACTTTAAGAGGTATGAGGAATAAAGGATATACTCCCGAATCTATTAAAAAATTTATTCTTGAAATTGGTCTTTCCAAAAATAATACTTATGTTAATCAAGATATGTTATATTCTTTTTTGAGAGAAGATTTACAAAAAAAAGCTAAAAAAATAATGGTTGTAGATGAACCTTTAAAAGTAACTATTATTAATTATCCTGAAGATAAAATAGAATCTTCTGATGTACCTTATCATAAAGATCTTGATTTAGGGATGCGAAAAGTTTTTTTTTCTAAACATATTTATATTGAAAAATCAGATTTTCAAATTGAAAAATTAGATCCTAAATCTAAAAAATTATTTTTAAATGGAGAAGTAAGATTATTTTATTTTTATTTTATTAAAGCGGTGGATGTTGTAAAAAATAAAAAAGGCGAAATTATTGAGATTTTAGCTACTTACGATCCAAAAACAAAAAGTGGAATTTCTTTCAATGAAAGAAAACCTAATGGAACTATTCATTTTGTAGAAATGAATACAGCTAAAAAAGCTTTTTTAAATTTTTATCAACCTCTTTTTGAAAATAATAATCCTAAAGATTTAAAAGCAGAATTTAATCATTTTTCTTGGATACGAAAAATAGCTTTTGTTGAAGGCGGGTTAGATATAAATGTAAATTATAACAAATTCCAATTTATTAGGAAAGGTTATTTTTATTTAACTAATACCGAAAAAAAAGTAATTAATTTTAACGAAATTATTTCTTTAAAAAAATAAATAAAAATAAAAAAATAAAATATGAAAAAAATAAAAGTTTTAATTAAAAATTCATATGAATTAGAATTACAAGAAAATGCTCAAAAAGGCGATATAATTAATTTAAAAGAATGTTTAGAATTAAATTTAAATTCATTACAAAAACATATACATAATAAAGAAATGCAAGAAAAAATAATAAAAATTCAACAAGAATATGAACAAAAAATAAAAAAATATGAGAATGAAAAAGAGATTTTATTGATTAAAAAAACAATGGAATTAGAAAATATAAAAAACAACGAAATTAATCATTTAAAAAATGAAATTACTCAATTAACATTAACAAGAGCTAATTTTAACATTAAGTTAATAGGTGAAAATTTAGAAAAATGGTGTGATAATGAAATGCAAAATCAAATATTAATTACTGATGATATTTCTTGGTATAAAGATAACGAAATTATTAACGGAACTAAAGGGGATTTTATTTATAAATTGTATTTTGACCAAAATAAAAAAGAAAATGAAATTTTAACTTCAGCTATTTTAGAAATGAAATCAGAAACGAAATTATTAGAAAAAACTAAAAAACAAAAAAATGAACAATTTTTTAAAAAATTAGATAAAGATCGTAATAATAAAAATTTAGAATTCGCCTTATTAGTAAGTGAATTAGAATATGATACAGAAAATGATAATCCCGTTAAAAAAGTAAATGAATATAAAAATATGTTTATCATTAGACCTTCTTATTTAATAATTTTTTTGAATATCATTACCGCTTTAGGAAGAAAAAATAAAGAATTAATTTTGGCTCTTTCAGACAAAAAACAAAAATTTTGTGATGAAGAAGAAATAAATAAAAGTTTTCAACAAATGAAAGAACACATTTTAAATAATTCTTTAAATAAAATAGAAAACAATTTATTAAAAATTTCAGAAGAAAATGAAAAAATTAAAAAAATGTTAGATTCTTTAAATAGTTCTCATTTTAAAATTAAAAAACAAATACAAACTATTTCTAAAGAACATTTAACAACCATCTTTAATCAAATTAAAAATTTTAAAATAAGCAAAATTATCAAACAAATTAATCGTTTAAAAAATAAATAATTGGCAACTGCGCACTGTTATAAATTTTTTTAAATAAATTCATTTTTAATACTGAAAAGACTAGTTAAACAAACTAGTTTTTTTGTTTTTAGTAAAAAGAAAAAATACTAGACTATACATGTTGTTAAAATGTTAAATTAATAACAATTTTATTGTTCTTTTTTTATTTTAATAAAAAAAGAAAGGAGAAAATTTTGGAAAAAAAATAAAAAAAGTTCAACTTATTAAAGTTGAACTTAGTTTATAATTTAAATTAAATTGTTGTTGATGTAATAGGTGGCTGTGTGGCAGTTCCGCACTGAGCCCTAAAAAATATACAAACTTTAAATTTAAATTAATTAAACTAAGTTATTCTTTTATTCTTTAAATTTAACTTTTGTGTTTGAATTTTTTATTTTTTTAAAATAGTAAAATTTGTTTATTTTTGAATAAAAAAATAAATTTATTTTTTTATTCAAATTTGATTCTATATATATATGATATTTGATTAATTTAGTTTAAAAAATATTTATTTTAAATTAGAAAAATAATATTATTTAAAAAAAGTGTTTAAATTATATAAAAAACATTTATAATATTTTTGGTGGTTTTTAATAAAATCACTTTTATAGTTAAAATAAAAAAATAAAAAAATAAAAAAATAAAAAAATAAAAAAATAAAAAAATAAATTAGTAAATGAGGTTTATATAATAATTAATAAAGATTATAATTTTATAAAATTTGGTTCTAAATTATTTATTGTTTCATTTGTATTTACATTTTTGATTTTTTATGCTTCTGTTTTTGCTTTTACTAAAACATATTCAAATTCTCCAATTACAAATTCGAATGATATTATCCCAACTAGTAATGTTATTTCTGAAAATGACAAATTAAATGAAGAAAATAATTCATATGAAAATGAAAATTTATCCGAAAGTTCATCTGAAGAAGAAATAGAAAAAGATAAACCGTTATTAAATGAAATGGAAAAAAATAAACCGTTATTAAATAACAAAAATACAAAAAATAATAAAATCGGATTAAAACAAATATTTAAATTCAAAACAAAAAAAGATCCAAAATAAATATAAATTATAAAAGAATATTAAATTAAAATATAGAATTTATTTTAATTGTCATTGTTTTATCTTTTCAAGAAAATAAATAATAAAATAAAATTTAATTTTTTTTAAAAAAAAGAATTTCTAAAAGAGGTTCTTTTTTTTAAAAAAAATTAATAATTTTAATAAATTTTTAATTTGAAATGTTATAAAAAAATATTTTAATTGATTATTTTATTAAAAATATTTTTTAGTTGTGGTTATAATAATTTTTTAATTTAAAAAATGATTTTAAATATTTAATTAATAATCTTAAATAAATTATAATATGAGTGGAATAAAGTATTGATTTTAAATAAGTATTTGAATTTGTAAATTTATTTTTTAAAATTATTTTTTATTTTCAGTGTTTATTAAAATTTTTAAAAAAATTTTAATTTTTGTAATTATTTTATTTTAATATTATAATAAAGAAATATTATTTTAATTATATTTTATGTTAAATTATGTTAAAATTATTTATGTAATAATTACAAAGTTATATTTTTATTATTTATTTATTTTGGTAGCATTTCAAAAAGAACAAAAATTTTTTTTATATTTTTGTATTTATAAATAAGATTAGGCCCGTTGGAGAAACGGTTAACTCACATGCCTTTCACGCATGCATTCACGGGTTCGAATCCCGTACGGGTCACCAAATAATAATATCCTAAAAAAACACCCATAGCTTAATTGGATAGAGCATCTGACTACGGATCAGAAGATTAGGGGTTCGAATCCTCTTGGGTGTGCCATTTGTTTACTTAATTTTTTATATAATTATTAAGCGGGAAGTAGCTTAGCTTGGTATAGCGCCTGGTTTGGGACCAGGAGGTCGCGGGTTCAAATCCTGTCTTCCCGACCATTATATAAAATAAGCGAATGTCGTATAATGGCCATTACCTTAGCCTTCCAAGCTAAAGATGTGGGTTCGATTCCCATCATTCGCTCCATAAAAATTTAAATATATTAAATTTTTTAAAAATAAATATAATTATATTCAAATTTTGATTTTAATAAAAAAAAATATAATTAAAATAAATAAAATATTATATTTTTATTTTAATTATATTTTTTTTTATGAATTAGATTATAAATTATATTGACATTTTAATGTTATTTTTATATAATTATATTATAAATTTTAAGATGATTTTTTAAAATGATGTTAATATTATTTTATTTTTTTGTATAAGAAAATAGGTTTAATTGAAAGTTATTAAATTAATTATAGATAAAAAATTATCTAGATAGGGAAGAGTTATTATTTATGGCTGATACTATAAATCAAAATGAAGAGTTAAAATTCAACAATAAAACTTTTTCTATTAATAAAAAACAAGTAGTTCAAAAATGGTATTTAGTTGATGTCAAAGGAAAAGTTTTAGGTAGATGTGCTACTAAAATTGCTAGTATTTTAAAAGGCAAAGCTAAAACTCATTACACTCCGAATGTTGATAATGGTGATTATGTTGCTGTTATTAATGCATCTAAAATTCATTTAACAGGAAAAAAATGGCAAAAAAAAGTCTATTATAGACATTCAGGTTATCCAGGCGGTTTGTCTAAAATAACTGCTGGTGAAATGATGAAAAAATTTCCTACTCGTGTTGTTGAAAAAGCTATTTTCGGAATGTTGCCACATACTAAATTAGGAAATCAAATGCGTAAGAAATTGTTTGTTTATCCTAATGAATCGCATAGACATGAATCGCAAAAACCAAAAATTTTAGAGGTATAATTTATAATGAATAAAAATCAATATTTTGGCTTAGGAAGACGTAAAAGTTCCGTCGCAAGAGTAATTTTAGTTTCAGGTTCTGGGAATATTAAGATAAATAAAAGAGATTTTGTTGATTATATTCCTTCTAAGGACATTCGTCTTGAAACTATTAAGCCTTTAAAATTAACTAAAACTTTAGAAAAATATAACATTGTTGCTAATGTTTATGGCGGAGGAATAACATCTCAATCGGGAGCGATTCTTTTAGGGATAGCTAGATCTTTAGTTGAAGCAGAACCTAGTTTAAGAATTATTTTGAAAAAATCTGGATTATTAACAAGAGATTCTCGTTGTGTAGAACGTAAAAAATACGGTTTAAAAAAAGCTCGTCGTGCTCCTCAATTTTCAAAACGTTAATTTTTTATTTATATTTTTCAACAAATTTGAAAGAGTTTTTTACTATAAAAAAAGACTCTTTTTTTTATTTAAATATATGCTTGTTATTTTTAAAATATTCAATTTTTTCAGGTTAAGGATTCTATAAATATGAAAGAAATAAGATTACGTTACGCCCCTAGTCCTACTGGTTTTTTACATATTGGAAATGCTAGAACAGCTTTGTTTAATTATTTATTTGCTTGTCGTTATAAAGGTAAATTTATTATTAGGATCGAAGATACCGATTTAAAACGTAATATAAAAGAAAGTGAATCAGCTCAATTGGAACAATTAAAATGGTTAGGTTTAGTTTGGGATGAAGGACCAGATTTAAAAGGACCATTGGGGCCTTATAGACAATCAGAAAGAATATCTATTTATCAAAAATATACTCAGATTTTATTAGATAAAAAGTTAGCTTACAAAGAATATCAAGGAAATAATGATAAATTTGTAGTCCGTTTTAAAGTTCCTTCGAATACTTTATATGAATTTAATGATATGATAAGAGGCAAATTATCTTTTGAAAGTGATCAAATAGAAGATTGGATTATAATTAAAGAAAACGGATTCCCTACTTATAATTATGCTGTTGTTATAGATGATTATTTAATGAAAATATCTCATGTTTTAAGAGGAGAAGAACATATTACCAATACTTCTAAGCAAATAATGATTTATGAAGCTTTTGGATGGGATATTCCTATTTTCGGTCATATATCTTTGATTTTAAATAAAAATAAAAAAAAATTAAGCAAAAGAGATGTTGATATAGTTCAATTTATCAAAAAGTATATTGATTTAGGTTTTTTACCTAAAGCTTTATTTAATTTTTTATTTTTTTTAGGTTTTGCTCCGAAAACTAATAAAACTGTTCTTTCGACTGAAGAAATGATTTCTCTTTTTGATAAAACAAGATTCGTTAAAGCACCAGCCGTTTTCGATGATCAAAAATTATTTTTTATTAATAATCAATATTTAAAAAAAATGTCTTTAAAGTATATAGTTGAAAAAAGTAAATTTTTTTTTGAAGAGAAAAAAATTTTTTTAGAAGATGAATATTTAGAGAAAATAATTATTTTATTTAGAGATAGAATGAATTATATTCAAGAAATTGTAAATTTATATTTAGAATTTTTTGAAGAAAATAAACAAATAGATAATGAAATTATACCTATTATAAAAGAAATAAAAGATTTTTCTGTAATTAAAATTTTAAAAGATTTATTTGTAAAATTAGAAATTTTTCAATCATTTTTTATAGAACAGCTTATTAATAAATTCAGGGACTTAACTAATTTAAAAGGAAAAAAACTTTTTTTAACTTTGAGAATAGCTTGTACTGGAAAGCTACACGGTCCTCATTTGTTAACGTATTTAGAATTGTTAGGTAAACAAAATATTTTAAATAATATTCAAAAATTATTAAATTTTAATTATTAAATATAAATAGAATAAAAAGGATTTTATCTTGAAAATTTATAATTCTTTAACTAATCAAAAAGAAAAATTTTATTCATTAGAAAAAAAAAAAATAAATATTTATGTTTGCGGCCCTACAGTATATGAACATTTGCATATAGGAAATATAAGGCCTTTGATTTTTTTTGATCTTGTTAAAAAATATTTTTCTATTTTAGGTTATGAAGTTCGTCTAATAGTAAATGTTACGGATATCGATGATAAAATTATTCAAAAAGCAATAGATAATGAAGTTTCTGAAACGCAGATATCTCAAAAATATACAAAACATTTTTTAAATTTATTATCGAAATTAGAAATCACAACAATAGATCAACATCCTTTAGTAACTGATTATATTCCAGAAATAATATCATATATAGAGAAATTAACTCAAAAAGGATATACATATATTATAAATGAAGGAGTTTGTTTTAAATCGAATTTAATTCCTCATTATAGTTTATTAAGTGATCAAAATTTAACAAAATTAAAAAAAAATTCTAGAAATATAATATTAGATTTTCAAAAACAAAATAAAGAAGATTTTATTTTATGGAAAAAAACTAAAGTCGGAATTAAATATGATAGCCCTTGGTTTCCTGGAAGACCAGGATGGCACACAGAATGTGTTGTAATGATTAATAGTATCTTTAAAAATACTATAGATATTCATGGCGGCGGAATTGATTTAAAATTTCCACATCATACTAATGAACAAGCTCAATTTTGGGCTATAGAACAAAAAAAATTAGCTAATTTTTTTATTCATATAGGATATGTAGAATATAATAAAAATAAAATGAGTAAATCTTTAGGAAATGTTATTTTAGCGAAAGATTTATTAAATAAATTCAGTTCAAATGTTATTAAAATGTTTTTTTTATCTTATCATTATTTACAACCTATTCATTATAATAATAATTTAATAAAAGAAATTAAAGTAAAATATGATAAAATATTTTATACTTTAAATAAGAATAATTTTCAATTAATTTTAAATAAAATTTTTATTAAAGGCGTCGATTCATTTTATATTGATAAATTTTATTCTTTAATGTCAAATGATTTTGATACTCCTAACATTTTAACTTTAATTGAGGAATTATTAAAAAAAATAAATAAAATCACTGAATTAGAATATTTAGCTAGATTGCAAAATACATTAATTTATTTATTTAAAAGTTTAAATATTAATATTGTTTTAAAAAATGTTACCAAAGAACAAATTAAAATTTATTATTTATGGCTTGAAAAACATAAAAAAAAGGATTTTTCTGAATCGGATGTTTTAAGAAATATTTTAAAAAAAGATATGCTAATTTAAAAAAATATATTTTTTAATTTTTTTTATTATTATGATAAATATATAGTTAAAGATGGTATATATAATATGATTAATCAAAATAAAGATAATCAAATGAAAAGAAATGATTTTTTATTTGACATCAAAGGTCTCAGTTCAGAAGAAGTAGAACAAAAAATAAAAGATAAACAAAATAATGTATTAATAAAAAATATTAATAAAAGTATTTTAGGAATTATTTTAAGTAATGTTTTTACTTTTTTTAATTTTTTATTGTTTATAATTATTTGTCTTATTATTCATATAGGACATTATGAGCAATTATTTTTTTTGTTTATCAACATATTAAATGTTTCTATTAATATTTTTCAAGAAATTAAGGCTAAAAAAACTTTAGATAAAATTTCTATATTAAAATTTAACCATACCAAAGTTATTAGAAATGGTTTTTTAACTGAAACATTAATTGAAAATGTTGTTATTGATGATGTTCTTTTTTTAGAATTAGGTTCTCAAATTGTTGCCGATTCTAAAATAATAAAAGGGTTTTTAGAAGTTGATGAATCTCTTTTAACAGGAGAGTCTGGTTCTATTTTTAAAAAAGAAGGAGATGTTTTATATTCTGGAAGTTATGTTTTAAGCGGAAATGCTTGTGCTAAAGTTTTTTGTGTAGGTCCAAAAATGTATATTTCTAAATTGACACAAGAAGCGAAGAAATATAAAAAAATTAAAACACCTTTAATTCAGAATTTATCTTTATTAATTTGGTTTATTTTTTGTTTATTGATTCCAACATCTTTGATTTTATATTTTTTTCCTAAAAAAATTGATATTAACGAAGAGCCATTTGTTTTAGGTTTATGTGGTTTTGTTTTAGGTACACTTCCTTCTGGATTGTTTCTTTTAACTAGTACTACTTTATTTGTTAGTTTTATTAAATTAGCCAAAAAAAAAGCTTATATGAAAGAACTTTTTGGGATAGAAATGTTAGCTAGAATAGATGTCATTTGTTTAGATAAAACAGGAACTATTACAGATGGCACTATGAAAGTAAAAAATGTTTTAAAATACAAAGATTCTAATTTATTGCCTGAAGATTTGTTTTTTAATATTATTAATGTTTTTCCTCAAAATAATTCGACTCAAAAAGCTTTATATCAAGAATTTTGTTCTTTACCAATAAAAAATCAAAAAAAAGATATTTATAAAATTCTAAAAATTAAACCTTTTTCTAGTATTAACAAATATAGCGCGGTAGAGATAGATAAAATGGGTACTTTTGTTTTAGGCGCTCCTGAATTTATTTTAAAAAAACAATTTAGTGAAATTAAAAACGATTTTCAAAAAGAAATTAAATTAGGATATCGAGTTTTGCTTTTGGCTCAAACTGATACTTCATTAGATAATATTAATGATAATACTAATTATAAGATTATGTTTTTGATTTCTTTAGAAGAAAAAATTAAAGAAGATGCTTTTGATATTATTAATTATTTTATTCGAAACGGTATTAGTGTAAAAATTATTTCAGGAGATAATTTAGAGACAATATCTTATATTGCTAAGAAATTGAATATTATTAAAACCTCAAAACAATCAATTAATTTAATTAATTTAGAATCAAATGAATTAGATGATGCTTCTTTGAAATATAATGTATTCGGAAGATCTACTCCACAACAAAAAAAAATAATTATTCAAAATTTAAAAAAACAAAATCATAGAGTAGCGATGATAGGTGATGGTGTTAATGATATTTTAGCCTTTAAAGAAGCAGATGTATCGATTGCTATGGCTTCAGGAAATGAAGCTTGTAAAAATACTGCTAATTTAATTTTGCTTGATTCTCAATTTCATTCTTTAATTCAAGTAGTTACTGAAGGAAGAAGAGTTATTAATAATTTACAAAAAATTTCTATTTTGTTTTTGACTAAAACAATTGTATCTTTTTTATTAGCGTTTGTCGTTATATTTTGGAACTTTTATTATTGGTGCGCTAATATATCTTATAACATAATTTCTTTTCCTTTAAAACCATTACAATTTAACTTAGTTGATACTTTTTTTATTGGTATTCCGTCTTTTTTTTTAGCTTTAGAAATGAATAATAAAAAATTAAATAAATCTTTTTTTAGAATTATTTTCCAAAAATCTTTTCCTTATTCTTTATTAATGGCTTTGTTTTATTTTTCTTTAATATGTGTATCTCCCTCCGAAACAGATAAAATTTCTCTTTTATTAAATATATTTATCGCTTGTGTTTTTTTTAATTTGTTAATATATAGTTGTATTCCTTTTAATAAATGGAAAAAAATATTAATTTTTATAGTTTTTTCTGGTTTTATTTTGAGTTTTTTATTTATTAAATTTTATTTAAATTGTATATAATTAATTTTAATTTTTATCTAAAGAAAGATTTATAAAAAATGATAGTTTATGGAAAAAATGTAATTAAAGAAGTTATCAAAAACAAAAGGTTCATTCATGAATTATATGTAAATTCTAAAATGAAAGATAAATTTTTTTTAGATTTTTTAAATCAAAATAATATTGAGTATGAATTTGTAGATAAACATCAATTAAATGAAAAAGCAAATAGTTTCGAACATCAAGGTGTGGTAGCAAAAGTTGAAGATTATAAATATCATAATTTATTTTCTTTTTTAGATTCTGATTCTTTTTATTCTAATAAATTTAAAAGATTTTTAATTTTAGATGAAATTCATGATCCACATAATTTTGGTGCTATTTTAAGAACTATGGAAGCATTACAATTTGATGGCATTATTATATCTCAAAAAAATCAGGTTCTTTTGAACGGAGCTGTAGCTAAAGCATCTAGCGGAGCATTAGAATACGTTAATATTTTTTTAGTAGATAATTTATTTAAAACTATTATTTATTTACAAAGTAAAGATATTGTTGTTATCGGTACTGATTCAAAAGCTGATTTAAATTTAAATAAATTAAACACAAATTGTTCTCTTGTTATTGTTTTAGGAAACGAAGGGAAAGGAATACGACCTTTATTAAAACAAAAATGTAATTTTTTAATGAAGATACCTATGAAAGGCCGTATTAATTCTCTTAATGTAAGTGTAGCTGCCGCTTTGATAATGTATACATTACAAAATAAAAATTAATTTGTTAATTTTATAAATAATTTATATGTTAGAATACTTAAAGTTAATAATTTATTTTATTATCATTTTTTTAAGGAAGATTGATTAATTTAGAGATAATGAAAAAAAATATTTTAATTTGTAATTTTTGTTTAAGTCGTAATTATCATGTTACTGTAGTTAACCGTAGTAATCGTTTGATTTTAAAAAAATATTGTCCCCATTGCAAAAAACATGTTTTGCATGAAGAATCAAAATAATTGATTAAGAAAAGGAAATTTTAATAATGGTATTAAAAAAAAATAAAACAGAAGAATTAATTGTTAATCCTTTATACGATATTATTAAAAACGAATATGGTTTTAAGAATATTTTTTTTCTCATTTGTTCTATTATTTCTATGGGTTTGTTAAAAACTTTATTTAAAGAAAAACATTTTGGAGAAAAAATGTTTTATTCTTTTTTCATTTTATCTTTTTTTGTTTTTTTAATCAGTATTTATCCTTTTATTAAAAAAAATATAAAAGATATTAATTTGATCGTTTGGCCTTTGTTTCATGAAATTATATTTAAAATAATAAATGTTATTTGTTTTAGTTTGGTTTTGATAAGTATGTTTCAGTTTTTTAATTTTTTATATTCATATATTGATCCATTAGTTTCGAAAATATCTTAAAATAACAAGAATAGATGTTTAGAAAATGAAAAAAAAACAGCAAAGAAATGATAATGATAAAGAATATATTTTAGAAACTAAAAAAAAATTAAAAAATGAAGAAGCGAAATGGTATATTATCCAAACTTATTCAGGTTATGAGAATTCTGTAAGAGAAGATTTATTAAAACTGGTTAATAGCGGATTGCCAATTGCTAAATTTATTTTTGAGGCTATTTGCCCTAAAGAAAAATATTTTAAAATAAAATCTGATGGCACTAAACAAGAAAAAGAAAGAAAGATGTTTTCTGGTTATGTTTTTGTTAAAATGATTATAACTGAACATACATGGTTTGTAGTTCGTAATCTACCACAAGTAACTAATTTTTTAGGTTCTATAAAAGGTAGTAATGCTAAACCAGTTCCTTTGAGTGACTCTGAAATAAAACCTATTTTAATTAAAATAGGGCTTATAAAAAAACCGAGTTACGAACATTTAATTAATAAAAAAGTAGAAATTACTAGTGGTTCTTTTGTAGGAAAAATAGGTACAGTATCTTTTATAGATAATAGTAAAAATATAATGATAGTAGAGGTTGATTTATTCGGTAGAAACACTCCTATTGAGATTTCTCTTTCTTCTTTTAAAGAAATTATATAATAATATAATTATTTGAAACTATACTATTGTTTTTTATTATAAATTATGTTATAATTTTAAGAATTTGTTTTTCTTTATAAAATTTTTATATCATAGTTTTATTTTTATAAAATTTATAAATTTTATAAATTAACAATTTTAATAAACTAATATTAATAAATGAGGTTTTATTACTATAATGGCGAAAACAGTTATTAAAACTATTAAATTACAAATTAATGCAGGAAAAGCTAATCCTGCTCCACCGGTAGGACCAGTTTTAGGTCAAGCACAAGTTAATATACCTTTATTTTGTTCTAGATTTAACGAAGTTACTAAGGACAAAATGGGTTTTACAATTCCTGTTGTTATTTATGTTTATGATGATAGAACTTTTGATTTTATTACTAAAACACCTCCTGCTAGTGACCTTTTAAAAAAAGCTGCTAATATTGAAAAAGGATCATCTAATTCTAAAAAAAATAAAGTAGCCGCTTTAACGAATAAACAAATAGAAGAAATTGCCCAAAACAAATCTTCTAATTTGAATTCTTATGATTTAAAACAAGCTTGCAAAATAATAAAAGGTACTGCTGCTAGTATGGGTATTGATATAGTTGAATGATTTTTAATATTTTTTAGAAAGAATTTATGTTTGGTAATAAAGTGTTTTGATTATGAAAAGAAGTAAAAAATATTTAAATATTAGTAAGTTGATAGATTTTAGTAAGTTATATTCGATCGATGAGGCTATAAAATTAGTAAAACAAACTAAAGTTACTAAATTTGATTCTACTGTAGAATGTAATTTATCTTTGCAGTTGGATCCTAAAAAAGTAGATCAAAATTTGCGTGGGGCTTTGGTTTTACCTCATGGAAGCGGTAAAAAACTAAAAATTGCTGTATTAGCAAAAAGTTCTAAAGTTAAAGAAGCTGAAGATGCAGGGGCTGATTATGTCGGTGATCAAGATTTAGTCGAACGTATTTCTAAAAATTGGTTAGGTTTCGATGTTTTGATAGCTACACCAGATATGATGCCTTCGATTTCTAAATTGGGGATTATTTTAGGTCCTCGTCGTTTGATGCCTAATTTAAAATTAGGAACTGTAACAGATAATGTTTTTAAAATAGTTCAAGAAATTAAAAAAGGTAGAATAGAATATAGATTGGATAAAAATGGTAATTTACATACTATTTTAGGAAAAATTTCTTTTAAAGAAGAAGATTTATTAGATAATTTTAAATTTTTATATGAACATTTAATGTCTATTAAACCTAAGACAGCAAAAAGTAATTTTATTAAATCAATAACTATTTCTACAACTATGGCACCAGGTATTAAAATTGATTTCGCTTCTGTTTAAAAATATAAATTTAAAAATGTAAAAATTTATTTTTAAATTTAGTATTTTTAAAAATTAAGAATAAAAAATAATAAGGATTATTATTGTTATGACAAATCTGGCTATTATTGAGCAAAAAAAAGCTGATGTAGATTTATTAATTCAAAATATTAAAAAATCTGAAATAATTATTTTGTTTGAGTATCAAGGAATAAAAGTAAGCGATTTAACTGAATTACGTGTTGAATTACAAAAACAAAATAGTATGATTAAAGTATATTCTAATAATATATTGAAAAGAGCTTTTAAATCAACTGATTATAATGAATTAGTGGATTTATCTAAATATTCTAAAGTTTTATTATTGAGTTCTGGAGATTCTATTGAACCTATCAAAATTTTATTCAATTTTGTTCAAAAAAATAAATTTTTAAAAATTGTTAAAGGTATTATTGATAATAAAGTATATTCTTGTAATGTTATTAATGAGATAGCAGTTTTACCTTCTAAAGAATATGTATTAGCTATGTTATCATCAGGAATGATGTTTGCTTTAAGAGAATTAATAATTAGTTTGAATATATTATCAAATAAATAATTTGTTTAATTTTTTAAAATTTAAATATGATAAAGGAGTTTGGCATAATGGCTAAATTAACTAAAGAAGTTTTTATAGAAGCTTTAAAAAGCATGACTTTATTAGAAATTAAAGAATTAGTAGACGGTATAAAAGAAGAGTTCGGAGTTGATCCTTCTAATTTGGTATCTTCTGCTTCAAATACTTCTGATTCACAAGGAGAAAAAGTAGAGAAAACTAAAGCTACAGTTATTCTAAAAACTTTTGGAGATGCTAGTAAAAAAATCGCGATTATTAAAGAAATTCGTGAAATAACTGATTTAGGAATACTTGATGCTAAAAAATTAGCAGAAACACCTAATGCTATTATTAAAAAAGATATTGAAAAAGCAGAAGCTGAAGAAATAAAGAATAAATTAGAAAAATTAGGCGCTACAGTTGAATTGGAATAATTTTTTAAAATGAGCTATTTTTTTAATTTAAAACCTAAGATATAGTTTTTCTTAGGTTTTTGTTTTCTTATATTTTATTTATATTTTATTTTTGTTAGATTTTTGTTTTTTAAAAGAATAGTTTATTATATTGGTTGGAGCTTAAATAAATGAAGAAATATTGTAATATAAAATACGGTACTAAAGCAGCACGTCGTAATTATTCTAAAATTAATTATGATTTTGAATTGCCTAATTTAATAAAAACACAAATGGATTCTTTTGATTTATTTTTAAAAAAAGGAATTCAAGAGTCTTTAAATGATATTTCTCCTATACAAAGTTATAACGGTAATTTAAAATTATATTTTGATGATTTTTATTTAAATGAACCTAAATTAGATATTAAAGAAGCTAAAAAAAGAGATTTTAGTTATTTTTCTGAATTATTTGTTAATGTAAGATTAGAAAATGTTTTGACTGGAGAAATTAAAAAAAGTCGAGTTTTAATGACAGAACTACCTTTAATGACTCCTTCTGGAACTTTTATAATTAACGGAACAGAAAGAGTAATTATATCTCAAATTATACGTTCTTCAGGTACCTATTTTACTGAAAAATTTGATTCTAAATTAAATAAAGTTCGTTATGAAGCTCAAATTATTCCTATAAGAGGAGCTTGGATTGAATATGAACAAAGCAATAAAGATATTCTTTATGCTAAATTAGATCATTCCAAAAAAATTCCTTTAACTAAATTTATTAATGTTTTAGGTTTTAATAGTAAAGAAGAAATAAAATCTGTTTTTGGGGGAAATCCTCTTTTAGAATTAAGTTTTAATAAAAATGATGAGTTAAACACAAATGATTCTATTATAGAATTATATTCTAAATTAAATCAAGGTGAAAAAGTTTCTGTTAAATCTGCTCGTGAATTTATTAGTAAAAGATTATTTGATCGTAAAAAATATGATTTATCTTTTGTAGGGAGATATAAACTTAATAAAAAATTAGATGTTTTAAATAGAATTGAAAAAACTTTTTTAGCATATGATTTAAAAGATATTGATAATGGAGAAGTTTTATTTCCTAAAGATACTTTATTAACAAAAGATATTATTGAAGAATTAAAAAATAAAAGACATCATTTTAGAAAAGAATTAATTAATTCTAAGATTAATTTAGAAAATGAAGTCGATGAAGAAGAAAATATTTTTACTTATAAAAAAGATGATTCTAAGGAAAACATTTATATAAAAGAAAATATTTTTCATATTTTAACAGGAGAGATTTTAGTCGAAGCAGACACTTTATTAAACGATGAAGTAAAAGAAATTTTGCAGCAAAATAGAGATAATTTAGAAGAATCTGTTATAGATTTTTTTCTAGATAATAATAATTTTTATGAAAATGAAAAAGAAACTCAAATTAAAAATATTTTAAATGAAGTTTTAGTTATTTATGTTTTAGATGATAATGATAATAAACGTTATATTAAAGTAATAGGTAATAATCAAGATGAAAAAGGAAAAAATATTTTTTTATCTGATATTATCGCTAGTATTAGTTATTATTTGAATTTATATGAAAATATAGGTAAAAAAGACGATATTGACTACTTAGGCAACAGAAGATTAAGATTAGTAGGAGAATTATTACAAAATCAATTTCGTATTGGTTTGTCTAGATCTGAAAAAAATATTAAGGATAGAATGTCAACTAGTAAATTTGAAACAACAACAACTAGTGGATTAGTTAATTTTTCTTCTTTAGCGATAGTTATTAAAAGGTTTTTTGGAAGTTCACGTTTATCTCATTTCATGGATCAAATTAATCCTCTAGCTGAATTAACTCAAAAAAGAAAAATTTCTTCTTTAGAAACTGGTGGTATCGATCGTGATCGTGCAGGTCTCGAATTAAGAGTTATACATAATTCTTATTATGGAAGATTATGTCCTATAGAAACACCAGAAGGACCTTCTATTGGCTTGATTTCTTCTTTATCTACTTATGCTCAAGTAGATCAATATGGTTTTATTAAAACTCCTTTTTTTAAAGTGATTCATACTGATGGTTTACATAGGGTATCTAAAAATTTCAAATATTTAACTTCTATTCAGGAAGAAGGACAAATTATTGCTTCAGCAGATACTATTTTAAACGAAGATAATACTTTTAAACAAAATAAAATTATCGCTAGAAAAAATGGAGAAATAGGTCTTTATGATGTTTCAAAAGTTAATTATATTGATGTTTCTCCTAAACAAATAGTTTCTGTAGCAACTTCTACTATTCCTTTTTTAGAACATAATGATGCTTCTAGAGCTTTGATGGGAACAAATATGCAACGCCAAGCTTTGCCTTTATTGATTACAGATTCTCCTATTGTAGGTACAGGAACCGAGTATAGAGTAGTAAAAGATTCTGGTTGTTTGGTTTTAGCTGAAGAAGATGGTTTTGTTTCTTATGTTGATTCTCAAAAAATTATTATTAAGTCTGATGACGAAACAGAAAAAGTTTATAAATTAACTTCTTTTGCTAAATCAAATCAAAATACTTTGATTTTACATAAACCTATTGTTAAGAAAAATGAATTCGTGAATAAAAACGATATTATAGCTGATGGCCCAGCCACTGATAAAGGTGAATTAGCTTTAGGAAAAAATATAACTGTGGCTTTTATGACTTGGGATGGTTATAATTACGAAGATTCTATTATTATGTCAGAAGATTTAGTTCATAATGATGTTTATACTTCTGTTCATATCACTAAATATGAAATTTATACAAGAGAATTAAAAAAAGGTTCTGGTAAAGAAGAGATTACTCGTGAAGTTCCTAATGTAAGTGCTGAAGCTATTAAAAATCTAGATCACAGAGGAATTATTATTCCAGGTTCAGAAGTTAAAGAAGGTGATATTTTAGTAGGTAAAATAATTCCTCAAGGAACTTTTGAGCCTTTACCTCATGAAAAATTAATTTACACTATTATAGGAGAAAAAGCACGCGATTATAAAGATGCTTCTTTAAGAGTTCCTTTCGGAAAGTCAGGAGTCGTTCAAAGCGTCGAATATTTATCTGTTTCTAATGGTGATTTTTTGTCTACACCAGGTGTAAATCAAAGTGTTAAAGTTTATATTGCTCAAAAAAGAAAAATTAAAGAAGGCGATAAAATAGCAGGGAGACACGGTAATAAAGGTGTAGTTTCTCGTATTTTACCTAAAGAAGATTTACCTTATATGGCTGATGGTACAACTATTGATATTATGTTGAATCCTTTAGGTGTTCCGAGTAGAATGAATATTGGACAAATTTTAGAAATGCATTTAGGTTTAGCTGCTAAAAAATTAGGTATTAAAGTAGCTACTCCAGTTTTTGATGGCGTTGATAATGAAGATTTGAAAGATATTATGAAAGAAGCTAATTTATCTTTAGATGGTAAAACGATTTTATACGATGGCAGAACTGGTGAACCCTTTGATAATCCTATTTCTGTAGGTATATTATATATGATTAAATTATCACATATGGTAGATGATAAGTTACATGCTAGAAATGTAGGCCCTTATACTTTAATAACAAATCAAGCTACTCGTGGTCAAGGAAGTAGTGGTCCAGGCGGACAAAGAATTGGGGAAATGGAAGTATGGAGTTTATATGGTTACGGTGCAGCTTATACCTTAAGAGAGTTTTTAACTGTAAAAAGTGATGATATAATAGGACGTAATAAAACTTATAATGCTATAGTTAAGGGATTTCCTTTACCTAAACCTTCTATTCCTGAAAGTTTTAGAGTATTTTCTAAAGAATTACAATCTTTAGGTTTACATGTAGAGCTTATCGAAGCTAATACTAAGGAGAATAAAGTTCATCATTCTTTAGTTAATAAAAACAAGGAGTAAAACCTATCAACTAATTATGGAAATAAATGATAAAATCGAAAATTGTAATGTTTCTGAATCAACTGTAGAATCATTAAAATCAATCGGAATTAATTTTTTGGAAGATTTTAATTCTTATACTTTATTAGATTTGCAATCTTTATTAAATGAAGATTGTTTTTTTGACATTATTCCTATTTTAAAAAAAAATTTTTTACCTGAAAATTTAGAAAATTTAAATTTAATAAATGATATTATTGTAATTTTATATAATAATAAAATTAAGACATGTCGCGATCTTTTGACAGCTAATACTAATTTTATATATCGTTTATTTGAAAAAGAAAATTCTTCTTATTTCGAAGATATTAAAAAATTTTTTTCTTTATATAAACATAATTTTGAAACAAAAATAAATGTCGAAAACGAAAAATCTGATGAACCAGTTTCTTTTGAAAAAAAATATGGAAGTCGTGAATACGATTATTTTAAAATTCGTTTAGCGTCTCCTGATGAAATTAGAAAATGGTCTTATGGCGAAATTGTTAATTATGAAACTATTAATTATCGTACTTCTAAACCAAAAATGGGAGGACTTTTTTGTCCAAAAATTTTCGGTCCTTATAAAGATTTTCAATGTGCTTGTTTAAAAAAAAAAATATCAAAAACTTTTAAAATTTGTCCTAAATGTGGTGTTGAAATAACAGAACAAAAAGTACGTCGTGAAAGAATGGGGCATATAGAATTAGCTTCTTCTGTTGTACACATTTGGTATTTAAATAGTTCTCCTAGTAGATTAGCTATTATTTTAGGAATGAAAGCTAAAGAATTATTAGAAATAGTTTACTATGTTTCTTATATTGTTATGTCTCCTGGAAATACAAATTTAGAAAAAGGACAGTTGATATCAGAAATTCAATACGGTCATTATTTAGAAAACAGCAACAACTTTGTGGCTTTAACAGGTGCAACAGCTGTCAAAGAACTGTTAAAGGAACTAGATTTAAATGCTAAAATAGAAGAATTAAAAACTCTTTTAAAACATATTTCGAAACAAAAAAGAGATAATATTATTAAGAGATTAGAAATTCTTATATCTTTACAACAATCTGATAATAAACCTGAATGGATGGTTTTAGATGTTTTGCCAATTCTTCCTGCCGATTTAAGACCAATTGTTCCTTTAGATGCAGGACGTTTTGCGACTACTGATATAAATGATTTATACAGAAGAATTTTAAATCGTAATAATCGTTTAAAAAAACAAATTAAACAAAAAGCTCCTAGATTAATTATTAAAAATGAAAAAAGAATGTTACAAGAAGCTGTAGATGTTTTATTTGATAATGTTAAAGTTAATAAAAAAAATAACTCTAATATGGAAAAAAATAAAACATTAAAATCTTTATCAGAAATGTTAAGAGGGAAACAAGGACGTTTTCGTCAAAATCTTTTAGGAAAAAGGGTTGATTATTCAGGAAGATCAGTTATTATTGTTGGCCCAGAATTAAAAATTCATCAATGTGGACTTCCGAGAAAAATGGCTGTTATTTTATTTAAACCTTTTATTCTAAATAAATTAAAAGAAGTTAAAGGAATTGATAGAAGAAGCGCAACAGCTTTATATGAAAAAATGAATGAATATGTTTTCGAAGTTTTAGAAGAAGTTGTTAAAGAACATCCTGTTTTATTAAATAGAGCACCTACTTTGCATCGTTTAGGGATTCAAGCTTTTGAACCTAAATTAATTGATGGCAAAGCTATTAAATTACATCCTTTAGTAACACCAGCTTTTAATGCTGATTTCGATGGTGATCAAATGGCTGTTTATTTACCTCTTTCTTTAGAAGCACAAGCAGAAGCTCGTTTGTTGATGTTAGTTTCTAATAATATTTTAGATCCTAAAAATGGTAATCCGGTTTTATCTCCTTCGCAAGATATGGTTTTAGGTAATTATTATTTAACCATTGAGGAAAAAAAAGATCGTGTTATAAATGGTTTTGAATCAGAAAAAAGAACAAAAGAACACAAGTATAAACATCGTAATGAAGGAAAAATTTTCTTTGATTTAAAAGAAGCAGAATTAGCATTTTATAATAAAGAAATTCATTTGCATACAAAAATTTTAGTTAAAACAAAAAATATTAATTCTTATTTTACTCCTGAGCAAAAAGAAAAATATTTAATAACTACTTTAGGAAAATTAATTTTTAATAGTATCTTGCCTTCTAATTTTAATTATATTCAAGAACCAACTCTTTTTAATTTAGAAGTTAAAACTCCAGAATGTTATTTTATTTCAAAAGGTATAAATCCTAAAAAGGTTTTATTCGAATCATTATATATCGAACCTTTCAAAAAAAGATTTGTATCTCTGATTATAGATTCTGTTTTCAAAAAAAGCAATATTACTGAAACATCTAAAATGTTAGATAATATTAAAGATTTAGGATTTAAATATTCTACTATTTCCGGAATTACTATTTCTCATAATGATATTAATGTTTATTCTCAAAAAGAAAAATTATTAGATTTAACTGAAAATAAAATAATAGAAATAGAAAAATTTTATGATAATGGTTTTTTAACAATTTCAGAGAAGAAAAATTTAGTTATTCAAGAATGGAAAGTTGTTCGTGATAAAATACAAGAAGGATTAATGAAAGAATTTGATAAAGATAATAATTTATTCATGATAAGTGATAGTGGTGCTCGTGGAAATACTTCAAATTTTTCTCAATTATCAGGAATGAGAGGATTAATGAATAGTCCTAAAGGAGAAATTTTAGAAATTCCTGTAAAAACTTCTTTTAAAGAAGGATTGACAGTTTCTGAATTTTTCATTTCTACAAATGGCGCTCGCAAAGTTTCTACTGATACTGCTTTAAAAACAGCAGAATCAGGATATTTAACACGTAGATTAGTTGATGTAGCTCAAGATAATATTATTACTATAGAAGATTGCGGTAGTGATAAAGGTTTATTTATTGAATCAATTAAAAATGATAAAGAGATTATTTCTTTAAGACAACGTATTTTTAGTCGTTTTGCTGCTGAAGATATTTTAGATGTTAAAACAGGACAAATTATAATTAAAAAGAATGAGATGATTGATAAAGAAATTGTCGCTAAAATTAACTCGTTAGGTATAGAAAAAGTTAAAATTAGAAGTGTTTTAACTTGTAATGCAGAATATGGTATTTGCTCTAAATGTTATGGTTTAAACTTAGCTAGTAATAAAAATGTTGAAATAGGAGAAGCTGTCGGAGTAATAGCAGCTCAGTCTATTGGCGAACCGGGTACACAATTAACAATGAGAACTTTCCATACAGGAGGAGTTTTAGCGGTTTCTGATATTACTCAAGGTTTACCAAGGATTCAAGAATTATTTGAAGTTAGAATACCTAAAGGAAAAGCTGTTATCAGTGAATATGATGGGTTTGTAAAAGAAATTAAAAATATAAATTCTTATTCATCACAAATTATTATTATTCCTGATTATGATAAAGACATAACATATGTTTATGATATTTTTTCTAATTCAGAAATTTTAATCCAAAAGAACATGCGTGTTTATGCTGGTCAAAAGTTAACAACAGGTTCTATTGATTTAAAAGAATTATTAAGAGTTACTAGTGTAGAAGAAACGCAAAAATATATTTTAGAAGAAGTTCAAAAAGTATATCAATCTCAAAGTGTTACCATTAGTGATAAACATATAGAAATTATTATATATCAAATGTTTAAACAAATTTTAGTTATTTATGAAGGAGACACTGATTTTTTACCAGGAACTGAAGTTTCTATTAAAAAATTTAAAAAAGTTAACTTAGAAATGTTACGTCAAAATAAATCGTTAGCCGTAGGTCGACCTGTTTTATTAGGAATTACAAGATCTTCTTTAAAAAGTGGTTCTTTTCTTTCTGCCGCTTCTTTCCAAGAAACAACTAAGATTTTAATTAATGCCGCTATTAAAGGTCAATCAGATTATTTATATGGTTTAAAAGAAAATGTTATTGTAGGAGGATTAATTCCTGCAGGCACAGGTATTTTAGAGCATCATAATTTTAAATATCCTTATGAAAAGATAAAAAATGATACGGAGTCATAATTATATTGTTTTTTGTTTTAAAAAAAGTTATAATTATAAGTATAAAAAAATTCGTTTATAATTATTAAAAACTTAATATTAATAAAAAAAATGTAAAAATGTATTATTAATTTTAAAAAAATATTATTTTAAAAAGGAGATGTTATATTAGATGCCTACTATTGCTCAGTTAATTAAAAAAGGAAGGATTGATAAAACTTATAAAAGTAAATCACCATCTTTAAGATATAGTTTTAATAATTTAAAGAAAAAAATTAAAAAATATAATTCTCCTCAAAAATCAGGAGTTTGTATTAAAGTGTCTACTATGACACCAAAAAAACCTAATTCTGCTTCAAGAAAATTTGCTAGAGTTAGATTAAGTAATGGTAATGAGGTTAATGCTTATATTCCAGGAATAGATCATTCTTTGCAAGAACATAGTGTTGTTTTAGTTCGTGGTGGAAGAGTCAAAGATTTACCTGGAGTACGTTATCATATAGTTAGAGGAGCTTTAGATGCTACTGGCGTTGCTAATAGAAAACAAGGTCGTTCTAAATATGGTTCTAAAAGAGTTGTTAATAAAAAGTAAAAAAATATAATTAATAAAAATTTTAAAAAGGTAAGGTTCTTTTAAATGTCACGTAAAAAACGTATTTATAGAAAAAATTTAACACCGGATCCTGTTTATAATTCTAAGTTGGTAACTAAAATTATAAATACTATTATGAAAGATGGTAAAAAAGAAGTTGCCAAATCTATTTTATATGGTGCTTTTGATAGAGTAAAAGAAATAACTAAAAGAGATCCAATAGATGTTTTTAATGAAGCTTTGAGTAATATTATGCCTATTTTAGAAGTACGTACGCGTACTATAGGAAGTCAAAATTATCAAGTTCCTTCAGAAGTTCGTCCTGAAAGACGTCAATCTTTAGGATTAAGATGGTTGATTCAATATTCTCAAAAAAGAAATGAAAAAACTATGAAAGAGAAAATAGCAAAAGAAATTATTGATGCTTCTTCTAAAACAGGAATAACAGTTAAAAAACGAGAAGATACTCATCGTATGGCCGAAGCTAATAAAGCTTTTGCGCATCATCGTTGGTAAGATAGAAGATAATATTAAGGAGTAATATTTTATGGGACGCCAATTCAAAATTGATAAAATACGTAATATTGGCATTATGGCACATATTGATGCTGGAAAAACAACTACAACAGAAAGAATTTTATTTCATACTGGTAAAATACATAAAATAGGTGAAACTCACGAAGGCGCTTCACAAATGGATTGGATGGAACAAGAGCAAGAAAGAGGAATTACAATTACTTCAGCAGCTACTACTATTTTTTGGAAAGATCATAAAATTCAAATTATTGATACTCCTGGTCACGTAGATTTTACAGTTGAAGTTTCCCGTTCTTTAAGAGTTTTAGATGGAGCAGTAGTTGTTATAGATGCTCAAGCAGGAGTTGAACCTCAAACAGAAACTGTTTGGCGACAAGCAACAGAATATAAAGTTCCTAGAATTGTTTTTGTTAATAAGATGGACAAAGTAGGAGCAGATTTTGAATACGCTATTAGTACTTTAAAACAAAGATTAGGTGTAAAAGTAGCTGCTGTTCAATGGCCTATCGGAAAAGAAAGTAATTTTATTGGTATTATTGATTTATTAGAAATGACTGCTTTTAAATATAATAATAATTCTTTCTCAGAAGATGGTGAATTTATAGATATACCTCAAGATTTATTAGAAATAGCCGCTCAAAAAAGACAAGAATTAATAGAATTATTATCTGAATTTGATGATGATTTGATGGAACTTTTTTTTCAAAATAAAGAAATTAGCGCTGATGTTTTGAAAAAAGTTATTAGAAAAGCAACTTTAACTGTTGATTTTTTTCCTGTTTTATGTGGTTCTGCTTTTAAAAATAAGGGAGTTTTGAAAATATTAGATGCTATGATTGATTATCTTCCTTCTCCTATTGATATTCCATCCATAACAGGTTTAGATATTAATAATAATGAAGTAATTCGTAAAGCTTCTGATGATGAACCTTTTACTGCTTTAGTTTTTAAAATTATGACTGATCCATTTGTAGGGCGTTTAACTTGTTTAAGAATTTATTCTGGTGTTTTAAAAACTGGAACTTATGTTAAAAATGCATCAAAAAATGTTAAAGAACGTATAGGACATTTATTACAAATGCATGCCAACAAAAGAGAAGAAATTCAGGAAGCTAATGCTGGAGATATCGTGGCTGTTATAGGATTGAAAAATGTTACTACTGGAAATACTTTAACTTCAGAAAATGATTTTATTATTTTAGAATCCATGAATTTCCCTGAACCAGTTATAGAAATCGCTTTAGAGCCTAAAACTAAAAATGATCAAGATAAAATTTTTGCCTCTTTAAGTAAATTAGCGGAAGAAGATCCTACTTTTAAGGCTTATATTAACCATGAAACAGGACAAACTATTATTGCTGGAATGGGTGAGTTACATCTTGATATTATTATAGATCGTTTAAAAAGAGAATTCAAAATAGAAACCAATGTAGCTAAACCACAAGTAGCTTATAGAGAAACTTTAACTCAAGTTACAGAGACAGAAGGAAAATTTATACGTCAATCTGGAGGAAGAGGACAATATGGTCATGTTTGTATTCGCTTCGAACCTAACGAAGGTAAGGGATTTGAATTTGTAAATAAAATTGTTGGCGGTTCTGTTCCTCGTGAATATATTCCTGCCGTAAAAAAAGGTTTAGAAAAATCTTTAAGTAATGGTATTATTGCTGGGTTTCCTTTTATAGATGTAAAAGCGATTTTATTTGATGGTTCTTATCATGATGTTGATTCATCAGAAATTGCTTTTAAAATTGCAGCTTCTATTGCTTTAAAAGAAATAAAAAAAAATGGCGGTTTAGTTCTTTTAGAACCTATTATGGATGTAGAAGTAATAACTCCTGATAATTATGTAGGGAATGTTATTGGCGATTTAACATCTAGAAGAGGGAAATTAGAAAATCAAGAAAATCGTGGAAACGCAGTTGTTATTAGAGCTTTTGTCCCTTTATCTGAAATGTTTGGATATGTGACTAATTTACGTTCTAATACACAAGGCAGAGCAAGTTTTGTTATGCAATTTGCTAGATATGCTAAAATGCCAAATAATATTACCGAAAATATTATTAAAGAGCGTACGTAATTAATATATAATATTTATGTAAAAGATAAAAAAATAAAAAAAAGGAGACTTTTTAAAATGGCTGATAAAATGGCTGAAATATTTTTAAAAGAAAAGTTCAATTTAAACGTAGGAACTATTGGTCATGTAGATCATGGTAAAACCACTTTAACTTCTTCGATAACTAATTATTTGTCAGAACAAGGATTAGCGAAAAAACAAAATTACGAACAAATAGATAAATCTCCTGAAGAAAAAGAACGTGGTATCACAATTAATTCTACATGCATAGAATATCAAACAACTAAAAGACATTATTCTCACATAGATTGTCCTGGACATGCTGATTATATTAAGAACATGATCGCAGGAGCTTCGCAAATGGATGCAGGTATTTTAGTAGTTTCTGCTGTAGATGGAGTAATGCCTCAAACAAAAGAACATATTTTACTTGCTAAACAAGTAGGAGTTCCTAAATTAGTAGTTTTTTTAAATAAATGTGATTTGGTAGAAGATAAAGATATTTTTGAATTAATAGAATTAGAAATTAGAGATATTTTAACTTCTAATGGTTTTGATGGTGAAAACACACCTATCGTTAGAGGTTCTGCTTTACGTGTCGAAGGTATAAAAGAATTACTTGATACTTTAGACACATATGTTGAAGATCCAGTACGTGATTTAGACAAATCTTTTTTAATGCCTATTGAAGGCGTTATTAACGTAAAAGGTAGAGGAACTGTTGCTACAGGACGTGTCGAAAGAGGACAAATAAAACTTCAAGAAGAAGTTGAAATCATAGGTATTAAAGAAACTAAAAAATCTACAGTAACTGGTTTGCAAATGTTTCATAAAAATTTAGATAAAGAAGGTGCTTTGGCTGGCGATAATATTGGTATTTTGTTACGTGGTGTCAATTACAAAGATATTCAACGTGGACAAGTTATATGTAAACCAGGATCTGTAAAACCTTATTCTAAATTTATAGCTAAAATTTATATTCTTACAGCTAAAGAAGGCGGAAGAAGCACTTGCTTTCGAGATAATTATCGTCCGCAATTTTATGTAAGAACTGCTAGTGTTACTGGTGTAATCGAATTAAAAGACGGTCTTAAAATAGTAAATCCAGGAGATTTAGTAGAAATTATCGTTAATTTAATTTATCCAGTAGCGATCGAAGAAGGAACAAGTTTTTCTGTACGTGAAGGCGGAAGAACTATCGGAGCTGGAACTGTTATTAAAATAATAGAATAATTATAAATTATATATATTTAAATTTAATAATTAATTTATTTAATATTATTATAAATTTTTGTAAATAAATTCATTTTTAATACCGAAAAGACTAGTTTTTTTAAACTAGTCTTTTTTTGTTTTTAGTAAAAAGAGGTTTTAAAAATAAGTAATTTTAGACAGTTTGTATCCAAAATTGAATCATTTTATTTTTAATTATTTTTTAATCTTTTTAAAAAACTTGATATTTTTTTTATTAGAAAATAAAGAAATAAACAATGAAAAAATAAAAGAAGAAATTGATAAATTAAACAAACAAATTAAACACCTTTTATTTTATAAAGTAGTTAATTTTAAATTTCCATTCTCATTAGATAAAGAAGATTTATTATTAACAACTTATCAACTTTTATTAAAAAAAATTATAACAGTTCGAATAAATTGTTAAATCTATTTTTATTAATTATTATTATTTTATGCATTCTATATCTTATTTGTGCGATTGATTTTATTTTTAAATTTATTTATTATACATCAAAAAATATTTATCATTTATTTAGAGGAATCATCAATTTTTTTATATAAGAAAAATCAACTCAAAAACTAATTTCAACAACCTAAACCATTTTAAATAGCTGTTTTTTAAAAAAACAGCTATTTAATTTTAAACTTTCTAAGACAAAAAAATAAAACAAAAATATTAGAAAACCAAAATAATAAATTTTTCAAACAAGAAAGGATAAAAAATTATGAACCGGACCAATACTAAAAAATTTTTAAGTTCTATTTTTAATGTCAATAAATTAAACGACATTAACGAATATTCAAATAGTAGATTAATTAGAAACTACAAGTCTATTTACTCGACAGAAAAACAGTTAATTACATTGACATTGACATATTCAACCCAAAAAAAAGAACACTTAATTGGCGATTTTAGAAAAAACAAATTATTAAAAAATCAAAGACTTTTAAATGAATTAAAAGCTATTATTTAATTATAATTAACTACCGCATCTCAAAATCAATAATAATGTACCTGATTGAAAAAATTAACAAGAGAAATCGAAAAAAATTTTAAATTATAAAAACACGAACTTGTTGAAGTAATTAATTTAATTGAATCAACGGTTCAAAAACATTTATCTTTTCAGTTTAAAAATCAAATAACGTTAAAAAATAGAAGAAATAAAATATTTACCAATGTTTTTTAATTCATATATTTCAATTAGAAACTGTAAAAGAGATAATAATTTTATTTATTTTTATCATTAATAAAAGAAATCTCTTTACGTTTAATAAGAAAGATCTAATTACATTTTTATTAAGAAGAAGTTTTTAAACAAAAAATTATACTTATTATATATATTGCTTAGTGATTATAAAAACAAATTAACATAATGTAAAAATCAATTTTATATTAAAAAAAGGCTTGGAGAATATACACCTTTTGAAATAATAATTATATTCGGTCTTTCATCAAAAAACATTTATGATATATATTATTATGTTATGGTTTTATCTCTAAAAAAATTATGACACAATAAAACTATTATAAAAATATATTTTTGTCAAAACAATTACATAAAAATTTTATTTCTAACAAAAAAAAGAGAGAGATGAAAAAACAACTTTTAATTAAAAAATCCTTTTTAATATAAAAAAAGGTTTTTTGATCTAAAAGATAATAAAGGTTTTTTAGTTTTAACCCTAAAAAAAATAAATATTATTATTTAGAAACAAAATTATAAGTTATTTTAGCTAGACAACAAGGTATATCTTTTAAAAATAATTTAAAAAAATTTCAAATTGTCTCTGTATAACAAATTTTTCATTGGACGAAATGGTTTAAAAATAAAGAATTTTATTGTTTACAACAAAAAAAGTGATCATAATTATCCAATGTATACATTTATTATTTAAAAATTATAAAATATTTAAATTAAAAAAATATTTAACAAATTAATAGTAGTAAATAAAATAATAAAATGAATTCTAAAGAAAAATCTAATTATGAAAAAATAAGAGAAATAATTTTAAGATTTATCAAAATTAAAATAGTAAGTAAAAATAATTCTATATTTCCAACATTAAATTCTGAACAAGAAGCTATTGATTTTTTTTTGAACTTTTTCATTTTTTTAGACAATTTTAAAAATTAAAATTGTCTAAAAAAATGGTGAATATTTAGTTTGACGGCGAAAAGATAGAATTTAATGACATAATAAATGTTTATAATTGGAATAAATAAAAGTAGAGTGATGATGAAAAAGATGAGATTACTAGTTAAAGATTGAAAGATTTTTTTATGAACATTTTTGGTTTCTTTTCCAGTGTTGTATGTGTTGTTAAATAAAAAAAAGACCTTTATGAAGGTATTTGTAAATAATAAAAATTTTATAAATAAATTATTTTTGTTTCTTGTTGGGTTTTGTTGAAGAAGAACCTTTTTCCTGATTTTTGGCTTCTTTAGTTTTTTCTTTTAATATTTTTAATTTTTCTGAATTCGATAACATTTGAATAATTTTATTTCTATCTTCTTCTGAATAATTTTCAAGAACATTATATAATTCATAATAATTTTTAACATCTTTTTTAGATTCTTCTTTTGATGGAATTATATCTTTCCCATGATCTTTTTTAGGCGCAGCCATTACTTGATGAACATTATTAGTAATTAAAAATAACCCTAAACCAATAAATAAAATAATATTAAATAATAGTAAATATTTTTTTAATTTAAACATTAATTAAATCTCCTTTTATTTTTTATAATCGTTCTTTTTTGAACTTTCTGGTTTATAAATCGAATATTTAGAATTTTTTTTATTGAATTGATAAATTGAAGGTTATCATCTGATAAATTACTTTCTTTTTCTATTTTTGAACTTATATTTCTTCCAGAACTTTCTGGTTGATCGCTATAAGTTTTTGATAATTGATTATTGTTTTTTCTTTTATTGTATTTGCCGATTGCTTTTGTAATACATTTTTGTTTTTCCAAGAGTTCATCTTTTTTTTCGTCATTAATTTTTAAATTTGTCAATTCGTTTTGTATTTCAAATTCTGCTTTTATATATATACAAAACATATTCTTCGTCATTAGCAATTTCATTATTATTATTATTATTATTATGTTTATTACTCATTCCCATAACTTGATAATTATTAGTGATAAATAATAATCCTAAGAAAATAGTTATAAATATATTCAATAATAATAAATTATTTTTGATTTTAAACATAAATTAAATCTCCTTTAGTATTGATAATAACAATAAAACATACTTTAAATTATTTAAAGTCTTCTACTAATATTATTTGATTGATTTCGATTGTTTTTTCTTTTTGGCACGGCGTTTGTGAAGAATAATTTGTTGAGCAGCGCGAATACGATTACTTAATTCAATATTTTGCCTCATAAGATTGTGAATTACTTCAAAAGAATCATTATTATTTACAAGCATCTATAATTCATTGGGTTATAATCTTGCTTGTTTCGCGTTCAAATCTTGTAAAATTTTTGCTTGTAATTCAAAATTAGCATGATTATTATTATCATGTCCGTTATTTTGGAGATATATATGACCATTATTCATTGCCATAACATAATAATTATTAGTTATAAATAACAACCCTAATAAAATAAATAAACAAAAATTTATTATTTTAAATTGATTTTTTTAATTTAAACATTATTTTAACTCCTTTTTTAATTCAGAAAAATTATTTTTGTTCATATTGCCAAAAAATATACATATTTTTGGCTTCGTTACCCATTTGTTTTAATTCTTCTAAAATATATTTATCATCTTCATCATCTCTAGTACCATTATCAAAAAAAACACCTAATAAACTACGAGGTGGATTTTTAATCTTCCATATCATTGCAAATTCTGTTATGTTTCCATTATAACACGGACCAGTTAGCGTAAAATCAAAATATTGTTTAAATGTTTCATGATTTTTAAGAATATCAATATTTGATACAGTTACATTAACGATTCTCATATCGCCAACAAACTCTTCATTAGGGGGTGCAGCCATTACTTGTTTATTACTAGTAATTAAAAACAATCCTAAGAAAGTAAATACAAAAAATGCATTCAATAACAATAATAAATTATTTTTGATTTTAAACATTAATTAAATTTCCTTTTGTTTTTTATTCTTTTAAATTTAACATATTGGAATTTATTAATATTTTATCACCGTTCAGAGCGGATTCTTTTATTATTTTCGGCTTCTTTGATTTTATCGTTATTATGTTTATCTTGGTAAATAGATAAAGTTTTACGAACAGGGTTGAAGCGAAGATGGTAAATCAGTTAATTCGAAGTTGGCATCGTGAACGAAAGCCCTCTACCAAGGTAATATATCTTTATCTTCTTTGCATTTAACGATTAAAGAGTTGTTACCTGGTCCTTCGTGTTGTGTTTTTTTTCGAAATTGATATTTGAATATAAAATTTGAATATAAATGACTGTCATCTTTTATATCGAAAGAAGCGGAATTGAATCCGTTTAAAGTAGTATGTTTTATAGGTTAATCCTCTTTTTTTATCCAACGATCGAAAGGATGACGATCTTTGGGATGTAATTGGTGAGGTTTAGATGGTTTTTTTTGGATTTTATGCGTTCTTGAACTGTTAAAATATCATTAAAACTGCCTTTTTTGGCTTGAGCTTGTTGTTGATAATAACCAAAACTTCATTATGCCATCAAAGATGTATTTGGCTTTAATCATTTAACATTTGTTATTATCCGTCATACCATTCATCAATTTTTTCGAATTTGGTTTCATTTAAAATAGGGATTTCTTCTTTTGGTAATTTAATGATTTTCATTTTGGTTAAAATAATCCAACTGATAATTAAAAAAAGAAATAACCCTAAAATGATAAAAAACAATTTGATTATTTTTTTAATATTAAACATAATTAGTTCCTTTCGGATAATTTGTAATATACCAACATTTTAACACATTTAACTTTTGAATTTTAATTAAAACCATTTTTTGAACCAAGAAGTTACTTTAATAAATGTTTCATTTATGTTTTTTTTAATTTTATTAGTAAAGGGTTGAATTGAACCTTTCCAGGTTTCTTGTTTTTCTATGGTATTTTTAATTTTGTCCTATTCTGCTATTTTTTTGAGTTAATATTTTTTTATTTCTTTTTAAGGTTACTTTAGTTGTTTAATGGGCTTTTTGTTCTTCTTTTAACTGTTTTTTTTGAGTTTATTGATTTCATGACGGAGTTCGGCGTTTTCTTCGAGATATTGCCCTATTCACTTTTTTTACTGTTATTTCAAAAATTTTATTCTTGTTTTTTTATACAAAAAAAGATTACTTTGAAAGCAATCTTGTTTCTTTTTAAATTAAAATTTTATTTTTTTAATAATTGATTGATCCACGGAAAGCGGAATTTTTCCGTTAACTTAGTTATCTTCCACTGGCGTAGCTGTTACCTTATTTACGTTATGGGACTTTCATTTTTCGCTGCCCTCTTGGTCTAATATAAAAAAACTTATAGTTTAACGTCATTACGGACGGGAAGGATTAACATTTTTTTTATTTTTTAATTTTTTAATGTTTTTTTCTTTAATATTTTCTGCTTGTTTTAAAGATAAATTGAGTTTTTCAGTAATTTCGGTGTTGGTATAACATCCTTTATAATCTTCGTTAATATTTCCTAAAGGAATCCCAAAACTTAAATGGATAATTTTGAATTCGTTTTCACTTAATTTAGCTTTCATTTTTTTTAAAAAAATTTCATGATTGACTTGTTTTAACCATAATTGATGAGGGTCTAAATTATTTATTTGATATGGTTTATAAAACTCTTCTTTAAAAGAAAGATTATTAACTTTATGATTTTTTTGTGGAAGAGAAGGAGAATAACTTTTTCTAATCAGTTTTGTGATTTCCGATTTGATAGTTGTAGTAGCGTAAGCAATAAAGTCATAACCTAAATCTTCATAATTATTGAGGTCTTTGATTAATCCTAAAATCCCTTCTTGATATAAATCTTCTCTAGTTAAAACTCGAGGATAATATTTAAATTGTTTTACTAACTTTTTGACTAATGGTAAATGAAATTCAATTAATTGATCTCTTATTTCTAAATTCTTTTTCTTTTTTAAAAAATCTTTAAATAATTTTTGTCTTAAAATTTAATGCCTTTCTAAAAACATTTTTAGAAAAGAGAGGAAATTATTTTTTTAGTCTTGTAAAAGAAAAAAAGACTAACTTAAGAGTTAGTCTTAAAGAATTTTTAAAAATTAAAAAGTGTCTAAAGTTTTGGAACAAGGCAAGTACATCCATTATTCCAAATATCATTCTAACTGTATTACTATCTTTTCCTTGAAAAATTCTTATATATACATGAGTAAGGAAATAAGATAATATTGTCATTATCACTATTATTAATGACAAAACTATAACTCCTACTTCTAATGAATTTTTTACTTAATTAAATATATCTGTTATTGTACCAAATAAATAAAATAATGAAGCAATTGTCAAAAACATACACAAAAGATATTATTAAACGTAATTATACACATTAAACAACCTATTTTACTAAAAAACTAACTTCTTTAATTTGTTATTTTTTTGACTCATATAATAAAACATTTCCTTTAATTTTATTTTTAATTATTTATTAAAAAATTTATATTATATTATATTCATAAATTAAAAACAATTTTTTTAATTATATTTATTGATTATTTTTTTAAATTTTTTTAAAAAAAACTTTGCAAAATATAATTTTTTTGTATAATAAAAAAAACAAGATTTCAATATACAATATTTATAAAATATTATATATGTGTTTTCTTTTAGTTAAATTTTAATTTGACAATTATTTTTTTATGTTATTAATATTAAAATTAATAAATATTGTTCTTTTTGAATAAATATGTTTTTATTTACTTAAAACATGACTTTTAAAACGGTTCCATTTTAGTAATACACGCCCTATACACGTTTTTAACTTTTTTAACTTAACTATATAGTAGTACAAATATAATTTTAATATTCTTATGGAATGGAAAATTCAAGATAAATTTATTTTTTTATGTTAAAATAAATTATAATTGTATAAAAAATTTATTTATCTAAATTTAAATAGTTATATAAGAAATAATATGAAAATAAAAAGATTTAAAAAAAACGATAATTTTTTAAGTATTTGTTATGCTTTTGTTTTGTTATTAATTTGTTTAATAACTTTTATTTTTCGTTTTGCCTAATGTTATCAAAATAATACAAAAGAATAATTTTCATTTTTTTTCCGTTTCATACATCATTTTACTTCTCAAAGTAATATTTTGATTTTGATAGTGATATGTTTTTTTCACCTCAATTCGTAGTAAAAAAATTTTTTCTATTTTAATGTTTTTTGCTGTAATTGATATTTTGTTGACTTGTATTGTTACTCATTTTATTGATAACACAAGCGAAAAAAATACTTTAATAATAAGAACTTTTTCAGATTAAATATTTTCAACATACTTTTATTCCTTTTTTGTACATTCTTTTTTATTTTTTTAAAATTAATCATGGTTTAAAAGTGTTAAAAAAAGCTTATTTAGGTTTAGTTCATCATTTATGTTATTTTTTCTTTTTTTTATTTGCTAATTTTTTATGGGAATCGAAATATTACCCTTATAATATGATTAATCCTGATAAAAAAGGAATTTTAGGAGATATTTTAAAATTTTCTAGAGAAAAACAAGGTTACTCTTATCTCTTTTTAAATATTTTTTTATTAGTTATTATTTTTTATTTTTTTATCTTATGGTATTCTTAGTTTGAAAAAGAAAATAAATTCTCTAAAATAATTTTAATTTTATTAAAAAATTAAAATTATTTTTTAGTTTTTTAAAAAAGAAACATTTATTTTATTTTTGAAAAGATTATTAAAAAAATAATTATATAAAGTTATTTATATAATTATTTATATATAATAATTATATAATATTTTAATTATCATAAATTCATATTAATATTATAGAATGTTAATGTGTGTATTAATGGTTTAAATTTTATAAAAAAAAGGATATAAAAATATGGCAAATATTAAACAACAAAAAAAACGTGTTAAAACTGATGCTAAACGTAGATTAAAAAGAAAATCTTATAAATCAAAAATGAGAACTTTAGATAATAATTTTAATAAATTCATCGCTTCTGCGGATAAAGAAAAAGCTGTTGTTTTTTTTAATAAGATTAATGGAGTTTTAGACAAAGGCGTATCTAAAGGAATTTATCATAAAAATTTTGTATCTAGAAATAAATCTAAAATATCTAAATTATTAAATAGTATTTTAAAATAAAAATAATTTTTCTTTTTTTAATTTATTAATTTAATTAAAAAAAGAAAATAATTTTCATAATAAAAAGGATTTTTTATGTTAGATTTGAAATTTGTTCTTAGTAATATGAATTTAGTTTTAGATAAAATGAAGAAAAGACAAACAGATCCATTTTTTTTAAAGCAACTTATTCATTTAGATAAAGATAGAAAAAATTTAATTAATAAAATAGAAAAAATAAGATTTCAAAGAAATAATTTATCAAAAGAAATTTCAGAATTGAAATTCAAAGATAAGTTGGATGAATATTTTTTTCAAAAAGAAAAAATTTTTAAAAAAAATTTAAAAGAATTTGAACAAAAATTTCAATCAATAGAAAAGAAAATTTTAGATATTTTATCAAATATTCCTAATTTACCTCATGATTCTGTTCCTGTTGGAAATACGTCAGAAAATAATATTGAGATATTACGTTTTTCTGAACCTAAAAAAATGTCTTTTTATATAAAAGATCATGTAGAGTTAGGTAAGAAATTAGATATTTTAGACTTTGAAAAAGCTGCTAAAATTACAGGAAGTAAATTTGTTGTTTTAAAAGGAATTGGAGCTAAATTAGAAAGAGCCTTAATTAATTTTATGATTGATACTCATGTATCAAAAGGGTATAAAGAAATTTTTCCTCCTTTTATTGTGAATGAAAAATCTATGTTTTCTACAGGGCAACTTTCAAAATTTAAACAAGAAATTTTTCAATTAAAATTAGATAAACAAAATTTTTATTTAAATCCTACAGGCGAAGTTCCTATGATTAATTTACATCGAGATGATGTTTTAGATGTAAATCAATTACCTTTAAAATATGTTTGTTATACCACTTGTTTTAGACAAGAAGCGGGAGCAGCTGGGAAAAACACAAGAGGTATTTTCAGACAAAAACAATTTAATAAAGTGGAATTAGTTCAATTTGTACAACCTGATAATTCTTATTTAGTTTTAGAACAAATGTTGAAAGATTCTGAATATATTTTACAAAAATTAAATTTGCCATATAGAGTGGTTGTTTTATCTACTGGTGATTTAGGTTTTAGTATGAGTAAGACTTATGACATTGAAGTATGGTTACCTGGACATCAAAAATATTGTGAAATAGCTTCTATAAGTAATGCTGAAGATTTTCAATCTAGAAGAGCAAATATTAAATTTATTCGAGATAAAAAAACAAAAAGAGAATATTTACATACTTTGAATGGTTCTGCTTTAGCTATAGGTAGAACAATGATGGCAATTATGGAAAATTATCAAGATAAAGACGGAAATATTGTTATACCTGAAGTTTTACGTAGTTATATAGGTATAGATTTGATTAAATAAAAATCAATTTATCTATTTATTTTATAATTATTAACTTTTATTTATAAGGACAAAAAAAGTATGAATATAAAAAAATATTTATCGAAATCTGTTTGGGGATTAATCGTAATTGTTTTAATAGTAGGTATTTTAGTTTCTTTGTATAATGTTTTTGTTAAAAATAAAAATGAAAATATAATTTTTTTTAATGATTCAAATATTAATGATATAGAAACAATACAACCTTATTTGATTAATTCGTTTCCTGTTATGTATGATGTACATATTAAATATAAAGGTAATTCACAGAAAAAAGTTTATGAATTAGTTTCAGAAAAAGAGTATTCAGAATTCAAACAAGAATTTAAACATAAAATTAATGAATCAAAATTCAAAGGACCTATTCAATATAAAGATTTTGGAGGTTTTGGACCTCTTTTATCTGCATTTCGTCTTTGTTTAACTATTTATTTTATATATTTTGTATTAAAAAATTTGGCTGGCGCTACATCTCAATTAGTTGAACAGTTTTCTGATAGAGATAAAATTAGAACGAAAAAAAATAAACATTCATTTAAACAACCTACATTAACTTTTAAAGATGTCGCAGGCGCCGAAGAAGAAAAAGAAGAATTAGCCGAATTAGTAGATTTTTTAAAAAATCCTAAAAAATATTATTTGATGGGTGCTAGAATTCCTAAAGGAGTTTTGTTATCTGGACCTCCTGGAACTGGTAAAACATTATTAGCGAAAGCTCTTGCTGGAGAAGCTAAAGTACCTTTTTTTGCTGTTTCAGGCTCCGAATTTGTCGAAATGTTTGTAGGATTAGGAGCTGCACGTATTAGAAGTTTATTTAAATCAGCTCAAGAGCATGCTCCTTGTATTATTTTTATAGATGAAATCGAAACACTTGCGCGTAAAAGAGGAATGAATTCTTACGGTGGTAATAGCGAACAAGAACAAACTTTAAATCAATTATTAATTGAATTAGATGGATATAATCAAAATCAAGGAGTTATTGTTGTAGCTGCTACAAATCAACCTGATTTTTTAGATCCTGCTTTATTAAGACCAGGAAGGTTAGAACGTCGTTTTATTGTTAATTTACCAAGTGTTAAAGATAGAGAAGCTATTTTAAAATTACATTCTTTAAATAAAAAAATTTCTCCCGATGTTAGTTTAGAAGAAGTGGCTAGAGTTACTTCTGGTTTTAGTGGAGCTCAATTAGAAGGTATTTTAAATGAAGCAGCTTTATTAACTGCTAGAAATAATGTTGATTTTATTGATAAAAAAACTATTAGTGAAGCTATAGATCGTATTTTAATGGGACCAGCTAAAAAAAGTGTTAAATATTCTGAAAAAGAAAAGAAAATGATTTCTTATCATGAAGCAGGTCATGCTGTTATTGGGTTAAAATTAAAAGATTCTCGAAAAGTAGAAAAAGTAACTATTATTCCGCGTGGTAATTCGGGTGGTTATAATTTATTTTCTAACGAAGAAGAAAGTTTTTTTTCATCTAAACAACAATTATTAGCAGAAATTACTTCTTTTTTAGGAGGTCGTGCAGCAGAGGAATTATTTTTAGATGATGTTTCTAATGGTGCTTATCAAGATTTTAAAATGGCAACTAATATTGCTAAAAAAATGGTTACTATATTCGGAATGAGTGATTTAGGTTTAGCTCAATTTGAAGAAGGTAATAATTTTCATAAAAACTTTTCAGATCCTAAAGCTTTAGAAATTGATCAAACTATACAAAAAATTATATTTAATTGTTATGAAAAAGCTAAGAAAATAATTTCCGAAAATAAAGAATTATTTATTAAGATTACAGAATATTTATTAGCAATTGAAACTCTTAATAAAAAAGATATTCAAGAAATAGCAGAAACAAATAAATTGAGCTGGTTTGATAAACAAAAAGAACAAGAAAAACAATTGGAAGAACAAAAACAAAAAGAAATCGAAAGACAAGTAGAAGAAGAAAAAAAAGAAGAAAAAGTTTATGAAATTAATGATTCTGATTAGACAAAATTTTCAGATACAAAAGACGATATTAATTTATTAGATTAAAAATTATTGAATTAAAAAAATATAAATAAATAATTTAATAAATTTAAAAAAAATATATTTTATATTTTTTGAAATTATATATTTATATATTTTTATAAGAAAAATGTATTTATGTTTTTTGACATGGTACATTTTTTGTTTATTTTATTAAAATTGAATTTCTTTTGGAATTTTTTGGTGAATTATGAGATTATTAATCGTTCAAGATAAAGAAAAAAATATACGTTTAGATTTTTTTTTGACACAAAAATTAAATATTAGCAGAAAACATTGTTGTTTTTTAATTGATTCTGGTAAAATTATTGTTAATGATAAAATATCTAAAAAAAGTTATTTATTAAAAATAAATGATATAATAAAAATTCTTAATATTGAAAAAAATTTTTCTTCTAATATTTTTGATCCTATTAATTTAAAATTAAAAATAATTTATGAGGATCAATATTTAGTTGTTATTGATAAACCTTCAAATTTAATAGTTCATCCTTCAACTAGTTATTCTGGTGTTACTTTAATTAATGGATTGTATTATCAAATTAAAGATTTTAAATTGTCAGGAGGAAATAGACCTGGAATTATTCATCGTCTTGATAAAGATACTACAGGTTTAATAGTTATAGGAAAAACAGAAGAAGCTGTAATTATAATGCAAAAATTAATTAAAAAGAGAGAAATAAAAAGAATTTATTGGGCTTTGATTTATGGTTTTTTAGGTTATGATTATGGTACTTTTGATATTCCTATAAGAAGAAGCATTCACAATCGTTTAAAAATGGAAGTTTCGTTACAAGGTAAACCTTCTATTACTCATTTTCGAATTTTAAAGAAGTTTGAGAAATTTTCTTTATTAGAATTAAAATTAGAAACAGGCAGAATGCATCAAATTAGAGTTCATTTATCTTATTTAAAGCATCCTATTTGCGGTGATTTTTTATATGGTCCCAAAAAACAAACTTTACAACAACAGTTATTACATGCCAAAAAATTAGAATTTACTCATCCTTTTACTGGTGAAAAATTAAAATTCGAAACCTCTTTGCCTTTACATTTTCAAGAATTTTTGAATAAAATAGAATCAAATTAAATAAAATTATAAAATAATAAATAATCAAGGGTATTTTTTATGTATTTGAAAAAAATTAAAACAAAAATAGAAAAAATTTTAAATGATAAATATGTTTCTTCTATATTTTTGCAAAATAATTTTAAAGAAGATAAATTTGATTTTTTTATACCCTTGTTTAGTTATGTTAAAATTTTTAAAAAAAATTTATTAGAAATTTTTGAAGTTTTAAAAAAAGATTTAATAAAGTTAGAACAAATAGAAAATGTGTTTTTTCAAAATGGTTTTTTAAATATTAAATTAAATAGAAAAAAAATTACTCAAAAAATTTTATTGAATATTTTGAATAGCGATGAGAGTTATTGTCAAAAAAAATTTAATAATCAAGTAGTAATTTTGGATTATTCTTCGCCAAATATAGCTAAAAATTTCTCTATTGGACATTTACGTTCTACAGTTATCGGTAATTCTTTACAAAAAGTTTATCAAAAGTTAGGTTTTAAAACTATTAGCATTAATCATTTAGGTGATTGGGGTACTCAATTCGGAAAATTAATTTTAGCTTATAAAAAATGGGCTAAAAAAGAAAATATGTTAAAAGATCCTATTAATGAATTACAAAGAGTTTATATTTTATTTCATCAAGAAGTGATTAAAAATAAACAATTAGATGAGCAAGCTAGAAAAATTTTTTATCTTTTAGAAAATAAAGATAAAGAAATAACTGAATTATGGAAATATTTTAAAGAAATTTCTTTAAAAGAATTTCATCAAATTTATGATTTATTAGGAGTTTCATTTGATTATTATATTGGTGAATCTTTTTTTCATGATAAAGCAATTCAATTATTAGAAGAGCTTAAGAATAAAAAAATACTTGTATTAGATGATGAAGCTTATGTTATTCCTTTAGAAAATGATTTACCACCAGCTTTAATACAGAAAAAAAATGGAAGTACACTTTATTTAACAAGAGATATAACATGTGTTTTAGATCGTTATCAAAAATTTAATTTTTTTAAATGTTTATATGTAGTAGGTAATGAACAAAAATTACATTATCAACAATTAAAATTAGTAATTAATAAGATTGGTTACGAAAATTTACAATTAGAACATATTAATTTTGGTTTAATTTTATTTCAAAATATTAAAATATCTACAAGAGAAAATAATAATTTTAGATTAAAAGATATAATTAATAAAGCAGAAATAGAAGTTAAAAATATAATAAAAGATAGAAATTTTTTTCCAGAAAAGATAAATGAAATATCTCGTAAAATATCTATTGGGGCTATTATTTTTAATGATTTAAAAAATGATCGTCATTTAGATATAGAATTCGATTTAGAAAAAATGTTAAAATTCGAAGGTAATACAGGTCCTTATTTACAATATACGGTAGTTAGACTAAATTCTATTATTCAAAAACAAGATTTTCATAATAATGAATTAACAAAAAATGATTTAAATTATTATTATGAAAAATTTCATCATTATGTTTTAATTAGATTAATGGATCAATTTGATTTTGTATTAAAAAAAGTTCAAGAGTCTAATATGCCCAGTGTTTTAGCTAGATATCTTTTTCAATTAGCCAAAAATGCTAATAAATTTTATGAAAAAGAAAAAATTTTAAATAATGATGATTTAAAATTACAATATGCTAATATTTTATTGATTAAAAGTATTTTAATTGTTTTAAAAGAAGGATTGAGAATTTTAGGAGTACCTATTTTAGAAAAAATGTAAAAATTTAGATTATTTTTTTGATTTTTACAAAAATATTATCGTTTATTTTTTTTATATATTTTTTATTATTAAAAAATAATTTTAAAAGATATATTAATTATTTTTTAATAAAAATAAATTTGTCTAAAATATTTTTTTATTTTATATTATAAATAGAATTAATATTTTTATTATTTTAATAAATTTTTAAATTACAAAAAAAGAAAGGTTTTTTCATGAACAGTTTTGATTTAGAACAAAATTCTAGCGATTGGCATGAACATAGAAAAAAATATATTAATGCTTCAGAAGTAGCAATAATTATGGGTCTAAATCCTTTCGAAAATAAACAAAATCTTTTGAAAAGAAAACTTTTTGATTAGAAAATAGAAGATAATGAATTTATGCGTCATGGAAGAGCTTTAGAACCGAAAGCTAGAAATTTTTTTAATGATATTAATAAAACAGAATTTAAACCCTTAGTTTGTGTTAAAGAATTTTTTTCAGCATCTTTAGATGGTTGTAATGAAGAAACAAAAAGTTTATTAGAAATTAAATGTCCCATATCTTTTAATTCTAAAACTTGGAAAAATTTTTTTATTAAAGACCAAATTTCTATTTATTATTATGCGCAAGTACAAGCACAGATTTATTGTTCTTCTTCTGAAAAAGTTTTTTTTGGTATTCCAAAGTTATCAAAATGCCAAAGTGAAAGAAATTAAAAGAGATCTGATATTTATTGAAAAAATGTATGAATAATGTCTTATTTTTTATAAACTTTTTAAAGAAGCAGAACAAATTTTGAATAAATTGAAAAATAATAAAAATAAATTTTGAATTATATTTTTTGTTTTTTATTATTTATATAATTAAAAATTTTTGTTTTTTTATTATTAGATATGTTTTTTGTTAAATAAATTTAAAAAAATTTTAATTATATTAATTAAACATAAAACTATATAAAAAATATTATATAATTATATATAATTTATTTTTTATATAATTTTATGTTTAATTTTTTATTTTTTTAAAATTATTTATATTATATAGGAGTTTAAATGATTTTTGATAAGGTTAAAAAAATTATTTGTGAAAGAAAATCTATAGAAGAAGATAAGATTTTTTTAGAAACCAGATTAAAAGAAGATTTAGCTTTAGATTCTTTCGATGCTGTCGAATTAGTAATTGAATTAGAAAAAATTTTTGATCTTAAAATTAGTGATGAAGCTATGCAACAATTTAAAATTGTAAAAGATATCGTTAATTATGTAGAAAGTAATTTATCATAATTTAATTATTTTATTTGTTTAAAAAAATATTAAAATAAAGGTTTTGTTATGTTAATTTATGATTTTCGTAAAATAGAATTAAAATGGCAGTTGAATTGGGAAAGAAAACAAACTTTTAAAACAAGTTATGATTTTAGTAAGAAAAAATTTTATTGTTTAGATATGTTTCCTTATCCTTCTTCTTCTGGATTACATATTGGACATATTGAAGGTTATACTGCCAGCGATATTGTTAATAGATTTAAAAGAATGCAAGGATATAATGTTTTTCATCCTTTTGGTTGGGATTCTTTTGGATTACCCGCCGAACAATATGCTTTAAAAACAGGAAAAAATCCAAAATATTTTACTTATGAGAATATAGAAAATTTTAAAAAACAAATAAAGATGTTAGGTAAAGGAGTTAATTGGGATAAAGAATTATCTACTTCCGATCCTTATTTTTATGGTTGTACTCAATGGTTTTTTAAAAAATTTTATGAATATAAATTAGCTGTTTTAGAAGATGTAGAAGTTAATTTTTGTGAAAAATTAGGAACAGTTTTGGCTAATGATGAAATTATTTCTACAGAAAAAGGCATTTTTTCGGAAAGAGGTAATTATCCAGTCGTCAAAAAGAAAAAGAAACAATGGGTTTTAAAAATCACTAATTATCTCGATAGGTTATTAAAAGATTTAGATTTATTAGATTGGTCTGTTCAATTAAAAGATATTCAAAAAAATTGGATAGGCAAAAAAAAAGGTTTTATTTTTTTCTTTCCTGTTTTATTAGAAAATAATCATTTTTTAGAAGTTTTCACGACTAAACCAAGTACTATTTTTGGAGTAAGTGCTTTAGTTTTAGCACCAGAACATCCTTTAGTTGATGTTTTAATTAAAAAAGAATTTATTGATTCTGTCAAATTATATTTAGAAGAAACAAAGACAAAAACAGATTTAAACAGAAATATTAATAAGGAAAAAACAGGTGTTTTTATTGGAAGTTATGTTGTTCATCCTTTTAATAAGAAAAAAATTCCTATTTGGATATCTGATTATGTCCTTCCTTCTTATGCTACAGGAGCTATTATGTTGGTTCCTTTTTGCGATGAAAGAGATTTTTGCTTCGCTAAAAAATATAATTTAGAAATAATTCCTATTTTAAAATTTGATGAATTAGAATCTAATGTTAATAATTTCGATAAGTATCATTCGATGTCAGAAACAGATATATTTATAAATAGTTCTTTTTTAAACGGTCTTAATTTTGAAGAAGCTAATGATAAAATTATTGAAATATCTGAAAAAGATAATTTAGGTCATGTTCATTATGCTTATCAAATGCGTGATTGGCTTTTTTCTCGTCAAAGATATTGGGGCGAACCATTCCCAGTTTTTTATGATGCAAATAATAATATTTACTTAGAAGAAGATAAAGATTTACCTTTAGAACTTCCTTCATTAGATAAAATTGAAAATTCAAATGATGAACAATCTCCTTTATCCAAAGTTACTTCATGGTTATATTTTGAAAAAGATGGTAAAAAATATAAAAGAGATTCTAACACTATGCCGCAAACAGCTGGTAGTTCTTGGTATTATATAGCATATATTTTAAGAAATGATTTAGGTATACAAGATATTAATACTTGTGAGTCTAAAAAATTTTTAGATTATTTCTTGCCTGTAGATCTTTATATAGGTGGAAAAGAACATGCTGTAGGACATTTATTATATTCTCGTTTTTGGCATAAATTTTTATATGATCTAGGATTAGTTTCATCTTTAGAACCTTTTAATAAAATAGTTAATCAAGGAATGATTTTAGGTGAAGATAATCTAAAAATGAGTAAGTCCAAAGACAATAGCGTTAATGCTTCTTTAGTTTTAGAGAAATATGGCGCTGACGCCACAAGACTTTATATTATGTTTTTAGGTTCTTTAGAAGATAATAAGGTTTGGTGCGAAAGCGGTTTCAAAGGAATTCAGCGTTTTTTAAATAGGATTTATAATATTTTTTTATTTTTTTTGATAGATGAAGATTTTTCTATTTTAGAACCGATATTAAATCAAACTATTCAAATAGTAACTGATAATTATGAGAAATTAAAATTTAATAAGGTTATTAGTCAATTAATGATTTTTATTAATAAAGTGTATAAAGAGAAAAAAATAAATCATAATCAAATTCGAATTTTTTTAAAATTATTAAATCCTATTGCACCTCATTTAACAGAAGAGTTAAATGAAAGATTTTTATTTTCTAAAGAAGAATTAGTTTATTCTCAATGGCCTTCTTATCAAAAAATAGAGATAGCAAATGAAAAAGTTGAGATTGTTATTCAAATAAATGGGCAATTGAAATCAAAAATTTTTGTTTTAAAAGATGAAACGCAAGATGCGATTTTAAAAAATGCTTTGCAAAATAATAAAATTAATTTTTTAATTCAAGATCGTAAAATTTTGAAAGTTATTTATATTAAAAATAAGTTATTAAATTTAGTTATTTAATTTTAAAATTAGGAAAATTATAAATAGGTTTATATATGAAATTACATAGTAAAGGTTTAATGATAGTAATTTCAGGACCATCTGGCGTCGGAAAAGGATCGATCAAATCAGCTTTATTAAATCAAGTTAATAATAATTTTTGTTATTCTGTTTCTTATACTACAAGAAAACCTAGAAAAGGAGAGCAAGAAGGAAAAGATTATTTTTTTATAAATAAAGCAGATTTTGAAAAAAAAATTGAAGAAAATTTTTTTTTAGAATATAGTGAATTTGTCAATAATTATTATGGTACTCCTTATAAAGAAACTTTAAAAAAATTAGAAGAAGGCAAAGAAGTTCTTTTAGAAATCGATATTGAAGGTGTTTTGAAAATTCAAAAACATAAAATTAATAAAGATAGTGTTTTCATTTTTATTTCACCTCTTTATAAAGAAGTTTTAAAAGAACGTTTGAGAAAAAGAGATACTGAAACAGAAGAAGAACTAAAAAAAAGAATATTGAGAGCTTCGGAAGAAATGAAATTAGCTTATAAATGCGATTATATTGTGTTTAATGATGAAATTAAAAACGCTTTAAATAAAATTATGTCTATTATTACTGCCGAACGTCATAAAACTAAAAATATTATTAATTTTTATTCAAAAGAAATTTTAAAAAAAGGAAATTGAAATTTTTATGTTTAAAAATAAAAAAGAAGGTTTAAATTATCCTTCTATTGATGAATTATTAAAAAGAATTGATTCTAAATATAAATTAGCTTATTTGTCTAGTAAAATCGCCCATGTTATAGAAGAAAATAAATTAGATGTTTATGATATCGAAGGTAATAAAATATTAAGTAAGGCTTTATCAGAAATTGTGAATGGAAATTTTAATATTACCTTTAATTAAAAAAATTATATTTTAATTTAATGAAAATAAATTATTATTTTTAGAGGTCGTATAAATTGTCATTATTCAAACATATTCCAGTTTTAAATAAAGAAATTATAGAATATTTAAATATAAATCCTAAAGGAATTTATGTAGATGCTACTTTGGGTGGTGGTGGGCATAGTGAATCTATTTTAAATAAACTTAATGAAGGTTATTTGTATTCTTTTGATCGTGATCTTTACGCAATTCAAAAATGTAAAAAGAAATTTGAAAATAAAAAACAAATATTTTTGATTAATAATAATTTTTCTTTTTTAAAAGAAGAATTATCAAAAAGAAATATTTCTTCAATTGATGGTATTGTTTTTGATTTAGGTTTATCTTCTTTTCAAATAGAAGATAACACAAGAGGATTTAGTTATTTACAAAATTCTTTATTAGATATGAGAATGGACATTAAACAAAAAATAGATGCTTCTTATATTGTTAATAATTATAGTTTTTCAGAATTAAAAAAAATTTTTTTATTTTATGGAGAAGAACCTAAATCTGGATTAATAGCTCGAGAAATTATCAAAAGAAGACCTTTAACTAACACTTTAGAATTAGTAGCAATAACAGATAAATTTTATCCTTTATATATGAAAAAAAAGAGAGGTCATAGCGCCAAAAGAATTTTTCAATCATTAAGGATAGAAGTTAATCAAGAATTAAAATGTTTAGAAGAAGCTTTACAACAAAGTCTTGATTTGTTAAAACCAAATGGTAGAATCGTTGTTATTAGTTTTCATTCTTTAGAGGATCGTTTAGTTAAAAAATTTTTTAAAAACAATATTCAATCTAAAATACATCCTAAATTACCTTTTTTAGAAAAAGACATTCCTTTTACTCCTTTAAGTCTTGTTAATAAAAAAATTATTTATCCTAGCGAAGAAGAAATAGAATCTAATCCTAGAAGTCGTTATGCTAAATTAAGAGTTGCTGTTAAAAATTTCTAAATATGAATTTGTTAATTTTAAAAATATTTTTTTGTTAAATAGATTTTTGTGTTATATTAAGATATGATATGTTTTTTAAAACTTTTAATAATGATAAATAACAATTTTATATTGTAATGATGTGTTATTTAATATATAATTTAAATGATTGTCTTTTTTAATAAGTTTTTTTTGAGTTAAATATTATTTTATATTTTGTAATATTTAATTTTTTGTAATTTATTGAATATTAAAAAATATAAAATTATTTATTATTTATTAAAGAAAACTTTTATTATAAATTATTTTTTATATTTTAATCATAATTGTCACGAAAGGTTTTATTAAAAAATGGTTAAAGAAAAGGCACAAAATAAAGAAGTTATAAAGATTATTTTAAAATCTTATGATCGTAACATAACTTATCAAGCGGCTCAAAAAATTACTGATAGTATTACAAAAATAGGTGCTGAAAGAATAAGTTCAATACCATTACCAACAAAAAGAGAAATTTTTACTGTTATTCGTTCTCCTTTTGTTAATAAAGATAGTAGAGAGCAATTTGGACGTTTCACTCATAAACGTTTAATTCAGATTGTTAATCCTAGTCCTGAAATAATAAATGCTTTAATGTATATTAAATTACCTTCTACTGTCAATATTTTTTTAAAGAAAAATATTTAAAAATATTTTTTTGAAATAATTTTTGTTTTTTTAAATTTAAGAAAGAGGATGAAATGGCTAAGGGAATTTTAGGAAAAAAAATAGGAATGACTCAGGTTTTCACTGAAGAAGGATTTTTAATTCCTGTTACTGTAGTTGATGTGTCTAATAATGTTGTTTTACAACAAAAAAATTTGGAAAAAGATGGTTATCAAGCGACACAATTAGGATTTGATTCTAAAAAAGAAAAATTAATGAAAAAACCTCTTTTAGGACATTTTAAAAAGAATAAAATCGAACCTAAATATTTTGTTAGAGAAATTTCTTTTGGTTCTAATATAGTTAATGAATTATCAGATTTACCGGAAGGCACTATTTTAGAAAAAAATTTATTTTTTTCGAAAGAAATTATAGATGTAACGGGTATTAACAAAGGAAAAGGTTTTTCGGGCTCTATTAAAAGACATAATCAAAGCCGTGGTCCTGAAAGTCATGGTTCTAGATATCATAGAAGACCTGGTTCTATGGGTCCTATTAAAGGTAATATTACAGGTAAAAAATTACCTGGTCAATTAGGTAATGAGCAGGTTACTTTGCAAAATTTAACTCTTTATAGTGTTGATTCAGATAAGGGAATATTTTTGATTAAAGGAAGTATTCCAGGCCCTAATAAAAGTTTTGTAATTATAAAATCTGCTGTTAAAAAAATAAGGAAGTATCATGATGCCTAAATGTAATTTATTTAATCAACAAGGTGAAATTGTATCAGAGATCACTTTATCTGAAAATGTTTTTGGTGTCAAAATTAATCAACAAGTTTTATATGATGTCGTTAATCAACAAAGAGGAGCGATGCGCCAAGGTACACATTGTACCAAAAATAGATCAGTTGTTTCAGGTGGAGGAAGAAAACCTTGGGCTCAAAAAGGAACAGGTAATGCTCGTCATGGTTCTATTCGTTCTCCTTTATGGAGAGGTGGAGGAGTTGCTTTTGGTCCGAAACCAAGAAAATATTCTTTCAAAGTTAATGCTAAGATTAGAAAAATAGCTATGAAATCAGCTTTATCTTTTCAAAAAGAAAAAAATAATTTAATGGTAATTGATTTTTTGAATATAGAAAGTCATAAAACAAAATATTTTCAAAAATGTTTAGAAAAAATTAAAATTGGTAAAAACAAAGTTTTAATAATAGTTAATGAATTAAATGATAATTTAGTTCGTTCTACTAATAATTTATCTAATGTAACTTTAGAAACTGTTACGCATGTTAGTGTTTATCAAATTTTAAATGCTAAAAATCTTATTATAGATAAAAAAGCCATTGATTATTTAGAGGAGAGGCTATTAGATAATGATTAAATATTATGACTTGATTCACGATCCGATTATCACTGAATCTACTAATAAAAAAATGGAAATTAATAATGAATATACTTTTAAGGTCAAAAAAGAATCTAATAAAATAGAAATCAGAAAAGCTATAGAACATATTTTTAAAGTAAAAGTTTTTTCTGTTAATGTTATGAATGTATTACCTAAATTTAAAAAAAAAGGTAAATTTCAAGGTTATACTTCTGGTTACAAAAAAGCAATTGTTAAATTGTTTCCGGCCCAAAGAATAAATGTTTTTAATGAAGAAAAACAAAAATAATTTAGTATAATTTTTAAATTTAAAGAAAGGAACTTATTATGGCTATTAAAAAATATAAGCCTACTTCTAATGGGCATCGTAACATGAGTCTACAAGATTTTAAAGAACTTACAACTTCTACTCCTGAAAAAAGTTTATTAGTTTCTCAAAAGAGTACAGGCGGAAGAAATAATCAAGGCAAAATAACAGTACGACATCGTGGTGGCGGAGTTAAACAAAAATATCGTCTTATTGATTTTAAACGCAATAAAGATAATATACCTGGAAAATTATCTACTATAGAATATGATCCTAACCGTAATTGTAATATTTCTTTAATTAATTACGTTGATGGAGAAAAAAGATATATTTTGACTCCAAAAGATGTTAAAGTAGGAGATAAAATTTTTTCAGGAGAAAAATCTGATATTAGAGTCGGAAACACTTTACCTTTAAAAAATATTCCTGAAGGTTTTTTAGTTCATAATATTGAATTAAAACCTGGTAAAGGTGGTCAGTTAGCTCGTAGTGCTGGCACTTCAGCTCAAATTATTAAAAAAGAGGGTAAATATGTTGTTTTAAGTTTATCTTCTGGTCAAACAAGAAAATTTTTATCTGAATGTAGAGCTACAATAGGAGTATTAGGAAACGAATTTTATAAATTAATTCGTAATGGTAAAGCTGGAAGAAGTCGTTATTTATCTATAAGACCTACTGTTAGAGGTTCGGCTATGAATCCTAATGATCACCCACATGGTGGTGGTGAAGGTCGTGCTCCTATTGGACGTAAAGCTCCTATGACTCCTTGGGGTAAAAAAGCTCTTGGTGTTAAAACACGTAAGAAAAATAAAAATTCTAATAAGTTAATTTTAAAAAATTGCAAAAAATAGATTTATAGGTGTATAAAATATGACTCGTTCAATTAAAAAAGGTCCTTTTTGCGATGAATCTCTTTTACTTAAAGTAATGAAACAAAAAAAAAATAAAACCGAAAAAGCTATTAAAACTCGTTCTCGTAGAAGCGTTATTTTACCTATTTTTGTTGGACATAAAATTGATGTTTACAATGGAAAAGAGTATATTAGTTGTTCTATTACTGAAGATATGGTTAATCATAAATTAGGGGAATTTTCACGTACTCGTACTTTTCGCGGTCATGCAAAAGGTGATAAAAAAGTTTCAAAAAAATAATTTAAAGAAGGTATTTATATGAAAGTTAAAGCTGTAACAAGTCCAATACCTATTGCTCCTAGAAAAGCACGTTTAGTTGCTGATTTAATACGTGGTAAGCATGTTAAAGAAGCAGAAGCTATTTTAATGTTTACTTCTAAATCGTCTGCTCCTGTTATTTTTAAATTATTAAAAAGCGCTGTTGCAAATGCTGTTCATAATTTTAATTTTAATAAAGATGATTTATTTGTTAAAGAAATATTTGTCGACGAAGGTTTGCGTTTGCCTCGTTTATTTCCGAGAGCTAAAGGTAAAACAGATAAAAGAAAAAAAAGAATGAGTCGTGTAAAAATATTTCTTTCTTCATTTAAAAAAGAAATTCAGGAGATGCAAGTAAATGGGTCAAAAGAGTAATCCTAATGGTTTGAGATTAGGAATAATTAGGACTTGGGAATCTAAATGGTATGATGTTGATAAAAAAGTTCCTTTTTTAGTCGGTGAAGATTTTAAAATTAGAACTTTAATTAAAAATCATTATCCTAAATCAACTATTTCTCAAATAGAAATCAAACGTTTAAAAAAATCAAATGATGAATTTATTGAAATAGATTTATATACTTCAAAAATAGGTATCATTCAAGGTCCAGAAAATAAGAATAAAAATAGTTTAATCAATAAAATAGAAAAATTAATTAATAAAAAAGTTCAAATTAATATTTTTGAAGTAAAAGCAATTAATAAAATTGCTGTTTTAGTTGCTCAAAATATCGCTATGCAATTACAACAAAGAGCTTTTTATAAAGCTGTTTTAAAATCAGCTATTCAAAAAGCTTTAAAAAGTGGTATTAAAGGTATTAAGATTATTATTACAGGTCGTTTAGGTGGAGCTGAAAAAGCTAGAAGAGATTCTATTTCTATGGGAGTTGTTCCTTTGAATACTTTGAGAGCTGATATTGATTATGCTTTTGAAGAAGCCCATACTACTTATGGTGTTTTAGGCGTTAAAGTAATTATTAATCATGGTGAGGTTTTACCTAATAAAACCATCGCAGATACTAGACAAATATTTTCTTCTCAATATGAAAATAAAAAAAATAATAATAAAAGACATTTTGTTGATAAGAAAAATTTTAAAAAAAACACATCTTAATATAATCAAAAAGAAGGGGTACATAATATATTATGTTAATGCCGAAAAAGACTAAATATCGTCGTCCTCATCGTATAAGTTATGAAGGCAAATCAAAAGGCCAAAATAGAATTATTAATGGTAATTATGGTTTGATTGCAAAAAAAGGAGCATGGATTACTAGTCAACAAATAGAATCTGCTCGTATAGCGATGACACGTCATATGAAAAGAGAAGGAAAAGTTTGGTTGAATATTTTCCCTTTTTTATCTTTAACAAGAAAACCTTTAGAAGTTCGAATGGGTTCTGGTAAAGGTAATCCTGAATTATGGGTTGCAGTTGTTAAAAAAGGTAAAGTTCTATTCGAAGTTAGTGATGCTAATAATTTAGATAAAATAGAAATAGAAGCTTTAAGATTAGCTTCACATAAATTACCTATTACTACAAAAATAGTTAAAAGAGGCCAAGAATCATGATGATCAAAGAAATTCGTAAAATGTCTGATGATGAAATGAATAAAAAAATTATTAATTTAAAAGAAGAATTATTTGATGCTAAATTAAATTTTAATTTAGTTAAATTAAAAGATACATCTCATATTCGTAAGATAAAAAAAAATATTAGACAAATTAAAACAATTATTCGTGAAAAAGAAATGTCTAAAATCAATAATAAAAATGAAAGTTTAGTAATCGATAATAAAGATAAAATTTTAATATCAAGTGCTTCAAATGAATAATTTTTAAATAAAATTGAAATATTTTTTTAATTTTAATTTTATTTAAATAATTGATAAATAAAAAAATAAATTAATATATTTTTGTTTTTTAAAATATTTTTTAAAAAAAGAGGTGAAAATTATGCGTGATAATAATAAAAAAGTTTTTTCAGGTGTTGTTGTTTCTGATAAAATGCAAAAAACAGTTGTTGTAGCTGTTAATTCTTATAATAAACATCCTTTATACAAAAAAAGAATTAAAAAAACTAGCAAATTTTATATTCACGACGAAAATGAAGTTGCTAAAATAGGAGATTTTGTTTCTTTTGCAGAAAGAAGACCTGTATCTAAAACTAAAAAATTTCGTTTATTAAATGTTATTTTGAGCAAAAATAAGGTAAAAGAATAATATGATTCAAGTAAATAGTCGTTTAAAAGTAGCTGATAATAGTGGCGCTAAAGAAGTTTTAGTTATTAATATTCCTGGTTCAAGTAAAAGACGTTATGCTCAAATAGGCGATGTTGTTGTGGTTGCTATTAAAAAAAGTATTCCATCTGGAATGGTAAAATCAGGAGAAAAATCTAAAGCTTTAATTTTACGTACTAAAAAAGGCTTAGCAGGAAAAAATGGTTCTTATATTAAATTTGATGATAACGCAGTAGTTATTATTAAAGATGATATGACTTTAAAAGGGACAAGGATTTTTGGACCTGTAGTTAAAAATCAAAAACTAAAAGATAGTAAATTTTCTAAATTTCTTTCTTTAGCTGAAAAAGTTTTTGTAATATGAGGAAATATGATGTATATTAAAGTAGGAGATATAGTAGCTATTATTTCTGGAAAAGATCGTTTTTTTATTGATGAAAAAGGTAATAAAACTGTCAAAACCGGAAAAGTAATAAAAATTTTTTTTAAAGAACAAAAAGTTTTAGTGGAAGGTGTAAATATAGCTACAAAACATAAAAATCCTTCTAAAGATGAAAAAAAAGGAAATATAGTTAAAGAAGAAATGCCTATTCATATTTCTAATGTAGCTTTAATTGATCCTGAAAAAAATATTCCAACTCGTGTCGGATTTCGTCATGAATCAGGAAAAAAAGTTCGTTATTCGAAAAAAACTGGTGTTTTGTTGGATGTATCATAATATAAAAAAGGTAGATAATAAATGAAAAAACAAAATATTGATTTGACCACAAAAAATTCGTTTTTTGCTTTAAAAGAAATTTTTAACTTTAAATCAGTAATGCAAGTTCCTAAAACAGAAAAAATAGTTATTAATATGTCTGTAGGTGAAGCTATTTCTAATGTTAAAATTTTAGACGAATTGTATGAACAGTTAACTTTAATTAGTGGACAGATACCTGTAATTATTAAAGCTAAAAAATCCATTTCTAATTTTAAATTAAGAGAAGGAATGTCTATTGGTTTAAAAGTTACTTTAAGAGGTCATAAAAAAGAATTTTTTTTACATAAGTTAATTAAAATAGTTTTACCAAAAACTCGAGATTTTAGGGGTGTTAGTCCTAAATCTTTCGATGGTAGAGGAAATTACTCATTAGGGATAAAAGAACAAATTGTTTTTCCTGAAATTGATTTAGACAAAGTTAAAAAAATTTGCGGTATGGATATTTGTATTGTTACTACAGCTAAAAACGATAAAGATGCTAAAAAATTATTAGAATTTTATGGAATGCCTTTCAGAAAATAAAATTTTTAATAAATATTTTTTTAATAAATACAAAAATATTAAATAGGGAGTTGTTGAATGGCAAAGAAATCTAAAATTGTTAAAAACCAAAAACAAAAAGAAATATTTGCGAAATATATAGAAAAACGTCTTGAATTAAGAAGAAAAAAAGATTATAAAGGGTTATCAAAACTTCCAGTTCAATCTTCGCCAGTTCGTCTTAAAAATATAGATCAAATCGATGGTAGATCAAGAGGATATATTAGAAAATTTGGTTTATCTAGAATTAAATTTCGTGAATTAGCCAACAAAGGTGAATTACCTGGTGTTAAGAAAGTTAGTTGGTAAAAAGGAGAATAAGAAAAATTATGATTACGAATCCTATTGCTGATTTATTAACAAGAATACGTAATGCTAATGCAATGTTTCATGAAAAAGTTTCGGTTCCTTGTTCTAAATTAAAAATAAAAATTTTAGAAGTTATAAGAAAAGAAGGCTTTATTAAAGGTTTTTTTGTAGATGAGGCAAGAAGAAATATTACAATTTCTCTAAAATATCATGGTAATAAACAAAGAACTATTTTAGGTTTAAAAAGAGTATCCAAACATGTTTCTGTTAAAAAAATACCTAGAGTTTTAAATGGTTTAGGAATAGCTTTAATTTCTACTTCAAAGGGTATTTTGACAGATTATGAAGCTTTAGCCAATAATATAGGTGGAGAAGTTTTAGCTTATATTTGGTAATTTATATAAGGAGACTATAATGTCAAGAATAGGAAAAAAATCCATTTCAATTCCTGAGGGAATTAAAGTCGAAATTGGAGAACAAAATTTAATTCATATCGAATCTTCTTCACATAAATTAAAATATCAAATAAACCCTTCATTAAATATCGATATTAAAGATAATTTAATTAAAATTTCAAGACCAAATAATGAAGTTTTTATGAAAAAAATTCATGGTACTACACGTGCTTTATTATTTAATATGATTTCAGGTTTAACTAATTTGTTTGTAAAAAAGATTGAAATTGTTGGGTTAGATTATGTTGTTAAAAAAGAAGGTTCTAATTTAATTTTTAATTTAGGTTTTTCTCATGTTGTTTTTTTACCTATTCCTTCTGATGTTGAAATAGAGATTATAAAGAATAAACAAATTATTATTCGAGGTATAGACAAACAATTTGTAGGACAAGTTGCCGCTAAAATATTAAAATTACGTAAACCAGAACCTTATACAGGAAAAGGAATTCTTTTAGCTGGTGCTTATGTTCATCGTAAAGCAGGAAAAAGTTCTAAAAAATAAGAAAGGATATTTATTTACATAATGATAAATAAAGAATCATCAACATCTTTACGTAAAAAACGTCATTTACGTTTAAGAAAAAAAATAATAGGTACCTCAGAAAGACCTCGTTTAAATGTTTTTTATTCGAAAAAATATTTTTATGTTCAGATAATCGATGACAAAAATAAAGTTACTTTATGCAGCGCTCATAGTAAAGAAATTAAAGCTAGTATAATTAATAATAAAGTAGCTGCAGATATCGGAAGAATTATTGCTCATAAAGCTTTACAAAAAGGTATTAATAAAGTTGTTTTTGATCGTGATGGACGTTTATATCATGGACGTGTAAAAACTTTAGCGAATGTTGCAAGAGAAGAGGGATTAATATTTTGATTAATATAAATAGTTCAAGAGACAAAATTAATTTTAAAAAAGTAAATAGTGTTTTTCAAGAAAAAGTAATTTTAATTAATAGAATTACTAAAGTTGTAAAAGGTGGACGTCGTTTACGTTTTTCTGCTTTAGTTGTTGTCGGAGATAAAAAAGGTCGAGTAGGTTTTGCAAGCGCTAAAGCTCAAGAAATTTTAGATGCTATAAAAAAAGCATTAGAGAAAGCGAAAAATAATTTAGTTACAATTCCACTTGCAGGAACTACTATTCCTCACGAAGTTATCGGTGAGTATGGCGCTTCTAAAACTTTAATAAAACCCGTTGCAAAAGGTAAAGGTATTATTGCTGGAGGAGCCGCTAGAACCGTCTTTGAATTATTAGGTATTCGTGATATTTCAGCAAAATCTTTAGGTTCAAGAACACCTATAAATACTTTAAGAGCTTTAATGATTGGATTACAAAAACTAAGAACTATTAAGGATGTAGAAAAAACTAGAGGCATTAATTTGATAGCAAGATTTAAAGGTAAACAAAAATGAAAAAATTATCAATTACATTAAAAAAAAGTTTAATCGGGAGAACTCCAAATCAAATTAAAAATGCTAATGTTTTAGGTTTGAAAAAGATTAATCAAAAAGTTATAAAAGATAATGTTGAAGTTATCAGAGGTATTATTAAAAAAATTCATCATTTAGTTGTAGTTGAAGAAATTATTAATAAAGAGAGCAATTAATATGTTACATTTATTAAAACCTGTTAAAGGCGCTAGAAAAACAATTAAACGTTTAGGACGTGGACCTGGAAGTGGAAACGGTAAAACTTCGGGTAAAGGTCATAAAGGCCAGTTAGCTCGTACTGGAGGTGGTACTCGATTAGGTTTTGAGGGTGGCCAAACACCTTTTTTTCAAAGAATTCCTAAAAGAGGATTTCATAATTTTAATAAAATTAAATATTGTATAGTTAATTTAAAAGAATTAGAACTGTTTGAAGACGGTTCTTTAATAACAAAAGATTTATTATTGAAAAAGAAAATAATTAAAAATAATAATTTATTGGTTAAAGTTTTAGCTAAAGGTGATTTAACTAAGAAATTAACTGTTCAAGCCTGTAAATTTTCTAAAAAAGCAAAAGATATTATCGAACAAAATGGTGGTAATATAGAAATAATAAGGTAGTTTTATATGACAAGATTAATTAATTTTTTAGTAGATAAAAAAAAAACAATTAAAAAAATTTTTTTTACTTTATTTATTATTTTTGTTTATGTTATTGGTACTAGAATTTATATTCCTTTTTTAGATAATTACTATTTAGTATTAAAATTATCGCAAAGTTCAAAAATTTTTGAATCATTATTTTCTAACAATCATTCTTTATGTATTTTATCTTTGGGAGTTATGCCTTATGTTACTGCTTCTATTGTTATTCAATTGAGTCAAAAGGTATTCTCTTTTATGAAAGAATGGCAAGAACAAGGAGAAAAAGGAAAACGTAAAATTAATATATGGACTAGAATTTTGACTATTTTATTATCTTTAGGTCATGGATGGACATTTATTCAAATTGAATCCCCATCATTATTATTATCTAATTTTATGTTTCAAACGCTCTTTTTTTTAACAGTAGGCGTTTTTATATCTGTTTGGTTAGCTGATTTAATAACTTCTAAGGGATTAGGAAATGGAATTTCTATATTAATAGCTATAGGGATGGCAGATAAATTATATAAAACTTTTGAATATTTGTTATTTACAAATGGTTTGGAAATAGAACGTATATTAATTTTAATTTCTTATTTTATTTTATTAATATTAACAATTATCTTATCTTCGGCTTATTTAAAAATTCCTATTAATTACGCTATAAATAGAAATAATGATAAAATTGATAAACACATCCCTATTAAATTAAATACATCTGGTATTTTACCAATTATTTTTGCGGATGCTTTTTTAAATTTAATACAACAAATATCAGTATTTTTTCCTATAAATGGAACATTTTCGAGATATATTGATATTTTTGTAAGATCGCGATCAGAATTAGGAATATATTTTTTCATTTATGTTTTATTAATTATGTTGTTTTCTTTTTTTTCATCTTTTATGACTATCAATCCTAAAGATGTCGCGGAACATTTGTCAAAACAAAATGCTTATTTAAAAGATGTTCAACCTGGATTGCCTACTGTTAAAAAAATAGTTCATGAAATGTTTAAAATTACTTTTCTTGGTAGTTGTTTTTTGACTTTATTAGCTTCTGCTCCTTATATAATTAATTATTTAGCAGGAAGCGAAATATCTAAAAAAATTACTTTTGGCGGGACTAGTCTTTTAATTATTGTCGGCGTCGCTTTAGAATCGATACAAGATATGAAAGCAAAAAATAATGTTCAAAGAATTTATAATAAATTTTTTTAAATAAATTTTTAAATTTTAAAAAAATTAATTAGAATAATTAGAGGTTGTTTATTTTTTTTATGTTATCAATTAAATCATTAGATGAAATCGTTATAATGAAAGAGGCAGGAAAGATTTTATCTTTCATAAGAAAAGAATTATTAAAATTTTTAAAAGTAGGTATTTCTACCTTTGATTTAGATATGATTGCTTTTGATTTGATGAAAAAAAACGGTGTTATTTCTGCTTTTAAAGGTTATCAAGGCTTCGGGGGTTATATTTGTATTTCAGTGAATGAAGCTGTAGTTCACGGATTACCTTCTAAAACAATAATTCTTAAATTAGGTGATATTGTCACTTTAGATATAGGTATCAAACATAAAGGTTATTTTGTAGATTCAGCTTGGACTTATTCTTTGGGTTCAGTTTCAAATAAAATTAAACAATTTATAGAAAATACTAAAAAATCTTTATTTTTAGGAATAGAACAAGTGAAACCTGGTAATAAGATTTCGGATATTTCTCGTGCTATTGGTAAATTTGGTAATAAACATAATTATGGCATCATAGAGATTTTTTCAGGTCATGGTATTGGAAAAAAATTACATGAAGAACCTTATATTTTTAATTTTGACTTTGTTTCGAAAGATTATGTTTTAGAACCAGGTATGACTTTTTGTATTGAACCTATGTTTACTTTAGGAACTAAAGAGATTAAAATATTAAAAGATGGTTGGACTGCTGTTACTTTTGATTCAAGTTTAAGTGCTCATTTTGAGCATACAGTTTTGGTTACTGATAAAGGATATGAAATTTTAACATAAAGATATAAAACAAAATAAATATTAATAATTTAAATTATAAAAATGAATAAAAAAGGAAAATAATAAAATAATGGTAGATAATAAGAGTTCTAAAACGATTGATAATAACTGTTCTACTGATGCTATAGCTGTAGTTGTCGGTAAGTTACCTAATGCAAGATTTAAATTACAACTTCTTGATCAAAGAATTATCGAAGGATTTATATCTGGCAAAATACGTACTCGTAGAATTCATATACAATTAGGTGATAAAGTGAAAGTTGATCATAGTGGTCGTATTATTTATCGTTTTTTACAAAAGGATAATGTTAAATGAAAGTTAAAGCTTCTGTTAAAAAACGTAGTGATGATGATATCGTTGTACGTCGTAAAAAAAGAGTTTATGTTATAAATAAGAAAAAACCTCGTCATAATCAAAGACAAGGTTAAACAAAGGAGTTTGGTAAATGACAAAGATATCAAAAGATAAAAAAAAGAGAAATATTGTTTTCGATTTAAGCAGAAGTATCTACGGTATCGGTCCAGCAACTGTTAGAAAGATATTACAAAAATTAAATATCAACGAACAAGATGAGATAAGCGAAAAACAAACAACTCTTATTAAAAGTGAATGCAATAAATATGATATAGAAGGCAATTTAAGAAGAAAAATTGCTTTAAATATCAAAAGATTAAAAGAAATAGGATGCGATAGAGGAATCCGTCATCGTATGGGATTACCAGTGAGAGGTCAAAAAACTAGAAATAATGCTAAAACAGCTAAAAAAAGTCGTAAGAGAACTTCCGCAGGAGATAAAAAATTTAAATAATTTAAAGGAAGAGTGTTTTAATTATGTCTCAAAAAGTTAAATCAAAAAAAAGAGTTAAAGTAAAAAAAAGTAAAAAAAATGTTCCTGTAGGGATAGCTCATATTCAAGCTACTTTTAATAATACTATTATAACTATTACAGATTTAGAAGGAAATACTATTGCTTGGTGTAGCGGAGGATTATTAGGTTATAAAAATAGTAAAAAATCTACTTCGTATATTGCTCAACAAGTAGCTAAAAAAGTTTCTTCTTTAGCAAAAGACAAAGGAATGAAACAAATTGAAGTTTTTGTTAAAGGGCCTGGCGTTGGTAGAGAGATTTCTATTCGTTCTTTACAAGAATCTGATTTAGAAATTACTGCTATAAGAGATGTCACTCCTGTACCACATAATGGTTGTAGACCCCCTAAACGTCCTCGTGGATAAAAAAAACAAATTTATTGAAGAAGGGTTAATGTTATAATGAAAAAATTGAAATTTATAAAACCTAACATGAATATTAAACAAGAAGGTTCAGATTTATCTTTTGGTAAATTTATTATTCAACCTTTAGAAAAAGGTTTTGGAATTACAATAGGTAATTCCTTAAGAAGAGTTTTATTATCTTCTTTGCCAGGAGTCGCTATTGTAAATGTTAAAATTGAAGGCGTAGATCATGAATTCAGCTTAATAAAAGGTGTTTATGAAGATGTTATGTCTATTATTTTAAATTTAAAAAAAGTTGTTATTAGTACTACTTCACAAGAAGAAGATTTTGAAGAAAAATTGAAAATAGATGTTGTTGGCGAAAAAACAGTAACAGCTGCTGATTTCGAGACTGTTGAAGGAGTCGATATTTGTAATAAAGATCAAATAATAGCTCATTTATCACCAGATGTTTCTTTTAAAATGGAAGTAACTATTAAAAAAGGAATTGGTTATTCATCTGCTGCTGATAATAAAATTTATAGTAAAAATCAATTTGGAGTTATCGCAATTGATTCTTTATACACGCCAGTTTTAAAAGTAACTTATCATATAGAACAAAAAATCAATAGCAAAGAAGAATTAGTTATGGAAATAGAAACGAATAAATCTGTTTCATCTAAAGAAGTTTTATCGATAGCGTCTAAAATTTTAATTGATCATTTAAATGTTTTAGTTAATTTATGTGATACAGTTCAAAATCAAGATTTTGTTTACGAACCTAAATTAGAAAGTTATAATCATGCTTTGAATTTAAGGTTAGATCAATTAGAAATATCAGTTAGATTATTTAATAGTTTAAAAAAATCAGGAATTAATACGGTTCAAGAATTAGTTGACCAAAATGAAAAAGATATTTTAAAATTAAATAGTTTAGGAAAAAAATCTTTCGAAGAATTGAAAGAAAAAATGAAAGAATTAGATCTTCATTTTAAAGATAATAATTGATATTCAAAAATAATACAAATAATATAAAATACAAAAAAAGTTTTTTATTTTTATTTAAGTAGTTTTTATATTTTTGAATTTTTTATTTATAAAAAAAGTAATTTATAATTTTTTTATAAATAAAGAGTTATATAAAAATATTTTTAATAATTAAAAAGGTGCAATAATATGGCTTATAGTAAATTAAGATGTGATACATCTCATAGAAAATCTTTATTAAAAAATTTAGTTGCTAGTTTCATTATGAATGAACGTCTTTTTACTACTGAATCTAGAGCTAAAGAAATTAGAAAAGTAGTTGATAAAGTGATTACTTTAAGTAAAAAAAATACTTTAGATTCTAAAAGATTAGCTTCAACTTTTTTATTTAATAAAAGAATTGATTCGAAGAAAACTGTTTTACAAAAATTATTTAAAGAAATATCTGTCAAATACCAAGATAGAACAAGTGGTTATACAAGAATTATTAAAAGCGAATGTCGAAGAGGCGATTCTGCTCCTATGGCTCTTATTTTATTTGTTTAATATTTTTAAAAAATCAAAAAAAATATTATAAATTAAACGAAAAAAAGGATAAAAAATGATAATTGTTAAAAATTTAAGTTTTAATTATAAAGATAAACAAATTTTTAATAATTTGAATTTTGAAATTTATTCGGGTCAATGGATTACTATTATAGGAGATAATGGTTCAGGAAAAACTACTTTAGCTAAAATATTAGTTGGTTTATTAAACAAACATAAAGGTCAAATTTTTATTAATAATATTGAATTAAATGAAAATAATTTAACAAAATTACGTTTTTTAATTGGTATCGTTTTCCAAAATCCTGATTATCAATTTGTCGGTTTCGATGTTAAGAGTGATATTGCTTTTGGTTTAGAAAATCAATTATTATCTCGTGAAAAAATTGAATCTAAAATATTGAAATATTCTAATATGTTGAATATTCAACATTTATTAGATTCTAAACCTCAAGAATTATCAGGAGGTCAAAAACAAAAAGTGGCTATAGCTTCTGTTTTATCTATGGAACCAGATATTATTATTTTTGATGAGCCTACATCTTTTTTAGATCCACAAGGATCAGAAGAAATTTATAATATTATCCAATATATTCATAAACAAAAAAATAAAATTTTGATCACTATAACTCATGATTTATCTTTTGCTTTGAAAAGTGATAAAATTATGATTTTAGATAAAGGCGATTTAATTAAATATGATAAACCTTCAAATTTAATTAAAGATTCTTTATTTTTACAAAATTATTATAATCATTTGCCTTTAGAGTTAAAACTTTATTATGATTTGCAAAAAGAAAAAGATTTATCAGAGATAAATCAAAAAAAAATCAAACAATTAAAGGATGTTTTGTGGCAATACAATTTAAAGATGTAACTTTTTATTACAATAAAAATAAAAAAGCAGCTTTACGTAATATCAATTTGTCTATTAATTCTGAAAATGATTTTATAGCTGTAATTGGTAAAATAGGTTCAGGTAAATCCACTTTAGTTCAATTAATGAATAGTTTATTAGTTCCGTCGGAAGGTTATATAGATATTTTTGGACAGAGAATAGATAAAAAGACATCACCAAAAATTTTAACTTTTTTGAAAAAAAAAATAGGTTTGGTTTTTCAATTTCCAGAATATCAACTTTTCGAAAATACTATTTTAAAAGATGTTATGTTTGGCCCTAAAAATTTTAATAATAATAATTTAGAAGTGAAAAAAAAAGCTGTTAAAGCTTTAAAACAAGTTGGAATAACTGAAGATTTATTTGACAATTCTCCTTTTAAATTATCTGAAGGACAACAAAGAAAAGTTGCTATTGCTGGTATTTTTGCTATTGAGCCGTCTATTTTAATTTTAGATGAACCTACTAGAGGTTTAGATATTAATAGTTGCAAAGATATCATGAATATTTTAAAAAATAAAAATCAAAAAGATAAAAACACTATTATTTTTATTACTCATGATATAGATTTAGTATTTGAATACGCTAATAAAATTATTTTTTTAGATAAAGGTGAAATTTTATTTTCTGGTTTAAAAGAAATTTTCTTTACAAAATATAATTTATTAAAATTTGGATTATCTGAACCTAAAATTTTTAAAATTTTAAAATTTTTAAATCAAAAATTAGGAGTCTCTTTTGAGTCGAAATTTTCTTATGAGGAATTGTTAAATTGTCTCAAGGATTTTTATAAAGGTGCATAATTACATGGAGATAATTAATATAAAAAATAAATCTTTTTTAAAAAGTATTCATCCTTCTTTAAAAATCATTTTATTTATTTTAATTTTTAAAATTATTTTTAGTTTAAATTTGGATTTAAATGCTAAATTAACATTACAAAAGCAATTATTTTATTTTTTTTATTTTATTTTTTTTATTTTTATTTTTGTTTTATTATTTAAACTTATTGATAATTTTTTCATAAAATTTATAAGACAAATTTTAAATTTAAAGTTTTTTTTTCTTTTTTGTTTTTTTCTTCATGTTTCGCCAAAAGAAAAAGAATTTTCTTTTTCTATTTTCCCTAATGATATAACATTCTTTTTTATTATTATTTTGTTTTTATATTTTTTATCATTTTTTTTAATAAAAAATGAATATAAAAATATTTATTTTTTAATTATTTTTTTCTTTGTTATTGTATTACCTAGTATTTTACAATTTTCGTTAAATCAAGATTTTTTTTTAAAATTATATTTTGATAAAAAAGATTTATTAAACATTTTTTTTATTTTTTTACGTATTTGTTTGTTTTTTATGCTTAATTTTTTAATTAACCAAACGACTTCTTTTATCGAAATTAAAGATGGTTTAGAAATTCTTTTAAAACCTCTTAAAATAATTAAATTTCCTGTTGAAATTTTTTCTCTTATGATTTCTTTGATTTTAATGTCTATTCCTTTTTTATTAGAAGAAAGTAAAAAAATTTTAAAAGCTCAAATATCTCGAGGACTTAATTTTTATACTAAAAATATTTTTAAAAAAGTTTATTATTTAATTTCATTATTAATTCCTATTTTAATTTTAGCTTTTAAAAAATCTTTTGTTTTGGCTAATGCTATGGAAACAAGAGGATATGTTTTAGGAAAACCAAGAACAAAATTAAATGTTTTCCAAATTACCAAAAAAGATTATTTTATCTTTTGTTTTATTTTTGTTTTTTTTGTTTGGAGTTTTTTTATTTGAAAATAATATTATTTTATTTGTAAAAAAATTTAATATATTAAGGAGGTTTTTTATTTGTCAAAATTTACTTATAAATTAATATTAAGTTATGATGGCACTAATTATCATGGTTATCAAAAACAGACTAATGTGATAACAATTCAATCAGTTTTAGAACGTTCTTTATTTAAAATAACTAAACAAAAAATTTTAACTATAGCGGCCAGTCGTACTGATCAAGGTGTTCATGCAGAAGAACAGGTTGTTCATTTTAAAACTTCTTTTTGGATTGAACCAGATTCTTTAAAAAGAGCTTTAAATAAGGTAATGCCTTGTGATATTCAAGTGTTAGATATAGAAAAAAAAGATTTTTTATTTCATGCTCGTTATCATACTAAATCTAAAATTTATAAGTATGTTTTTTCAAAAAAAAAATTAAATTCTTTTAATTATCGTTTTCAAGTATACTTTGAAAATATTAATTTTCCACTTATTAAAAAAGCTCTTTATTTATTAGAAGGCGAAAAAGATTTTGTTTTATTTACTAATAATAAAGATCTTAAAAAAAATACAGTTAAAGTAATTTATAAAGTTTATTCAGAAGAAAATGAAAATCAATTTATTTTATTTTTTCATGGAAAAGGTTTTTTGAAACAAATGATTTTATTTTTAGTAGGTTTTTTAATTTTTATAGGTCAAAAAAGAAAGACTTTAAAAGATTTAGAAAATATGTTTAATGTTGATAGTGAAAAATTTTATTTTTTAGCTCCATCTAATGGACTTTGTTTAAAGAAAATTTTTTATTAAAAAAAGGAAGATTATGATATTTATTTCTTTTGAAGGTTGTGAAGGAACAGGCAAAACTACTTTATCTCATTTTTTATTTGAAAAAATGATACAAAAATATTCTGTTATTTTAACTAAAGAACCTGGCGGATGTTCTTTTAATATGGAAATGAGAAAAATTTTATTTCGATATTGTAATAAAATAGATTTTTATACAGAAGCTTTGTTTTATGCTGCTGATAGAATAGAACATTTAAAAAAAGTTATCATCCCTGCTTTAAAAGATAATAAAATTGTTATTTGTGATCGATATATTGATTCTTCGATAGCTTATCAAGGATACGCTAGAAAATTAGGGCCAGATTTTATAAAAAAAATTAATTTTTTAGCTATGGAAAATTTACCTAACATAACTTTTTATTTAGATTTAGAACCTGAAATCGGAATAAAAAGATTAAAGGAACAAAGAAAATATAAAATAGAATATTTCGATTTACAAAAAAATAGTTTTCATAATGAAGTTAGAAAAGGTTATTTAAAACTTTGTGAACAATATCCTGAAAGAATTTATAAAATAGATGCTACTCTTTCTTTGGAAAAAATAAAATTGATAATTGAAAACAAAATTCATCAGTTATTAAAAAATAAAATATGATTAATATGAAATCTTTATTAGAAAAATTTAAATTTATTATTCAAAATAAAAAATTAATGCATCTTTATTTAATAGAAGGATCACATCAAGAAGCAAAAAAATTATTTATGTTTGAATTGGTATATGATTTTTTAAAAAAAGACAAACCTTCTACGATTTTAAAAAATCATATAAAAACATTTTGTTATCCTAATTTTTATTATTTAGATGCTAATAATACCAAAATAACAAAAGAACAAATTTTAGAAATGCAATTGTATTTTAATCAAACTTCTTTGTTACAAAAAAAGAAAGTTTATGTTATTGATGGTATCGAAAATATATCTTATAGAGTTGCCAACAGTTTGCTTTATTTTTTAGAAAATCCCATTAATAAAAATAATTTAGGAATTTTGTTAACTAAAGATCGTAATTTGGTTCTTTCTACTATTTTATCTCGAGCACAAGTTTTTTCTTTAGAAAATGAATATGAACATAATTATTTTTTTAACGATAAAAAAAATAACATAAATGAATTAGATAAAAGTTTGATTTTGTTATTGAATAAAATAAGAAAAGTAGAATTAGATAATTATTATTATGATTTAAAAAAATTTTTTTTATTTTTTTTAAACACTTCGCTAGAAAATAAAATAGTTTCTAAATTATTTTTTGATGTTCGACACATAATAAAACAAAAAAATTTTATGGATGATTTTTTATTTCTTTTAATAAGTTTTTTTTTAGATTTATATTATAAAAAAAATAATCTTACTTTTAATTTTTCTAATAATTTATTAGAAAATTCTTTTTATAATAAATTATCTTCAAAATTAATTATTAATATTTTAAATTACTTAGTTGAAATGGAAAAGAAAAAAAATATCTTAGAAGAACATTTTTGTTTTTTAGCTTTATTAATAGAGTTTAGTAAAAAAATAAAATTTTAGGATATTTAATATATGGTAATTATTCAAAAAACTTTTGTTGAAAATAAAAGTTTGTTGTATTTAGTGGCGACACCTATCGGAAATATGTCTGATTTGAGTTTTCGAGCTTTAGAGACTTTAAAAGAAGTTGATTATATTTTAACCGAAGACACAAGAATAGCTTTTAAAATTTTACGTTTTTATAATTTTAAAAATAAATTAATTTCTTTGCATAAATATAATGAAAAAAAACGTCTGCAAAAAGTCTTGTTTTTGTTAAAAAAAGGTAATAATCTAGCTTTAATTAGTGATGCAGGAACTCCTTTAATTAGTGATCCAGGTCTTCTTTTGGTAAAAGAAGTGAAAAATGCTGGTTTTAATGTTACTATTGTTCCTGGACCATCAGCTTTTTTATCTGCTTTCGTTCTTTCTTCTTTTGATTGCCCTTTTCTTTTTTTAGGTTTTTTACCTAAAAAAAAAGAGATGAAAATAAAAGTTTTGTTAAAATATCGTTTTTTTGAAGGTTCTTTGATTTTATATGAATCATCAAACAGAATCAAAGATACATTAATATTAATTAGCGATTGTTATGGAAAAGAAAGAAATATTTGTTTAGCCAGAGAATTGACTAAAAAATTCGAAACTATTATTAATGGTTCTTTAGAAGATATTTTGAAAGATGAATTATGTTTAAAAGGTGAATATGTTTTAGTTATTGAAACTAATAAAAATAATAATTTATATAAAGATATAAGTTTAGAAGAACATATTGAGTTTTTTTTAGAACAAGGTTATAATGAAAAAGAATCTTTTGCTAAAGTATCGCAAGCACGAAAAATTTCTAAAAAAATAATTTATAATAAAATTAAAGTTCAAAAAAATTAAAAAAAGGTTTTCGAAAATTAAATGAGTATATTATCTGTAAATAAAAAATTTTATATTGCTACTTCTATTGTTTATGCTTCATCTATACCTCATATAGGAAATGTTTATGAAATGATTTTAGCTGATGCTATAGCAAGATTTAAAAAATTAGAAGGTTATAATGTTTATTTCCAAACTGGTTCCGATGAACATGGGCAGAAAATAAAAAAAAAAGCATTACAACAAGGATTAGATACTCAAAAATACGTTGATCAAATTTCTGATAAAATTAAAGAAATTTATAACAAAATGAATATTAAATATGATTTTTTTATAAGAACAAGTGAATCTTTTCATAAAAAACAAGTTCAAATTATTATGAAACAACTTTTAAAAAATGACGATATTTATTTAGGTTTATATGAAGGCTGGTATTCTGTTTATGAAGAAAGTTATATTTCGGAAAAATATTTAATTAATGGTAAAACAGCTAATGGTGAGACACCTGTTTGGATTCAAGAAGAAGTTTATTTTTTTAAATTAAATAAATATCAAGATCGATTGTTAAAATATTTAAATGATGAACTTCATTTAATTTTACCTCCTTATATTAAGAAAGAAATTTTAAATTTATTAAAAGAACCACTTCCTGATTTATCTATTTCTAGAACTTCATTTGAATGGGGTATTAGTTTAGATTTTAATCCTAAGCATGTAGTTTATGTTTGGATAGACGCTTTAAGTAATTATATTACAGGACTTGATTATCCTTTTGGAGAAGATGATAAAAAAAATAAATTAAAATATTTTTGGCCTTGTGATTTGCATATAATAGGAAAAGATATTACTAGATTTCATTTAATTCATTTTCCTATTTTATTAATGGCTTTAGATTTGCCTCTACCAAAAAAATTTTTGATACATTCTTGGATTTTATTTAATAATAAAAAAATGTCCAAATCTTTAAATAATACTCTTTATGTAGATGATTTATTAAAAATTTTTTCTGTAGATGCTATTCGTTATTTTGTTTTACATGAAATTCCTTATCATTCTGATGGTATTTTAACTTATGATCTTTTATTTGAAAGATATAATACTGATCTTGTGAATACTATAGGTAATTTATTAAGTCGTACTTTAGGAATGATATTTAAATATAATAATGGAGAATTAAGAAAAAAATTAAATCAGGTTAAAGAATTTGAATCTATTGATTTAGCTAAAGAATCTTTAACAACTATATCATCTTTGCGTCATTTTATGGAAGATTATAAAGTGAGTGATTCTATAGAATGTGTATTAAAATTAGCTCGTTTATGTAATAAATATATTGATTTAACGGAACCTTGGAATTTGATTAAAAGTAAAGACAATTTAGATAAATTAGATTTTGTTTTATATAATTTAGTAGAAACAATTCGTTTTATAGGTGTTTTATTACAACCTTTTTTACCAGACACATCTCAAAATATTTTAAAACAAATTCAAGCAGAAGAAAATACTTTTGAAAGTTTATCTCATTTCGGAGTTACTAAAAATAAAAAATTAAAATTAGGAAAAAAAATTTTTGAACGTTTAAATAAAGAGGATTTTGTTGATTTTTAATATTTATAATGAGATAAAAAATGATGTTTGTTATCTTTTTTTTGATAAATTAATAATATAAAATAATAAAAAAATAACTAAAAACAATTTTATATTTGGTAAATTAATTTTACTGACAATTAAACTTGTTTTTTTTGTGATTTAATTATACTTAATAGTAGTTTTGTTTTTTTAAAAAAATTACTATAAAAGAAATAATATAGATGAAAGGAAAAATATAAAAAAATTAAATTTTACCATTTTAAATTGTAATATAAATAAAATCAAAAACAAGAATTAATCATTAAAAATGAATTAAAAAAACATTTACAATTTTTTATAACACTGCGGCGGAGTTCGAAATATGACTATTTTAGAAGCATCAGATTTATATAAAATGCCTTATGCTCAAATATCTACTCGTATCGGAGAGATATTATAGTTATATTAACTTCCTTTTTTTATCAAATTTAAGTATGGAGTTTAATTTTATATAGTAAACTCTTTTTAAAAATATATATAAAAGATATAAATTTTTTAAATTTATTTTTTAAAAAAATTTAGTTAATAATTTTGATTATTTCACTAATAAATTTATCTTTTTTTTAAAATATTTTCTTTTTTTAAAATACAGAAATTATTTTATCTATTTAATCAAGTTTTATTTTTTTTAATAAATTTTTATTTTCTTAATAACATCGATCTTTTAATTATAATTTAAAACTAAAAATTATAATCAAATAAAGATATAAATCAAATATAAAATTATTTATAAAAAAATTAAAATTATTTTAATCATAATAGTAAATAATAAAATAATAAAATAACAGTAATTATTATGAAAACAAATAGAATAATAATAAAAATATAAATATTTTTATTATTTATTAAAGATTCTTTTTTTTGTTCAATTAAATTATTTTTAACTGTTCTTAATTTTTCTTTTTGTTGAATTAAATCATTTTGAGTTGTTATTAAAACTTCTGTTTTTGTTCTTAAATCATTTTGAAATGTTTTTAATTTTTTTTCTTTTTGAGTTAAATCGTTTTTAGTTGTTGTTAATTCTTTTTTTAATTCTTCTTCTTTTTGATTTAAAGCGTTTTTAGTTGTTGTTAAAAAAGCTTCTGTTTTTGTTCTTAAATCATTTTGAAATGTTTTTAATTCTTCTTCTTTTTGAGTTAAAGTGTTTTGAGTTGTTGTTAATTCTTTTTTTAATTCTTCTTCTTTTTGAGTTAAAGCGTTTTTAGTTGTTGTTAATTCTTCTTCTTTTTGAGTTAAAGCGTTTTTAGTTGTTGTTAAAACTTCTTCTTTTTGAGTTAAAGTGTTTTGAGATTTTTTTAATTCTTCTTCTTTTTGAGTTAAAGCGTTTTTAGTTGCTGTTAATTCTTCTTCTTTTTGAGTTAAAGTGTTTTGAGATTTTTTTAATTCTTCTTCTTTTTGAGTTAAAGCGTTTTTAGTTACTGTTAATTCTTCTTCTTTTTGAGTTAAAGCGTTTTTAGTTGCTGTTAATTCTTCTTCTTTTTGAGTTAAAGTGTTTTGAGATTTTTTTAATTCTTCTTCTTTTTGAGTTAAAGCGTTTTTAGTTACTGTTAATTCTTCTTCTTTTTGAGTTAAAGCGTTTTTAGTTGCTGTTAAAACTTCTTCTTTTTGAGTTAAAGCGTTTTTAGTTGTTGTTAAAACTTCTTCTTTTTGAGTTAAAGCGTTTTTAGTTGCTGTTAATTCTTCTTCTTTTTGAGTTAAAGTGTTTTGAGATTTTTTTAATTCTTCTTCTTTTTGAGTTAAAGCGTTTTTAGTTACTGTTAATTCTTCTTCTTTTTGAGTTAAAGCGTTTTTAGTTGCTGTTAATTCTTCTTCTTTTTGATTTAAAGCGTTTTTAGTTGTTGTTAAAACTTCTTCTTTTTGAGTTAAAGCGTTTTTAGTTGCTGTTAAAACTTCTTCTTTTTGAGTTAAAGCGTTTTTAGTTGTTGTTAAAACTTCTTCTTTTTGAGTTAAAGCGTTTTTAGTTGCTGTTAAAACTTCTTCTTTTTGAGTTAAAGCGTTTTTAGTTGTTGTTAAAACTTCTTCTTTTTGAGTTAAAGCGTTTTTAGTTGCTGTTAAAACTTCTTCTTTTTGAGTTAAAGCGTTTTTAGTTGCTGTTAATTCTTCTTCTTTTTGAGTTAAAGCGTTTTTAGTTGTTGTTAAAACTTCTTCTTTTTGAGTTAAAGAGTTTTTAGTTGTTGTTAATTCTTCTTCTTTTTGAGTTAAAGCGTTTTTAGTTGTTGTTAATTCTTCTTCTTTTTGATTTAAAGCGTTTTTAGTTGCTGTTAAAACTTCTTCTTTTTGAGTTAAAGCGTTTTTAGTTGCTGTTAATTCTTCTTCTTTTTGAGTTAAAGCGTTTTTAGTTGTTGTTAAAACTTCTTCTTTTTGAGTTAAAGAGTTTTTAGTTGTTGTTAATTCTTCTTCTTTTTGAGTTAAAGCGTTTTTAGTTGTTGTTAATTCTTCTTCTTTTTGATTTAAAGCGTTTTTAGTTGTTGTTAAAACTTCTTCTTTTTGAGTTAAAGCGTTTTTAGTTGTTGTTAATTCTTCTTCTTTTTGATTTAAAGCGTTTTTAGTTGTTGTTAATTCTTCTTCTTTTTGATTTAAAGCGTTTTTAGTTGTTGTTAAAACTTCTTCTTTTTGAGTTAAAGCGTTTTTAGTTGTTGTTAAAACTTCTTCTTTTTGAGTTAAAGCGTTTTTAGTTGTTGTTAATTCTTCTTCTTTTTGATTTAAAGCGTTTTTAGTTGTTGTTAATTCTTCTTCTTTTTGAGTTAAAGCGTTTTTAGTTGTTGTTAAAACTTCTTCTTTTTGAGTTAAAGCGTTTTTAGTTGTTGTTAATTCTTCTTCTTTTTGATTTAAAGCGTTTTTAGTTGTTGTTAATTCTTCTTCTTTTTGATTTAAATCCTTTTGAAATGTTTTTATAGCTTTTGTTGCTGTTATTAAATCATTTTGAAATGTTTTTAATTCTTTTTCTTTTTGAGTTAAAGTGTTTTGAGATTTTTTTAATTCTTCTTCTTTTTGATTTAAATCATTTTGAGATATTGTTAATTCTTTTTTTAATTCTTCTTCTTTTTGAGTTAAAGCGTTTTTAGTTGCTGTTAATTCTTCTTCTTTTTGATTTAAAGCGTTTCGAAATGTTAATAATTCTTTATTGCTTGTTCTTAATAAACCAATTAATTTTTCAGCATACTGTTGTTGCTGATATACTTCACTATGTTTTTTTTTTAAAGCTTCCAAAACCATTATTATTTTTATATTCTTTGTATCAATATCTTCATTTGGATCATATTTATCTGGATGAGTTATTAATTTTTGATATTTTTCGACAATAATATTTTTATCTATTATTTTATTCGTTAATTTTCTGATATCAAATGAAAAATATAATATAAAAATATAAAAAATAAATATAAATATTGTTAATAAGAAAAAAATAATTATTGAATTCAAATTTGGTTTGGTTTTATTTATGAACATATATCATATAAATTTCTAATTAATATATAAAAAAAATAAATGATAATGACTTTAATTAATATTTTCATTTATCAAATGATTTCAAATAAGATAATAAAAAATAATATTATTTTTAAAATTTTGTTTTTAATTAAAAAATATAGCATTGATTAAACTTATAAAAGTAGTAATTTATATATAAGTTTAAAATTGGATATTTTTCCATAATATATTGAGGTTTCTTAATTAAAAAAAGAGTTATCTTTATTTATTAAGTTTTTTAATAAAATAATAAAGTTAAATAACATAAATTTTTTTATATGAATAAATTTAATACATTCAATACCTTATTTAAGTATATATTGTTATTTTAAAATAATTAACAATAAACTTTAGTCAAATAATCTTAGTAATAAAGATTATTATCATTAATAATTTAAATTTTATTGAATATTTTTACTTAATAAGTAAAATTTTTGCTTTTGATTTTATAAATTAGTTATTTTTCAAATTATTTTATTTCGAAAGATATAATCAAAATAATATTTTTTTAATAGAAAATAAAAAAATAATAATAATTAATGTGTCTAAAAGTTTGTTCGAATTAATCTTGTTTATATTGATTAAATAAATATTGTCATTCGTTTAATAATTAATTTATTTATATAAAAAAACAAAAATTATTTAATTATTAATTCATATTATATTATTTATTTAAAAAATATTTATGAACACTCATTGTTACACACTTTATAAAAAATTATTTATGATAAATTAAACTTTAATAATAAGATAGACTAATTGTATAATAATTTTTGAAAAAAATGATTTTATTTGTAAAATTTTTAAAAAATATTTTTTTGCGATTTTTTATATTAGATTTTCTAATCAAAAAATAAATTAAAAGTTTATATATAAATTTTTTTGAAAATTAATTTTTTAAATAAAATGATTATTTGAAAAATATTCGAATGTATCTTTTTTTTAAAAATTTAAATTAGATCAAATATTATATATATTGAAAACAATTTTAAGAAATAAATTGCATTTTAATAATTTTAAATAATAAAATAATAATCTTTATATACGAAATATAAATTTTTAAAAAAATATATTTTTTTAAAAATTTTTTTAGTCATAAAATCTAAAATCTTTATTTTTCATAATATAAAAGAAATTTTATTATATTTAATATTTAAATACTTTTTGATTTAAAAAAATTATTTAATGATAATTAATATCTGTAAAATAAACTAAATTAAAAATAATTTTTTTTATAATTATTAAAAATAATAATATTAAAATGTTTTATATTAAAATAAATTTTTAAAATTTTTTTAATTTTTATCTAAATTTATAAACTTAATAATAAAATTTATTTTTTTAATTAATTATTTTCTAATAATTTTATTATTTGCCCTTATGTAAATACATTATTTTATTTAAAATTATAATAATAAAATAATCAAAATAATTAAATTTAATTGATTATTTATGCAACTATACATATTAAATTGTATCATAAAAATAATTATATTAATTATTTATTAAAAAAAGATATTAATTAGAAAATTTATTATTTTGTATATTATTATTTTTTATACAAAATATTATGTTCAAAAATTTTTTTATGTATTTCCACTTTTAAAGAAACAAAATTAACCATAAAATTAACAATTGGTCTAGGGTTAAATATTGTTTCTAAATCTCTTTGTTTATTTAATGAATTGATTTCTAAAATTCAAATTTTTTTTCTTGTAAATCGTTGTTATTAGAAGCGAAAAAATTAATTTTATTAATTTTTTCATTATTTTTTTTAAAATAATTAAATGTTCTTCTTTATCGATGTTAAAAATATATTTTTCAAAATTTGAGCTGTTCCTTTTTTTAATACAACTTTTTATTTTAAAATGATTCTTTAAGACTAAAATTAATAGATAATTTCCTATCTTTTCAAACTAAAGAAACATTTTTTTTAATTAAAAAGTGTCTAAACTTTTTTTCATAATTCTTTAGTTTCAAAAGATATTTTTTTTAATATTTTATCCTTACACTATCTAGTTAGGTAAAAAAAGTGAAAAACTCGTCAACAAAATGAAAAGAAAATAATCTTTGATATAAATTTAACATTTTTCTTTAAAAAAAGGCGTACTAAAGTAACCTTTTACAAGGTTATATTATTTGATGTTAATTCAACTAAAAATTTATCTCAGATTTTGAACATATTGAGATGGAGTTGAATGGTTTAATTTGGTTAAAATCCATTTATTATTCCAAAATTGAGGAAATTGATTGATTAATTTTTTCATTTTATCAGGAGATTTTTGAAAGAAAAAAGGATTTTGATATTGTAAGATGGTTTTCATTTGGCCGAAAAAGTTTTCAATGACGGCGTTATCACGAGGGGTGGCTTTTTTTGACATGCTGATTAAAAAACCTTTTTTCGTTAAAGTTTTTGAATTTTGAGTGATTGATAAACTTTTCCTTGATCAGAGTGAATAATACAAGGTTTTTTTAATGAAGGTAATTTTTTAATAGTATTTAAAACTAAATCTTTATTTTGTTGGTTTGAAGTGTGAGAAGCAATTATTTGGTTGTTAAAAGAGTCGATAATACAAGAAAAATATAAAAAACCTTGATTAGTTTTGAAATAAGTGATGTCAGTAAAGAGTTTTTGAAGAGGTTTGATGGCCATAAAATCTTGATTGATTAAATTAGGAATTATTTGGAGATTATTTTTTAAATTACGGTAAGTAAAATTTTTTTTGATTCTTAAACGACAACTAATGTCGTTTTTTTCATAATGGTGTAAACTTTTTTATTGGTGATGAACTCGTTAAAGGTTTTTTGATATAAATTAGTAATTTTTCGATGACCGTAAAAATATTGATAATGGAGACATAAAGCTTTAATTCTTTTTTTGTTGTAAAAAGTATTTTTCTTCTTTTTCTTTTAGTTTATCTTTAATTTTCAACCAATAATAATAAGTACTTCTTTTAATTTGAATTGTTTTTAAAATAGTGGTTAAATTAAGAGTTTGATTAAATTAATTAACTAAATGAAAAACAATTTTTTTATCAATTTTTTTAATTTTTTCAATAATTTTTTGTAATAATTTAATTTTTTGTTTTAATTTTTGCATCTTAATACCAATTATCTTTATAAATTATTTTTAAATATATCAACTATTATAACTCTAAAAGATTTTTTATTTGATCAATAAGCGCTTCAGCTCGTTCATCTTTTTGTTTAATATATAAATATCAATAATTGGGAAGGCAATTAATTTAAAAATTAAAGTTGATTTAATGATTGAAATAAATTAAAAAATAAAATTACCTAAAAAAGAGGTTTTTATGATATCGATAAATAATAATGATATGAAAAATGATAATGCGATAATATCAAATATCGAGTATCATTATCATTATCGATATAAAATATCACTCCTTAAATGAGTTAATCTTTATATAGATTATTTTCAAACTCAAAATGTTATAAAACTGTTAGTAAAGTGTTATAAAACTGTTAGTAAAGCGTTATAAAGTTGTTAGTAAAGTGTTATAAAATTGTTAGTTTTCTTTTTTTATTAAATATTTATACATAGGATGTAACTTTTTCACCCGATAACCTTGTTTATCTTTTGTTAAAAAAGATTTAATGTATTTTAAATCTTCTTTTCGATAATAGATGATTTTTAACCCTTTCTTATAGTTGGTTTTCATGGGTTTATGATTGAACTGTTCCGTTTTTTCATACAACTTTTTATTTTAAAATTGTTCTTTCAGACTAACTATTAATTGATAATTTCCTATCTTTTCAAACTAAGGAAATATTTTGTTGAATTAAAAAGTGTCTAAACTTTTTTTGATAATTCTTTAGTTTCAAAAGATATTTTTTTAATATTTTAACCCTTCACTATATAGTTAGGTAAAAAAAGTTAAAAACTCGTCAACAAAATGAAAGAAAATGATATTTTTTTAAATTTTATTATTTTTAGGTAAAAAAAAGCGTACTAAAGTAACCTTTTTCAAGGTTATATTATTTTATATTAATTCAACTAAAAATTTATCTTAGATTTTGAGAATATTGAGATGGAGTTGAATAGTTTAATTTACTTAAAATCCACTTAGTATTCCAAAATTGAGAAAATTGATTGATTAATTTTTTCATTTTGTTAGGAGATTTTTGAAATAAAAAAGGATTTTGATGTTGTAAGATTGTTTTCATTTGACCGAAAAAGTTCTCAATGACCGCGTTATCACGAGGGTGGCTTTTCTTGACATGCTGATTAAAAAACCTTTTTTGTTAAAGTTTTTGAATTTTGAGCGATTGATAAACTTTTCCTTGATCAGAATGAATGACGCAAGGATTAATAATTTTTGAAGTTTTTAATAGTATTTAAAACTAAATCTTTATTTTGTTGGTTTGAAACATGTAAAGCAATTATTTGATTGTTAAAAGAGTCGATGATACAAGAAAAATAGAGAAAACCTTGATTAGTTTTAAAATAAGTGATGTCAGTAAAGAGTTTTTGAAGAGGTTTGGTGGCCATAAAGTCTTGATTGATTAAATTAGGAATTATTTGGAGATTATTTTTTAAATTACGGTAAGTAAAATTTTTTTTGATTCTTAAACGACAACTAATGTCGTTTTTTTTCATGATGAGATAAACTTTTTTCTTGGTGATAAATTCATTAAAGGTTTTTTGGTATAAATCAGTGATTTTTAGATTTACGTAAAAATATTTATAATTGAGAAATAAAGCTTTAATCCGTTTTTGTTGTAAAAATATTTTTCTTCTTTTTCTTTTAGTTTATCTTTCATTTTTAACCAATAATAATAAGTACTTCTTTTAATTTGAATTGTTTTTAAAATAGTGGTTAAATTAAGAGTTTGATTAAATTGGTTAACTAAATGAAAAACAATTTTTTTATCAATTTTTTTAATTTTTTCAATCATTTTTTGTAATAATTTAATTTTTTGTTTTAATTTTTGCATCTTAATACCAATTATCTTTATAAATTATTTTAAATATATCAACTATTATAACTCTAAATAAGCGCTTCAGCGCGTGCATCTTTGTTTCATAATATAATAATTTTAATACTTGGTAAGGCAATTAATTTAAAAATTAAAGTTGATTTTAATGATTGAAATAAATTAAAAAATAAAATTACCTAAAAAAGAGGTTTTTATGATATCGATAAATAACAATGATATGAAAAATGATAATTCGATAATATCAAATATCGAGTATCATTATCATTATCGATATAAAATATCAAATATCACTCCTTAAATAAGCTTTTTATTAAAAAGGATATATGAAAAGTAACATGGTAACAAAGCGGTAATAAGATGGTAATAAAACGGTAATAAAGTGGTAATAAAAAGGTAACTCAATGGTAATAAAATGGTAATTTTATAAATTATTTATTTGTTTTTAATTCTTTTTTATTTAAATTGGATAAATAACCAGAACGTAACTTTTTCACCCGATAACCTTGTTTATCTTTTGTTAAAAAAGATTGAATGTGTTTTAAATCTTCTTTTTGATAATAAATAATGTTTAACCCTTTTTTATAGTTAGTTTTCATGGGTTTATGGTATTTATCTAGTTTTTGAGGGTCTAATTGATATAACTGTAAAGTTTCTAACTTATTGACATCAATTTTTCCAATTAATTTTTTGATGATATTTTTAGATTCATTTTTATAATTGATTTGGAAGATATTAAATAGGTTTTTAAGGGGGTTATTTTGGCTTTTAATCGGGTTTAAATCAGAAAGTAATAGTTTTTTGCTATTACTAGAAGAAAAATTATCATTAATTAAGGTGATTTTTGTTTGTTTCATTTCTTCTAAGATGTGAGGATCGACGAAGAGAGTTTGGTTTTTGGGGCGGTAATTGTGCCCTGTTCCAAAACTTTAGACACTTTTTACTTTTTAAAAATTCTTTAAGACTAACTATTAAGTTAGTCTTTTTTTGTTTCAAAGACTAAAAAAAATAATTTCTTATCTTTTCTAAAAACTTTTTTAGAAAGGAATTAAATGTTAAGAGAAAATTATTTAAAGAATTTTTAAAAAACAAAAAGAATTTAGAAATACGAAATCAATTAATCGAACTTCATTTACCTTTAATAAAAAAGATAGTTCAAAAGTTTAAATATTATCCGCGTGTCCTTCAAAAAGAAGATTTATATCAAGAAGGGATTTTAGGATTAATCAAAGCCCTCAATAATTACGAAGATTTAGGTTATGACTTTATTGCTTACGCTACTCCAACCATCAAATCGGAAATCAGAGAACTAATAAGAAAAAGCCATTCACCTTCAATCCCCCAAAAAAATCATAAAGTTGATAATCTTTCTTTTAAAGAAGAGTTTTATGAACCATATCAAATAAATAATTTAAACCCTCATCAATTATGGTTAAAACAAGTTAATCATGAAATTTTTTTAAAAAAAATGAAAGCTAAATTAAGTGAAAACGAATTCAAAATTATCTATTTAAGTTTTGGTGTTCCTTTAGGAAATATTAACGAAGATTATCAAGGATGTTATACCAATACCGAAATAGCTGAAAAACTCAATTTATCTTTAAAACAAGTAGAAAATATTAAAAACATCGCTATCAAAAAATTAAAAAAACGTTAAAACCTATCGCTCGTCCGTAATGACGTTAAACTAGTTATTAAAAACAATAAAAAATAAAAACCAGATTACTTTCAAAGTAATCTTTTTTTGTATCAAAACCAAGCATAAAATTTTTGAAACAACAGTAATAAACGATTCCAACATCAACAAATCAGATAGTCGTTCAATACATTTGTTTTCAAAAGTTTTATCTATAAATAAATAAAAAAATATATCAAAAAGAAGGAAAAATAAAATTATGTTAAATAAAGTTCAATTAATCGGTCGTCTAAGCCATGATTTAGAAAAACAATATATCAATTCAAAAAACGAACAAATCGCTAAAATCGATTTTCAATTAGCTCTTAACATTAAAGATAAAACCCAATTCATCCCTTGTATCGCTTTTCGTAATCAAGCTGAAAACATGAATAAATACCTACATAAAGGTTCGAAAATTTATCTTGAAGGGACATTATCCATCCAAAAATACACGAATAATGAAGGTCAAACCAAAATCAATACTAAAGTTATTCTTCAAAACGTGATCTTTTTAGATAATAAACCTCAAGAAACTTTACCTTTTTAAAAAAAAGATTTCATAACAACCAAATGAACTTAATCATCTAACCAACAAACAATTAAAAAAATCAAACAAAAGGAGTCAAATAATTATGACAAAAAAGAATTAATTAAAAAATCGCTTTAGCTAACAAAACTTCCGTAACTAAAACTGAAGAATTTTATAATATCTTCGAAAATAATTTAATCAACGCTATCACTAAGAACGAAGAAGTAGTTTTATTTCCTAAAATAGGCAAATTTAAATTAAAATCAAGAAAAGCCTACATCGGTAGAAACCCTAAAACAAGGAAAAAACTAAAAATCCCTGCGAAAACAGTAATCACTTTTAAATTATCTCAAACCATTAAAAACCAAGTGAAAGCTTTAATTTTAAAATAAAAAAAGAGAGATTTTATGAAAAACCAATCAGCTGAAATCATTTTAGTAATAGTTTCAACAACTATTCTCATTATTGTTTTGTTGGTTACATTTTTCACCTTCCAAGAAAAACTCAAAAATGATAAAAATAAAAAATCAACAAAAAAATAAATAATTTCAAAAACTTAAAGGAGAAATAATATGTCAAAAATAATTATCAAAAAAACTAAAAACAAATCAAAAAACCAAGAAAAAACTAATAACAATTTAACAACACCAACAACGAAAGAAACAAAAATGTTAGCAACCCAAAAATTACCTTTGTTACAAAAAATCACTTATACTATTATCATTTTAAATTCACTTTTATCTTTATTAAATCTTTACTACGAAAATAAAATTCCTTGGTTTACTACAGGAATTAATAACTTAATTAATTTAATTAAATCAATTATCCTAGGAGGAAAATAATTATGAAAATTCAAACTAAAAATAAAATTTTCACCACTTTAGTGGTTTTTATCAGTTTATTTTTTACCATCGCTTCACTTTATGCCTTAAAAAATTACTTCGCCCAAAAAAGAAAAGAGAAAATTCAATTGATAAATAATTATCCTTCTTTTACTATTGAACGAACAGGGGGAAATAACGAAGACAAAATCCTTTTACCTATTCCCATTCCGAACTTAAATCAACAAAAATATCAACATTTAATTACAGTTGAACATGAAGCCACTTTGAATTCAAACGGGTTGGAAATTACCGTTCCTTTATATTTAAAAATATCTACTCGCTATGATACTCAAACAACTTTTAATCATCCTGAACAATATTTTAATTTATCGTTAAAAATTAACGATCATGAATATGAAGCTAATAAATGTCCTTTAATGACTTTAGAAAATGGGATTGGAACTATGAAAATACAAATCAGTATCGAACAAAAAGAAATTATAAAAGAAAAAGATCCTCAATTAAAATTAATTTGTGATTACGAATTAATTGATTCCCAAGGGAAAACTTTCAGTGGTGGCAGTCAAACCATTGAAAACAAAATCGCTCAATTAGCGTAATTTATCAATAAAGACTAAGTTTTTACTTGGTCTTTTTTTTATTGAGAAAGGAAGAAAAATGAAAAAGAAAATCAACCAAAAGCCATTATCAAAATATTTAATGTTAACTATTATCATTTTATTTATTTCTTTTTGTCTAGGAACTTATGTATGGATCCATCATCAAACTTTAATAGAAACTGAAAAACAAATCACCAATCATCATAAAAGACTAGAAAATCAAAATATTAACTTACAAGAAACCAAAAAACAAATTCATCAAAAACAAAATGAATTAGAAAAAAAAATAACCTTAAAACAAAATGAATTACAAACCGAATTTCATAACCAATTACAATCTAATTTAGAATCATTAATAACACAAAATCAAAAACCGCATCTCGACGAAAGATTAATTAAACTATCTAATCCTCAAAAATTCTTATCTTTTAATCAATTAATCGGTTTTAAAGAGGAGTTAAAAGCAGCGGAAGGATTTATGGATTATTTAAAAAATAAAACTAACTATCAAGGAATTGGTGAGATAGAACCACCATTAGGCATTTTAATGCATGGTTGTCCAGGAACAGGTAAAACTACTTTAGCACGTGCTTTGGCAAAAGAAACTAAATTACCTTTCTTTGAAGTTTCTAGTTCTTTATTCTCCCAAAAATATAAAGGCGAAGCCCCACAAATGGTTAAAGATTTATTTGAAACAGCTAGAGAAGAAGCGGATAAAAAAAACGGCGCTATTATCTTTTTAGATGAATGTGAAACTATTTTTACTGATTTAGGAACATTAGAAGCTGGTTCAGAAATCGCCAATGTGGTTAACCAATTCAAAACTGAAATGACATCAGTTGACAATAATCTTGAAAAACCAATTTTTGTCATTGGCGCAACAAATCATATAGAACAAATTGACGAAGCAATCAAATCAAGATTTACTTACAACATCGAAGTGAAACCTGGCAATAAAGAAGAAAGAAAACAATTTTTAGAATTCATGATTAAAAAACGTCAAAACCCTTATAGCCAAGAAACCCAACAATACTTATTGGAAATTATCAACGAAGCTTTAGAATATTTACCACAAAATCATCAATTCTTAAAAGCTAATCGTACTTTAGAAAACCTTTTAAAAACAACTGTCAACGTTTTCGCACACAATCGCGGAACTGACGAAAATAAAAGAAACGAAATCAACAAAGAAGATTTAAAACAAGCTTACCAAATGATCATTTCTCAAAAAACAGAAATATTAGATCAAATCGAAAACCAAAAGAAAGGAGGTGAATAATAATGTTATCAACCTTAGACTTATTTAAAAGTTATTTTACTTTTCAATCTTATTTTACTTGGTTTTTACTAGCTAGTATTCTTTTTGGTGGTTTTCTTTTCTTTAAAATAAAAAATTATCGCACACATACAACAACTTGGAAAGGCTATTTAATTTATTTTTTAATTATTATTGGTTGTTTGAGTTTTATTTATCTTTGTTTCTTTCATCAACCAAAAGAGTCATCCTCTAAATATCTCGGACAATTAATCAATGAAATCGATAAAGCCATTGACAAATACGACAAAACTATTAATAACTACAAAGGACTCAAATCAGATTGGGAAGGGGAATTAAGGAAATGCGAAGAAGAATTAAAAACATTATATGAACAACAAGTAATTAACCAAGAACAAAAAGAAAAAATCAAAAAACTTTTAGACCAAACTGAATTAAAAATAACTGATATCAAAACTCAACAACAAGAAACTGAAAAGAATATTAATATTTTAAAAGAACAACAAAAACAAAAAGAACAAGAATTAAAAAATAAAGAAAAAGAAAAAAAACTAACCGAAGAACAAATAGCCAATTCTACCAATTTAAGCGAAATTGAAAAGTTAAATATAAAACTAACCCAAATAAACAAAGAAATATCATCGTTAGTCGGTCAAATTTCACATCTTAATTCTCAAATCGGAATTTTAGAATCCAAACAAAGAATGTATGAAAATATGTTATCAAACGCTATCATATTAAGAGATTCCTTGCAACGTGATTATGTACAATTAACTTCTGACGAGAAAAAATTATTCGCCAAAATCAAATCTGTGGAAGAACGTAAAGCCGAAATTCAAAAAAATATCGATGAAATCAACCAAAAATTAAATAAAATTGAAAGTGAACGAGATTTATATAATGCTCTAAAAGACAAATACCGAGAAATGCATACCCGTATGACAACATACGAAAAAGAAAATTCATTTTCTTTCGGTAACGTCTTTAAAGTTGGTTTTAAGGCTTTCGATAAAGTAACTGATTTAATCCCTGCTAAATACGGTATGAAAATAATAGGTAAATCAATTACTTTTACACGTAAATTCTCACAAGGGGCGACGAAAGCCACTTTAATTCTTCACGAAGGACACCGTTTATGGCATATGTATAACGAAGTAGTCAACGAAAACAAAGAATCAGCACCAATGATTACCAAAGAAACTTTAGACTCGTATCTTAACGACATCAACCGCGATTTAGCCAAACTTGACGCTGACAAAAAAGATTGCGAAAAGAAAATAGAAGAATATAAAAATCGTCGTGATAATAATGTTCTTTTAAGCACTGAAACTTTAGAAGAGGAAATTCAAGAAGAACAAAGAAAAAAGAGAAAAATATCAGTTATTGATGAATATGAAAAAATTATTAACGAATTAGATGAAAAAAGAAAAAAAATAGAAGATATTGATAAATTACGCATTGATAAATTTGCATTAGAAACGGACAAATTAGAATTCAAAATAAAAGAAAGAGATATAATAAGAGAAGAAATTCGTCAACAAAATCCCAACTATGCTCGCGCTCAACAACGTCTTAAAGACAAACGTCAAACTAAAATCCCTGAAATGATTATGATTCCTAATAAATAAAACTTTTTTTAAACAATTTAATTCATAAAATTGTATAATGGTAATATATTCAAATTTTGATATTTGATAATAATCACTATTATCAGAAGGGAAATGAAATTGATGAATACTAGTAATTTTTTCAAAAAACATTTAGTAAATATTATTATCACTTCTCTTATCGGAATCGCCATCATTATTGTTTTTTATCAAGGAAGAAACGAAATTAAAAAAGAAAAAGAAGAATTATTTTCACCAAAAGAAGAAATAGAAAATGATGATTCAAAATTGAGTTCTTCACGACCTAAACGAGAAACTGAAAAACCTAAATTCATCATTACTGAAGCTCGTTTTGACAAAATAAAATCTTATGTATTATCAGAAAACAACAATCAAACTTTATTACTCAATGATCTTTCTGAAATAGAAAAAATTGAAATTGAAAAAATAAGAGAATGTCGAAAACAAACTTTAGGTTTTATAAAGAGACATAAAAATACAATTAATGAAAAAAATAAAGAATGCAATAATTTAAGAGAACAACTGCAACCATTATATCATCAAATCGAAACATTAAAAAATCAATTAACACCATTGGAACAAGATAAAGAAAATAAAATAAAACAAAGAGATAAATTAAGAAATATTGGAGCAAATTGGGAAAATCATCCACAAAATTCTGAACTAACCCAAATAAATAAAGAAATATCATCATTAGTCGGTCAAATTTCACATCTTAATTCTCAAATCGGAATTTTAGAATCCAAACAAAGAATGTATGAAAATATGTTATCAAACGCTATCATATTAAGAGATTCCTTGCAACGTCAATACTATAAAAGCGAAAAGGAATATCAAAATCAAATTAACTCTTTACTTAACTCCCTCTACGAAATCACCTCAGTTGAGGGAAAAAAATAAAGGAGATTTTATTAATGTTTAAAATCCAAAATAATTTATTATTGTTGAATGTATTTTTATTTATTGGTTTAGTTTTATTATTTGTTATCAATAACAATCAAGTAATTGCAATGAATAATGGTCAAAATCATGAACAATTAGAACAACATCAAATTTTACAAAACATGATTTCAAAAGAAGCTAGAATAGTTCAACAAATCGTTAATGCTCGTAATAATAATTTTCCTGAAAAAATGATTAATCTACTAAGACAACAACATAAAAGAATTAATCAACAAATTTATAATCAACAAACTTTTATATTTTTAGAAAACCAAAAGTTAGCGCTGATTGAAGAAATGGATATAGCTTTAAATAACACACCTCTTTATTCTTCAAAAAGACACATAAATATAATAAGAAATATTCAAATAAGAATTAATCAAAATCAAACACAAATCAACACCATAATACAACAAAGACAAAACAATTTGTAAAAAAAGAAATTAAAAAACCAAAACAACCAACTATTCCTAGAAAAAATTAAATAATTTAAATTATATTTTATTGTTATTATCAATATATTAAGGAAATTTTTAACAATGTTTAAAACCAAAAATAATTTAATATAAATATCTTATATTTTACAAAGACCCTTTCAAGGGTCTTTTTTATTTTAACAACATTAACTAACTGGCAAGGTAATAAATAAAATTAGACAATATGTTAATTAAAATTTTAAATACAACTGTCTTGAAAGAAACTATTTCACAAACCACATTAAATTAGGAGGTAACCAACAATGACCAAATCAACCAAAATGCCCTGTATTTAAAATTATTATTATCTTTTTCTTCATCATTCTTTTTCATTTCTCTTCTTCTATTTCTGCTCATTCTTTCTTTCATCGTCAAACTAAATCAGCCATTAAATTATCTGACTACCAAACTCTCCAACAAGAATGGTTAACAAATCAACCTCAATTCATCCGTCATGATATCCAAGTTTTTTCAAAAGAAAGTATTCCTGAAATCTTAAAATATTTCGATATAGAAGCTTATTTTTATGATATTTCATCTCCTTCCTATAACCCCTACGGTTATACTATCTTTTTCCCCAAACTCAAAGACCCACAAAAAGGCCTCTTAGGCGCCTATTTCAAACCCCGCATCAATCCTTTTAAAGAAAAATATCCTCATGAAGACAATGAATATACCTTAGAAGAGCTTTTAAAATACGAAACCTCCATCGAAGAAGCTTTTGTCTTTTGGGACATCCAAGAAAAACCTCCTCAGGAAGAACAATCTCAAATAAATTTAGTAGTAAGTAACATCTTCGCTGATCAAAACAAAGAAGAAGTAATTAATCATTATTTAATAGAAAATAATATCATCAAAGAACCAAAATTAATTAAATTAGGTTGTTATAACGCAACTCCACATACTGGTTTGGTCTTACCCTTACCATCAAAAAATTTCCATGAAATTGATATTGACGCTATTTATTACGACACTGGTATTAGAATCATGCCAGAAAGTGCCTCTAATAGAACTTACACAATTCATGATCTATTAAAACTATCAAACGGCGCAAAAAACATTTATCTCTTTACTTTTAACGTTCAAAAAAGAAAAAAATTTATCTCATTACCTGACTCTTTTGAACCCTATCAAGCCATCCGTGATTGGAAACGCGAAAATAATTTATTTACTTTTCCACTATTAATTCAAGAAAGTGAATACGAAGAACAATTAAAGAAGTTGAAATTTCTTTTGAAGTTACTTCTCCTTCTTATAAAAAATTTAATATTCCTTTTAAAGTTAAAATTATTTCCCATCTTTTCGAAACCGATAATACCATTTATTTTCTTCGTTGTAGTGATAGCTCTTTAAAAATTAAATTAGCTGAACAATATAGAACTAATTATATAAATTGGATAAATCAATGTTATATCAAATACGGTTGTTATTATTCAGGCGAAGAAGTCCGTAATAAATTCGGCCGTTCTTCTCGATGGATTTATAATGAAAATGGAACTAGTTATTATTATAAATATGTAGATGGTATTTTTTTTGATGATTGGTATATTGACGGAAATGAAACCGCAAAAACATATTATCAATTTTTAGACACCACCCAACCACCTAAAAAACCAAAAGAATTAGATTAATCTTTAATCACAAACCAGACCCCTTTAAAGGGTCTTTTTTTATTTAACAACACATACAACACTGGAAAGGAAACCAAAAACCATGTTCATAAAAAAAATCTTTCAATCTTTACCTAGTAATCTCATCTTTTTCATCATCACTCTACTTTCATTTATTCCAATTATAACCATTTATTATGTCATTAAATTCTATCTTTTCACCGTCAAACTAAGTATTCACCAATTAAAACAAGGAATAGTGGTTCAATTTTATCAACATTTAACCACGCAACAATCCAATCATCATGTGGAATTTCATTAATACTTGGTTAACCAAGATAAATAATAGCCTTAATACTATCAGTCGTTATTTCTTTACTTATCAAAATCAATGGTTAAATTTAGGTTTATTAACAATTATTTTATTATTTCTTCCTCATTTCTTATATTTAATTGATTTTATCATTAAATGTCTTTATCACCTTTTTTGTTTCTTTTATTATTTAGAAAAATATCTTTTATTATTATTAAAGAAAATATTTAAAAAAGAATAATTATTATGCGCATCAAAAACTTAAATCAACGCACTAAATTATGGTACCAACATCGAAAAAAATACATCAACGCTTCGGAAATCGCTTCCATTACAGGGTTAGACCCCTTTCGTTCCATGGAACAATTAGTTCATGATAAACTCTTTGGCACCACTTTTACCGCTAATCAATACACACTTCATGGACAAAAAATGGAGCCCATCGCGCGACAGTTTTTCATACAAAAAACCAATTTAATTTTCGAAGACACCATTTTCACTGATGATAAAGTTAACCTTTTTTCAGCATCTTTAGATGGTTACAACGAACAATATCAAGCTGTTTTAGAAATTAAATGTCCTTTTGTGAACGAAAATAAAGAAGTCTCATCCACTTGGACTAGTTTTTTAACTAATCCTTAACTCGAAAATATCCCTCAATACTACTGGGCCCAAGTTCAATGTCAACTCTATTGTTCTCAAGCGCACTTTGCTTACTTTTTAGTTTATTTTCATGACACTAATTATCATGTAGTACGAATTTATCCAGATAATCATTTTATTTCTAAAATGATTAAAGATAGTCAAAAATACTTAGCCCTTTTAACCAAATCCAAAGAAGAATTAGAAAAAACTACTTATTTAAAACAATTAAGGAAAATCAAATAATTAATTAATACTTTTAGACCTTCAAATTGAAGGTCTTTTTTTATGCCCAAATTAAGATTAAAAGGAGAAAACAATGAAAACAACCAAAAAAGAATTTATTGACAATTACGGATATAAAGTTATTCAAGAATACGATAAAGATACTGGTACATCTATTAAAGACATTTTTTATCAACTTGATGGTAAAACTATTCATTACATAGATGAATACGACAAAGCTACTAGCAATATTATTAAAAAACTGTGTATCGACTTGATGGAAAAACTATTGACTATGCATATGAATACGATAAAAAGTATCGTAACATGTTTAAATATATTGAATATCAACCTGATGGAATAACTTTTAAAGAAAAAAGCGAATACGATTATGATGAAGAACCAATCACAACAACATATTACAATCTCGATGGAACAATTAGTGATATCATTAACTTTTAAAAATCCAACAAAAATCAAAAAAAGGAGAAATCAATAATGAAATTAATCGTTTTTGAAGGACTCGACGGGAGCGGAAAAACTTCTCTTATTCACACCCTTCAACCCCACTTAAAAACCCCTCATCAACTGTATCAAGGCTTAGGGAGTAGTTCACTTGGAAAGGAAATTAGAGATTTATTTTTAAATTTTCAACAAGTAGATTACCTCACTCGTTTTTATTTAAGTCTCGCCAATATGGCCCAAATCCAAGCGGAATTATTAAAAAACAACCAATTAATTATTTTAGACCGTTGGTTACCATCCACTTATGCTTACCAATTATTTCCTTTTTCCAAGGAAAAGAAACAACTTTCCCCTTTAAAAAAGATCTTTAAGCTGAATCATGAAATTATCTTAAAAAAACCCGATTTATTAATTTATTTAGATATTGATCCTCTCATCGGAAGAACTAGAAAGAAGAAACAAAAAAACCATCAAAGAGATCTGATTGAAAGACAATCCTTAACTTATTTTCAAACCGTTCGCCAAGGATACAATCATTATCTCACTCATTATACTAGTGACATTAAGAAATTAATCTTAAATGGTAGCGATTCTATCAAAACCAATGTCAAAAAAATTATTAAACAAATAGGAGCACTATCAAATGGCGATCATAACTAAAAAAACCTGCCAAAATGGCAATACTTACATCTATTTTTCTAATGGAAAAATCAAAACCATTCATAAAGATGGCACCATTACCTGGAAAACAAAAAGAATTTTTAAAACTAAAAAAACCAACAAAAGACCTTAATTTAAAGGTCTTTTTTTATTTAAAGAAAGGAATATTAAATGTTAAATAACCAAGATTTTTTTAATATTCAACAATTTAATACTAATATCCAAACTGTGGAAATCTTAAAATGTTTTTTTAACAAAGACACCTTTAATCTTTCTATTAACGAATATATGAAAACCAATTACCAACAATTAAACCATTATTTTAACCAAAATAACATCAACTCTCAAAGTCAAAAAGTAATCCGTGGTAAAATCAATGAATATCTTATTTTACTCTATTTTCAAAACCAAGGAATCATTCATTTATATCCTCAAGCTTATTTATTTTTTATTCCAGATATTAAATTTGATTTAGTTTTATTTACAAAAAATAAACGGATTATCGCTTTTAATTTTAAAACATGTCTTCGTGATCGCTATAAACAAGCCATGGTAGAAGGGCAACAATTAAAAAAACTCGATACTCGTTTTGAATTTTATTTATTAACCAACAACGAACCAGAAACTCAGAGATTAAATCATAAAATCAATCAAGGAAAAGTCCAAGGCATTAATCAAGTAATTAACTTATTTTCCAATTCAGCCAACAATTTCTTACAAAACTTAATTACCCGTCAATTCATCCCTTTTTCTAACATTAACATCATTAAAAAATAAAAAAGGAGTTAATATAAAATGTTAACCAACGAACAAAAAGCGTTAAAACAAATCATTTCCTATATGAACCAAAATAAAGCTGACCAATTAAATTTTTATTTTCAACTTATTGAACCACAATCTTTTTTAGATAAACAACATACAAAAATCTTTCAATCCTTAAAATATTTAACCTTAAACCAGATAAATAATCATCCCTTTGATAAAATAAAGTCTCAAAATGATATAATCGAAGAATTACTCACTTATCTTCAAACTCATTTTCCCCAAGATCATTTTACGAAAGAAACATTATCTTTTTTAAGTGATAATTTTAATGAGGAAAATAACCTTGATTTCTTAGACAACCTAAAACATACCTATGCCCAAGAAAAACTGTTCCAACAACTCTTAAAAATTATTAGTCCTTCTTTTGAAAACAAGGATCCTTATCATAAACATCTATACTACCAAGAAATCTTTGATAAATTAAGAAAATTTATGTCCTTTATACCTCATCCCTCCGATAAGACTTTGTTAACTTTAAATCAAATGGCTTCTTGTCATCCTGAATTTTTCGAGTCCAATCAACAAGCCAAACAAAAAATTCAAGAAGAATATTACCGTTTATCAGAAACTTTCCGAGGCTTAAATCAAGCCACGAAAGGCTTTAAAAAAGGTCAAATTATCACTATTGGAGGCTATACAGGTTTAGGTAAAACCACTTTTGTTTACAACCTTCTTTTAGATATCACTAAAACCAAACACCAAGAAACTCATCATCATCCTCATCTCTTAGTTTTTTCTTATGAAATGACAATGGAGGAAAATTTAAGTCGTTTATTAGCCCACCAAACTCAAATTCCTTTAGATGTTATTTTAGATAAAAATTTGGAAGACTCAAACATCACTCAACATACCTACATGGAAAGGATGAAACAAGCCAAACAATTTTTTGTTAACATTAACTTATTGTTTAGTTATGACAAAAGTAAAAACATTGATTATGTCATTGATTTAGTTTATCGCCTTCATTTAGAAAAACAAGCAGAAATTATCGTTATCGACCACCTTCAAATTACTAAAGCTAGTAATCATTTTGAAAATGATCGATTAGCCATTGACGAAATTATGACTAAATTAAAACAATTAGCCATAGAATTAAACATCGTTATTATCATTTTATCTCAATTTTCAAGAGATACATACAGCCATTACCAAGGTAAATCGCCTGAAATCACCGCTTTAAAAGGAAGTGGTGGCATCGAAACTAACTCTGATATTGTTTTAATAATGTCTGAATTCCAACCCAAAATATCTAAAGATAAAGAAAAACCATTAAATATCTATAATCAAAATTGTAATCAATTATATTTAGCATCAAAAAATAACGAATCTCAAAAAATTATTGAATTATCTATTAAAAAGAATCGAAATGGTACCAAAAAAAACTTAGTTTATCACTTTGAAATGACCACTCAAACCTTCCAAGAAATCGGTTATATTTTACCTTATTCATTAGAAAGTTATTAAGGAAAAAACTCAATGAATTATCAAGAAAAAATAAAAGACATTCAAACCCATTTCCCCATGTCAGTTTTATTAAAAAAATTAAAAATTTTACCTCTAAATTTTAATAACCACCACCGTTTTCCTTGCCCCATCCATCAAGGAAAGAATCCCACTTGTTGTCATTTCACTTCAACTAACAAAATTCATTGTTGGAAATGTTGTAAAGATTACGATATTATTGATGTTTATATGACTATCCGTCAAATTCAATCCTTTCATGAAGCGATCCAAAGAATAAAAAGATTTATGAATTCTTTCGAATTTAAAACCTTAAGTCAACAAGAAAAAGAAATAACTAAAATAACTATTAACCCTTTTCAACAACCATATCAACCTATTAAATTAAAACAACCAGTCGACGAACAGGAAATTAATATCAAAAAGAAACAATTATTTAAAGAAATATCACCTTTATTCAACCAAATTCGCGATTATTATCATTATTTATTAATTTCCAACCAAAATAACGAAAGTCAACCAGGAATAGAATATTTAACTCAAAAAAGAAAACTCACTCTAGAAACCATCAAAGAATTTAAACTTGGTTATGCCCCATTATCTGATAAACCTTTATCTTTTCGTCTAGTAAATTATTGTAAAAAACAAAATATCGATACAACAAAATTAGTTGAATATGGTTTTATCAAAGAAAAAACCAGTCAACAAGGTAAAAAATATTTTCATGATACTTTTCATGGTTCCATTATTATCCCTATTCAAAATGGTTATCATCAAACTTTTCATTTTTATCAAAACCATTTCCGCGAAGTTTCTTATTTTCAACCCAAATATCAAGCTTTAACTAATTTTAGTCAAACTCCGACCTTTCATTTCAGTTATCGTTTTTTTGAAGCTTTACCATATATTAAACAAACAAAAACCATCATCATTCATGAAGGATTTTTTGATGTTATTAGTTGTTGGCAAAACAATATTAAAAACGTGGTCGGTCTCATTTGTGTCACTCAGCTACTTTCTCAATCTCAACTAGAAATTCTCAAAAAAGAAAAAATTAAGGTAATTATCGCCCTAGATAACGATGAAACAGGGCAAAAACGAAGCGAAGCCTTAGGAGAACAACTTAAAGAAGCAAACATTTTATACGAAATTAGACGTATTTTACCCCCCTACGACCAAACTTGTAAAGATGTTGATGATTTATTGCGCCAATTTGGAAAAAAAGCTTACCAAAAATGTTTTTTAGATCCATACATTACTTATGAAGAGGCCCAAAAGAAAATTATCGTTGATTTAGCTGTTCATTTCTTTGGAGAAGACAAAGTTGAAGTAATTAGTTAAATTACTTTGTTACACCAATATATAACATCTACACATATAAAAAAATTAACACAATCTCATAAAAAAATATATATACCCTAAATTTTAACTATTTAGGGTTTTTATTTTTATAACAAAAAATCAAATAAAAAGGAGAAAAGAAATGAAAAACGACACTAGTCAAGAAATTAGAATCGGGGGTTTGGACACAAAAACCACCCCTAACGATTTAACCCAAATTAAAAACTTTTTAAAAATATTAAAAGAAGATTTAATCAATCTCGCCATTATTTCTCATTCTAAAAAGAAAAATACCTACCAAGAAGCCAATTACCGCCCCAAAAACCAAACTCTCTTCGTCGATCCTCACATCTTAGAAGAAATGAAACAAACAAAAATCACCTTAATTAATGATAATTTTTCTTCTAGTAATAGCAAAACTATTACTTTCTGATTTAAACCCGATTAAAAGCCAAAATAACCCCCTTAAAAACCTATTTAATATCTTCCAAATCAATTATAAAAATGAATCTAAAAATATCATCAAAAAATTAATTGGAAAAATTGATGTCAATAAGTTAGAAACTTTACAGTTATATCAATTAGACCCTCAAAAACTAGATAAATACCATAAACCCATGAAAACTAACTATAAAAAAGGGTTAAACATTATTTATTATCAAAAAGAAGATTTAAAACACATTCAATCTTTTTTAACAAAAGATAAACAAGGTTATCGGGTGAAAAAGTTACGTTCTGGTTATTTATCCAATTTAAATAAAAAAATTAAAAACAAATAAATAATTTATAAAATTACCATTTTATTACCATTGAGTTACCTTTTATTACCACTTTATTACCGTTTTATTACCATCTTATTACCGCTTTGTTACCATGTTACTTTTCATATATCCTTTTTAATAAAAAGCTTATTTAAGGAGTGATATTTGATATTTTATATCGATAATGATAATGATACTCGATATTTGATATTATCGAATTATCATTTTTCATATCATTGTTATTTATCGATATCATAAAAACCTCTTTTTTAGGTAATTTTATTTTTTAATTTATTTCAATCATTAAAATCAACTTTAATTTTTAAATTAATTGCCTTACCAAGTATTAAAATTATTATATTATGAAACAAAAAGATGCACGCGCTGAAGCGCTTATTTAGAGTTATAATAGTTGATATATTTAAAATAATTTATAAAGATAATTGGTATTAAGATGCAAAAATTAAAACAAAAAATTAAATTATTACAAAAAATGATTGAAAAAATTAAAAAAATTGATAAAAAAATTGTTTTTCATTTAGTTAACCAATTTAATCAAACTCTTAATTTAACCACTATTTTAAAAACAATTCAAATTAAAAGAAGTACTTATTATTATTGGTTAAAAATGAAAGATAAACTAAAAGAAAAAGAAGAAAAATATTTTTTACAACAAAAACGGATTAAAGCTTTATGTCTCCATTATCAATATTTTTACGGTCATCGAAAAATCACTGATTTATACCAAAAAACCTTTAATGAATTTATCACCAAGAAAAAAGTTTATCTCATCATGAAAAAAAACGACATTAGTTGTCGTTTAAGAATCAAAAAAAATTTTACTTACCGTAATTTAAAAAATAATCTCCAAATAATTCCTAATTTAATCAATCAAGACTTTATGGCCACCAAACCTCTTCAAAAACTCTTTACTGACATCACTTATTTTAAAACTAATCAAGGTTTTCTCTATTTTTCTTGTATCATCGACTCTTTTAACAATCAAATAATTGCTTTACATGTTTCAAACCAACAAAATAAAGATTTAGTTTTAAATACTATTAAAAAACTTCCAAAAATTATTAATCCTTGCGTCATTCATTCTGATCAAGGAAAAGTTTATCAATCGCTCAAAATTCAAAAAACTTTAACAAAAAAAGGTTTTTTAATCAGCATGTCAAGAAAAGCCACCCCTCGTGATAACGCGGTCATTGAGAACTTTTTCGGTCAAATGAAAACAATCTTACAACATCAAAATCCTTTTTTATTTCAAAAATCTCCTAACAAAATGAAAAAATTAATCAATCAATTTTCTTAATTTTGGAATACTAAGTGGATTTTAAGTAAATTAAACTATTCAACTCCATCTCAATATTCTCAAAATCTAAGATAAATTTTTAGTTGAATTAATATAAAATAATATAACCTTGAAAAAGGTTACTTTAGTACGCTTTTTTACCTAAAAATAATAAAATTTAAAAAAATATCATTTTCTTTCATTTTGTTGACGAGTTTTTAACTTTTTTTACCTAACTATATAGTGAAGGGTTAAAATATTAAAAAAATATCTTTTGAAACTAAAGAATTATCAAAAAAAGTTTAGACACTTTTTAATTCAACAAAATATTTCCTTAGTTTGAAAAGATAGGAAATTATCAATTAATAGTTAGTCTGAAAGAACAATTTTAAAATAAAAAGTTGTATGAAAAAACGGAACAGTTCAGTTCTTTAATCCGAAAATTAAAAGATATTTGATTATCAACATCAAAAGCGTTATATAAATAACGCATAACTAAAATGATTTTCAAATTTTTTATAATGAAAAAAATATTTTAAAACCAATCAAAAACTTCTTTGGTTCCAGTATTTTGACCTAAATAAACATCATAAACTTTTAAATGTTCTAATTTTTCTTTTTTTTGAGGAATAATAGATTGATAATAAAAACGATCAATTTCTGAAGAATCTGTTTGAAGATTATTGTTTAAAAGCACTTTTTTTCTTTTAAAACCTCAGGAAATACATTTTTTTGAGACATTATTTTTTTTTGAAGAGATAAATAATAATAAGTAATTTCAATGCCTAAATAAAAACAGAAATATAAACTATAAAGAGAAAATCAAAAAGAAAATTTGTTTTTTAATTAATTTAAAACTTCTAATTTTTGTTGACAAATTTTTTTCGTTTTACTAAAAGTTTTTTTAAAGCTTCATCTTTTTCCGTTTCTATTTCTTTCGTTAAATTATCAATTTTATTTTTTAATTCATTTTTATTTACTAAATGATTAATTTCTTGATTGATGTTTGTTATGTGTTTTTTAATTTCCTTTTGTTTTGTTTCTAAAGGAGTTTTATCAGTAGGAGTTAATTTAGGTGTTTTTAATTTTTTTTTAAATCTTTTAAGATATAATTTTGTAATTCATCTTTTTTAGAAAACAATTTTTGTTTTTCTTTTAAAGACAATAATTTTTTTTAGCTAATTTTTTTTCAGTTAAATTATGTTTTTTAGTTACTGACATATCTTCTTTTGAATCTTCATTTGTTTTTAATTCTTTTTCATATTTTTTAATTTCGGTTTCTAAATGATTAATATAAAATTGAAAATTAATAAAATTTTTTAAATTTGTTTGTTTTTCTTGTTTTTTTTAATAATTTGTTCTAAATTATTTTTATATTCAGGAGTTAAATTTTTTTTGTTTTTAATTCTTCTTGGAGAGTTTTAATTTTTGCTTGTTTTTGATTTTATATTTTTTGTTAAATTATCTTTTTTAGATTCTAATGATATACATTTATCTGTAATTTCTTTAATTTTGGAATTAGAATAGTTTAATTTTTCTCGAAACATACTTTTTTAATTCTTATATAAATATTTGTTATCACTATTATTTATTAATGTAAATATAAATATCGTCTATACTAATTATTAAATTAAAGGCTTTTTTTGAAAAGAGGTATTATAAGACTTTTTTTGAAAATTAGAGTTTAATTTAACGCATTATGATTTTTAATTAATATATTTTGTTTTTTGATTAAATTTTGTTATTGTTATTTTACTCCTTTCTTTAGAGTTTAATTTTTTGTTTAAATGATTTTTTTTAATTATTGAATGTTTCTGTTGTTTTTTTGTTGAATTTTAATTTTGTAATAAGTTTAAGATCCCTTTCTTTTTTTATTCAAATAAAAAAAAGAACAATAAAATTTGTTCTTAATTTAATAGTTTAACGACATGTATTGATTTAGTATTTTCTTTTTTTACTAAAAATAAAAAAAAGACTAGTTTTTTTAAATAGTTTTTTTGTTATTAAAAATGAATTTATTTATAAAAATTTATAACAATACGAACTTTTATAAAAGAAAAAATAGTTATTTTATATATTTAATAAATATAATTTATTTAATCCATATTGTATATATTTATTTGTTAATTATTAAATTTAAATAAATAATTTATTTTTTAACTAATAAATCTATTTCTTCTTTATTAATAGTTTCTTTTTCTAATAATAAATTAGTTATTTTGTCTAATAAAGATTTATTTTCTTTAATAATTTTTTGACATTCTTGATAACATTCATCAACTATTTTTTTAATTTCTATATCTATCATTTTTTTATCAGAGAATTCTGAATCTTGAGTAATTCCTAAATCACTCATTCCATATTTAGTAACCATTAAACGAGCTATTTTAGTAGCTTGTTTAAAATCATCATAAGCTCCATTTGAAACATCATCAAAAACTAATTCTTCAGCTACTCTACCACCTAAAAAAGAAGTAATATTAGCTAACATTCTTTTTTTAGAAGAAAAGAAAGTTTCTTTTTCAGGCAACATTAAGTTATAACCACCTGCTGAACCTCTCGGAATAATAGTTATTTTTTGTACTTTTTGAGCATGTTCTAATTTTAAACCAATGACTGCGTGTCCCGCTTCATGGTAAGCGACCATTTTTCTTTCTTCTTCAGTATATTTAATTGATTTTTTAGCTGGCCCCATTAAAACACGATCAATAGCTTCTTCTAGTTCTTCCATTGTGATCATTTCTTTTTGATTTCTTACTGTTAAAATGGAAGCTTCATTTAAAACAGCTCCTAATTGAGCTCCACTCATTCCTGGAGTTTGTTTGGCTAATTGATGAAAATTAATATCAGATGAAATATTTTTATTACGAGCATGAACTTTTAAAATAGCTTCACGTCCTTTAACATCTGGTAATCCTACTTTAAAGATTCTATCAAATCTTCCTGGTCTTAATAAAGCTGAATCTAAGATATCGACTCTATTAGTAGCTCCAACAATAATAATTCCTTTAGATGAAGAGAAACCATCCATTTCAGTTAATAATTGATTTAAAGTTTGATCTTTTTCTTGAGATCCTCCTAAAAAACCGCCTCTTTTACTGCCTAAAACATCTATTTCGTCAATAAAGAGCACGCAAGGAGCATTATTCTTAGCTTTTTTGAATAATTCTCTGACACGAGAAGCACCAACACCAACATATCTTTCAACAAATTCAGAACCGGCTACAGCATAAAAAGGTACATTTGCTTCTCCAGCTAAAGCTTTCGCTAATAAAGTTTTTCCTGTCCCAGGAGGGCCTTCTAATAAAACACCTTTAGGTATTTTAGCTCCTATAGAAGTATATTTTTGAGGACTTTTTAAGAAATCAATTAATTCTTTCATTTCTTCTTTTTCTTCTTCGTTACCAGCAACATCTTTGAAAGTAAAAATAGATTTTTGTTTCGAAGATATAAGAGGGTTAGAGTTAAGTTTTGAGTTGTTATATAAAAAAGCTTCACCCCAATAACCTAATAATAATAAACTTTGAATAGGACGTAAAAAATTATTTATTCTATTTGTAATTTCTAATTTGATGAATATTATTATTTGATGAAAATTATAATAATTGTACATTTTGTAATTTTGTTCTGGATTTAATATCTTTTCGTCTAAAATTTGAAGTATTAACTCAACACAATAGAAAATAAACAAAAAGAAAATACAATTTCTTAAATTTATTTTAGAAAAATATTTTTTTAAATTTTTCATAATTAATTTTTATTTTCCGAAATACAAACAGGAATTTGTAACATTTCTTTATGTAAAAGACATAATACTTTTTCGAATATTTCCTCAAAAGTTTTTTGTTTTAATTCTTGTATTTCTTCGGATTCTTCTTGTTGATATTGCGATCTTATTCCAAAGGAAGGGAACAATGGATAAATATTATTTTCCATAAAATCAAAAAAATCAATTATTTTACCTGTAAAAATACCTTCTGAGTTAAATGGTTGTTCATTATTTAAAAGATTTTGAATTAAGAAATCACTTTTTAGATATTCTTTTATTTTTTCACTATCTATCTTATTTATTTTTAATAATGTATTTTCATTTTCTAATATGTAAATATTTTTATGTAAATATTTTTTGATATGTGATAAATTTATATCAATTTTAGAATTATTTTCATAAGAAAGACAACTAATAAAAAAAAGATAATACATTTCTTCATTATATTCATCTATTTCAATTGGATAAAATAATTTCATATCATAATCTTTTCCAGAGACAATTTCTATTTTTAATTTATCTTGATTATATGTGTTTTTTTCTAAAAATTTTTTAAATAAATTATTAATTTGTTCTTGAATAGAAGTAATTATATTTATATCTTCGAATTCTTCATCTTTTCCGAGTCTAAAAACATAATTTTTCTTTTTTTCTTCAGGACTCAATTCATTAAAAGATTCTTCTAAATATTTTAAAGCTTTATTTTCATTAAATCCATAATTTTTTAAATCTAAATCTTCATAAATTTCCATGCTTTTTTCATTATGTGGTAAAAATGGTTTAGTAAAACATTTTTTATTATCTGTAAAAAAAGCTTTAGTAAATAAAACTGAAAGAGGTTTTAAATTATTTTCATTTTGGGTTATTTCTTTTCTGTTTAAAGCATAATATAAACTTTTTCGAAACTTTTCTTGTTTTAACAAAGGTAAAATATCTTTATTTTTATTTGTGTTAAATTCTATAAAACATATATTTCCTTTATCAGGAATATTTTCTTTTAATTCTTTTGGCAAATCATTTTTATAATTTTCTGCTTCTATGTTTTTTTCTAATTGTTTTCTTTTTGTCTTATTATAATCATAAATCAAAAATGTTTCAATTATGAATATCAGTGTCAAAATAATAAAAATTATTAAAATAATTTTTTTATTCTTATCAAAAAATTGTTTCCATTCCATTTTTTTATATTTTTCCTTTCATCTATATTATTTCTTTTATAGCAGTTTTTTTAAAAAAAACAAAACTACTATTAAATATAATTAAATCATAAAAAAACAAAAAAACAAGTTTAATTTTCAGTAAAATTAATTTACTAAGAGTGAACTTGTTTTTTTAGTTAATTTTTTAATATTTTATATTATTAGTTTATTAAAATAAGATAAAAAAAATCTTTTTTTATATATAATTATTACTAATAGTAATTATAATTATTACTATTTATTATTAATTGATATATTAAGTTTTTTTGTTAATTTTTTATTAAATTTAATTTTATTTGAAATAAATAAAATAGGTAGGTAATTTAATATATTATGGCAAAGGCAAATGATATTTCATCTCAAAAAAAATCAAGAGTTTTATTAATAATAGTTTTAATAATTATATTATTTTTTTTAAGTTTGTTTATTTGGAAAATGTTAAGTAAAGAAGAAACGACAAAAAGAGAAGAAAAAAATACAACTCAAATTTTTTCGGAAACGGAAGATAATAATTATCAGGTAAACGAAAAACAACAAAAAAATCAAGAATCTTATGATAAAGCGCCTAATGAAACGGATTTTTTTCGAAAAATTATTTTAGATTCTGAAACGAAAAAATGTTTTTATAAAATCTTAAATTTAAATGCCAAATTAGAAGAAGATTTTAAAATGAATACAAAAGATATTTTAAATTTAATTAAAGATAAACCAATTGTTTTTGCTTTAAAAAATACAGAATTAAAACCGAATTCGCATATTAATTTATTTAAAGAAACATCATTAGCAGAAGGATCAGGAAAAGAACAAAATTTATATTATTTTAAAGATAAACCAAATTTAAAATTAAAAATTAATAAAAAAAAAAGTTTTTGGGGTGAGATAACATATATTCAGGCACAATTATTATCTAATTCGGAGATATTATTATTAAATGATTTTCTCGATACAGATAACCCAAAAATTAATTTAGTAACTACAAATTTAATATTGTATAAAGATAAAGTTTAAAAAAATAAAAAATGATTTTTATCATTTTTTTATTTTTTATTATAATATATCGAAAATTTTTTTATATTTTAATTTAAAAAAAATAAAAAAATTGTTGTTTTTGAATTATTTTATATAATAAAAATACATTATATAAATATCTAAATTTAAAAAAATTAAGAATATGATCAGACAAATTTATTTTTTATATAGAGTTTTGATTGTAATTTTAAATTTATTCAATTATTATTATATTTATAATTTAATTATCAAATAAAAAAGAGTTATTTAGACAATAACTCTTTTATTTTTCTTATTTTTTTTACTTATTTTAATAAATATTTAATGAATGGCAGGGATATCAGGATTCGAACCCGAACAATCGGTTTTGGAGACCGTTATGCTGCCGTTGACATCATATCCCTATTTGAAAAATAATAATGGTACGGGTGACAGGACTTGAACCTGCACGCTAAAAGCGCTAGATCCTAAGTCTAGTGCGTCTGCCATTCCGCCACACCCGCTCTTTATAAAAAAAATTATTTATAATTTAAAATTTGGCAGGCCCAGCTGGATTCGAACCAACGAATGACGGAGTCAAAGTCCGTTGCCTTACCACTTGGCTATGAGCCTTTAATATTAACAAAATATATTTATATAAAATTAATAATTAAATAATTGGGGCGGTTGATGGGAATCGAACCCACGTATAGCGGCGCCACAAGCCACGGCGTTAACCACTTCGCCACAACCGCCATTATATTATTTTATTAAAAATAATAAACTATATAATATACATTATATATTATATATAACTATATTTTAATTTTGTAAATTAATTGTAGCATTTTTTTAACGAAATACAACAATTATTATTATACATTATTTTGAACTATTATCAAAATTAAATTTTTTTTATATATAAAAAAATTGTTGAAATTTTTAAAAAAAATGATATAATTAAATTGCACTTATTTGAGAATTAATTTTTTTGAGTGATTTTATTCGATAATAAGTTTTTTTCATGAATAAAATTTATACAAAAAAACAAAAATTAATATATTTATCGAGAGGAGATAGTTAAAATGTCTGTCGTTGAATTAATTAATAGAAATCAAGATTTATTAGAAAATTTATTTGAAGATTTTAAAAATGATTCTTTCTTTAGTACTTCTAACTTTTTGATGAAATCTGATATTAAAGAATATAATGATCACTATGTTTTAATAACTGAAATTCCTGGTTTCAAAAAAGAAGAAATTAAAATTTCTTTAGAAAATGGTTATTTAATTTTAGAAGCTTTTCCTTTAAAAAAAGAGGAAACAAAAAAAGATTTTAATTACCTTAAAAAAGAAAGAATAACTGGTATAATTAGACGTAGTTTTAATTTAGGAGAAAATTTTAATATTAAAGATATTCAAGGTCATTTAGAAAATGGTTTATTAATTTTAAAAATTAATAAAAAAATAGAAGAAACGAAACCTAAAGAATATTTAGAATTGAAATAATTTAAAAAAATAAAAAATCAAATATTTTAATAATATTTGATTTTTGTTTGGATTAGAAATAAAATGAAATTAATTAGTTTAATTTTTTATTTTCTCTTTTTTGTTTATCTATTAAAAAATTTTTTACAAAATTTATATCTTTAGGATTTATATATAAAACATTTTTTTCAGAATCGTAATAAGATTTATCATTCATCATTTTATTTAACATTAATAATTGAACATTTTCGAAATCTGAAATTTTTTCAAATATTTTATTTAAACTTTCTGGAATTTTGTTTTTAAAAAAATCATCTTCTTGTGTATAATCATTTTTTTCTGAAAAATTATCATCATAATTTTTATAAAATTGTTTTCTTATATTTTTGTCTATAAATTCTTTATTTTGTATTTTTTGCATTTCTTTTTCTAACAAAAAGATTTTTTGCTCTAATTTATGTATTTCTAACTTTTCTTCCATTTTATTTTGATATATTTTCTGATTCATTTCTAAACGTAATAAGCTATTTTCTTTATATCGATTATTATTTTCTTTTTGTTCTATTTCTAAAATTTTTAATTCAATTAAACTGAAATTTTCATTTTGCTGAGGATGATTATTATTTATTGAAATTTTAGATGGTTCAGAAGAATCATTATCTTTATTTTGTTTATTTTTTTTTGTATTTAAATTTTTTAATAAAAAATTTAAATTACATTTGAAAATAAAAAATAACATTTGACATGATTTTATTATTAAAAATAAAATAGGTCCAATTGATAGAAGAAATATTATAATAAATAACTGCCAATGTTCTTTTATGTAATTTATAATTGTTGTCAACTGTATGTCAAACAATATTAACACTTCTCCTTTTTTATATATATCAAATAATTTAAATTATTTGATAAAAAATAGTTTATATTTTTCAATTATTTTTTTAAATTTTATTATTAATAATAAAAAATGACATTCTATAAAAAAATACAATATACATTATTAATTATAACATAAATTATATTTAAGTAAATTATGATAAATTTATTATAATTTATTTAAATACAAAAATATTTATTTTTTAAAAAAAATTAAAAAAAGTATGGATTAATAAAATGAATTTGGAAAATATAAAAAAATTTAAAACTGGTTTCAAAGAATTTATAATTAGAGGAGATATTATTAAATTAATTGTTGCTTTTATTATGGGGCAATTATTTACTAAAGTTATTAGTTCTTTGTCGACAGATATCATAATGCCACCTATAAATTTATTGTTAAATCGTCATTCTATTAGAGATTGGAAAATAAATTTAAATAATAATATTTCAATTAATTATGGTAATTTTATTCAAAATTTATTTGAATTTTTTTTAGTTTCTCTTGTGATATATACAATATTAATTTATATTTATCAAAAAATTATAAAAAAAAATGATTCCATTACACAATCAAATTTACAAAAAACAGAAATATATGCGACAAAAGAATTATTAGAATTAGAAAAAGAAAAAATACAAATTTTAAAAGAAATTCAAAAAAAATTAAGTGAAAAAAAATAAAAAAATTATTTTTTTTCACTTAATTTAAAAAAACATTGAATATTTATTTATATTAAAACATTTAGATAAAATCCGAAACCCTTAGTTCCTAAATGAATAGCAATTATTGGAGAAATAGGCCCATAAATAGAAACTTTTATATTAGGATCATTTAATTTTTCGATCTCTTTTTTTAATTCTTGCATATAAACATCATCTTCGACATATAACATTTTGACTTCGACAGGTTTATTGGTAAAATTTTTAAAATTCAAGATGCATTTGATTAAATAAAGAAAACAATTTTTCCAAATTCGAACATTTTTTTCAATAGTGATAATTCCTTGTTGAAATTTTAAAATAGGTTTTATTTTGAATAAACTTCCAAGAATAAATTTAAATTTACTAATTCTTTTGTTAATAACTAATTGTTTTAGATTATCTAAAGAGAAATAAAAACTACCTAATTTTTGTTCTTTAGCAATTTTATTAAAAATTTCTTTATAACTCAAATAAGTATTATATACATATTCATAAATTTTATTTAGAGTGAAAACAAATCCTGGACCAAAACTTTCTGTATCAATAACTGTAATATTTTCATTATTTACTATTTGTTTAGCTTTACAAGCGCTATTAAAAGTACCACTTAATTTTTGAGATATTGTTAAACATACTACATGTTTATAACCTGCATTTAATTGTTTTTCAAAAGCTTGTACAAATAATTGTGGACTTGGTTGACTTGTAGTAATTTGTCTTTTTTGTTTCAAACAATCTAAAAAAAATTTATTATCTGATTTTCCTGAATATTCTTTACCATCTAAAATAATAGATAAAGGGACGATACAAATATCAGATGAAAAGTGTAAATTTATATTATCTCCTATAGTAGAATCTATTACAAAACCTATTTTTTTGTTTTTTTTTATACTCATATTATATAAAACTCCTTCATTGCTATAACAAAAAATATAAAAAAATTAAATTATGAAAGTAATTAAATATTCTTTTATTTGATTAGCGTCTTTCATTTGTAACATGATACCCTCTAAAGCAATTGAAATCTTACCAGTTTCTTCTGAAACTATAATAGTCATACTATCAGTATTTTCGCTGATACCTAAAGCGGCACGATGTCTAGAACCTGTTGTTTTTTGAAAATATTGACCCTCAGATAACATAAAATAAGCACCAGCGGATAAAATCTTGTTTCCTCTAATTATAACTGCTCCGTCATGTAATGGAGTATTAGGGATAAAAATATTCATTAATAATTCTTTAGAAATATTAGCATCAATTAAAATTGATTTTTTAGCAAATTGTTCTAAAGAATTGTGTTTTTCAATAGTAATTAAAGCGCCTATTTTTTTTTCAGACATTTCTAAAACGGCCTCCAAAATTTGTTCTTGTGTATTGCGATTAACTAGGATGAATTTTTTATTTTTATTTCGCCATTTATATAAATTATTAAAAAAATTTCTTAAATTAGGAGCTCTAATAATAATAGGAGATAATAAAATAAAATTTATTAAAGGACCTTTGATATCGTAATTTATTAATTTTTCCAAAAAATTACATAATCCAGACCTAATCAAAAAAATAAATAAAATGATTCCAAATACAAAAAAATAAATAATTTTTAAAAATTCATTTTTATCAATAAAAAAAATTCTAAAAGAAATATAAATTAAAAATAAACATAAAAAGAATAAAATAATAAATTGAATCCAATTCATATTTCTAAATGCCTTTTTCGGAATTATTTCGTATTTTTATATTTTTAAATAAATATAATAATAATAAATAGATTTAAAAATAAAATTATAATAAAAAAATTTATTCGCGATTATAATAAATGAAAACTAATTTGAAATTTAAAATAAAATATTTTATGTTATTTTAATTTTTTAATAAATTACTTATTCTTAAATTAAATTTAAAAATAAATAATTATAATTAAAAAAAAATAAATTATTTAATAATATTGTATTAATTTATTTCTATTTTTAATAATAATTAAGATTATTAAAAATAGAAATTTTAAAAAAATTAATAATTTTTTAAATAAAGATATTAAAATTATTAATTTTTTTAAAATTATACAAAAAAATATTAATAATTTTTATTTAGTATAATATTCGACAATTAATTGTTCATTAATATCTACTAAAAATTCATTTCTTCTTGGGTATCTAACATATTTACCAGTTAAGCTTTTTTCATCTAAACAAATATATTCAAATTTTTTATTAGATTTGTTGTTTAAAGCAAAATTAATAATTTTCAAATTTTTAGATTTTTCTTTAACAGAAATTTGTTGTCCAGGTTTTACACAATAAGAACAAATATTTACTTTTTGAAAATCTACTAAAATATGACCATGCGAAATCAACTGTTTAGATTGTGCTCTTGTTTTAGCTAAATTTAAACGATAAACAATATTATCTAAACGTGATTCTAACGAAATTAAAAAATTTTCACCATGAACCCCTTTTAATTTAGCAGAATTATAAAAAAATCTTTTGAATTGTTTTTCTGAAATACCATAAACAAAACGAACTTTTTGTTTTTCTTTTAATTGAATATTAAAATTACCTTTATCTTTTTTTTTTCTATTTTTAATTAAAATATTATTTTTCGTTACTAATTCTTTTCCTGTTTCAGATAAAGAATATTCAAGACGACGTGAAATTTTCCAACTTGGATTTGTATAACGAGACATTTTTAAATAAAACCCCTTACTTAAAATTTATATAAATTATTTATGAGCGATAATATACCATAGTAAAAAATAAACATTAATGAAAAATGTTTTATTTTAATAATTAATAATAATAATTATATTAAATTCAATTTTAATATTTAAAAAAATATTTATTATGGTCATCTTTCATATTATAAAATAAAAAAAACTATAATCAATAAATTTTTACATTAATTATCGTAAATATTCAAAATTATTAATTTCGAAAATAATTTCGAACAAACATAAAATAAAATAATTAAAAAACAGCATCTATTTATTATTATATAATATAAAATGTTGATGTAATAAATAATTTAATAATTTCATAAACAAAATTATTAAATTATTTTTGTGATATATAAATAAAATTTTATTTTATTTTTTTTCTAATTTGCATTTTTTTAATTCTTTTTTAACTAAATAATTTACTTTATCATTTACAAAAAGAATATTATTATTTCTTTTAAGGTGTGTTTTTTTACTACAATTTTTTAAAATAATAATTTTTAAATCTTTAATATTAGTTTTTTGAAGAATTCTTCTAATTTTATTTTCTTTTTCTTGTCTTTTCATTTTAATATAATTTTCATTAATTTAAATAATTTATTTTTTTTAAATGTAAATTTAATTAGAAATTAAAAATGTTTAATTTTTAAATATTAATATTGTTAATTAAAAAATTTTAATTTATATTATTATTTTAAATCAAAAATATAATTTTAATGTAAATATATGCAAATAAAAATTTATGAATTGAATTTTTTTAAATAATCTATGATATTTCCTAGAATTAATGATTCTAATTTTTAGCTAATTTTAAAATAAAAAATAAAAATAAAATATAAAAAAACAATTATATCATGAAAAAATTAATTAAGATGTTTTTTAACAAACGCTTTAATAATTTTAATATTAGGTTTTGTTAAAGAAATTATAAAGAAGAACGTGAAAAATTCTTAGAATTCATGATTAACAAACGTCAAAACCCTTATATCGATTAAGCTAAAAAATACTTATTCGAAATCATTAATGAGGCTTTAGAATATTTACCATATAATCATCAATTCTTAAAAGCCAATCGAACTTTAGAAAACTTTTTAAAAACAACAATAACTATCTTTGCTAAAAACAGAGGAACTGACGAAAATAAAAAAAATCAAATCAATCTTGAAGACTTAAAACAAGCTTATCAAATGATTATTTCTCAAAATGCAGAAATATTAAATCAAATCGAAAACCAAAAGAAAAGAGGTAATCATTTTAATGATATCTCCGTTAGATTTATTTAAAAGTTATTTTATTTTTCGTTCTTATTTTGCTTGGTTTTTTAATAGCTAGCATTCTTTTTGGTGGTTTTGTTTTTATCAAAAAAAATATCACTACACAAACACAACAACTTGGAAAGGCTATTTAATTTATTTTTTAATCATTATTGGATGTTTAAGTTTTCTTTATCTCGATTTCTTTTATAAATCAAAAGAACCATCATCTAAATATGTTGGTCAATTAATCAATGAAATCGATAAAGCCATTGACAAATATGACCAAACCATTAATGATTACAAAGGACTAAAATCCGATTGGGAAGGTTAATTGAAGAAATGTGAAGAAGAATTAAAAACGTTATATGAAAAAAAAGAAATTAATCAAGAACAAAAAAAAAAAAAAAAAAATTAAAAAATTTTTAAAACAAACTGAATTAAAAATAACTGACATCAAAGCTCAAAAACAAGAAACTGAAAATAATATTAATACTTTAAAAGAACAAATAAAAGAAAAAGAACAAGAAAAAACTGAAAAAGAAATTGAAAAAAAACAATAAGAAGAAAAACTAGCTTCGTCTGATGATAAAATTAGACTAAAAGCTGAAATCAAACAATTACAAGAAGAAACTACATTATTAGTTAGGCAAATCTCTTATATTAAAAAAGATATCGGAATTTTAGAATCCAAACAAAAAATGTACGAAGGATTGTTATCAAAAGTTGAAGATTACAAAAAAACATTAGAAAAACGATATAAAGATTTAAAAGATTGAGAAAAAGCATTATTCAATTAAATCCTTTCCGCTGAACAACGCCGTTCTAACATCCAAAAAAACATTGATTAAGTCAACCAAAAACTCGAAAAAATTGAAATAGAACGTGGCTTATATCCCGCCTTAAAAGAGAAATATAGGGCAATACATACTTGTATGAATACTTATAAAAAGAACACGAAGTTTCAACTGGAAATATCGTTAAATGGGTTTTTAAAGGCTTCGATCAAATTTTTCCGATTTAATTCCTGCTAAATTTGGACTTAACATAATAGGAAAAAGTTTTAGTTTCACTAGAAAATACGCTCAAGGAATGGGAAAAGTTACTTTATTACTTCACGAAAGTCACCATTTATGGCATATATATAACGAAGTAGCCAACGAAAACAAAGAAAGTTCCCCAATGATCACCAAAGAAACTTTAGAAATGTATTTTAAAGACATCGACCGCGACTTAGCTAAACTGGACACTGACTACAAAGACTACAAAAAGAAAAAAGAAGAATATAACAATAAATTCAAATCCGATGAAGCTTTTCATGAATTTGAAGAATCAAGTGAGTTAGTAAGAAAAATCAAACGAAAAGAAGAATCTGTTATCAACGAATACGAAAAAATTGTTTTTGAAATAAATGAAAAAAGAAAACAAATCGCATATATACTAGAATTAGAAAAAAATCACAATGAACTAGAAGAAGAATTATATGACAAAAACGAAGAAATTAATGTTAAAAAAGAATAATTAAAACAAAAATCTCCAAATTACGCTCGTGTCCAACAAAGATTTCAACAAAAACTTCAAACTAAAATTCCTAAAATGATTATGATCCCTAATAAATAATTTTTTTAAACATATCATAAATAAAATTGTATAATAGTAACATATTCAAATTTAAAGATTTGATAATAATCACTATTATCAGAAAGGCAATCAAATTTAATGAATAATAATTTTTTTCAAAAAAATTTAGTAATTATAATCATTATTATAGCAGTTATTGTTGTTATTGGTATTTATTATAAGAATAACAATTCTTTAAAACAAGAAGAAAAACAACAAGAACAAAAAAAAGAAAATAACAAGAAGAACAAGAATCAAAATAATAAAGAAGATGAATTTTTAGATTTGTATAAAACCAATCTAGATTTTCAAACTAAAAAAAAATCAAATGAAAACATTGAAAAACCTAAATACGCAATTACTAAAGAAAATTTTGAAAAAATCAAAGTTTATGTGTTTTCGGAAACCGAAGATAAAAATTTATTACCAAATGAACTTTCTGATGAGAAAAAAACTGAAACTGTAAAAATAAAAAACAGTTGGGAATTATCGTTAAATTTGTTAAAAAACGAATCAAATTCAATTAATGAAGAAAATAAAAAATGTGATAATTTAAAAAATCAACTTCAATCATTACAATATCAAATTGAAGCATTAAAAAAACAATTAATTCAAATAGAAAAAGAACAAAAAGATAAAAATAAACAAATTGTCGATTTAAAAACAAAACAACAATCTAAAAAAATAGAACTTCAAACTAAAGGCAAAACAACTTATAATAATTCTGAAATAAATTTAATTCAAACTGAAATCAAACAATTACAAGAAGAAACTACATTATTATTTAGACAAATCTCTTATATTAAAAGAGATATCGGAATTTTAGAATCCAAACAAAAAATGTACGAAGGATTGTTATCAAGAGCTGAAGATTACAAAAAAACATTAGAAGAACGATATAAAGATGTCAAAACACAATATCAAGATAATATCTTATCTAAACTTAAATCCCTCTACCAAATCACCTCCTCAGTTGAGGAATAAAAAAAGTAAAAGAATATTTTATAAATGCTTAAAATTAAAAATAATTTGTTATTCTTAAATATATTTGTTTTTATTTTCTTAGGATTGTTTTTAATAATTAATAATAAATCCGTTATGGCAATGGAAAACAACACTTATAAAGGTAAACAAAAAAAGATAATGATATCTTAGATGAAGCGATAGAAAATTTGGACGAAGTGAGCTGTTCCGTTTTTTCATACAACTTTTTATTTTAAAATGACTCTTTAAGACTAAAAATTAATAGATAATTTCATATCTTTTCAAACTAAAGAAATATTTTTTTCGTTTAAAAAAGTGTCTAAACTTTTTTTGATAATTCTTTAGTTTCAAAAGATATTTTTTTAATATTTTAACCCTTCACTATATAGTTAGGTAAAAAAAGTGAAAAACTCGTCAACAAAATGAAAAGAAAATAATCTTTGATATAAATTTAACATTTTTCTTTAAAAAAAGGCGTACTAAAGTAACCTTTTACAAGGTTATATTATTTGATGTTAATTCAATTAAAAATTTATCTCAGATTTTGAACATATTGAGATGGAGTTGAATGGTTTAATTTGATTAAAATCCATTTATTATTCCAAAATTGAGGAAATTGATTGATTAATTTTTTCATTTTATCAGGAGATTTTTGAAAGAAAAAAGGATTTTGATATTGTAAGATGGTTTTCATTTGGCCGAAAAAGTTTTCAATGACGGCGTTATCACGAGGGGTGGCTTTTCTTGACATACTGATTAAAAAACCTTTTTTTATTAAAGTTTGTTGAATTTTAAGTGATTGATAAACTTTTCCTTGATCGGAATGGATAATACAAGGTTCTTTTAATGAAGGTAATTTTTTAATAGTATTTAAAACTAAATTTTATTTTGTTGGTTTGAAACATGTGAAGCAATTATTTGGTTATTAAAAGAGTCAATGATACAAGAAAAATAGAGAAAACCTTGCTTAGTTTTGAAATAAGTGATGTCAGTAAAGAGTTTTTGAAGAGGTTTGGTGGAAATAAAATCTTGATTGATTAAATTAGGAATTATTTGGAGATTATTTTTTAAATTACGGTAAGTAAAATTTTTTTTGATTCTTAAACGACAACTAATGTCGTTTTTTTTCATAATGGTGTAAACTTTTTTCTTGGTGATGAATTCGTTAAAGGTTTTTTGATATAAATTAGTGATTTTCCGATGACCGTAAAAATATTGATAATAGAGACATAAAGCTTTAATCCGTTTTTGTTGTAACAGATATTTTTCTTCTTTTTCTTTTAGTTTATTTTTAACTTTTAACCAATAATAATAAGTACTTCTTTTGATTTGAATTGTTTTTAAAATAGTGGTTAAATTAAGAGTTTGATTGAATTGGTTGACTAAATGAAAAACCATTTTTTTATCAATTTTTTTAATTTTTTCAATCATTTTTTGTAATAATTTCATTTTTTGTTTTAATTTTTGCATCTTAATACCAATTATCTTTATAAATTATTTTTAAATATATCAACTATTATAACTCTAAAAGATTTTTTATTTGATCAATAAGCGCTTCAGCGCGTTCATCTTTTTGTTTCATAGATAATATTTATAACTTGGGAAGGAAATTAATTTAAAAAATTAAAGTTGTTTTAATAATTAAAATAAATTAAAAAATAAAATTACCTAAAAAAGAAGTTTTATTATATCGATAAATAATAATGATATGAAAAATGATAATTCGATAATATCAAATATCGTTATCATTATTAATATCGATATAAAATATCAAATATCACTCCTTCAATAAGCTTCTTATTAAAAAGGATATATGAAAAGTAACATGGTAACAAAGTGGTAATAAGATGGTAACAAAACGGTAATAAAGTGGTAATAAGATGGTAACTTAATGGTAATAAAATGGTAATTTTATAAATTATTTATTTGTTTTTAATTCTTTTTTATTTAAATTTGATAAATAACCAGAACGTAACTTTTTCACCCGATAACCTTGTTTATCTTTTGTTAAAAAAGATTGAAGATATTTTAAATCTTCTTTTCGATAATAGATGATGTTTAACCCTTTCTTATAGTTGGTTTTCATGGGTTTATGATATTTATCTAGCTTTTGAGAATCTAATTGATATAATTGTAAAGTTTCTAACTTATTGACATCAATTTTCCCAATCAATTCTTTGATACGATTTTTAGTTTCATTTTGATAATTAATTTGAAATAGTGGATAGAGGTGTTTAAGGAGTTTATTTTGGCTTTTAAGAGGGTTATTTTGGCTTTTAAGCGGGGTTAAATTAGAAAGTAATAGTTTACTATTACTAGAAGAGAAATTATCATTAATTAAGGTGATTTTCGTTTGTTTAATTTCTTCTAAGATTTGAGGATCGACAAAGAGAGTTTGGTTTTTCGGGCGATAATTAGCTTCTTGGTAGGTGTTTTTCTTTTTAGAATGAGCAATAATAGTGAGATTGATTAAATCTTCTTTTAATATTTTTAAAAAGTTTTTAATTTGAGTTAAATCGTTGGGGGTGGTTTTGTGTTCCAGCCCCCGATTCTAATTTCTTGACTAGTGTCGTGTTTTAATTTTTTTTTGCTTAATTTTGTTTTTTTTTTTAAAAAAAAAAAAACCCCGAATTTGCGAAAAATAAAATCGCAAAATTTAGGGTATATGAGCTTATTTTGGGGTATGTTAATGTTATTATATGTGTAGATGTTATATATTGGTGTAATAAAGTAATAATTTAATTAATTACTTCAACTTTGTCTTCACCAAAGAAATGAACTGCTAAATCGACGATTATTTTCTTTTGGGCCTCTTCATAAGTAATGTATGGGTCTAAAAAACATTTTTGATATGCTTCTTTTCCGTATTGACGTAATAAATCATCGACATCTTTACAAGTTTGATCGTAAGGGGGTAAAATGCGTCTAATTTCGTATAAAATGTTTACTTCTTTAAGTTGTAATCCTAACACTTCACTGCGTTTTCGTCCTGTTTCGTCGTTATCTAAGGCGATAATGACTTTAATTTTTTCTTTTTTAATAATTTCTAGTTGTGATTGAGAAAGTAGTTGAGTGACACAAATGAGACCGACAACGTTTTTAATATTGTTTTGCCAACAACTAATGACATCAAAAAAACCTTCATGAATGATCATGGTTTTTGTTTGTTTGATAAAAGGTAACGCTTCAAAAAAACGATAACTAAAATGAAAGGTCGGTGTTTGACTAAAATTAGTTAATGATTGATATTTAGGTTGGAAATAAGAAACTTCGCGAAAGTTGTTTTGATAAAAATGAAAAGTTTGATGATAACCATTTTCAATAGGGATAATAATGGAACCATGAAAAGTATCATGAAAATATTTTTTATTTTGTTGATTAGTTTTTTCTTTGATAAAGCCATATTCAACTAATTTTGTTGTATCGATATTTTGTTTTTTACAATAATTTACTAGACGAAAAGATAAAGGTTTATCAGATAATGGGGCATAACCAAGTTTAAATTCTTTGATGGTTTCTAGAGTGAGTTTTCTTTTTTGAGTTAAATATTCTATTCCTGGTTGACTTTCGTTATTTTGGTTGGAAATTAACAAATAATGATAATAATCACGAATTTGGTTGAATAAGGGTGAGATTTTTTTAAATAATTGTTTCTTTTTGATATTAATTTCCTGTTCGTCAACTGGTTTTTTTGGTTTCGTTGAATGATATGGTTGTTTAAAAGAGTTAGTAGTTGTTTTCGTTGTTTCTTTTTCTTGTTGACTTAAGGTTTTAAATTCGAAAGAATTCATAAATCTTTCTATTCTTTGGATCGCTTCATGAAAGGATTGAATTTGACGGATAGTCATATAAACATCAATAATATCGTAATCTTTACAACATTTCCAACAATGAATTTTGTTTTCTGAAGTTAAATAACAACAAGTGGGATTTTGTCCTTGATGGATGGGACAAGGGAAACGATATTTGGGGTTGAAGTTTGGTGGTATTATATTTAATTTTTTTAATAAAACTGACATGGGGAAATGAGTTTGAATGTGCTTTATTTTATCTTGATAATTCATTGATGAACTCCTTAATAATTTTCTAATGGATAAGGCAAAACATAACCGATTTCTTGGAATGTTTGTGTCGTCATTTCAAAGTGATAAACTAAGTTCTTTTTGGAGCCACTGCGATTCTTTTTAATAGATAATTCAATGATTTTTTGAGATTCGTTATTTTTTGATGCTAAATATAATTGATTACAATTTTGATTATAGATATTTAAGGGTTTTTTTTGGTCTTTGGATAGTTTGGGTTGGAATTCAGACATCATTAAGACGATATCTGAGTTAGTTTCAATTCCACCACTTCCTTTTAAAGCGGTGATTTCTGGTGATTTACCTTGGTAATGGCTGTATGTATCTCTTGAAAATTGAGATAAAATGATAATAACGATGTTTAATTCCATGGCTAATTGTTTGAGTTTTGTCATAATTTCGTCAATGGCTAACCGATCATTTTCTAAATGATTACTAGTTTTAGTAATTTGAAGGTGGTCAATGACGATGATTTCTGCTTGTTTTTCTAAATGAAGGCGATAAACTAAATCAATTACATAATCAATGTTTTTGCCTTGATCATAACTAAATGATAAGTTAAGTTGGGAAAAAAATTGTTGAGCGTCATTCATCCTTTCCGTGTAGTTATGTTGTGTGATGTTTGAATCTTCGAAATTTTTATCTAAAATAACATCTAAAGGAATTTTAGTTATGTGGGCTAATAAACGACTTAAATTTTCTTCTAAGGTCATTTCATAAGAAAAACTAAGAGATGAGGATGATGATGAGTTTCTTGATATTTAGTTTTGGTGATATCTAACAAAAGATTATAAACAAAAGTGGTTTTTCCTAAACCAGTATAGCCACCAATAGTGATGATTTGACCTTTTTTAAAGCCTTTGGTGGCTTGATTTAATCCTTTGAAAGTTTCCGATAAGCGGTAATATTCTTCTTGAATTTTTTGTTTGGCTTGTTGATCGAACTGGAAAAATTCAGGATGACAAGAAACCATTTGATTTAAAGTTAATAAGGTTTTATCTGATTGATGAGGAATAAAAGCCATAAATTTTCTTAATTTATCAAAGATTTCTTGGTAATAAAAATGTTTGTGATAAGGATCTTTATTTTCAAAAGAAGGACTAATAATTTTTAAGAGTTGTTGGAACAGTTTTTCTTGGGTATAGGTATGTTTTAGGTTAGCTAAAAAATCAAGGTTATTTTCCTCATTAACATCATCACTTAAAAAAGATAAAGATGCTTTATTAAAGTGATCTTGGGGAAAATGGGTTTGGAAATAGGTAAGTAATTCTTTGATGATCTCCGTTTGAGATTTGATTTTATCCCATGGATGAGATGCTTGTTTTTCTAAAAATAAATATTTTAAGGCCTGAAAGATTTTGGTATTTATGGGGTCCAGTAGAGTTTTAGGGTCGATGATTTGGCAATAAAGGTTTAGCTTTTCCCATTGGCCTTGTGCGCTATATTTTATTAATTGTTGTAATGCTTTTTGTTCATTGGTTAACATTTTATATTAACTCCTTTTTTTCTTTTTTAATCATGTTAATATCACTAAAAGGGAGGAATTGATTATTAAGTAAAGTTTTTAAAAAGACATTCGCTGGAGGTGAAAAACAATCGATCACTTGGTTAATTCCTGGGATTTTCCCTTGATGGATTTTCTTGTTTAATCTTTGAGTTTCAACGGCATCGTTGGTTAATAAGTAGAATTCAAAACGAGTATCGAGTTTTTTTAATTGTTGACCTTCGACCATGGCTTGTTTATAGCGGTCACGAAGACAGGTTTTAAAACTAAACGCCATTATTCGTTTGGTTTTGGTAAATAAAACGAGATCAAATTTAATATCTGGAATGAAGAATAAATAAGCTTGGGGGTATAAATTGATGATTCCTTGGTTTTTAAAATAAAGTAAAATAAGATATTCATTGATTTTACCGCGGATTACTTTTTTACTTTGGGAGTTGTAATTGTTATTAATTAAATATTGATCGAGTAAATGGTGATGATGACACATATATTCATTAAAATTAAGTGAAAATGATGTTTTTTTAAAAAGTTTTTTTAAAATATTAACACATTGAGTGTTAGTATTAAGTTGTTTAATGTGGTAAAAATCTTCGTTCGTTAACATCTTTTTTCCTTTCTCAAGAAAAAAAAGACCTTGTTTTAAGGTCTTTTCTTCTTAATTTTTTTTGTTTTCCAAGTAATGGTCCCATCAGGTTTGATGGTTTTAATTTTCCCGTTATGGTAATAAAAATAGAGATTACCGTTTTGACATTTTTCTTAATAACAATAGCCATTATCTTTCTCCTAGATATTTCATAATTTTTTGAATATTGAATGAAATGGGATCACTTCCGTTTAAGATTAATTTCTTAATGTCGTTAGTATAATGAGTGAGATAATGATCGTATCCTTGGCGAACAGTTTAAAAATAAGTTAAGGATTGTCTTTCAATCAAATCTCTTTGATGATTTTTTTGTTTCTTCTTTCTGGTTCTGCCGATGAGCGGATCAATATCTAAATAAATTAATAAATCAGGTTTTTTTAAGATAGTTTCATGATTTATCTTAAAGATCTTTTTTAAAGGTGAAAGTTGTTTCTTTTCCTGAGAAAAAGGAAATAATTGATAAGCATAAGTAGATGGTAATAACCCCCACTGCACCCCAAAAGTATCACAACTAAATAATTTATTAATAATCATAAAGATCAACTTTATCAGTTGGTCTTTTTATTTTTTAAAAAGAATAAAAAGTTAATCTTCAACTTTTCTAAAAATATTTTTAGAAAGGAAACTAATGAATAGAAAAACATTATTTTTACTTTTTTTAAAAGATAAAAGTAATTTTAAGTTACGCGAAAAATTAATAACATTACATTTACCTTTAGTGGAACAAATTGTCCGCCGTTTTAAATATTATCCTCGTTGTTTAACAAGTGCAGATTTAGTACAAGAAGGAGTTTTAGGATTAATCAAAGCAAGCTTTATCTGAACAAGAAAAACAAGAACTCCAACAGGAAATCAATCAATTAACTACTAATTTTCAACAAAAAGAAAAAGAATATCAAGCAACTATCTACCAAAAAGATCAAGAAATCACCCAACTAAACCAAATCATCAACGAACAAGCTAATGAAATTAACCGTTTAAGCGAGGAATTAGAACAACAAATCGATAAATGGGTCCAACAAGGCCTTCACATTGAAGCTTTAGAAGGAACCATTAAAGCTTTAGAAAATGTCTCTGGTAAATATCTTGAAGAAAACGCCGAACTCCGTCATGAAATTAATAAACTTAAAGAACAAATAAAAGACGAACAAAAAGCCCATGAAGAAACTAAAATAATCTTAGAAGACAATAAATATGAATTAAAACAAAAAGTAGGAAAATTAAATAAAATTAATTTAACTATAAAAGCACAAAAAAATACCTATAGTGGTGCAATTCAACCCTTTACTAATAAAATTAAAGACGACGTAAACAAAAAAGTCGATAAAGTAACTTCTTGGTTTAAAAAATGGTTTTAATTAAAATTCAAAAGTCAAATATGTTAAAATGTTGGTATATTCAAAATTTCCCGAAAGGAACTAATCATGTTTAATATTAAAAAAATTATTAAATGGGTTTTTATCGTATTAGGGATACTTCTTTTTTTAATTATTGGTTTTATTGTTTTAACCGAAATGGAAATCATTAAATTACCAAAAGAAGAAATCCCTACTTTAAAAGAAACCAAATTTGAAAACATTGATGAATGGTATGACGGTAATAACAAATGTCAAATGATTAAAGCAAAATACACTTTCGATAGCCTTAACGGCATCGGCTATTATCAACAACAACTCGCTAACAAAGATAACATCAATTTTTATGAATTAGGAAACATCAAAAACCGCCTCGAAAACCAAAAAGAACCCTCCAACCTGGCCAACTACATCAAAGATCGTCATCCTTTCGACCATTGGAATAACAATGGGTTTAAATTTTCTCAATTTGATAAAGAAATTGATAGCTATTTATATAAATATGTCAGATTAGAACAACAACTCAACGAAGGCCCAGGAGGTAACTATTTAATCCTTAAATACAAAGGCCCTAAACATTTCTTAGAAGAAGACAAAGACTATTACCTTGGTTGCACATGGTTGGAAAATTCAGAATTTAACAACGAAGATTTCCATCTCCACTTCAACCCTGTCCGTAAAACTTTATCCCTTTACCAAGATAAACACAATAACGATAAATCCAAAGAAGCCCCATATAATAAAAGAACCAGCGATGACTGGTAATTAAAATTTTAACAACTTCCAACATGTTAAAATTAAAGGAATTAATATCAAAGGAGATTTAATTAATGTTTAAATTACAAAATCAATTTAAAATAATAAGTTTTTGTTTGTTTGTTTTATTAGGATTGTTATTAATAACTAATAATCATAAAATCATGGGAATGGAAAACAATAATAGAATAGATGAGTTAAATGCTATGATTAATAATTTAACAACAGAAAGACAAGAATTAATTCGACAAATAGAAAATTTACCTATTAATTCTCGCGAGAGAGAAAATTTAAGATCTGCACATCTTTATTTAGCTTCGAAAGTATTAACTTACTATGAAGAACAAGAAGTTATTAATATAACAGATTCGACAATATTAAATGATAGAATTTCTGTTTATACAGCACAAATAAATCGTTTAAATTTAGAAGATATTACAGAAAGAAATAGGAATATTGTACCTCTTGATTTTGCAAGTTTAGATGAAATAAGATATGCTAAACAATGTTTTGAAAACAAACTTGAAATTTGTTCACAAAGATTAGAACAAATAAGAAATAGATAAATTAAAAATAAAAAAATTATTGATATTTTAGTAATTAATTGTATACTTTATAAAAATTTTTGTAATGAATATTTCTATTAAAAAAAATAGAATAATAATTATCATTTTTATAATGTAATTAAATAACTCAAAAAAACACTACAAAATCATTTTCTTAATAAGACCTTCCTCAGGGTCTTTTTTTATTTAACAACACACACAACTTGGAAAGGAAATAAAAATCATGTTCATTAAAAAAATCTTTCAATCTTTACCTAGTAATCTCATCTTTTTCATTATTGCTCTACTTTCATTTATTCCAATTATCACCATTTATTATGTCATTAAATTCTATCTTTTCACCGTCAAACTAAGTATTCACCAACTAAACAAAGGAATAGTGGTTCAATTTTACCAATATTTAACCACGAAGTAACCAAATCATCATGTGGAATTTCATTAATACTTGGTTAACAAAGCTTAATAATAGCCTTAATACTATCAGTCATTATTTCTTTACTTATCAAAATCAATGGTTAAACTTAGTTTTATTAACGATTATCTTATTATTTGTCCCCATCTTTTATATTTAATTGATTTTCTTTTTAAATGTCTTTATCACCTTTTTCGTTTCTTTTATTATTTAGGTAAATATCTTTTATTATTATTAAAGAAAATATTTAAGAAAGAATAATTATTATGAGAATCAAAAACTTAAATCAACGCACCAAATTATGGTATCAACACCGAAAAAAATACATCAACGCTTCGGAAATTGCTTCGATAACGGGTTGTTTAGATCCCTTTCGTTCTATGGAACAATTAGTTCATGATAAACTCTTTGGCACCACTTTTACCGCTAATCAATATACGCTGCATGGACAAAAAAAGGAACCTATAGCTCGTAAATTTTTCATACAAAAAACCAATTTAACTTTTGAAGACACCATTTTCACTGATGATCAAGTTAACCTTTTTTCCGCATCTTTAGACGGCTACAACGAAAAACATCAAGCTGTTTTAGAAATTAAATGTCCTTTTGTGAACGAAAATAAAGAAGTCTCATCCACTTGGACTAATTTTTTAACTCACCCTCAACTAGAAAATATCCCTCAATACTACTGGGCCCAAGTTCAATGTCAACTCTATTGTTCGCAAGCGAACTTCGCTTACTTTTTAGTTTATTTTAACGACATAAAATACCATGTGGTCCGCATTTATCAAGATAAAAACTTCATATCTAAAATGATTGCTGATAGTAAAAATATCTAAATCTTCTAAACAAAGCAAAAGAAGAATTATCACAAACAACTTATTTAAAACAATTAAGCAAAATAAAATACAACTAAGACCTTCAATTTGAAGGTCTTTTTTTATACCCAAAACCAAATAAAAGGAGAAATCAATAATGAAATTAATCGTTTTTGAAGGACTTGATGGGAGCGGAAAAACTTCTCTTATCAATTCCCTTCAACCCCATTTAAAAACTCCCTTTCAAACTTATCAAGGCTTAGGAGTAGTTCACTTGGAAAGGAAATTAGAGATTTATTTTTAAATTTTCAACAAGTAGATTACCTCACTCGTTTTTATTTAAGTCTCGCCAATATGGCCCAAATCCAAGCGGAATTATTAAAAAACAACCAATTAATTATTTTAGACCGTTGGTTACCATCCACTTATGCTTACCAATTATTCCCCTTTTCAAACGAAAAGAAACAACTTTTCCCTTTAAAAAAGATCTTTAAGCTGAATCATGAAACTATCTTAAAAAAACCCGATTTATTAATTTATTTAGATATTGATCCTCTCATCGGAAGAACTAGAAAGAAGAAAAAAAACCATCAAAGAGATCTGATTGAAAAACAATCCTTAACTTATTTTCAAACTGTTCGTCAAGGATACGAACATTATTTAACTCATTATACTAACGACATTAAGAAATTAATCTTAAACGGAAGTGATCCCATTTCATTCAATATTCAAAAAATTATGAAATATCTAGGAGAAAGATAATGGCTATTGTTATTAAGAAAAAATGTCAAAACGGTAATCTTTATTTTTATTACCATAACGGAAAAATCAAAACCATCAAACCTGATGGAACCATTACTTGGAAAACGAAAAAAATTAAGAAGAAAAGACCTTAAAACGAGTTCTTTTTTTTCTTGAGAAAGGAAAAAAGATGTTAACGAACGAAGATTTTTACCACATTAAACAACTTAACATTAACACTCAATGTGTTAATATTTTAAAAAAACTTTTTCATAAATCATCATTTTCACTTAATTTTCATGAATATATGAATCATCATCACCATTTACTAGATCAATATTTAACTAATAACAACTATCACTCTCAAAGTCAAAAAGTGATCCGTGGTAAAATCAATGAATATCTTATTTTATTCTATTTTCAAAACCAAGGAATCATTCATTTATATCCTCAAGCTTATTTATTTTTTATCCCCGACATTAAATTTGATTTAGTGTTATTTACAAAAAATAAAAGGATTATCGCTTTTAATTTTAAAACATGTCTTCGTGATCGCTATAAACAAGCCATGGTAGAAGCCCAACAATTAAAAAAACTCGATACTCGTTTTGAATTTTATTTATTAACTAATAACACTGTGGAAACTACAAAGATTAAACAAGAAAATCACTCAAGGGAAAATCCCAGGAATTAACCAAGTCATTGATTGTTTTTCGCCTCAAGCGAATATCTTTTTACAAAAATTACTTACTCACCAATTCCTCCCTTTTAGTGATATTAACATGATTAAAAAATAATAAAGGAGTTAATTAAAATGTTAACCAACGAACAAAAAGCGTTAAAACAAATCATTTTCTATATGAACCAAAATAAAGCTGACCAATTAAATTTTTATTTTCAGCTCATTGATCCACAATCTTTTTTAGATAAACAACATATAAAAATCTTTCAGGCCTTAAAATATTTAATTTTAGAAAAAACAACTAATCATCCCTTTGATAAAATCAAATCTCAAACTGAAATTATCAAAGAATTAATCACTTATCTTCAAACTCATTTTCCCCAAAATCACTTTACTAAAGAATCACTATCTTTTTTAAGTAATGATTTTAGTAAGGAAAATAACCTTGATTTCTTAGATAACTTAAAACATACTTATACCCAATAAAAACTATTTCAACAACTCTTAAAAATCATTAGTCCTTCTTTTGAAAACAAAGATCCTTATCATAAACATCTATACTACCAAGAAATCTTTGATAAATTAAGGAAATTTATGTCCTTTATACCTCATCCCTCCGATAAGACTTTGTTAACTTTAAATCAAATGGCTTCTTGTCATCCTGAATTTTTCGAGTCCAATCAACAAGCCAAACAAAAAATCCAAGAAGAATATTACCGCTTATCGGAAACTTTCAAAGGATTAAATCATGCCACAAAAGGCTTTAAAAAAGGTCAAATCATCACCATTGGGGGCTATACTGGTTTAGGAAAAACCACTTTTGTTTATAATCTTTTGTTAGATATCACTAAAACTAAATACAAAGAAACTCATCATCATCCCCATCTCTTAGTTTTTTCTTATGAAATGACCTTAGAAGAAAATTTAAGTCGTTTATTATCCCACCAAACTCAAATTCCCTTAAATGTTATTTTAGATAAAAATTGGGAAGACTCAAACATCACTCAACATACCTACATGGAAAGGATGAATGACGCTAAAAAATTCTTTTCCCAACTTAACTTATCATTTAGTTATGATCAAGGTAAAAAAATAGATTATATCATTGATTTAGTTTATCGTTTTTCTTTGGAACAAAAAGTCGAAATCATCGTTATCGACCATCTCCAAATTACTAAATCATCCAATCATTTAGAAAACGACCGTCTAGCTATTGACGAAATAATGACGAAACTCAAACAATTATCCATGGAATTAAACATTGTTATTATCATTTTATCTCAATTTTCAAGAGATACATATAGCCATTACCAAGGTAAATCACCAGAAATAACAGCTTTAAAAGGAAGTGGTGGAATTGAAACTAACTCAGATATCGTCTTAATGATGTCTAAATTCCAACCCAAAATATCCAAAGACAAAGAAAAACCATTAAATATCTATAATCAAGATTTAAATCAATTATATTTAGAATCAAAAAATAACGAATCTCAAAAAATTATTGAATTATCTATTAAAAAGAATCGAAATGGCACCAAAAAAAACTTAATTTATCATTTTGAAATGACCACTCAAACTTTCCAAGAAATCGGTTATATTTTACCTTACCCATTAGAAAGTTATTAAGGAGAAAACTCAATGAATTATCAAGATAAAATCAAACACATCCAAACTCATTTCCCCATGTCAGTTTTATTAAAAAAATTAAAAATTTTACCTCTAAATTTTAATAACCACCACCGTTTTCCTTGCCCCATCCATCAAGGAAAGAATCCCACTTGTTGTCATTTCACTTCAACTAATAAAATTCATTGTTGGAAATGTGGGAAAGATTACGATATTATTGATGTTTATATGGCTATCCGTCAGATTCAATCCTTTCATGAAGCGATTCAAAGAATAGAAGGATTTATGAATTCTTTCGAATTTAAAACCTTAAGACGACAAGAAAAAGAAATAACAAAAATAACTACTAACCCTTTTCAACAATCATATCAACCTATTAAATCAAAAAAGCCAATTGACGAAAAGGAAATTAATATCAAAAAGAAACAATTATTTAAAGAAATCTCACCCTTATTCAACCAAATTAGAGATTATTATCATTATTTATTGACTTCTAACCAAAATAACGAAAGTCAACCAGGATTAACTTATTTAACTCAAAAAAGAAAACTTACTTTAAAAACCATCAAAGAATTTAAACTTGGTTACGCTCCTTTAATGGATAAACCACTATCTTTTCGTCTCATAAATTACTGTCAACAGAAAAATATTAATATCGATCAATTATTAGAATATGGTTTTATCAAAGAAAAAACCAGTCAACAAAATAAAAAATATTTTCATGATGCTTTTCATGGTTCCATTATTATCCCCATCGAAAACGGTTATCATCAAACTTTTCATTTTTATCAAAACCATTTCCGCGAAGTTTCTTACTTTCAACCCAAATACCAAGCTTTAACTAATTTTAGTCAAACGCCGACCTTTCATTTCAGTTATCGGTTTTTTGAAGCATTACCATATATTAAAAAAACAAAAACCATCATCATTCATGAAGGTTTTTTTGATGTCATTAGTTGTTGGCAAAACAATATTAAAAATGTTGTCGGTCTCATTTGTGTCGCCCAATTACTTTCCCAATCTCAACTAGAAATTCTCCAAAAAGAAAATATCAAAGTCATTATCGCCTTAGATAACGACGAAACAGGGCGAAAACGCAGTGAAGCCTTAGGTGAACAACTCAAAGAAGCAAATATTATATACGAAATCAGAAGGATTTTGCCTCCTTACGATCAAACTTGTAAAGATGTTGATGATTTATTACGTCAATACGGAAAAGAAGCTTACCAAAAATGTTTTTAGATCCTTACCTCTCTTATGAAGAGGCCCAAAAGAAAATCATCGTCGATTTAGCTGTTCATTTCTTTGGTGAAGACAAAGTTGAAGTAATTAGTTAAATTATTTTTTACACCAAAATATATAATATCTACACATATAAAAAATTAACACACTCTCATAAAAAATATATATACCCTAAATTTAACTATTTAGGGTTTTTATTTTATAACAAAAATCAAATAAAAAGGAGAAAAAAATGAAAAATGACACTAGTCAAGAAATTAGAATCGGGGGTTGGCGCACGAAAACCACCCCGAACGATTTAACCCAAATTAAAAACTTTTTAAAAATATTAAAAGAAGATTTAATCAATCTCGCCATTATTTCTCATTCTAAAAAGAAAAATACCTACCAAGAAGCCAATTACCGCCCCAAAAACCAAACTCTTTTTGTCGATCCTCAAATCTTAGAAGAAATTAAACAAACAAAAATAACCTTAATTAATGATAATTTTTCTTCTAGTAATAGTTAAAAACTATTACTTTCAGATTTAACCCCTCTTAAAAGCCAAAATAACCCCCTTAAACACCTATATCCTCTTTTTCAAATCAATTATCAAAATGAAACTAAAAACCGTATCAAAGAATTGATTGGGAAAATTGATGTCAATAAATTAGAAACTTTACAGTTATATCAATTAGACCCTCAAAAGTTGGATAAATACCATAATCCCATGAAAAATAACTATAAAAAGGGTTAAACATTCTTTATTATCAAAAGAAGATTTAAAATACATTCAATCTTTTTTGACAAAAGATAAACAAGGTTATCGGGTGAAAAAGCTACATCCCAAATATAAATATATACCAAAACAACAAAAATGACACTTCACTGACACTTCACTGACACTTCACTGACACTTTTATGACACTTTTATGACAGTTTGACTTTGAAAATAATCTATATAAAGATTAACTCATTGAAGGAGTGATATTTGATATTTTATATCGATAATGATAATGATACTCGATATTTGATATTATCGTATTATCATTTTTCATATCATTATTATTTATCGATATAATAAAAACCTCTTTTTTAGGTAATTTTATTTTTTTAATTTATTTTAATCATTAAATCAACTTTAATTTTTAAATTAATTGCCTTACCAAGTATTGAAATATATTATCTATGAAACAAAAAGAAGAGCGCGCTGAAGCGCTTATTTAATAACTATAAATAGATAAAATAAATTTATTTATTTAACCTTTATTTTATTGTCAATAATTTGATTTTTTAAAAAAGTTAAGGGACTTTGATAATTAAGTTTTTTAATTAACCATTTTTGATTATAAAAACGTTTAAATTCTTGAATTTTTTTAGTTATTTTTGTAAAAGAATATGAATACCAATCACCATAACGACTTTTAAACCAACCTTTCAAATTACTAAACCAAGATTCAATAGGAGCATTATCATTGGGGCAACCAGGTCGCGACATACTAATTAAAAACCCTTTTTTTTGTAAAGTTTGTTGCCAAACCCGACTAGTATAACCCCCACCACGATCAGAATGAATAATACAAGGGCGTTTTAATTTAGGCAGAACCTTAAAAGTAGCTTGGATTAATTTTAAATTAGGACGTAAACTGGTTTGGACACTCAAAATTTGTTGGTGATAACCATCTAAAATAACCGACACCCATAAGAATCCCTGTTTAGTATTAAAACAAGTTAAATCGGTATAAATTTTGGTTAAAGGTTGATCGGTGTGAAAATGATTTTTAATTAAATTAGGTTGATAAGCGAGATTTTTTTGAAAAATTTTATTTTTAGTGTGGGGACGACGCCATTTCATTAACCAATTATTTTGGCGCATTATTTGTAAAATTACTTTATGATTAACGTTTTCTGAAAAAGTATGACGATATAAAATGGTAATTTTACGATAACCACAAGCGTAATGATATTTTTGACATAATAAACCTACTCTTTTAGTAATTAATTGATAATTATGTTGACGTTTTCTTTTCGGTTTTTGACTTTTTCGCCAATAATAATAAAGATGACGTTTAATTTTTAAAAGTGTTAAAATCCGCGTAATGGTTAAAGTTTTTTGATAAACCTTGATTAAAGGTAACATAATTTTCGATAAATCAGGACGTTGATAAAGAATTACCGTTTGTAACAACTCAATTTGTTTTTTAATTAACATTCAAAACCTTTTCCTTTATTTAATATAGCACCATTTTACCATCCTTATGGAAAATAAATTAGCTAAAATAGAAAAATAATTTATTTTAGAGACGAGTTTTTTATTTTTTTTGGTTAACTAATAAGTGAAGAGTTAAAATGGTTTCGTCTTTTGTCTTGAAAAAAACTTTAAAATTGGGAAATTTAATTCAACAACTTCCGCAGTTCAAAAAAGTTTTTTTTACGAGAAAAGATGAGGTTATACAACTGAAAAAGTGTTTTTAGTGATTATTTACAAGTTAAAAAGTTGTAACAAAATATGGGTTCAGTGCGACCAACGGTCTAAGATGATTAAATGGTTGTTTTTTAATTGAGGAACAATTAATTCCGCTTGGATTTGAGCCATATTGGCGAGACTTAAATAAAAACGAGTGAGGTAATCTACTTGTTGAAAATTTAAAAATAAATCTCTAATTTCCTTCCCAAGTGAACTACTCCCTAAGCCTTGATAAAGTTGATGAGGGGTTTTTAAGTGGGGTTGAAGGGCATTGATCAGAGAAGTTTTTCCACTTCCGTCAATTCCTTCGAAAACGATTAATTTCATGATTGTTTCTCCTTTGATTCTAATTTTGGGCATAAAAAAAGACCTTCAATTTGAAGGTCTAAAAGTATTAATTAATTATTTAATTTTACTTAATTGTTTTAAATAAGTGGTTTGTGATAATTCTTGTTTTGCTTTGTGTAGTAATTCTAAATATTTTTTACCATCTGCAATCATTTTATTAATGAAGTCATTGTCTTGGTAAATGCGAACTACATGATAATTAGTGTCATTAAAATAAACCAAAAAGTAAGCAAATTTAGCTTGGCTGCAATATAATTGACATTGAACTTGGGCCCAGTAGTATTGAGGGATATTTTCTAACTGAGGGTGAGTTAAAAAATTAGTCCAAGTGGATGAGACTTCTTGGTTTTCGTTCACAAAAGGACATTTAATTTCTAAAACAGCTTGATGTTGTTCGTTGTATCCGTCTAAAGAGGCGGAAAAAAGGTGAACTTGATCATCAGTGAAAATAGCGTCTTCGAAAGTTAAATTGATTTTTTGAATGAAAAATTCTCTAGCGATGGGTTCCATTTTTTGGCCATGAAGCGTATATTGATTAGCGGTAAAAGTGGTGCCAAAGAGTTTATCGTGGATTAACTGTTCCATGGAACGAAAGGGATCTAACCCCGTTATCGAAGCAACTTCAGAAGCGTTGATGTATTTTTTTCGGTGTTGATACCATAATTGGGTGCGTTGATTTAAGTTTTTGATGCGCATAATATTCATTCTTTCTTAAAAATTTTTTTTAATAATAATAAAAGATATTTTCCTAAATAATAAAAGAAACGAAACAGGTGATAAAGACATTTAAAAAGAAAATCAATTAAATATAAAAGATGGGGAAGAAATAATAAAATAATTGTTAATAAACCTAAGTTTAACCATTGATTTTGATAAGTCAAGAAAGAACTACTTATCTTATGAAGGATATGATTTAAACTTAGTTAACCAAGTATTAATGAAATTCCACATGATTATTTAGCTTCTTAGTAGTTAAATATTGATACATCCTAGCCACTATTCCTTGTTTGAGTTGGCGAATACTTAGTTTGACAGTGAAAAGGTAGAATTTAATGACATAATAAATGGTGATAATGGGAAGAAATGAAAATAAAATAATGATACAAAAGATGAGATTACTAGGTAGAGATTGAAAGATTTTTTTTATTAACATGGTTTTTTGTTTCCTTTCCAAGTTTGAGTTGTTGTTAAATAAAAAAAGACCCTGAAGGGTCTTGTTTTTTGATTAAAAAAATTTAATTTTTTAACGTCTTCTGTTATTATTTGTTTGATTTTGATTGATTTGTATTTGTAGATTGTATTGGTTTCAAGTAAAAATTTTTTGATTTATCATTTGAAGATTATTTCCTACAATATTTATTCTGTTTGAAATTAAAGAAATTCTGTTGAAACGTGTTTGAGATTCTAAATTAGTATCATTAAAAACGTTAGTTAATTCTATCATTAAAGTATTTATTTCTTCTTCAAGTTGATGTTTTCTTATGTCTAAATCTATACCAGGAAAAGCATGCAAACATTTAGTATTAAAAATTAAAAAAAATCCTAATAAAATAAATAAAAAAATACTTATTATTTTAAATTGATTTTGTAATTTAATCATTAATTAAATTTCCTTTTATTTTATTCCTTAAATTTTAATATAATTGAAGATCTATTTTATTAGAATTATTATTTTTATAATAATCAATAATGTTTTTCTTCAACTGAATTATATTTTCAATATTTAAATGATCTATATCTTTTATTATTTGTTGTATGTCGATTTTTATTTGATTATATTCAAATACGATTTCATAATTTTTATTATCTTTGTTATCTAAAATATTTGAACATATATTTTTTAATTTTTTTTTATGATAATTTAATTCTATTTCTTGTTTTACAGGATACCAGTATCTATCAACTTCTTCTTTGTGTATATCTATTGTATTACAACCACAACAAACGGCTGTGCAAACTTTGAAAAAAAGTAATACTGTCTGAATAAATGAATTCATTATTTTCAATTTCTCCTTTTTTAATTAAAAAAATGATTATATTATTGTCTATCTCTTGATTCTATTAACCTTTTTGAAATTTTCTGCTAGTTCTTAATTGTTAAGAAAGGGCGTGATTAGTGTTTGTTTCTAATACTTTCATTTTAAAAATTAAGGTTTAATATTTAGTCAAATAATTCTTTAATTTCTTCATCTAATTGTTGGATTATGCTTTATAATTTGTTCTAATATTAAAAGAATTTGATTTTTATCTTTTTTATCGCCATTTAAAATAATCCATTTGGTTACATTTTTAATATCGTCATTAATTAAATTTGGATATTTTTGTTTTGAATTTTCAACAAAATCTATTATTTGTTTTTCTATAACGTTAATCATATTCATCTTGTATGAAATTGATTCATTTTCATAATTAACTGCCATAACGGAATTATTGCTATTAATTAAAAAAAACCCTAAACCAATAAATAAAACGATTTTAAAAAATAATAAATTTGTTTTTAATTTAAACATTATATGAAATCTCCTTTAATATTGATAATAACAATAAAATATATTTTAAATTATTATTTAATGTCTTCTAGGATTGTTTCGTTGATTTTGATTGTTTTGTTGAGGCATGGCGTTGTGAAGAATAATTTGTTGAGCAGCGATACGACTACTTAATTCAATATTTTGCCTCACAAGATTGTTAATAACTTCTTCAGAAGAGTTATTATTTCTAGCATTAAAAATTTGTTGAACTATTATAGCTTGTTGAAAATTTAAATTTTGTAAAATACGAGCTTGATTTTGAAAATTAGTATGATTATTATCATGTCCGTTATTTTGAAATATATGACCATTATTCATTGCCATAACATAATAATTATTAATTAAAAATAAACCCAAGAACAAGAAAATAAACAAATAAATACTTATTCTTTTAAATTGATTTTTTAATTTAAACATTAATTAAATCTCCTTTAATATTAATTCTTTTAATTTTAACATATTGGAAGTTGTTAAATTTTATTACCAATCAGAGCTGGTTCTTTTATTATATTCGGCTTCTTGGACTTTATCGTTATTGTGTTTATCTTGGTAAAGCGATAAAGTTTTACGGACAGGGTTGAAGTGGAGATGGAAATTTTCGTTGTTAAATTCTGAATTTTCCAACCATGCGCATCCAAGATAATAGTCCTTGTCTGCGTCAAGTAAGTGTTTAGGGCCTTTGTATTTAAGGATTAAACAGTTACCGCTTGAGTCTTCTTTGAATTGTTTTTCTAAATTGACATAGTTTTCTAAATAACTGTAAAATCCTATATCAAAACGAGAAAATTTAAATCCATTAATAGAGGTTTCCTCATAAGTTAATCCTCTGTTATTCCAACGGTCGAAAGGATAACGGTCTTTGATGTAGTTGGCGAGGTTAGATGGTTCTTTTTGGTTTTCGAGGCGGTTTTTGATGTTTCCTAATTCATAAAAATTGATGTTATCTTTGTTAGCGAGTTGTTGTTGATAATAGCCGATGCCGTTAAGGCCATCGAAAGTGTATTTTGCTTTAATCATTTGACATTTGTTATTACCGTCATACCATTCATCAATGTTTTCGAATTTGGTTTCTTTTAAAATGGGGATTTTTTCTTTCGGTAATTTAATGATGTTCATTTCAGTTAAAACGAAAAAACCAATCAATAAAAAAAGAAGTACCCCTAAAATAATAAAAAACCATTTAATGATTTTTTTAATATTAAACATGATTAGTTCCTTTCGGGAAATTTTGAATATACCAACATTTTAACACATTTGACTTTTAAATTTTAATTAAAACCATTTTTTAAACCAAGAAGTTACTTTATCGACTTTTTTGTTTACATCTTTTTTAAATTTTGCAGTAAAAGGTTGAATTGCACCACTATAGGTATTTTCTTGTGCTTTTATAGTTAAATCTATTTTTGTTAATTCTTCTTCTTTTTGAGTTAATTTATCACTTCTTGTTTTTAAGAATATTTTAGTTTTTTCATGGGCTTTCTGTTCGTCTTTTATTTGTTCTTTGAGTTTATTGATTTCATGACGGAGTTCGGCGTTTTCTTCAAGATATTTACCAGAGACATTTTCTAAAGCCTTAATAGTTCCTTCGAGCGCTTCAATATGAAGGCCTTGTTGCACCCATTTGTCGATTTGTTGTTCTAATTCCTCGCTTAAACGGTTAATTTCATTTGCTTGTTCGTTGATGATTTGGTTTAAGTGGGCGATTTCTTGGTCTTTTTGGTAGATAGTTGCTTGATATTCTTTTTCTTTTTGTTGAAAATTAGTAGTTAATTGATTGATTTCCTGTTGGAGTTCTTGTTTTTCTTGTTCAGATAAAGCTTGATTGGTTATTAATTCTTGGTTTTTAGTTTCAATTAAGGATTTTTGTTCTTGAAGTTGATTTTGGAGTTGTTCGGTCATTTGGTTTTGTTCGTTGATTTGGTTGATTAATTCATTAATTTGTTTTTCTTTTTCGGTGTTGATTGTTTTTTCTTGGTGCAGATCAGTTTCTAATTGATTAATCTTTTGATCTTGGGTAAAGATTTCATTTTCTTTAGAACGGATTTTATCGGTTTGTTGATTGATTTCTTTTTGAAGTTCTTGTTTTTCTTGTTGAGATAGTTTTTGATTATTTTCTAATTCTTCTTGTTTTTGAGTTAGATCATGTTCTAAATTAGCTTTTTGAGTTTCTAAAGTTAAACTATTAATTTTTTCTTGTTGGAGTTGGATTTCTAATAAGTTTTTGGCTTTGATGATTTCTTCAGGTGTTAATTGTTGTGTTTCCGTTGTTTGGTTAGTTTCTTTTAATTCCTCGCCAAGTGGTGGTGTGTGTTGGAGTTGTTCTTTTTGCAATAAGGTAGGTTCAGTTGTTGATTCAACTGAACCTTTATCAGGGATTGTTAAGGTTGCCAGTTTCTCTTTCTTCTTGATTTGTTTCTTCTTGATTTGTTTCTTCTTGATTTGTCTCTTCTTTAACTTCATTATTATTAGTTAAAGTTGATTCTTCATTTTGGATAATGGTTGGATTGAATGATTGTTGAATAGATGGTGTTTGTAAGATGGGTGTTGGGGGATTTTCCATTTTATGGGTTAATTGTTGTGGTGGATTAGGGATTTTGGTTTCTTCTTGATAAAATTGGTAAAGTTCATAAGCAGTTGAAGCTAAAGAAATCCAAAATAAAGCTTTACTACCAATTTTAATGATTTTACCACCGAGATTCGCTATTTTGGAAGTAGCTTTCTTTTGTATGATCGTTTTAGTTCCTTTTTGATAGTCTTTTTCTTGCCACTTTTTAACCAATGACCGACTTTTCCAATTCCGAAACAAATCCCGATGACGCTTAAAGTAGTTGCTAGATAATAACCTAATTTATTTTTCGGTGAAGGAGTATGATTAGGATCTTTATCATTACCTGTTACTTTATTATAAATATACTCGATAACTTGACGAATTGGTTGAGTGGCTTTATCGTATAACATTTTGGTTTTAGTTGCGGCGTTGCTCGTAAAAGTGTTGATTTGGTTTAAAACTTCAGGAAAGAATTTGAAAAGTGTCCAATAAATCGCCCCACCAATTAATAATAATGGGATACACCAAATAAGGATTTTAAAGAAAGTTTTAATGATTTTAAGCCACCAGTTTTCTTTGTTAGTTTGAGTTTCGATAATGATTTTAGGAGTTGGAGTTTTTCTTTTGATAATTATTTTATTAGATTTATTGTTTTTGGATTGATTTTTAGTTTTTTTGTTTGTTTTATTATTATTTTTTGATTGTTTTTTTTTAGTTTCAATTATTTTTTTTGACATATGATTTTACTCGCTTTCTTTGTTGGATTTAAAGTTTTTTTAATCTAAAAAAGACTCTAAATTAGAGCCTTTTAATGTTGGTAAAATTATTTTTGATTATTATTTTGAGATATAGTATGATGTTTGCCTTGATAAAGGGATAAAGTTTTACGGACAGGGTTGAAGTGGAGGTGGAAATTGGTTAATTCAAAGTTAGAGTCGGAAACATGTGCGCGACCAAGATAATAGTCTTTGTCTTCGTCTAAGAAGTATTTAGGGCCTTTGTATTTAAGGATTAAACAGTTACCGCTTGAGTCTTCTTTGAATTGTTTTTCTAAATTGACATAGTTTTCTAAATAACTGTCAAATCCTATATCAAAACGAGAAAATTTAAATCCATTAATATAGGTTTCCTCATAAGTTAATCCTCTGTTATTCCAACGGTCGAAAGGATAACCTTCTCTGATGTAGTTGGCGAGGTTAGATGGTTCTTTTTGAAGTTCGCGAAGATTATCGACCAGTTTTAATTCTTTTCTTAAACTTTCTTCTTGAGTTGGAAGAGTTTGAAGTTTATTTTTAATATCGATGATTTCTTGATTTTTATCTTTAATAGTTTGTTCGTATTTTTCAGGTGTTTGGTTTAAAGTGACTAATTCTTGTTCCAATTGAGGAATTTTATTTTCTTGGTGTATTTTAGTTAATTGCTGATTAATATAATTTAAATCAGATTGGATTTGAGAATAGCGACGATTGTAATAGTTAATTCCGTTTAAACTATCAAAGGTAAAGTTGGTTTCTGTTTTGGTTTCATCTTTAGGTTTATCTAAATATTGAAGGATTCCTTCGCGCGCCATTGGGCGTATTGGTTTTCACAAGCTGTTCGGCGTTGTTTTACTTGTTGATGATCGGGTTTTATTTTTAATTTTAGTTGTAAAACTTCTTCGATATCCGAAGGCAACATGACTTCATGGGTTTGAGGATTTTGTTGAGCCCATTTAGCGGTTTTTTTGTAAGCTTCTTCAATAATTGTCGTTAAATCACGGTTAGAGAGGTTTTTACCTTGACATAATTGGGTAATATCTTTTAAAGCTAAGAAAGTATGATAACTAATTTGATAAGGAACAATAATATGTTTTAAATAACCTTCAATTTCGGAATCTTTTAAATGACCGATATAGATTTCTTTACTGAAACGACTGCGTAAAGCGGAATCAATTTTGTGAAGATTGTTAGTTGCTCCCATTAAAACAATTTTTTTATTACTGCTATTAAAACCATCTAATTTATCTAATAAAGTATTAATAACATTAACTCCTCCTGAAGAAATATTGGAATCATTACGATTTTCTAAGCCTTCGATTTCATCAATAAAGATAATGGTTTTATCATGATTTTCGGCTTCTTGCCAAACTTTCTCGACTTCTTTTTCCCCTTCGCCAATGTATTTTTGTCGGAATTTGGAAGGAATTAAATTAATAAAGTGCACATTAGCTTTCCCACAAAGCGCTTTGATTAAAAAGGTTTTTCCTGTTCCTGGAGGGCCATAGAGTAAATAACCTTTGGGGCGGACTTGATCGAAGTTAATTAAGGATTGGTTCGTGCGAAAATAAGTTAATAAGTCTTCTAATTCTTCTTTTTCGGTTTCCATGCCGTAAACATCTTTGAATGTCACTTGTTTTTTAGTATGAGGAAGAGGTTTGTTTTCTTTTAAATGATTTAATTGGATAGTTAAATTTTTCTTTTGTTTTTCAAAAGCTAATTTTTGATCCGTTAAGAAAAGTTGAAAATCATTTAAATTTTTGCATTCAGTTTGATTTTTTCGATATTCTTTTTGAGTTTTTAATTCTTCAATTCTTTTTTGATTAGCTTCGACATAATTAAGCGCTTGATTTAATTGGGAAATTTGTTGTTGGAGGTTTTCTTGGGTTTGAAGTTGGGCTTTTTCTTGAGCTAATTTTTCTAATTCTTCTTGTTTTTCTTTTTGATTTTGGTTTAACGCTTTCCTTTGTTCCATTAAATTATTGACTAAGGCTTGTTGGGTTTGGAGTTGATTTTTCAGTTCTGTTAATTGTTGTTGTTTTTGGGTTTTAATGATTGGGGTTAATTGCGGATTGTTAGTTAATTCAGTTTGTAGAGTTTTAATTTTGGTAATAATGTCAGTTAAAGTTTTGACATTTTCATCAATTTGATTTTTTAAGGTTTGATCTTGTTGTTGGAGTTCTTGGATTTTGACTTGTTCTAATTTTATTTGGTTGTCGATCTCTTGTTGTTGTGTTGATGAGGGTTGTTTAGTTAATGATGGGTTTTGAGTTGGTGGACGAGAATTAATAAAGCCAAAAATTAATAAAATCAAGAAACCTAAACTCAATAATCCGATCAAACTCAAATAAATTTTTTTGTTTAATGACATAGATAACCTCCTTTCTTAGGTGTTTTAAAGAAAATCATTTGGTTATTTTAAAATTAAAGTTTTCACTTTGTCTTTGATGGTTTTAGAAAGTTTGAAAGTGACTACTGTTTTGGCAGGGATTTTTAATTTTTTCTTTGTTTTAGGGTTTCTACCGATGTAGGCTTTTCTTGATTTTAATTTAAATTTGCCTATTTTAGGAAATAAAACTATTTCTTCGTTCTTAGTGATAGCGTTGATTAAATTATTTTCGAAGATATTATAAAATTCTTCAGTTTTAGTTACGGAAGTTTTGTTAGCTAAAGCAATTTTTTAATTAATTCTTTTTTGTCATAATTATTTGACTCCTTTTGTTTGATTTTTTAATTGTTTGTTGGTTAGATGATTAAGTTCATTTGGTTGTTATGAAATCTTTTTTTTAAAAAGGTAAAGATTCATGAGGTTTATTATCTAAAAAGATCACGTTTTGAAGAATAACTTTAGTGTTAGTTTTAGTTTGACCTTCATTATTCGTGTATTTTTGAATTGATAATGTGCCTTCTACATATATTTTTAAACCTTTATGTAGGTATTTATTCATGTTTTCAGCTTGATTACGAAAAGCGATACAAGGGATGAATTGGGTTTTATCTTTAATGTTAAGAGCTAATTGAAAATCGATTTTAGCGATTTGTTCGTTTTTTGAATTGATATATTGTTTTTCTAAATCATGGCTTAGACGACCGATTAATTGAACTTTATTTAACATAATTTTATTTTTCCTTCTTTTTGATATATTTTTTTATTTATCCATCAATAAAACTTTTGAAAACAAATGTATTGGACGATTATCTAATTTGTTGATGTTGGAATCGTTTATTACTGTTGTTTCAAAAATTTTATGCTTGGTTTTGATACAAAAAAAAGATTACTTTGGAAGTAATCTAGTTTTTATTTTTTTATTGTTTAAAATAACTAGTTTAACGTCATTACGGACGAGCGATAGGTTTTAACGTTTTTTTAATTTTTTGATAGCGATGTTTTTAATATTTTCTACTTGTTTTAAAGATAAATTGAGTTTTTCAGCTATTTCGGTATTGGTATAACATCCTTGATAATCTTCGTTAATATTTCCTAAAGGAACACCAAAACTTAAATAGATAATTTTGAATTCGTTTTCACTTAATTTAGCTTTCATTTTTTTTAAAAAAATTTCATGATTAACTTGTTTTAACCATAATTGATGAGGGTTTAAATTATTTATTTGATATGGTTCATAAAACTCTTCTTTAAAAGAAAGATTATCAACTTTATGATTTTTTTGGGGGATTGAAGGTGAATGGCTTTTTCTTATTAGTTCTCTGATTTCCGATTTGATAGTTGGAGTAGCGTAAGCAATAAAGTCATAACCTAAATCTTCATAATTATTGAGGGCTTTGATTAATCCTAAAATCCCTTCTTGATATAAATCTTGTTTTTGAAGTACGCATGGGTAATATTTAAATTGCTTAACTAATTTATTTACTAATGGCAAATGTAAATCGATTAGTTGATGACGAATTGTTAAATTCTTTTTATTTTTTAAAAAATCTTTAAATAATTCTTTTCTTAACATTTAATGCCTTTCTAAAAACGTTTTTAGAAAAGATAAGAAATTATTTTTTTAGTCTTAGAAACAAAAAAAAGACTAACTTAATAGTTAGTCTTAAAGAATTTTTTAAAAGCAAAAAGTGTCTAAAGTTTTGGAACAGGGCAGTTTTTCCCAACACCTGTTGATATAATCTTTGATTTAAAGCAACCATCATATTGACTTGGGGTTCTTCCTTCAGATATAAAATTTTCTTTTGGAAATCAAAAGTGTATTTTTTATCCATTTTTAAATTCATTTGAATTTTAAAAGGCGGGGTTTTCATTTGTTTTAAAAGTATCATTGTTTCATATAAGTCAGAATAATTCAAATATAAAGTTTGGTTATCAAGGTTATAATTAGTTTTTTGATGAAATAAATAAATCTTAAAATAATTATTTTGAATTAAAAAATTAATTATTTCTAGTAAATTAAAAATTTTTTTCATTTTAAAATCTCTTTTTTTTAGTTTAATCTCTTTTAAAACAAAAAAAAGAAACCAAACCATTTTTTTATTAACTATAAAAAAACGATTTGGTTTCAATTTGAGACTTTCCTATGTTTCCATTTTAGATGGAGCAGACCCAAACAAGCCTCTTCATAATACTAAAAAACAAGTGACATTCAAAGATTTTTACGGCATGAAAACCGAAAAAGAAGAATCATAAATAATAAAACATAAATAAAAAAGGAAAAATCATAATTAATAAACAATATAAATAAATTATAAGGGTCGTCTCTAAATTTGAATAAATCATAATCATTTATAATTCATGATGAATATGTTATATAACTCATACATCCTGTAATTAAAGTTATTAAATTAATCTAAGAATGAATTTTATTATTTTTAAATTTAATTATATGAATAAAAAAAATAATAAAACATAAAAAAACGAACACACACGTAATCAAATAAAAATTTAGATCCGAAACCATTAGAATACCTACTTGTTATAATTAAAATTACAGCGATATAACCAGATATAAAAAACTGCTTATAAAAAAAATTAATTACGAAATTTTCTTAAAATCTATTTTATCCGAATTTAACTTCATATTTTTTAACTCCTTAAATTTATAATTTAAATATATTTGTCGAAATAAATTAAAATACAAAATGATTATTATTAAAGCTCTAATAAATAAATATTGAATTTAATTAAAAAAATAAAAAAATTACAATTCAAGTTTAATTATAAAATAAAAAAAATTTTAAAAACTTTTACATATATTTACAATTATTTTTTTTTTTTTTTTTAATTAATTTTATAAATTTATTTTAATATCTTTATTTATTTTTCAAAATAAAATTTTTTTAAAAAAATATTTAAATTAATTATTTATGATGAATAATTTTTGATGTATAATATCAATGTTTTGTTACATAAAAAAATATCTAAAATATAATTTTTAAGTTTACAAAATAAACATAATATGTTTTTTTGATTAAAATTCATAAAATTTTTCGAAAATATATCCATAAATTAATTTTTCTTCGATTAGAAAGGCAAATTAATTGGAATTAAATAAAAGTAATATATTTTATAAAATATTCTTCTTAATATTATTTTCAATTATACTTTTTATTATTTATAAAATAAGTGAAAAAAAAGAAAATATCAAAGAAGAAAATAAAGTATATGATTTACCTAATAAACAATTAATAACTTTAGAAAATAGTAATATTCAAGAATATAAACAAATGATAAATTATTTATTACAAAATAATATATCGATTAAATATGACGAATTAAATAAAAATATAATAAAAATAATTTCAAAAAATAATATTCAATTGGAATATGATTATATAAAAGGGAAAATAATTAAAATAATTGATACAAAAGGTAATATTAAAGAGTATGGCACGGAAACATATAATTTGATCAAAGAATTTTTTGTTACATTCGATAACCAAAAAAAAATTTATAAATATCAAAGAAAATATGATCCAAACAAAGGTTTCTTATTAGAAGAAACAGATTCCGAAGGAATTATTAAAGAATATAACTCTTCTTTAAAAAAAGAAATTTTTCCTAATGGAAAAATTAGAAATTATTTTCTTTTTTCTTGTCAAGAAATTTCCCCAGATAAAAAAATAATAAAAGAGTATAATTTAAATACTAAAAAATTAATCAAAATAACTTTTGATAACGGAAATATTAAAGAATATGGTTTATATACTAATAAGTTACAAAAAGAAATTTTTTCTAATGGTGATGTAATAATATATGATCTCTTCAATGAAAAAATAATTAAAAAAATTTTCAATAATGGAACAGTGGAAGAATACGATCCTTTTTCAGGTTTTATATTAAAAGAGATTACTCCGAATAAGGAAACATTTGAAGCAATCAAAACATACGATACAAAAAATAATAAATTAACAAAATTAATCTTACCTAACAAAAATATCATAGAATTTGATCCTGATTCGAATGAAATAGAAAATATAATTTATCCAAATGGAACAAATCAAAAAACAATTAAAGAATATGATCCAGATACCAAAGCATTAATTAAATTAATTTTACCAAATAAACATATAAAAGAATTTGAACCCAAGACGCAGAAATTAATAAAAGAAATTTTTCCTAATGGTGATATCAAAGAATATGATATGATAAAAAATTTTTTGATAAAAGAAATTTTTTTCGATGGTTCAAGTATTTTATACGAATATAATCCAAAAACAAATGAATTATTAAGAAGTATTTCTTCTGATGGTACTATAATTGAATACGATTTGGTTTAAGCGAGTCTAAAAACAATTTTTTCGAAAATAAAAAAACTAAATTGTAATTTCTCAAAAATTAATTATCTATTATTTTGTTTGAATCGAATTTTTTTTCTAAATTTATTTAATTAATTGTGATTTTGGGATTCAATTCTCTATATTTTGTTTAGTTTTCATTAAACTAAATGAAAGAATAGTTGATTAAAGCAGACTTAAAAGCTGATTTGTCCTGCACACTGTTATAAATTTTTGTAAATAAATTCATTTTTAATACCAAAAAGACTAGTTAAAAAACTAGTCTTTTTTTGTTTTTTATAAAAAGCGAATTTAACTTAAATTAGCCGTTTTCCAAACAGCTAATGATTTAATTATCACTAACAAAAAAACACAACCAAAGCCAAAAACAAAGACTGTTCTTAATCCTAAAAAATCAACAAACTTTCAATTTAAAATAAATAAACTAAGTTATTTTTTTATCCCACAAATTAAAATTTTTTTGTTTAAATTTTTATTTTTTAGAATAGTTAAAAGTTGTTAATTTTTTAATTAAAATTTTATGGTTTTTAGTTTTTTTAAAAAAATATAAAATTAAAAAAACTCTGTAAAATATATAAAAACCCGAAATGGATCGAAAAATTGCAAGAAATTTTCATTTTGTTAAAGAAAATTTGTTTCGGTTTAAAATATCGGAATTTTATAGTTTTTAATAAAATTTTGGTTTTTTTAAAAATATAAAATTAAAAAAAATTTTTTACACTATATAGATGTACGAAATGGATTAAAAAAGGGGGGATAATTTTTAATTTTATTAAAGAAAATTTGTCTTGGCACTTTTAAAACCAAAAAAATAATCTTTTTAGAGTTAAAATTAATAAACATATCTTATAAGAAAGTATTAATTTTAAAATGTGTCAAAAAACTAAAATAATTAAAATGCTAAAAAATTTAATTAAATTAGAACAAAAAGATTTGAAAAAAATAATTATACCAATTGTTAAACAATATCATCGATCTTTAATTATAACAAAAATTTTAGAAATTTTAAAAATAAAGCGTAATAATTATTATTCTTGGTTAAAAAATAAACCGAAAAGAACAAAAAGAGAAAATAAAAAAGAATTAATAAATAAAAGAGTTGGCTCTTTATGTAAAAAAATATGATTTTGCTTTTGGTTATCGAAAAATTACTTTTTTGTATAGAAAAATTTTTAAAGAAATTGTAAATAAAAAAGTAATTTTGAAAATTATGAAAGAAAATAATTGGTTAGCGAAATGGCATGTCCCGAATTCTAAAAAATAAATTTTATGAAAAATTCTCATAAAAACAACCTAATTTAATTAAAAATGATTTTAAAGCGAGTTAACCTTTAAAAAAATTATATACTGATTTAAATCTTTTTTTGAATCAAAAAGATAATTTATGGTTTTCATGCGCGATTAATGGTTTTAATAATTAAGTTTTAACCTTTAAAACAAATGCAAACAATAATTTAGAATTATTAAAAAAAACTAAGAATTCTTTATTATCATATTAGGAAATTTTAGAAAATCAAATTTTTCAAAACGAAAGTAAGATATTTTTTAATCGAAATATACGAACACCAAATGATTATTTTTTTCAGCAAAATAAAATTGATTTGTTAAAAAATATTGTCAATCATGAGTTAACAAAATAAGAATTAAAAATTTTTCAAACAATATATATAATTTTACAAACTATTTTAAAAATATAGAATATTTAACTATTTTATTAAATGAAGAAGTTGTAAAAAAATTAAATACAACGAAAATTTTTATAATAAACAAAAAACAACAATTCATAAAAAAAATAAAATTCGCCAAAAAAAGACATAAATTTGTTAATTTTTTAATTATTATAGAATGTTTAAATAAAAATTTTTTAAAAACATTAAAATATCGCGAAATCTCAAATTCTCAACCTCAAAAAAAATATTATTCAGAAGATGAAAATGTTATTTATTGTTAAAAATTCGATAAAAAAATGCTTTTCAAATTAATTAATTTTAAAGACAATCAAATTAATTTAACTAAACTTTATTTCGATGAAATTAAACTACATCGAACAAAAAAAACAATTCTAAATTTTAAATTGGGCGCAAATATACGCTATAATGAAGTAAGTCTCATACTGTAACCTATTTCATCAACAACAATTTAATTTTTTGTTGTGGCGAAAATATTAAATATAATATTTGTTTTTATTACGTTAATTTTTATGACAAACAAATGAACGAACCACATATATAAAAATAAAGAATCTTCTATTGAACAAATAATTATTTCTCAAGACGAATTTAAATTAATAAAAAAATATGTTTTAGGATTATTAAAAAATACTAATAAAAGCCCAAATATCATTGCTCAAAAAAATAAATATTTGAATAAAATATATAAAAATCAAAAAAAATCTTTAAAAATATACAGAAAGCATTATTTCTAAATTAGAAAAAATAAAAGAAAATAAAGATATAGAATTTTTAAACAAACAAAAAGACATAAACACAGAAGATATAAAAATATTAGAAAATTTCGAAGACACAATAATAAAATATTTAGAAACATTATATGTAATAAAAGACGATAAAAAAACTAAAAAACAATTAATTAGAATGACAAAAATAAAAAAAGTTCAAATTATTCAGTTGAAATTATTTTATAATTTAAATTTAATTGTTATTAATGGAATTGGATACATTAATTATAATTTATTATATTTTTTAAAAAGTTTTTAATTTACTAAATATTAAATTTTAAGTTAATATTTTTTTATTCAATTTTTTCTAAAAAAGAAATTTTTTTATAAATTAAATTTTTTTTAAATATATCCGTAAAATTATTTTTTTAATAGTTAGTTTTAAAGATTTTTTTAAAAAACAAAATTTTTTAAAATTTTGGAACCCCCAAAAAATAATAAAAAACCAAACTAAAAAATTAATTTAGTTTGGTTTTTTATATTTAAATTAAAAAAATTATTATTTTTCGTAATTAGCTTTAATAAATTCATTTAATAAACGCACTCCAAAACCTGTTCCCCATGAATTATTAATAGAATTAGGTTTATTTCCCATCGCAGTCCCCGCAATATCTAAATGAGCCCATGGAGTATGATGAACAAAACGTTTTAAAAATTGAGCAGCTGTAATTGAACTAGCGTAAAGACCTGCAGAGTTTTTCATATCAGCATTTTTACTATTAATTAAACGATCATATTCTTCACTTAAAGGCATTGACCACAAGCGTTCTCCTGTTTTGTTTCCAGCATCTAATAACTGTTGAGTTAATTTAGTTTCATTAGAGAAAAGACCGGCATGTTCTTGACCTAAAGCTACTAAAATAGCTCCTGTCAAAGTAGCTAAATCAATCATTAATTTAGGTTTTAAAATAGTTTCGCAATACCATAAAGCGTCTGCTAAAACCATTCTTCCTTCAGCGTCCGTGTTAATAACTTCAATAGTTTGTCCCGACATAGAAACCACAATATCTCCTGGTCTTTGAGAAGTAGAACTAGGAGTATTTTCGACTAAACCAATTACACCGACAACGTTAACTTTAGCTTTACGAGAAGCTAAAAGATGTATCAAACCAACTACTGTAGCAGCTCCACTCATATCAGCTTTCATATCTTCCATTCCTGAAGATGGTTTGATAGAGATACCGCCAGTATCAAAAACTACTCCTTTTCCTATAAAAGATAAAGGAGTTTCTTCTTTATGACCGCCTTCCCAATTCATTATTACTAAAAAAGGAGGTCTGGAAGATCCCTGAGAAACAGCTAAAAGAGAATTCATACCTAAATCAGTCATAGCTTTTTTATCTAAAACTTCTACTATAACTCCTAAATCTTTTAATTTTTGAGTTTGAACTAAAAATTCTTCTGTTCCTAAAACATTAGCTGGTTCATTGATTAAATCACGACTTAAATGAACCCCTTCCGCAACTGCTTTAGCTTCTTGTAAAACTTTTTGACAATGATCCGCTTCTTTATTTATTATTTGAATAAAAACTTTTTCGTTATCTTTCTTTTTTGTCGTTAAATAACGATCAAAATTATAATTTTTCAACATAAAACCTATTAAAAAATCTTTTACTTGATCACGATCAACAGATTTTTCTTCTAAATCTAAAAAAATAACTACTTTTTTAGCTTTTTGTACCAAATCAAAAACTTTACCACCTGTATTAACCCAAAAATCATTTTTTTGAGAAGATACATCACCTAAACCTAAAATATTAAGTTGATCGAAATGAGAACCATGAGGAACTAAAAGTTCTATTTTTTGATTTTCTTTCCCTTCGAAGTCTTTTAAAGACATAGCCTTTAAAACAGTTTGTTGTGGATCTGCTTCTTTTAAACCAAAAATTTTTTTATTTTTAATTGTTTTTAATAAAATAGCTAAATCTCCATTTAAAATTGGTTCTTTTGAAAAAGAAAAATTCATATTCATTTTTTTATATCTCTTCTTTCTTTATTTTATTTTAGGGTTCAAAAATATTTATTTTAATATAGTTTATTATATTTATTATTCTATATATTTTTAATAATAACACATTATTCAAATTTAATCAAAAAATTTATTTTAATATTTAAAAGATATCTTTCAAATGTATTATCTTAATATAAATTAAAATTATTGAAGTTAAATTTAAATTTAAAAAATTAATTTTAAAAATTAAAAAATTTTAATTTTTTTAATTAAAAAAATAAATAACTTTCAAAATTTTAAAAAAATAAAAATTCAAAAAACAAAAGTTTAATTTAAGGGATAAAAAATAACTTAGTTTATTTAATTAAAATTGAAAGTTTGTTGACATTTTAGGATTCAGTGTGAATCTTTTTGATGGATTTTCGATTTCTAAATAAATAACTCTTGTTTTTATAACTATTATAACTTGGTTTATAATCATAAGTATAAATTGTAATATATAAATATTTAGAGATATCTTTATATGAATATAACAATAATATCTTGTCTTATTAATTTGGGGCTTGTTGAAATAATCATTTTTGTTGTTGTTTAGTTAATTTTTTATTAATCTTCATTATAAATTTCCTTTTGTTTTATTTTTATTTTTTCTTCTTTTTGATTGAATTTGGATATAAAAAAAGACTCTTAAAATGAGAGTCTTTTTTTGTTTTAGTGAAAATTTAATTTATTTGTGTAAATTTAGTGTGTTTTTTTAAAATAAAAAAACCTTCAATTTGAAATTAAAAATGATTTACAATAATTTAGTTAATTTCTTGTTTATTTTTGTTATATTTGTTTGGAAAATGTTTATAAACTTCCTCTAAAATTGTATTTATTTGTTTGTTTAATTCATCTTTATCTTGAAAAGAAATTGGATTTTTTATTAAATCATTAATTATTTCTGTAGATTCTTCGTTTCCAATTAAATTTCTTAATTCATGATATAAATAATGTTTTAAAGAATTGAAGTTAATATTATTTTAACGTTTGTATTTTTAGAATATAAAAAATTATATTTATCATAATCAATCGGATAACAAATATTATTAATTTCAATAAATAACAACCTTTCGATGTGCGTTATTTTTAAAGAATAAACTTTATATTTTTCAAATTCATAATTACCAAAAAATTTTTGTTTATCTTGTATTTCTCCTTTTTAACTGAATGAAAATATTTTTGTATTACTTTCCAATCTTGTTTTAAATATTCGTTTAAAATTCTTATCATATTTTTAATACAATCAGCAGGATAACTTGTAAAAGAAAACATAGCTTTTTTATAAATAGTTTTTTGTTAAAAAGATATTCAAATTACATTTGTGAATAAAAAATACTTTCCGTTTTCTTATTAAAAAAGAAATTTATTAATTATATAGGTTTTTGTGAATAATATTTTAAAATTTTTTCATCGCTTTGGGGTTGAAGGGAATTGATAAAAGAAGTTTTTCCGGTTCCCGTCAAGTCATTCAAAAACGATTAATTTCATGATTGTTTCTCCTTTTTTAATTTTTGTTGGGTTTAAAAGTTAAAGATATCTTTAATGGTTCCAACGGGGTGGTAATATGTCGTTTTGATTAGTTCGCCAGTGTTTTTGTCGTATTCGTCGACAGAAGAGATTGTTATTCCGTTGTCATAGTAGATTGTTACTTTGATTAGTGTTTTAGTGTCTTTGTCAAATTCATCAATGTAATGAATTGTTTTACCATCCAATCTGTATCTTATTTTTTTGATTAATTCACCATTGTTTTTATTGTATTCATAGATTTTTTGAATAATTTTACCATCAAATCTATAATAAGTTTCTTTAACACGCTTACGGTTTTTTTATCATATTCATTTACAAACCAAATAGTTTTTCCTTCAATTAGATACACAGTTTTTTTTACCTTTTTCCCAGTGTTTCTGTCATATTCTTGAGCGACTTTATATCTCCTTCGTCTTCAATAAATTTTTCTATAATTGTTTTCATGTTTTTTTTCTTTGATTTTTATATTTGAGCATAAAAAAACCTTCAAATTGAAGGTCTAAAAGTATTAATTAATTATTTGATTTTACTTAATTGTTTTAAATAAGTTGTTTTTTCTAATTCTTCTTTGGCTTTGATGAAAAGGGCTAAATATTTTTTACCATCTGCAATCATTTTATTAATGAAGTTATTGTCTTGATAAATTCGTACTACATGATAATTAGTGTCGTTAAAATAGACTAAAAAGTAAGCGAATTTAGCTTGACTACAATAGAGTTGACATTGAACTTGGGCCCAGTAGTATTGAGGGATATTTTCTAACTGAGGATTGGTTAAAAAACTAGTCCAAGTGGATGAGACTTGTTTGTTTTCGTTCACAAAAGGACATTTAATTTCTAAAACAGCTTGATGTTGTTCATTGTATCCGTCTAAAGAAGCGGAAAAAAGTTTAACTTGATCATCAGTAAAAATGGCGTCTTCAAAAGTTAAATTAGTTTTTTGCATAAAAAACTGCCGAGCGATTGGTTCCATTTTTTGTCCATGTAACGTATATTGATTAGCGGTAAAAGTGGTGCCAAAGAGTTTATCATGAACTAACTGTTCCATAGAACGAAAAGGATCTAAACCCGTAATAGAAGCGATTTCAGAAGCGTTGATGTATTTTTTTCGGTGTTGATGCCATAATTTAGTCCTTTGATTTAAGTTTTTGATTCTCATAATAATTATTCTTTCTTAAATATTTTCTTTAATAATAATAAAAGATATTTTCCTAAATAATAAAAGAAACGAAAAAGGTGATAAAGACATTTAAAAAGAAAATCAATTAAATATAAAAGATGAGGGATAAATAATAAAATAATCGTTAATAAACCTAAGTTTAACCATTGATTTTGATAAGTCAAGAAAGAACTACTTATATTATGAAGGCTATTATTTAGTTTAGTTAACAAAGTATTAAATGATTCCACATGATTAGGTTGCTTCGTGGTTAAATATTGATAAAATTGAACCACTATTCCTTGTTTTAGTTGGTGAATACTTAGTTTAACGGTGAAAAGATAGTATTTAATGACATAATAAAAGATTATAATTGGAATAAATGAAAATAAGGTAATTATTAAAAAGATAAAATTACTCGGTAAAAATTGAAAGATTTTTTTAATGAACATAGTTTTTGTTTCCTTTCCAATTGTTGAGTTGTGTTGTTAAATAAAAAAAGACCCTGAGGAAGGGTCTTGAGTTAAGAATAATAAGTTAAAATTAAATTATTAAAATATATTAGAAATTTCTTCTAATGATTCAATTTGTTCTCTTAAACAATTAATTAAATTAGATAAATTAGTGTGTATTTCTAACAATTTATTTAAAGTTCCGTTTTTTGGAATATTTGTAAAAGCAATAATATAAGCTATTTGATTTTTTTGATTTATATATTCTTGTATTTCTTGTTTTTTATTAATAATAATTTCTTTATTGATTTGAATATTATTTGAGTTTTCCATTGCCATCACTTGATTACTATTATTTATTAAAAATAATCCCAAAAAAATAAATAAATAAATACTTATTATTTTAAATTGATTTTGTAATTTAAACATTAATTAAATCTCCTTTTGATATTTATAATAAAAATAAAACATACTTTAAATTATTTTAACGTCTTCTATGAATATTTGGTTGATTTTGGTTATTTTGTATTTGATTTCTAATGATATTTATTTGTCTTTGATTTTGATCTATTCTTGTTTGAATATTTCTTAAAGTATTTATTTGTTCTTCTGAAGCATAAAGTGGTGTATCATTAATGGCTGAAATCATCTCTTGTGTTAACAATAAATATTCTCTTTCTAATTGAACTCTTGCCATATTATTATCAAAATTTCTTAACATTCGTTCTTGATTATTTAGTTGTCTTTGTTGATAAGTTATTATTTGTTGGTGTACTTGTTTTAGTTGATTCGAAACAAAATTAATTTCTGTTTCTGAACTATGATTAAAAAGAGCATTAATCAATTGTTGAGATATTCTACCTTGGGTTAATAATAAATTTCTAAAAGTATTATATTCATCTATATGATTATCAACAACTGAATTATTTTCAGATATGCCATCGTTATTATCCATTGCCATAACTTGATAATTATTAGTTATAAATAATAGTCCTAAAAAAGTAAATAAATAAATACTTATTATTTTAAATTGATTTTGTAATTTAAACATTAATTAAATCTCCTTTTATTTTTATTCTTTTTTATCACCAGTCATCGCTGGTTCTTTTATTATTTTCGGCTTCTTGGTTTTTATCATTGTTGTGTTTATCTTGGTAAAGGGATAAAGTTTTTCTTTTTGGGTTAAAGTGGACGTGGAAATCGGTTAATTTGAAATTGGAATCATCGACGTAAGCGTGGCCAAGGTAATAGTCTTTGTCTTCGTCTAAGAAGTGTTTAGGGCCTTTGTATTTAACGATTAAGTGATTAAAGCCTGGGCCTTTGAATTGTTGTTTTTCAAAATTGATATTTGAATATAAAGAACTGTCATCTTCCATATCGAAAGAAGCGTAATCGAATCCGTTTAAAGTGGTACGATCGTAAGTTAAACCTCTTTTATTCCAACGGTCGAAAGGATGACGGTATTTAATGTAACAAACTAAGTTAGATGGTTCTTTTTGAAGTTCGAGGCGGTCTAATATTAATTTTTGATTTATTTTGATTAGTTCATCGCGATTTTTCATGATTTTTTGTGATAAATTATCTAATTCAGGATTATTAGGTGAACGATTCATATCTATGGCTTTATCATTTAAATAAATTTGTAGGTTTTTTTCTTTAGCTTGTTTTTCTAATGATTCTCGTTCGCGAAATAATTGTTCTGCCTTAAGTTTTTGTTGTTCATAATAACCGATGCTGCCATTAAGGTCATCAAAGGTGTATTTGGCTTTAATCATTGTACATTTTTTATTATCGTCATACCATTCTTCAATGTTTTCAAATTTGGTTTCTTTTAAAGTAGGGATTTCTTTTTTTGGTAATTTAATGATTTCCATTTCGGTTAAAACAATAAAACCAATAATTAAAAAAAGAAGTATCCCTAATACGATAAAAACCCATTTAATAATTTTTTTAATATTAAACATGATTAGTTCCTTTTGGGTAATTTGTAATATACCAACATTTTAACACATTTAACTTTTGAATTTTAATTAAAATCATTTTTTGAACCAAGAAGTTACTTTATTAACTGTTTCGTTTACGTCGTCTTTAATTTTATTAGTAAAGGGTTGAATTGAACCTTTCCAGGTTTGTTGTTTTTTTATAGTATCTTCAATTTGTTTGTATTCTGTTTTTTTTGGGTTAATTTATTATTTTTTTCTTCTAAGGTTATTTTAGTTGCTTCATGGGCTTTTTGTTCGTCTTTTATTTGTTCTTTAAGTTTATTGATTTCATGAGGGAGTTCGGCGTTTTCTTCAAGATATTTACCAGAGACGTTTTCTAAAGCTTTAATGGTTCCTTCGAGGGCTTCAATGTGAAGACCTTGTTTTACCCATTTGTCGATTTGTTGTTCTAATTCCTCGCTTAAACGATTAATTTCATTGGCTTGTTCATTGATGATTTGGTTTAGTTGGGTGATTTCTTGGTCTTTTTGGTAGATAGTTGCTTGATATTCTTTTTCTTTTTGTTGAAAATTAGTAGTTAATTGATTGATTTCCTTTTGTAGTTCTTGTTTTTCTTGTTGGGATAAAGCTTGATTGGTTATTAATTCTTGGTTTTTATTTTCGATTAAAGATTTTTGTTCTTGGAGTTGGTTTTGGAGTTGTTTGGTCATTTGGTTTTGTTCGTCGATTTGATTGATTAATTGATTAATTTGTTTTTCTTTTTCGGTGTTGATCGTTTTTTCTTGGTGCAGATCAGTTTCTAATTGATTAATCTTTTGATCTTGGTTAAAGATTTCATTTTCTTTAGAACGGATTTTGTTGGTTTGTTGATTGATTTCTTTTTGAAGTTCTTGTTTTTCTTGTTGAGATAGTTTTTGATTGTTTTCTAATTCTTCTTGTTTTTGAGTTAGATCATGTTCTAAATTAGTTTTTTGTGTTTCTAAAGTTAAACTATTAATTTTTTCTTGTTGGAGTTGAATTTCTAATAAGTTTTTTGCTTTGATGATTTCTTCAGGATTTAATTGTTGAGTTTCAGTTTTTTGGTTAGTTTCTTTTAATGCCTTACCAAGTGGTTGTGTTTGTTGGAGTTGTTCTTGTTGGAGATGTTTTGGTTCAGTTGTTGATTGATCAACTGAACCATGATCAGGGATTGTTAAGGTTACCAGTTTTACTTTCTTCTTGAGTTGTTTCTTCTTTAACTTCATTATTATTAGTTAAACTTGATTCTTCGTTTTGGATAATGGTTTGATTGAATGATTGTTGAATGGGTGGCGCTTGTAAGATTGGTGGTTGGGGATTTTCCATTTTATGGGTTAATTGTTGTGGTGGATTAGGGATTTTAGTTTCTTCGTGATAAAATTGGTAAAGTTCATAAGCAGTTGAAGCTAAAGAAACCCAAAATAAAGCTTTACTACCAATTTTAAGGATTTTACCACCGACATTCGCTATTTTAGAAGTAGCTTTTTTTTGAATGATGGCTTTAGTTCCTTTTTTAATGGTTTTTTTTGTTACACCTTTTAACCAATGACTGATTTTTCCGATTCCGAAACAAATCCCGATGACGCTTAAAGTAGTTGTTAGATAATAACCTAATTTATTTTGCGGTGAAGGAGTATGATTTGGATCTTTATCGTTGCCTGTTACTTTATTATAGATATACTCGATAACATTACGAATTGGCTGAGTAGCTTTATCGTATAACATTTTGGTTTTAGCCACGGCGTTGCTCGTAAAAGCGTTGATTTGGTTTAAAACTTCAGGAAAGAATTTGAAAAGGGTCCAATAAATCGCCCCACCAATTAATAATAATGGGATACACCAAATGAGGATATTAAAGAAAGTTTTAATTATTTTAAATAACCAGTTTTCTTTTTTAGTTTGAGTTTCAATAATTATTTTAGGAGTTGGAGTTTTTCTTTTGATAATTATTTTGTTAGATTTATTGTTTTTTTATTGATTTGTAGTGTTTTTATTTGTTTTTTGAGCCATATGATTTTACTCGCTTTCTTGATTGGATTTAAAGTTTTTTTAAAATAAAAAGACTCTAAATTAGAATCTTTTAATGTTGGTGAAATTATTTTTGATTATTATTTTGAGATATATTGTGATGTTTACCTTGGTAAATCGACAAGGTTTTACGGACAGGGTTGAAGTAGAGGTGGAAATCGGTTAATTTGAAATTGGAATCATCGACGTAAGCGTGGCCAAGGTAATAGTCTTTGTCTTCGTCTAAGAAGTGTTTAGGGCCTTTGTATTTAACGATTAAGTGATTATAAAGCCTGGACCTTTGAATTGTTGTTTTTCAAAATTGATATTTGAATATAAAGAACTGTCATCTTCCATATCGAAAGAAGCGTAATCGAATCCGTTTAAAGTGGTACGATCGTAAGTTAAACCTCTTTTATTCCAACGGTCGAAAGGATGAGACGGTCTTTGATGTAACAAAATAAGTTAGATGGTTCTTTTTGAAGTTCACGTCGATTTTCGACCAGCTTTAATTCCTTTCTTAAATTTTCTTCTCGAGTTTGAAAAGTTTTAAGATTATTTTTAATGTCAATAATTTATTGATTTTTATCTTTAATGGTTTTTTCGTATTTGTCAGGTGTTTGTTTTAAAGTGACTAATTATTGTTCTAATTGGGAGATTTTGTTTTCTTGGTGGATTTTAGTTAATTGCTGATTAATATTACTTAATTCCGTTTGGATTTGAGAATAACGACGTTGATAATAGTTAATTCCGTTTAACCCATCAAAGGTATAGTGACATTCTATTTTAGTTTCATCTTTGGATTTATCTAAATATTGGTTGAATCCTTGACGCCATTGGGCGTATTGGTTTTCACAAGTTGCTCGGCGTTGTTTTACTTTTTGATGATCAGGTTTTATTTTTAATTTTAGTTATAAGACTTCTTCAATATCAGAAGGTAACATGACTTCGTGGATTTAAGGATTTTGTTGAGTCCATTTAGCCGTTTTTTTGTAAGCTGCTTCGATGATAGTGGTTAAATCACGATTAGAGAGGTTTTTACCTTGACATAATTGGGTAATCTCTTTTAAAGCTAAGAAAGTATGATAACTAATTTGATAAGGGACAATAATATGTTTTAAATAACCTTCAATTTCATGATCTTTTAAATGACCGATATAGATTTCTTTACTGAAACGACTGCGTAAAGCGGTATCAATTTTATGAAGATTATTAGTCGCTCCCATTAAGACAATTTTTTTATTACTACTATTAAAATCATCTAATTTATCTAATAAAGTATTAATCACATTGACTCCTCCTGAAGAAATGTTGGAATCATTACGATTTTCTAATCCTTCAATTTCATCAATAAAGATAATGGTTTTATCATGATTTTCGGCTTCTTGCCACACTTTATCAACTTCTTTTTCCCCTTCACCAATGTATTTTTTTCGGAATTGGGAAGGAATTAAATTAATAAAGTGAACGTTAGCTTCCCCACAAAGAGCTTTGATTAAAAAGGTTTTTCCTGTTCCTGGAGGTCCATAAAGTAAATAACCTTTAGGGCAGGCTTGATCGAAGTTAATTAAGGATTGGTTCGTGCGAAAATAAGTTAATAAATCTTCTAATTCTTCTTTTTCACTTTCCATGCCGTAAACGTCTTTGAATGTCACTTGTTTTTTATTATGAGAAAGAGGTTTGTTTTTTTTAAATGATTTAATCGGATAGTTAAATTTTTCTTTTGTTTTTCAAAAGCGAATTTTTGATCAGTTAAAAAAAGTTGAAAATCATTTAAATTTTTTAATTAAGTTTTATTTTTTTGATATTCTTTTTGCGTTTTTAATTCTTCAATTCTTTTTTGATTAGCTTCGACATAATTAAGGGCTTGATTTAATTGAGAAATTTGTTGTTGGAGGTTTTCTTGGGTTTGAATTTGGGTTTTTTCTTGCGCTAATTTTTCTAATTCTTCTTGTTTTTCTTTTTGATTTTGGTTTAACGCTTTCCTTTGTTCTAATAAATTATTGACTAAGGTTTGTTGGGTTTGTTGTTGATTTTTCAGTTCCGTTAATTGTTGTTGTTTTTGGGATTTGATTGACGAATTTAATTGAGGGTTATTTGTTAATTCAGTTTGCAGAGTTTTAATTTTAGTAATAGTTTCAGTTAAAGTTTTGACATTTTCATCAATTTGATTTTTTAAGGTTTGATCTTGTTGTTGGAGTTCTTGGATTTTGGCTTGTTCTAATTTGATTTGGCGGTCGATCTCTTGTTGTTGTGTTGATGGAGGTTGAGATTAGTTAATGTTGGATTTTTATTTGATGGGTGAGAATTAATAAAGTCAAAAATTAATAAAATCAAGAAACTTAAACTTAATAATCCGATCAAACTCAAATAAATTTTTTTATTTAATGACATAGATAACATCCTTTCTTAGGTTGTTTAATTTACTACTTTTTTTCTTTGGTTGGTTTATTATTGTTATCTTTTTTTGGGTTTTTCTTGGAAGTTGAAAAAGATAATCAAGAAAGTAATTAAAAAACTAATGATTGAAACAATCCCACAAAGGATTTGGGCTGATTGGTTTTCCATTTTTGACCTCTTTTTTTATTTTAAAATTAAAGTTTTAACTTTGTCTTTGATGGTTTTTGAAAGTTTGAAAGTGACTACTGTTTTGGCAGGGATTTTTAATTTTTTCTTTGTTTTAGGGTTTCTACCGATGTAGGCTTTTCTTGATTTTAATTTAAATTTGCCTATTTTAGGAAATAAAACTATTTCTTCGTTCTTAGTGATAGCGTTGATTAAATTATTTTCGAAGATATTATAAAATTCTTCAGTTTTAGTTACGGAAGTTTTGTTAGCTAAAGCAATTTTTTTAATTAATTCTTTTTTTGTCATAATTATTTGACTCCTTTTGTTTGATTTTTTTAATTGTTTGTTGGTTAGATGATTAAGTTCATTTGGTTGTTATGAAATCTTTTTTTTAAAAAGGTAAAGATTCATGAGGTTTATTATCTAAAAGATCACGTTTTGAAGAATAACTTTAGTGTTAGTTTTAGTTTGACCTTCATTATTCGTGTATTTTTGAATTGATAATGTGCCTTCTACATATATTTTTAAACCTTTATGTAGGTATTTATTCATGTTTTCAGCTTGATTACGAAAAGCGATACAAGGGATGAATTGGGTTTTATCTTTAATGTTAAGAGCTAATTGAAAATCGATTTTAGCGATTTGTTCGTTTTTGAATTGATATATTGTTTTTCTAAATCATGGCTTAGACGACCGATTAATTGAACTTTATTTAACATAATTTTATTTTTCCTTCTTTTTGATATATTTTTTTATTTATCCATCAATAAAACTTTTGAAAACAAATGTATTGGACGATTATCTAATTTGTTGATGTTGGGAAACGTTTATTACTGTTATTTCAAAAGTTTTATACTTGATTTTGATATAAAAAAAAGATTACTTTGAAAGTAATCTTTTTTTGTTTGAATTAAAATTTTATTTTTTTTAATAATTGATTGATCCACGGAAAGTGGAATTTTTCTGTTAACTCAGTTATATTTTACTGGTGTAACTGTTACCTTATGTACGTTATGGGACTTGATTTTTCCGCTGTCCTCTTGGTCTAACGTCAAAGACTTATAGTTTAACGTCATTACGGACGAGAAAGGTTAACGTTTTTTATTTTTTTAATTTCTTGATCGCTTTTTCTTTCATGTTTTCTACTTGTTTTAAAGATAAATTAAGCATTTGAGTTATTTATTCATTCGAATAACTAGTTTGATAATCTTCGTTTATATCTCCTAAAGGAACCCCAAAACTTAAATTGATAATTTTAAATTCGTTTTCACTTAATTTAGCTTTAATTTTTTTTAAAAAAATTTCATGATTAACTTGTTTTAACCATAATTGATGAGGGTTTAAATTATTTATTTGATATGGTTCATAAAACTCTTCTTTAAAAGAAAGATTATCAACTTTATGATTTTTTTGTGGAAGAGAAGGAAAATGACTTTTTCTAATCATTTCTGTGATTTCCGATTTGATAGTTGGAGTAGCGTAAGCAATAAAGTCATAACCTAAATCTTCATAATTATTAAGGGCTTTGATTAATCCTAAAATCCCTTCTTGATATAAATCTTCTCTAGTTAAAACTCGAGGATAATATTTAAATTTATAAACTAGTTTTTTTACCAAAGGTAAATGAAGTTCGATTAATTGATTACGAATTTCTAAATTCTTTTATTTTTTAAAAATCTTTAAATAATTCTTGTCTTAACATTTAATTCCTTTCTAAAAACGTTTTTAGAAAAGAGAGGAAATTATTTTTTTAGTCTTTGAAACAAAAAAAAGACTAACTTATTAGTTAGTCTTAAAGAGTTTTTAAAAAATAAAAAGTGTCTAAAGTTTTGGAACAACTCAAAGCGTAGTGTTATAAAAAATTATAAATGTTTTTTAATTCATTTTTAATGACTAATTATTATTTTTATCTTAATTTGTTAATTAATTTAAACTTTATTAATAAATATTTAATTCTTTCTTTTATTATATGTCAAAAACTGTTTTTAAGATATTTTTCGTAAAGGATATTTTTTTAAAATATCTTTAATATCATTTGGAAATAAAGTTTTTTTAATAAATAATTTTTCGGCAATTTTAGTTAAAGTAGTTTGATTTAATTCAATTAATTTTTGGCATTCTTTATATAAAAGATCATAATCTTTTCGTGGCATAGTAGAATTACGTTGAACTAAAAAATTCGCTTTAACGTGATCAGTACCTGAACCCTTACCTACTTTATCTTTAGTAGGGATTTGTTTTCTTTTGAATAAGAGATTTTCAGCAGATGTTCCACCAAAAGCAACTAAAGATTCTGCTCGCCAATTTATTTTTTTAATATTATATCTGCAATGCCCTAAAGTATCTCCAGAAGGAATAATAGTAACTCCTAAAAATTCAAAATATTCAGGATATAAAAGAACGATAATAGTGTGCCCTGATTCATGATAACTTGTAATTTCAACTTCAGATAAATTAGTTTTATTTTCTAAAAAATCTTTAGAATTAACATTAAATACTTCAGATAAAAAATTATTAATTAGAACATGATTTTCTGCATATAAAAAAAACGATAAAGAAAGATTTATAGCAAATATCCATAAAAGACAGATGACATAATTTTTATTTTTTATTATAAAATAATTATTCATAAAATTTTACTTTATATTCTATTTTGTTCCAATTATAATTTTCATTGGAATTTAAGTGTATATTTAAAACCCAAAAAATTGTGTCTTTGTATAAATATTCCGAATAACAAGTATAATTTTTAGCATCTTGGAAATAAGGATAATTCGTAGTATCAATTTTTATTTTTTGTTTTATTTGTTTTTGTTTTTGTTCTTGTGAATCAATATATTTATCATCGATAAATTCTCCTTTAGGAAATTTTTTGTTAATAAAATTTTGTAACCAATCAATAAAATTAAATTCTCCTTTAATGTAAAATGATTTAGTATCTATATACTTATAATCTTTAAAATCTTTAATAAGATTAAGAAAATTTTCTTTACATTGAATATTTAAATTTTTTTGTTGTTCTTCATATTTTTTTTTAAAAAACAAATGTTCTTCTTTGTTAACTTTTAAATTTTTTAATAAATTTTCTATTTCTTTTTTTATATCTTCTTTTTCTTCAATCAAGGACTTTTTTGTTTTTTCATTCAAGGCAATGATTAAACTGTTTAATGTTTCTTGTCCTTGTTTATCGATCTCCTCCTCTTTTATTTGTTTGTGTTCAAGTGTTTCTTTAGATTCTTTTTCATTAGTTAAAAAATTAATTTCATTATTATTTTGAATTGAATAACTTTCAATAATTTTGTCTAATTCATTAAAGTATTTTTCATTTTTTTTAATCTCTATATTAAATTCTCTTATTTTTTTTTCTTTTTCATATTGTTGTTTTACAATATCGATTAATTTTTCCATATCATCTTTAAAAATGTTTTTGTTTTCTTTTGGTAAAACAAATTTTATAATGCCTTCACATAAACTATCTAATTTTGTTTTTTGAGAATTAATACTATCTAAATTTTTTTTTCGAGAATTAATAACGTCTTTAAAGAATGAATTAAATTCCGATTCTTCAAATTTTTTTAATATTTGTTCTAATTCATTATTGTGATCAGCATTAATATTTGTCGGTTCTTGTATTTTTTGAAATCGTTGTTTAATTTCGGATTCGAATATTTCTATTATTTGTTTAATTTGGTCCGAATTATTTTCACTTATTTCATTTATATTACATTTATTAAAATTATCTGTTAATTTCTGTTTATAATTAGCTAAAAATTGTCCAATCCATTGAATATTATCCAAAGACAATTCAAAATTTTGTTCTTCTTTGCTAGAATAATTCAATTTTAAATAATCTTGAAGTTTTTGATAATAATCATCTATATTTTTTTTATCTAAATCTGTGGAAATAGGATATTTTTTTTCATTTTTTAGGTATAAATAATATTCTTTTTTTTCGTCAAAAACATTTGATTTTTCTATATCTCCTAAAATATCAATTACTAATTTATAATATTTAATTTGTAATTCACTGATAATATCTAAATACGGATTTAAAATGTTTTCTTTTTTAAATTTATAATAATCTTTGTAGGTTTTAATTCTAACATCAATTATATTCCCATCGTCTATAAAATCAGTTATTTTAGTCAAATATGTTTTAACCAATTTTTCTAAATTATCTTTAAGAGCATGTGTTTGGCAATGAGGTTTTTCGTTTAATTTTTTTTTAAAAATTTCTAAAAGTTGAATATTTTTATTTTTTTCTAGTGAATCTTCAGTTAAAGATTTAATTTTATCTTGAATTTTTGTTTTTCTTTCTTCATTAATTTCTGTGTTTTTATTCAAAACATTAATAAAATTAATTAAATCTTCAGTTTCTTCAATAATTGTTTTTATTTCTTCTTTATAATAAATTACAAAATTAGAAATATATTCATTAATTTCGCCAAGTTGAAATTGTAATTGGTTTTTTAAATCTTCAGGGTTTTGTAAATAAATAGTTTTTAAATCTATACCTAAAGAACCTTTATCCGTTTCTTTTTGTGTCTCTTTATCTATAACAGGATCTAAATATCTATTATCGATATCTTGTTTTTGATATTTTAATTCTTTATCTAAATGTTTTAAGTATCGACAAAGTTGATTTAATTTTCCTTCATATTTATCTTTATATTCGTTAAAATTTCTTTTATAACAATCAAATAACAATTTTTTCTGATTTTTAATAATATCATTTAATTTTTTTTGTTCTTTTTTTTCGTAAAGACAACTAGAACGAAAAACAAAAATACTATAATTAACATACATTTTATATAAATCATTTTCTGTTTTTATTAAGTTATTTGATAAATCGATATTAATTAATTCATTGTTTCTATGGATTATATGTTCAATTAATTCTTTTTTATTTAAACTAGGACTTTTTAAATTATCATTATATAAACTTGTTTTTGAAGAGAATATTTTTTTAAAATTATTTTCTTTAGGAAAAGGAGATAGTAACATTATTTTTAAAAATTCTCTTCTATTTTCTAAATTTTCACGAAAACCCTTTTCTAATTTTTCTCTACTTTTTTCTTTTAACTTTATATCTATATTATCTAAATATTGAAATTCTAGATTATCTGTAAAAAATTTTTTTAATTTTTCTTGTCTCTTTGATTCATTTTCTTTATTATATTCAACAACCAATTCATTTATTAAATCTAAAAATTCTTTTTCTGAATAAATGTCTTGTGGCCGAATATCAAAATTATTCGGTTCTAGTAATTCTTTTAATATTTTATAAAAGTATCTTAAATATTCAATTTTAAATTGTAAATTAGTTACTTCTGGTAGATAACTAAAAAGTTGAGTTCGTTTTAAATTTTTTGGATCTCTTTGAGTTAAATGATATAATTCATTTTCATTTGAACATTCACTATCATATTCATCTTTATTATATTCATTCATTTTATTTAAAATAAAATCAAAATATAAATTTTTTAATTTTTCTAGTCTTTCTTTTGATTTATTTACTTGCAAATTATCTTCTTCTTTTTCAATTGATTTATCTAAATTACATATTTCATTTTCTAAATGAAATATTTCCGATTTTGGATAAAAATTCAAAAATTTATCAAAATTTTCTTTTCTTTTATCTTCAGGTAATTGTTTGTAACGAATTTCCAAATCTTTTAAACTTTTTAACATTGGAGCTATATCTTCTTTAAAATCGTAAAACATTTCAAAAAGTTCTTGTTCTCTTTGTTTTGTTTCGTTAATACAGTTTTCCTTTTGTTTTTCATAAAGTTCTTCTTCTGAACCGTATACAAAATTACAAAATAAAATTGAAAAAGAAAAAATAAAAATAAAAAATAAAAAGGAACACAAAAATGTTTTTGAATATTTCGAAATCTTTTTTTTTTTTTTTTTTTTCATTAACAACTCCTTTTATTTATTTAGATTAATTTTTTATTATATATTTGTTTATTAAAATTATAATTTCTTGTAAAAGAAATATGTGTTTAGGATCCAAAATATTTTTTATTTTAAAAAATTTATTAACTGCTGTTATTCCTTCTGGAGTTAATTCAGGAGCACTTAAACCTTTTTTAATAAAAAAACTTTGAAATTTTTCTTTATTATCATTAATAAAACTTTGAATTTGAATTTGATCAGATTCTTGTTTTTTCTTAATTTTATCACAATATTGATTAATTTCAGCAAACTCTTTTTGATTTCCGAAATATTCTCTAAAAGTTTCTTCTAAATCAGTAATTTCTATTTTAAAAGACCCTCCTTTACTTGTTGCACGAAGAACGGCTTTTTCAGCTGCTTTCAACATCATAGCGTTTATTTTTCGCCCCGAAGTTAAATCATAAAAATATTTTATAACTTTTTCTAAAGTATAAATATCATATGGTAATTTTTTTTCTTTTAAATAATTTTCCTTTTGGTTTAAAAAATTTTTCCATGTTTCTGTGTCTTCAAGTTCAAGAATTTTATATTCAGATTGTTCATTATTAAATTTTTGTACAGCATCTTTATACAAATCATCAATTTTTTGATTATTAGCTCTAGCATATTGGGATAATAATTCTTGTCTTTTTAATTTATCGTCTAAAGTTTCTAAATTACCGTTAGGATTCTTTTCATCAGATATTCCTTTTATCTCAGTAGACCCTAAAGCAGGAATATAATAACCATGTTTAATAGCGGTAGCGAATAATTCAGGATTTCTTAAAGCTATGTTTATTTTATGAACAAAAATAGGAATATAATGTTCATTAGAATATGTTTCTATTTGTAATTGATAAATTTTGTCAATAACTGCTCGAACGTAATCAAGTCTTTTATCTTCTGGTTGGTTACCAACATATAAAGAATCACAACGAGAACGGATAGCTGAATCAATTTTTTCTAAGTGATTAGTAGCCGCAATAAAGAAAACAGGTCTTTCTTTATCAGTTTTAACACCTTCAATTTCTTGTAAAAAAGTATTTGTTTTTTTACTATCTCCATCTTCTAATAATTTCGCATTTTTTTCAGCTCTTGATTTTAAAATTTCTTCCGCTTCATCTACAAAAATACAAGAAGGGCTGTTGTTTCTAGCTTTACGCCAAATATCTTCGATTTCTTTTAATGAATGTGCATTAGTAATGGGGTAAAAATTCATTTTTGAATCTTTCGCAAAAGCCTCAGCAAGTGTTGTTTTTCCTGTTCCTGGAGGTCCGTAAAAAATAATTCCCATAGGAAAAGGAAGACCTAGTTTTTTACGAGTAATCTTATTATATTTCTTTTTATTTTTTGTTGTCCATCTATGTATATAATCTTTTAATTTGTCTTTAATTTCTTCAGAACCAAAAAAATCATCTAGAGGCATAAAGCCATCACTATTAAGTTCTTTAGGAGTGAATAATTCTAATAAAGAACTAACATCTAATAAATTATTATTAGATAAAGATGTAGGAATCGGAACTGAAGGTGGCACCACAGGCGGCAAATGAGACTCATTTTCTTTGGCTGGTGAGCGTAAAAAGACGATAACAGCTAAAATAAATGATAAAGAAGTTAATAAAATTAGAACTGCCAAAAAACTTATAGTTCCGAACCTAAACTTCCAAGATTTATTTTGATCTTTATTATGAAATGTTTTCATAAAATTTACCTTTTTTTAATTTAAACTTTTAAAATTAAAAAATTAATTATTACTTTAATAATTCTTTGATAAATGATGGTGCTTCTGCAGCTGTATTTTGAATTGATTTTAATAAAAAATTCTCATATTTATTAATAATAATTTCTTTTAATTTTATTAACTTATCTTTTTCTATTTTTGAAGATAATGAATCAATTAAATTTGTTATTTGTTGAACTTTGTCTAAATGTAAATCTAATAAAAAAGCATAACCATTTAAATATTTTCTTAATATGCCTAATTTTTCTTCAAGATCAGATATTGAATTCGAATCTGTAACAGCTTTATTTTCTAATGTTGAAATACGAACATCTCTTTCTTCGCACATTTGTAAAAATTTATTCATATAGTTAACAAGTTGTTTCAAATCTGTTCTTTTATTGTAATCTACTCCACTCTCGGAAATATTGTTAAAATCATTTCTATATTTTTTAAAAGTATCTTCGGTTTTTTTATCTTGTTTATTTGTTTTGAAAGTTTTTTTTACATCTTCAATTATGCCTATTATATCTTCTAATTGTTTTTTAATGTCGTTTTCATCTTCAAATGTTTTAAAAAAATCTTCTTGTTGTTTTATTTCTTTTTGTAATTTTTCTAATATTTGTTCTTTTTTTTCATGAATTTCATATTCATTTGCAGTAAATTTGTCTGATATTTCTTCCATATTTTTTTGTAAATCATCAAAATTTTTTTTTAAATTATTAGATTTTTTTTGTAATTGAAAATAAAAAAAAGTTAAAATCAAAATCATTAAAAAATTAAATATTGAACTGATAATTATTAATAAAAATTTTTTTTCATTTGACATTATATTTGTTCCTTTTTTGATAAAAAAATTATTTTAAATTAAATATTAAAATTTTATATCTGTTGAACTTAATCATGAATTTAGATATCATTAATTTTTGTTTCTGGGACGCCATTCATTTCTTGTTAAAATTCCTTCTCTGCCAATTAATTCCAATAAATCATTTAATTTCTCTTTATTTTCTTGATAATCATTACTGCCTAAAATTAGCAAACAAGTTAGATGATTATTTGGTGAATTATAATCAAATATGAATTTTTTATTAGTTATTCTATTTGTTATAATCATATTCTTAGGAGTTTCATTAAAATCAACATCATAATAACTATCAATTGTATTTTTAAAATATTCAACTTTATTATCAATTTTTAGAAAATAATTTATTTTTAAATTTTCTGTGTTTATAAAGAATTTTTCTAAGTATTTTTTGTTTTTTTTACTTTTCGCTTTATCTTCTGTTGTAACTTTTTTATTATTTACTTTTCGATAAATACAAAAATCATTCTTGTCGAAATCATTTAAAGCTTCGATGGCTAAACGTAAATAATATGGAATCTCAATAAAAACGCTTTTATTTGATAAATCATTATTGTTAAATAATAAACGATTGAATTCAAGATAATTTTTTCTTAATATTCGGAAAATTAACAAAGTTTTTATTTGTTCTAATTTATTTATTATTTCCACATACTGTTTTAAAATTTCTTCATTTTTTAGATTAATATTATCAATATCTTTATAAAAAGACTTTAAATATAAGGATTTTGTTTTTGATTTAAGATAACTTAGTTCAAAATATGGATTAATTATAATATAATTTTTAAAATTTTCAAATGTTTTAAATTCTTCTAATTCTTCTAAATTTATTGATTTATATTTATCAAGACTGTTTGGTTCTTTTAGTTCATCTTTTAATTTTTTTTCAAATGTTTGTAATTCGCATAATTTTTTATTTTTTTCTTCATAAAGCCTCCTGGATAAGTCTAATTCTTCTTTTGATTTTTCTAATTTTCTTTCAAAATTTTTTAAATCTTCTGATTTTTTATTACCAGTTTCTTTATCTTTCATGATATTATATTTACACGATTGTTCGTTATAATCAAAATCCAATGTTTGAAAACGTCTCTTTTTTTCATTAAATTCTATATCAACATCTTTTATTTTGTTATTTAATTTAAATATCAAATTATTTACCAAATCTTTTTTAGAATCTGTTAAAACTTTTAATTTCGAAAGAGAATCAGGTATTTCTGATTCACTTAATTTATCTATCTTTTTTAATAATTTATTAAATGATTCCGAATTATGAGAACATAAATAGGTCATTGTTTTTTCTACATCTATTTCTTCTTTTTTTAAAATTTTTTTATAAATAAAAATACCTAAAATAAAAAATAAAATAATGATAACTAAAACATAAAAACCTAAAATAATTTTTTTATTTTTTTGTTCTATCTGCAAAACATAAAACCTCTCTGTTCCAAATAATAAGAATAATAAAAAATAAAATCATTTTTAATATAAATAAGAGTTTTTATAATAAGTATTTTGAAATAATAAATTCAAATATCAAATAACAATTTCCGAAAATTCATTACTTAATAATTTTAACAATAAAAAAAAAAAAAACAAATTTTATGTCTAAATTATCTTATTAAAAAACATGAATTTTAAAAAATTATGTTTTTGGATTTGATACTCATAAAAATTGTTTTTTCAATATAAAATAAAAATTAATACAGTATTATTATAAAATAAATTTTCAGATAGTTTTTTTAAAAATTTAAATAAAGACAAAAAAATAGTAAATAAGAAACAAAAAAATCTAATATTTTGAAATCATAAACTATATTATAAAATAAAAAGACACCAAAGATATTCATTTAAAATTCGAAAATTAATTTATTATTATAATGCTTATTTTTTTAATTAAAAAACTTTATCATAAAATCAAATTAAATCTTCGTTTTTTGGTCTTATCTTACTTTTGTATGTTTATTCCATCCTTAATTGATAATAGTTAAATAAAAGGATATTTAGAATTTTTGGTTACCCATAAATCTCTTCTTAATATTTTATTTTTCTTTTCTAAAATATTTTTGGAAAAGATATAAAAATTATTTTTTAATAGTTAATTTTAAAGTTTTTTTTAAAAAGTGTTAACTTTTTGATCAAGGAATTAAAAAATTAGTTTTAATAAATTGTTATTTTAGATTATTTAAAACAGTTTTATTTTATAAAAATGGAAAATTATAATAAAACAAATAACTTATATTAATCTAAAAAATTATTCTAATTTAAAAATTAAAATAATGATAAAAGTACTTTTTTAGTCCTATTATAAATAAAAGCACAAATAAAAGATAATATAAACAAAGAAACAAATTTAATACAAAGAAAAACAGAACTTTCTACACGATGTAAAACAAAAATATTTGCTTTCAAATTCAAAGAATAATTTTGATCTAAAAAAACAAATTTTATCCAAGTAATACTCAACATATAATAAAAAATAAAATGAATAATAAAAATAAAAGTTATAGAAAAATAAATTTTCAATAAAGAATCTTTTTTTTTAGTTAAAACCAAACTAGGCAAAATTCCCCAAATAAAACCATAAGTTAAACTTAAAATAGGATTATATACATAACTAGTACGCTTATTATAACAAAATGCGATACCTTCTGATAAAAAAGATCCTATAAAAGCGAAACTTTTTTTAGAATATAAAGGGATAATAAGTAAAGGAACAAAACATAAAAAATCTACAAAAGTATTTTTTAATATTATTTTAAAAAAAGGACCTTTAATGAATTTATTAGAAAGAATTTTTATTACAACAGATAAACCTGATAATACAGATGCTATAATAATTTGTCTCAAAATAAATTCATAATTATTATATTTTTTTTGAATTTTATTTTTTATAAAAAAATTCTTCATTTACTAATTCAAAAACATAATCACAAATTTTAACTTTATCTTTATCTTTCATACCTTTTTGTTTTAATTCTTTTTCTATCCCTATTTTTTTCAATGAATAAGAAAACTTTTTTAGTGATTCATAATTATTAAAATCTGTTCTATGAAACAATTTTTCTATTTTTGGCCCTTGAACTATAAAATAACTTTGTTCATCTTTATAAATATTAAATTTATCTTCATCTTCTAAAGTAAATAATTTATAACTTTGTTGAAGATATTTATCATCTTGATTTTTATCATTTTTATAATTAATCAATAAATCTTTTATTTTATATATTAAAAATTCTAAATTAAAACGATTCCAAACAGATAAAGATACAATTTCTTTATCAACTAAATTATTTTTAAAAGAAGCTAATTTAGATTCGGCATCTGGTAAATCTATTTTATTGAACAAAATAATTTGTGGTTTTTCTAAAATTTTAGGATTGTATTTTTTTAATTCTTCATTTAATTGACAATATTTTTCATAAACATCATTATGATCAGGACTACATATATGTATTAAAACTTTACATCTTTCAATATGTTTTAAAAAATCAATTCCCATACCACGACCTAAATGAGAATCTTTAATTAAACCAGGAATATCAGCTACTTTAAAACTAAAATTTTTTCCGCTAACTACTCCTAAAAAAGGTTTTAAAGTTGTAAACGCATAAGAATCTGCTTTAGATTTAGCATTAGAAATAGCAGAAATCAAAGAAGATTTACCTACATTAGGAAAACCAATTAAACCAACATCAGCTAAAAATTTTAATTCTGTCCTAATAGTTAAGCTTTCTCCTAAATCTCCTTTTTCTGCAAAAGAAGGGATTTTATTTTTAGAATTAGATAAAGAATAATTTCCTCTTCCTCCTTTTCCACCCTTTGCAATAACCAATTGAAATCCATCTTCTAAAATTTCACCAATAAATTCTTGATTTTCGTTATTATAAATCATTGTCCCTAAAGGGACTTTTATAAAAGAATCCGGAGCCTTAGATCCATTTTGATTTTTACTTTTACCGTTTTCACCATTTGAAGCTTTAATTTTTCTTTGATATTGCAATTTAAATAAAGTATTAATACCTGAATCACCTACAAAAATAACGGAACCGCCATAGCCTCCGTTACCACCTGAAGGTCCTCCATAAGGAACATATTTTTCTCTTCTAAAAGAAACAATTCCGTTTCCGCCGTTACCAGCTTTTACGAAATTGATTGCTTCATCTATAAAATTCATTTATTATTTTTTTTAATTAACTTTTTTTTCAACAAATTGCATAGAAACTTGTTTTTTATTTTTGTGTTTAATTTGATATTTAACTACGCCGCTAATTAAAGCAAATAAAGTATGATCTTTCCCCATACCTACATTATCGCCAGGAAATATTTTAGTTCCTCTTTGGCGGAAAATAATAGACCCCTTATGTGCATATTGACCATCAGATAATTTAGCGCCTAACCTTTTAGAATGAGAATCACGTCCATTACGAGTAGCACCTACACCTTTTTTTGTAGCAAATAATTGAATATTTAATTTTAACATTATATAAAATACCTCTTTAATAAATCAATTTTTCATTTCTTTTAAATATTTAGGATAATTTTTACTTAAATCTTTCAAATTGTATTCTAAATTTAATAATAATTTATTAATTATAGAATCAAATTTTAATAATTGAAGAGAAAAAGAACCTTTTTTTAAAGAATAATCAATATTTGATTGCAATCCAAAAATTTCAATAGCATTTATAGTTATTATGATAGCTGTTGAAACAGAAGCACAAACAATATCATGATTTTCAGGAGCATACAAAGCATGTCCTTTGATGCTTATTTTTTTTATTTTTTCAACTTCTTTAATAAAAAAATATTTAATCATATCGAACTTAAAAAATAATTTTAGTAATTAACAATTTAGTATATAATTGTCTATGACCTTGTTTTAAACGATATTTCTTTTTTTTTTTATATTTGAAAACAATAATTTTTTTTGCTTTACCTTGTTTAATTACTTTAGCTTCTATTTTAGCACCATTTACAAATGGAGTTCCTAAAACGCTTTTAGTTTTTTCATTATCTTCTATAGCTAAAACTTGATCAAAAACATGTTTTTGATCTACTTCGAGAGATAATTTTTCAACAAAAACTTCTTGACCTTCATATATTTTTAATTGTTTATTTCCGATTTTAACAATAGCAAACATAAATAAACACCTATAATTCTTTCTAATTAATGATTTTAGTAATTTTTGTAAATAATTTTTTATTAAGAAAAAACAAAAAAACAATAAACAAAAAATGATATTTAATTTTTTCTACATAATATATAAAATATTATATAATATAAAATACAAAAATTTATATTATCTTAATAAATGAAATATATTAATTAATATATTAGTTTTCATTTGATATTATTTAAAATTAATCTTTTTTATTTGAATTTTCTTTATTTTGTAATAAATAACGATTATTTTTATTTAGACTACACTCTAAAGAACAACTACCTAAATACTTCATTTCATTTTCTTCACTACATAAAATTTGTTTATTACAACTAGGATTGCCGCAATTGATATATCTTTCACAAGGTTTTTGATCAAAAAAATCTCTTCCTACTATAATATTTTCTTTTTTGTTAACTTTGGTAGCTATTCTTTGATCAAAAACATAAATTTGACCATCAAATAATTGGCCTTGAACTTCTGATTCTTGAATATATTTAATAATGCCGCCTTTTAATTGATAGACTTCATTCAATCCTTTAGAGCGTAATAAAATAGATGCTTTTTCGCAACGAACTCCACCAGTACAATAAGTTAAAACTTTTTTATTTTTTAAAAAAGATAAATTTTTTTCTGCCCATTCTGGAAAATCACGAAAATTACTAATTTTAGGGTTAATAGAATTTCTAAAATGACCTAAATTATATTCATAATCATTTCGAACATCTAAAACAACTACATCTTCTTCTTTTAATGTTTGAAAAAATTTTTTAGGTTCTAAATAATTATCAGGATTACTTTTAGGAAATAAATCTTTATCCAATTTTAAAGCTACTATTTCTTTTCTTACTTTGATAGATAATCTAGGAAATACATGTTTATGATGCGTATCTATTTTAAAATCAATGTTTTCAAAACCTTTTATTTTTTTTAAATATTCCATGTATGTTTCGATATCTTCTTTTAATCCTGACAAAGTCCCATTAATTCCTTCAGAAGAAATAATAATTCTTCCTAAAAGACCTAATTTTTGACAATAATTCCAATGTTCTTCTTTAAATTTTTCAGGGCGTTCAATACGAGTATAATTATAAAATAAAATAATTAAATAATTTTCTTTTTTACTAGACATTTTAAGAACTAAAATTCCTTATCTTAAAAAAATTTAGATATTATAAAATTTTTTTAAATTTAAAAAAATAAATTTATTGTATAAACGCTATATTCATTATAATACAAAAAAGTAATTCTAAAAGAAAAATTTTTATTAAAAAATAAATAAAAATATTTAAATTTGATAAAAAGTAATTTAAAATTTTAAATTTATTTATCAAAAATATCTTTTAATCGATTTTTTAAATAAAAAGAACAAAAACCTCCTAAAAAAAAATTAGTTATAAAAGGAGTTAAATTGAATAATAAAGCTGAAATCAAAATATTTTGTTCTGAAATATTTTTTTCTATTAATAACTCTCTATAAATAAAAATACTAGATAAAGAAGTAGATAACATTCTTAAAAAATTAATTAATAAAAAACACAAAAAAAATTTTTTTATTATTTGATGATTTTTTTTATAAAAAAATAATCCTGAAAGACTAATAATTAAATTAGGTAATATGTAATCTAAAAGAATAGAAAAAAAAATTTGAGTATTATTAAAATTTAAACTTTGGGCTAAAATTGTAAAAGAATAAAAACTTCTTGTTAAATGCCAAAGAGTGTAAAAAATACAAATAATCAAGCCGTTTAAAAAACCTAAAAAATAACCTCCTAAAAAAATAATAACTAAAGTTAATTTAAAAAATTTTATTTCAAAAATTGAAAAAAAAATATCAATTAATATTGATATACTAATGAAAAAAGAAGTAATGATTATTTTATATAAAGAAGTTTTTTGCACAAATAAAAACCTCAAGAAGAATATTTTTTAATAATTCTTCTTTTTCTATTAATTTAATTTTTTAATTTTCAAAAAAATATTTTTCCAGAAAAAAAAAATTCTAAAAAATAAATAATGGAAGGGATTCCGATCGCAATCCAAATACCAACACAAGCTCCTATCAAAGTTCCTAAACTAATTCCGTTAAATCCTTTTTTTAAAACCAATAGAACAATAAAAATAATAATACCGATAAACATTCCTTTAAAATTAATAAAACTTTGTTCAGTTATTTCTGAATTTTCATTTTTTTTGTCTTGAAATTTTTCAATTTTTTCTGTATTTTTGAAAATATCCGAAACATTTTTAAATCTATTATTATCTGTCCAAATTGTTCTCTTTTCAACATTAAAAGAGGCTGTAAAATAAAAAAATATAAAACCTAAAATAATAATTAAAAAACGAAAATATTTATTTTTAAGAGAACAATTAGTAACAATTTTATCTTTAAAAAATAAAATTAATTTCTTACATAAAGTCATTATAAATATATTTTCCTATTTCTATAATTTTTGATATATTATATTTCAATAATATATTAATTTAGAATAACATTTAAATCAAAACCAAAAATTCTATAAATTTCTTTTCTTAAATATTCTTCTGGTAATTCATCTAATATAATTTCTTTTTTAAAAGAAAGTAAATATTGTTCATGTTCTAAATAATCTAAATTAGCTTCATTTAATAAAGTGTTTTTATTTAAACCAAAATCATCAAAAATACCCGATAAAACTAAATCTTTTAATAAATCATTATTTAAAACTTTTTGACATCTATTTTTAAAATCAAAAAAATTAACAAATTTTTTTTTCATTCTTTCATTTATTAAAAATGAAGCTATTTCATTATTTACATTTCTAATCAAAGTCAAAGGTAATAAAAGTTTTTCTTTTGATAATTTATAATCAATATCACTAATAAAAATATTAGGAGCAATAATTTTAATTTCATTTGTGTTTTTTATTTTTTTTAATAACATTTCTTTATCAAAAGGAATATTTTGATGTTCATTTAAAATAACTGTTAAAAAAGGAACAAGAAAATGCGTTTTCAAATAAGCCATACGATAACTAATTAAAGAATAAGACACACTATGACTTTTATTAAAACTATAATTAGAAAATTTTAAAATATAATCATAAATTTGATTCGCTAATTGTTCAGAATGACCTTTTTGTTTACTCCGTTTTACAAATTCTGATTTAATTGAATTTTTGTCATTATCTGAAATAACTTTTTGAATGATATATTTCATGAAAATTTCTGCTTCACCGAAATCATAACCAGCAAAATAAACAGATATTTCCATTATTTGTTCTTGATATAAAATAATTCCATATGTATTTTTTAAAGTATGCTCTATATAATTATAAACTGATTTTTCAATTAAAAAATTTTTTTCTTCATGTTTGTTGCGACAATAATTATTAATATAATTTATTTGTCCTGGTCTATTCAAAGCTAAAACAGCATTCAAATCTTCAAAATTTTGAGGTTTAATTTTTCTTAAGACCTGTTTAGCTGCTGGAGATTCTAATTGAAAAATATATTCTGTATCTCCTTTTTGTAATAATTGATATGTTTGAAGGTCATTTAAAGGTAATTGTTCCCAAGATATTTTTTCTTCTCTATTTTTGTTAATTTCTTTTATAATTTTATCAATTAAAGATAAACTTTTCAAACTTAATAAATCTATTTTGAATAAACCTATCTTTTCTAAATAATTAGCATCTAATTGAGTTTGATATTTAAAAGGAGAATTAATATGAGGATTTTTTTGAATCGGAATATTTTCTAATAAATTTTTATTACTAATAATAACACCTGCTGAATGTGTTCCTGTAAATTGAGGTATTCCTTCTAATTGAGAAAGAATTTTAATTTGTTTTGAATCAGGATCATTGAATTTTAAATTTTTTTTAAGATAATTAACATAATTAGTATTTCTAATAAAAGATTTAATAGTTAAAGTGTTAAAAGTGATTATATTAGAAGTATAATGTTCTCCATATTTTTCATAAATATATTTTAAAATAATATTTATTTTATCATCTGGAAAATCTAAATCAATATCTGGTTTTTTATTTCTTTTAGGATTCAAAAACCTTTCGAAAAGAAGATTATAATATAGAGGATCTGCTTCTGTAATGTCTAAACAAAAACAAACTAAAGAACCAGGAGACGAACCTCTTCCAGAACCTAAAAGAATTTTTTTTTCTCTTGTATATCTTACTATATCAAAAACAATTAAAAAATAATCTTCATAATGCATATCTTTGATAATTTTTAATTCTTTTTTTAATCTCTCTAAATAAAGAGGAAAACGAGCAGAAAAAACAGAAATTTTTTTTCTTAAAAAAACATTTGTTATTTCTTCTAAATATGTAAAAGAATTTTTTTCAGAAGATTCTTTCCATATAGGAATTCCAATATCAGAAGGAAAAAGTTTATTATATTGAATTTTATCCATGAAAGAATTTAAATCTAGAAAACATTCTCGATAATCATTATCATTATAATAATAATTATATTTATTTTGAATTTCTCTTAGATTCAAAAATTGAAAAGACATTTTTTCTTCTGAAGAAATTTGAGAATATTTTAAAGGATTATTTAATTCAAATAACAATTTATGCCCTTCTTCTTGTTCGATTTCTAAAAAATTAGTTTTATGAGCTGGAACCACAAAAATTTTTAATTTTTTCATTAAAGATAAAAAAATATCAGCAAATATTTCTAAACGTTTTGATTGTAAAGACAAACCAAAAAAGAAAAAATTTAAATTATTTTTTAATTGAGTAAAAATTTTTTCTATCAATATCCAATCATTTATATTAGAAAGTTCGAAATCTACATTAGATACAATAAAAAAAAGACCTTCTTGAAATTTTTTTAAAACTTTTAAAGTAATATTTTCTTGTTTGGTTTTAATTAAATTAGATATTTTAATTAAATTATTAATCCCTATATCATTTGAAGCATAAATCAAAAAATTAATTATTTTATCTTTATTAATAATTTCTTTTAAAGATAAAAATACTTTAATTCCTAAGATAGGTTTGATCTTATTTTTTTGACAAAGTTCGACGAAATTAACCATTCCATGCAAATTTTCATGATCACTTAAAGCTAAAAATTGATATTGATTTTCTTTTGCTTTTTTTACTAGCGATTCTAATGAAGGAATACTTTCCATAATACTATAAAAACTTTGAAGATAAAAAACACCTATCATTTCGAAACCTCTAATGACATAAATTTTTTTATAATTTCAAAATAAAAAGAATTTTAAATATCTTTTATTTTTTGATTTTTTTATTGTTAGCAAAATGTGGGAATAAAATAACATCTCTAATATTAGAAGTATTAGTTAACAACATAACCAAACGATCTATTCCTAAACCCAAGCCTCCTGTTGGTGGCATTCCATATTCTAAAGCTTCGATAAAATCTTGATCTAATTCTTCAGCTTCGCTATTTCCTAATTTTCTTTCTGATAATTGTTCTTGAAAACGTTTTTCTTGTTCTATAGGATCGTTTAACTCAGAAAAAGCATTAACTAATTCTTTCCCAGCTATAAATAATTCAAATCTATCAACAAATTCTTCATTTTCAATATTTTTTTGAGCTAAAGGACTTACTTCATAAGGGTAATTATAAATAAAAGTTGGTTGAATTAAATTCTTTTCAACAAATTCTTCAAAAAAAGAAACTATAATATGGCCTTTAGTATGAAATAATTTTACTTCGATATTATTTTCTTGAGCTAATTTTTTGCATTGTTCTAAAGTCATTTCTTGACGAAAATCAATACCTGTTTTTATTTTAATTATATCAATCATATCAAATTTATCAAATTTATTAAAATTAATCAAATGTTCTTGATAATCAAAATCTAAACGTCCTAAAACTTCCATACAAATCTTTTTTAAACAAGATTCAGTTAATTCCATAATATCTTTCATATTTGCATAAGCTAAATATGCTTCTATTGTTGTAAATTCTGGATTATGAGTTGCATCAATTCCTTCATTTCGGAAAACTCTACCTATTTCATAAACAGCATTTATTCCACCGATTATTAATTTTTTTAATGGTATTTCTGTAGCTATTCTTAAATAAAAATTAGATTCTAAGGCGTTATGATAAGTAATAAAAGGTTTAGCCGCTGCTCCACCAAAAATAGAATGTAAGATAGGCGTTTCTACTTCTAAAAAACCTTTATTATCAAAAAAATTTCTAATAATTTTTATTATTTTCGTTCTTATAATAAATTTTTTTCTAGTTTCGGAATTTATAATAAGATCGATATATCTTTTTTTTCTAATATACTCTTTATCTTTTAAACCTTTATATTTATCTGGTAAAGGCATTAAACTTTTACTTAAATGAACTAAATCAAAAACTTTTACACTTAATACTCCCGTTTTAGTTTTGAATAAATAACCTTTAACTCCTAAAATATCACCTAAATCTATTTTTTGATAAATATTAAAAGCTTTTTCAGAAACTAATTTTTGATTTAAATAAATTTGAATAGAATCATCAAAATTTTGTAAAAGAAAAAAACCTGCTTTTCCTTGATTTCTATTAGTAACAATTCTACCTGCGATATCAACTTTAATCTCCTTTGCAGATAATTCATCATGACTAAAACATTCGTATTTATTTAATATATCTAAAACATTATTTTTAACATCGAAATAATTACGAAAAGGTTCTACATTTAATTTTTTTAATTCTTCTATTTTGTTTTTTCTAATAACATATTGTTCTGTTTTTTTTTTTATAGTCATAAAATTTATTAATAACCTTTTTTTATTTTTTTAATAAAAATAATGCATTTGAATATATTATATTATTTATATTTTTTTATTTAATTATTTATTAAATTAAAAAATTGAAATAATTATAGATTTTATTTATTAAAAAAATAAAGATAATTTTTTTAATAAATAAAATTCAAATATCTATTCATATTATAATTATAAATTATAATATATTAATTTGTAATTATTTTATATTTAATTCTAAATTTATCATTTAATTCTAAATAAACAAAAAAAGAATCTTTTAAAAAAAAGATTCTATTTTAAAAAATAACACGAATAAGCCATGTTCTGTTCTTGTTTTGTATAAAACAAGTGCGATCATTTATCTCTACTTTTATTTCTAAAAATAGTATAAAAACCAATTATTAAAATTTATATTAGGAAAAACTGATTTTTATATGCTCCTACCATAATTTTGGATTATTAGCTTGAGGGGTTTACCGCGTTTCACTTAATTATTTCTAATTAACTCGTCTCTGTGGCACTTTATTTTTTATTTTCATAAACTTTATTATAAATAATATATAATATGTCTTTAGAATTTAAAAAGCCGTTGCTTGAAAAATTTCAAACACCTTAAGTTATTTTTTCCTTAAGCACAAACACTACATGCTTTCCTAAAAACATGTGCTAACATGGACTTTCCTAAACTTAATTTTATCACTTGAATAAAATTAAACTTCGATCACCACTTTGTTATTTTTTAACAATAATATTTTAACAAAAATTTATATAAAAAACTATTTAATTTTTAATTATTGTAATTTTAATTAGATAACAATTATTATTTTATATTTAGCAAAATTAATAATTTTTTGTAAAAGAAACATGTGTTTAGGATCCAAAATGTTTTCTATTTGAAACAAATTATTAACTGCTGTTATTCCGTCTGAAGTTAATTCTGTAGCTTAAGTATTTGAAACTTTTTTAATATTAAATAATATTAAAAATCAATTAACTAAAATCCACCAAGAAAACAAAATCTCCCAATTAGAACAAGAATTAACAACTTTCAATAAAACTCCTGACAAATAAGAACAAAAAATTAAAGATAAAAACCAAGAAATAATAGATATTAAAAATAATTTTAAAACTCTTCAAACTCGAGAAGAAAGTTTAAGAAAAGAATTAAAGCTGGTCGAAAAAATCATCGTGAACTTCAAAAAGAACCTTCTAACCTCGCCAGTTACATCAAAGACCATCATCTTTTCGACCGTTGGAATAAAAATTTCGAATTAACCAATTTCCAACTCCATTTTAACCCTGTTCGTAAAACTTTATCTCTTTACCAAGATAAACATCACGCTATATCTCAAAATAATAATCAAAAATAATTTCACCAAAATTAAAAGACTATAATTTAGAGTCTTTTTTATTTTAAAAAAACTTTAAAAATCAAAGAGAAAGTGAGAAAACAAAATGGAAATTATTCAAAAATATTCATCTTATATTTGTTTAATAATTTTTACTTTAACAACAATTATAATCTTTAACTTCAATAATAATAAATTAAAAAAACATATTAACCTTCAAAACGATAATTTAAAAGAAAACATTAATCATCAAAATAATTATTTAAAATAAAAAATTAACCTTACGGAAAAGGAAATGAATGCATTCTAACAAGAAACAAAAAGTAATTTTAAAAAATTTGATGAAGATTTAAATAATTTAGAGGAACTTACGATAAATCAAAATAAATCAATTAAAGAAAGCAAGTAAAAATATGTCAAAAAAAATAATTGAAAATAAAAAAAATCAATCAAAAAAAAATAAAAATTCACATCAATCCAAAAACAATAAATCTAATAAAATAATTATCAAAAGAAAAACTCCAACTCCTAAAATCATTATTGAAACTCAAACTAAAAAGAAAACTGGTTACTTAAAATAATTAAAACTTTCTTTAAAATCCTCATCTGGTGTATCCCATTATTATTAATTGGAGGTGACATTTATTGGGTCCTTTTCAAATTCTTTCCTGAAGTTTTAAACCAAATCAACACTTTTACAAGTGACACCGCTGCTTAAAACTAAAGCGTTATAAGATAAAGCAACTCAACCAATTCGTAAAGTTATCGAGTATATATATAATAAAGTAACAGGTAATGATAAAGATCCTAATCATACTCTTTCGCCAAAAGAGAAATTAGGTTGTTATCTAACAACTACTTTAAGCGTCATTGGGATTTTTTTGGGAATTGGAAAAATCGATAATTGGTTAAAAAGTGGGAAGAAAAAAACTATTAAAAAAAGAACTAAAACTATCATTCAAAAAAAGCTACTTCCAAAATAGCGAATGTTGGTGGTAAAATCCTTAAAATTGATAGTAAAGCTTTATTTTGGGTTTATTTAGCTTCAACTGCTTATGAACTTTACCAATTTTATCAAGAAGAAACCAAAATCCTTAATCCACCACAACAATTAACCCATAAAATGGAAAATCCCCCAACAACCATCTTACAAAAACCATTTATTCAACAACAACCAAACAATGAATTACCAACTATAGTTAATCCAATTCAAGAAGAAACATCCCAAGAAGAAAGTAAAACTGGTAACCTTAATAATCCCTGATCATGGTTCAGTTGAATCAACAACTGAACCCACCTTATTGCAACAAGAACAATTCCAACAAACACCACTAATTGGTAAGGCATTAAAAGAAACTAACAAAACAACTGAAACGCAACAACTAACTCCTGAAGAAATCATCAAAGCCAAACACTTATTAGAAATTCAACTCCAACAAGAAAAAATTAATAGTTTAACTTTAGAAACACAAAAAGCTAATTTAGAACATGATTTAACTCAAAAACAAGAAGAATTAGAAAATAATCAAAAACTATCTCAACAATAAAAACAAGAACTTCAAAAAGAAATCAATCAATAAATCGATAAAATCCGTTCTAAAGAAAACGAAATTTTTACCAAAGATCAAAAGATTAATCAATTAGAAACTGACCTTCACCAAGAAAAAACGATCAACACCAAAAAAGAAAAACAAATTAATGAATTAATCAACCAAATCAACGAACAAAATCAAATGACCGAACAACTCCAAAACCAAATCCAAGAACAAAAATCCTTAATTGAAAATAAAAACCAAGAATTAATAACCAATCAAGTTTTATTAGAACAAGAAAAACAAGCACTCCAAAACGAAATTAACCAATTAACTACTAATTTTCAACAAAAAGAAAAAGAATATCAAGCAACTATCTACCAAAAAGACCAAGAAATCACCCAATTAAACCAAATCATCAACGAACAAGCAAACGAAATTAACCGTTTAAGCGAAGAATTAGAAAAACAAATCGATAAATGGGTGCAACAAGGTCTAAATATTCAAGCTCTCGAAGGAACCATTAAAGCTTTAGAAAACGTCTCTGGCAAATATCTCGAAGAAAAAGCCGAACTCCGTCATGAAATTAATAAACTAAAAGAACAAATCAAAGATGAACAAAAAGCCCATGAAGCAACTAAAGTAACCTTAGAAGATAATAAAAATAAATTAATCCAAACAAAAACAAAATACGATCAAGTTCAAAATACCATAGACAACCAAAAAACCTGGAAAGATTCAATTCAACCCTTTACTACAAAAATTAAAGACGACATAAACGAAACAGTTAATAAAGTAACTTCTTGGTTCAAAAAATGATTTTAATTAAAATTCAAAAGTCAAATGTGTTAAAATATTGGTATATTCAAAATTACCCGAAAGGAACTAATCATGTTTAATATTAAAAAAATCATTAAATGGGTTTTTATCGTATTAGGGATACTTCTTTTTTTAATTATTAGTTTTATTGTTTTAACCGAAATGGAAATCATTAAATTACCAAAAGAAGAAATCCCTATTTTAAATGAAACCAAAGCTGATATCAAAAACGAATGGGAAGTAACTGATCACCGAGGAAGAACTAAATCAATGATTGAAATTCATTATACTTTTGATGGTCTTAATGGTATCGGTTATTATCAACAACAACTCGCTAACAAAGAAAATATCGGATCTTTTGAATTGATGAAATTTAAAGACCGCCTCGAAACCCAAAAAGAACCTTCTAACCTCGCCAACTACATCAAAGACCTTCCATCCTTTCAACCGTTGGAATAAAAGAGGTTTAACTTACGATAGTACCACTTTAGAAGGATTCGATTCTGCTTCTTTCGATATGGAAGATGACAGTTCTTTATATTCAAATATCAATTTTGAAAAACAACAATTCAAAGGCCCAAGGAGGTAACTATTTAATCCTTAAATACAAAGGCCCTAAACATTTCTTAGAAGAAGACAAAGACTATTACCTTGGTTCGCGCACGTGTTCATGATTCTGATTTCAAATTAACCCATTTCCACCTCCATTTTAACCCTATTCGTAAAACTTTATCTCTTTACCAAGATAAACACGACAATGATAAAACCCAAGAAGCCCAAAATAATAAAAGAACCAGCCCTGACTGGTGATAAATAATAAGTATTGATTTATTTACTTTTTTTGGGAATTATTTAATTTTTTTAATAATCAACAAGCAATGAAAATACTAAATTTAAATTATAATATTATTATTTAAAAAATTAATTTAAAAAAATAACAAATATAAAAATTTGTAAATCAAAAAAAATAGTAAATCTATATTAGAAAGTTTATTCAAAAAAAAATGAATTTAAATTTAAAAAAAATCAACTATACTTCAATTTTTTTATTTATAATATTTTTACTTTTTATATTTATAAATTATTTTATAAAATCTAATTTGGTTTATGCTGGTCAAGTTTATTCAGAAATTAAAAAAACAGATTCTTCAGAACAATTATTTGATTCTTCAGAAACAAAAATTGAGTTTTTAAGATCTAAAATAGATGATTTATCCAGAAAAAGAAATTCAATATTAAAAGAAATTAATAGAATAGAAGAAACATTATCATTTCATTTAAAAATTAGGAATAAGAAAAACCCTAACACTTCAGAAAGAAATTCAAATTTTTTAAAATTTCAAATATCTTTTTTAAAAGAAAAAAAATCTTCTCTTAAAAAAAATTTATATGAAATAAATTTAGAACAAATAAATTTAGAAATTAAATTAAGAAAAAAAATATATTTTCTTAAAAAATAACTTGTCTGCAAGAAAATATTAATCTAAAATATAAATTAAATGAATTTAATAATTTTTTAATCAAAAACCAGACCCCTTTAAAGGGTCTTTTTTTATTTAACAACCTACAAACCTTGGCAAGGAAACAAAAATTATGTTCATTAAAAAAATCTTTTCATTTTTACCCATTAATTTCATCTTTTTCATCATTATCTTACTTTCATTTATTCCAATTATCACCATTTATTATGTCATTAAGTTCTATCTTTTCGCCGTCAAAATAAATATTCACCAATTAAAACAAGGAATAGTGGTTCAATTGTATTCAACATTTAATCACGAAGCAACCCAATCATGTGGAATCTATTTAATACTTGGTTAACTAAGTTAAATAATATTATTCATAAGATAAGTAGTTCTTTCTTTACTTATCAAAATCAATGGTTAAACTTAGTTTTATTAACAATTATTTTATTATTTCTTCCTCATTTATTATATTTAATTGATTTTATCCTTAAATGTTTTATCACATTCTAGGGTTTATTTATTATTTAGGAAAATATCTTTTATTATTATTAAAGAAAATTTTTAAAAAAGAATAATCATTATGAAAATCAAAAACTTAAATCAACGCACTAAATTATGGTATCAACACCAAAAAAAATATATCAACGCTTCTGAAATCGCTTCTATTACAGGTTTAGATCCCTTTCGTTCCATGGAACAGTTGTTAAGTTCATGATAAACTCTTTAGAACTACCTTTACGCCAATCAATACACAATTCATGGTCAAAAAATGGAACCCATCGCTCAGAAGTTTTTCATTCAAAAAACTAATTTAACTTTCGAAGATACCATTTTTGTGGATGAACAAGTTAAACTTTTTTCCGATTCTTTAGAGGCTGAGCTGTTCCGTTTTTTCATACAACTTTTTATTTTAAAATTGTTCTTTAAGACTAAAAAATAAGTAGATAATTTCCTATCTTTTCAAACTAAGGAAATATTTTTTTATTGAAAAAGTGTCTAAACTTTTTTTCATAATTCTTTGGTTTCAAAAGATATTTTTAAATATTTATCCTTACACTATCTAGTTAGGTAAAAAAAGTGAAAAACTCGCCCACAAAATGAAAAGAAAATGATATTTTTTTAAATTTTACTATTTTTAGGTAAAAAAAGGCACACTAAAGTAACCTTTTACAAGGTTATATTATTTGATGTTAATTCAACTAAAAATTTATCTCAGATTTTGAATATATTGAGATGGAGTTGAATGGTTTAATTTACTTAAAATCCACTTAGTATTCCAAAATTTCGGAAAATGATTAATTAATTTTTTTATGTTATCAGGAGATTTTTGAAATAAAAAAGGGTTTTGATGTTATAAGATGGTTTTCATTTGGCCGAAAAAGTTTTCAATGACAGCGTTCTTACGAGGGTTAGCTTTTCTTGACATGCTGATTAAAAAACCTTTTTTTGTTAAAGTGTGTTAAATTTTGAGTGATTGATAAACTTTTCCTTGATCAGAGTAAATGATACAAGGCTCTTTTAATTTTGGCAGTTTTTTAATAGTATTTAAAACTAAATTTTTATTTTGTTGGTTTGAAACATGTGAAGCAATTATTTGATTGTTAAAAGAGTCAATGATACAAGAAAAATAGAGAAAACCTTGATTGGTTTTGAAATAAGTGATGTCGGTAAAGAGTTTTTAAAGAGGTTTGGTAGCCATAAAATCTTGATTGATTAAATTAGGAATCACTTGGAGATTATTTTTTAAATTACGGTAAGTAAAATTTTTTTTGATTCTTAAACGACAACTAATATCATTTTTTTTCATAATGAGATAAACTTTTTTCTTGGTGATAAATTCATTAAAAGTTTTTTGGTATAAATCAGTGATTTTTCGATAACCGTAAAAATATTGATAATGGGAACATAAAGCTTTAATCCGTTTTTGTTGTAACAGGTATTTTTCTTCTTTTTCTTTTAGTTTATCTTTCATTTTCAACCACCAATAATAATAAGTACTTCTTTTAATTTGAATTGTTTTTAAAATGGTGGTTAAATTAAGAGTTTGATTGAATTGGTTGACTAAATGAAAAACAATCTTTTTATCAATTTTTTTAATCTTTTCAATAATTTTTTGTAACAATTTAACTTTTTGTTTTAATTTTTTCATATTAATACCAAATTATCTTTATAAATTGTTTTAGAAATATATAACTATTTTTTTATATATCTAAAAGATTTTTTATGACTCAAATCAGGTAAAAAATTTTTGCTTTTTTGATAAAAATTAACAATATCAAAAAATTCCTGAATTATGATAGTTTTAATATGGTAATGAAAGTTTATTTAAATTAATTAAAAAATAATTTAAAAGTTATTTAATTAAATTTTTGGAAAAGAATAAAATTATCTTATTCATATGAAGATTTTTTGGTTTTAAAAGCCCTTTATTATTTTTATGCATAAAATTAGAACAATACCATTGTATTAAGTATTGATAAATATCTTCAGATAAATAATAATTTAAATAATTATTATGTTTCATAGATAATAAATATTTAGAAATTTGGAACCAAGACAAAGAAATATTGTAAGGTAAAAATTTTTTAATTTCCCATTGAATGCAACATTCTAAAATTAAGCAAAAGTTTGTAGGAACAACCTCATATTTATTATTTTGAGCATAAAAATTATGAAAACTATTAACATAATGTTTTCTTTGGGACATTTCTAAAATCCATTTATGAAATGATAAATTGAAATAATTACGACCTAATTCTAAAAAAGGTTGCATACCCTTATTATTGATTTTTTTATTCAAACAATAATCGTGCATACCAAATTCTTTTCTTAAAGCGCATAAAGATATATCGGGAGTATAAGGATATAACTCATAAGGTATTATTCTCATTGAAAACTCATTTCATTTATTTTTTTAATTTTATTAATTATTTTTTTTAATAATTTGATTTTTTTATTAGTGAATTTTTTCTAATTTCATAATTCAAACACCAACTATCCTTATAAATTATATATATTAACTATATATATCTCTAAAAGATTTTTTATTTGATAAATAAGCGCGGCTTCAGCGTGTTAATCTTTTTGTTTAATATATAATATTTAATACTTGGTAAGGCAATTAACTTAAAAATTAAAGTTAATTTAATGATTGAAATAAATTAAAAAAATAAAATTACTAAAAAGAAGTTTTTTATATCGACTAAATAATAATGATATGAAAAATGATAATTCGATAATATCAAATATCGAGTATCATTATCATTATCGATATAATATATAAAATATCACTCCTCAAATGAGTTAATCTTTATATAGATTATTTTAAAAGACAAACTGTTATAAAACTGTTAGTAAAGTATTATAAAGTTGTTAGTTTTCTTTTTTTATTAAATATTTATACATAGAATGTAGTTTTTTCACCCGATAACCTTGTTTGGTTTTCGTTAAAAAAGATTGAATGTATTTTAAATCTTTTTTTCGATAATAAATAATGTTTAACCCTTTTTTATAGTTATTTTTCATGGGTTTATGATATTTATCTAGCTTTTGAGCATCTAATTGATATAATTGTAAAGTTTCTAATTTATTGACATCAATTTTCTCAATTAATTCTTTAAGCTGATTTTTAGTTTCGTTTTGATAATTGATTTGAAATAAAGAATAGAGGGTTTTAAGGGGGTTATTTTAGCTTTTAAGAGGGATTAAATCTGAAAGTAATTTTTATTACTATTACTAGAAGGAAAATTATCATTTTATTTTTTCTTCGATGGTAAAAAGTTTTTATTAACTAAAATTTTTTTTATTCTAAATAGAATAGGAATAACAATTAATAAAACTAATAATAAGAAAACATTATTTATTAAAACGCCGAACCATCCTTGAGACGAATTATTATAAAAATTTAAATCAAAAAGATTATTAATTATTAAACTAATATTACATGATGAAAAAGGATTCATAAAATTATGTTGATTTTCAATTGAACCTAAAATTAATGAATAAAAAAGATAAAACAAAGGATGAATTAAAGCTAAATAATTTTTTCGATAAGAAGTGAAAGGAGGATTAATATAAAAATTACTAAAATAAAAAATAGTAAACAATATTGGAATATAAGTGTGTTCACATAAACTCACTGTTAAAAACTCATATTTAAAATTTTTATAATCTACAAAAGGATCGGCGATTAAATTCCAAACAACACCAGTTAATAATATATCAACTAAAACACAAAAAGCCCATAAAGAATAATTTTTAGAATTTCGAAATTTATAATTTAAAGTACCAATACAAAATAAAAGAACTAAAAAATTACTTTGAAAAGTGAAATTATAAAAAGTATTATAATAAACACCATGTATAAAAGTTAATAAATTTTGTTCTGAGTAATATATATACCCCTGAATACAAAAAAAACGACGAAAAGAATAAGTGTTTAATTTAATAAAATAAGTTGCACTTGAAAATATAATGAATACAATTAAAAAAATAAAAGCTTTACGAGATAATTTTTTTTTTGATTTATCAAACATAAATAATTTTTTTCCTTATTTATTTAATATTTATATATAACAATAAAATAAAATTGATAAATTAAACTGTTCTTTTTTCTAAAACAACTTTTTATTTTAAAATTGCTTTGAAGACTAAAAAATTAAGTTGATAATTTCATAATTAAAAACCCTCATTATTTTTATAAATTATTTAATATACATTTAATATTATAAATCTAATTTGTTTTTAATAATAATATATTGTTTTCAATACTTGGAAAGGCAATTAACTTAAAAATTAAAGTTAATTTAATGATTGAAATAAATTAAAAAAATAAAATTGTTTTTCAAAAAAAGAAGTTTTATTATATCGATAAATAATAATGATATGAAAAATGATAATTCGATAATATCAAATATCGAGTATCATTATCATTATCGATATAAAATATCACTCCCTTTAAAGGTTTGATTGTTACAAGGAAATTAGATTAGACAAACGATGATAAAAAGATGAGTGAATGATGATTAAATGATGAGTTAAAAAATAAGTTAATTATTTTATGATTTTTCTTTTTTTAAATATCTTTTATAATCAGGAAGTAGCTTTTTCACCCGATAACCTTGTTTATTTTTTGTTAAAAAAGATTGAAGATATTTTAAATCTTCTTTTCGATAATAGATGATGTTTAAGCTTTTTTTATAGTTAGTTTTCATGGGTTTATGATATTTATCTAACTTTTGAGCATCTAATTGATATAATTGTAAAATTTCTAATTTATTGACATTAATTTTCCCAATTAATTCTTTAAGCTGATTTTTAGTTTCGTTTTGATAATTGATTTGAAATAAAGAATAGAGAGGGTTTTAACGGGGGTTATTTTGGCTTTTAAGAAGGATTAAATCTGAAAGTAATAGTTTTTTATATATATTGCTATAAGAAAAATTATCATTAATTAAGGTGATTTTCGTTTGTTTAATTTCTTCTAAGATTTGAGGATCGACAAAGAGAGTTTGGTTTTTCGGGCGATAATTAGCTTCTTGGTAGGTGTTTTTCTTTTTAGAATGAGCAATAATAGTGAGATTGATTAAATCTTCTTTTAATATTTTTAAAAAGTTTTTAATTTGAGTTAAATCGTTGGGGGTGGTTTTTGTGTTCCAGCCCCCGATTCTAATTTCTTGACTAGTGTCGTTTTTCATTTTTTTCTCCTTAATTTGGTTTATTGTTATAAAAAGAAAAAACCCCTAAGTTACGAAAATAAAATCACAAAATTTAGGGGTATATTAGCGTTTACAGGGTATGTTAATGTATTTATATATAGATGTAATATATTTTGGTGTCAAAAAGCAATAATTTTAATCAATTATTTCTACTTTGTCTTCTCCAAAGAAATTAACGGCTAAATCAACGATAATTTTCTTCTTGGCTTCTTCATAGGAGGCATAAGGATCTAAAAAACATTTTTGGTAAGCTTCTTTTCCGTATTGACGTAATAAATCATCAACATCTTTACAAGTTTGATCGTAAGGGGGCAAAATCCTTCTGATTTCGTAAGGAATTTGTTGTTAGATTAGTTGTTCTCCTAAGGCTTCGCTTCGTTTTCGTCCTGTTTCGTCGTTATCTAAGGCGATAATAACCTTAATCTTTTATTTTTTGAGAATGTCTAGTTGAGATTGAGAAAGTAATTGAGTGACACAAATTAAACCGAACACGTTTTTAATATTGTTTTGTCAACAACTAATGACATCAAAAAAACCTTCATGAATAATGATGATTTTCGTTTTTTTAATATATGGTAACGCTTCAAAAAAAGGATAACTAAAATGAAAGGTAGGCGTTTGACTAAAATTAGTTAAGACTTGGTATTTTGGTTAAAAGTAAGAAACTTCGCGGAAATGGTTTTGATAAAAATGAAAAGTTTGATGATAACCATTTTCAATAGGGATAATAATGGAACCATGAAAAGTATCATGAAAATATTTTTACCTTGTTTACTGGTTTTTTCTTTGATAAAACTATATTCAACTAATTTATCGATATTAATATTTTTCTTTTGACAATAATTTATTAGTCGAAAAGATAAAGGTTTATTAGTTAAAGGAGAATAGCCTAGATGAAATTATTTAATGGTTTCTAGGGTTAATTTTCTTTTTTGAGTTAAATATTCTATTCCTGGTTGACTTTCATTTTTTGGTTGGAAATTAACAAATAATGATAATAATCGCGAATTTGGTTGAATAAGGCCGAGATTTCTTTAAATAATTGTTTCTTTTTGATATTAATTTCCTGTTCGTCAACTGATTGTTTTGGCTTAATTGGGTGATATGGTTGTTGAAAAGGGTTAGTAGTTATTTTCGTTATTTCTTTTTCTTGTTGGTTTAAATTTTTAAATTCGAAAGAATTCATAAATCCTTCTATTCTTTGGATCGCTTCATAAAAGGATTTAATTTGACGGATAGCTATATAAACATCAATAATATCGTAATCGCGACCACATTTCCAACAATGAATTTTATTAGTAGAAGTGAAATGATAACAAGTGGGGTTCTTTCCTTGATGAATGGGACAAGGAAAACGGTGGTGGTTATTAAAATTTAGAGGTAAAATTTTTAATTTTTTTAATAAAACTGACATGGGGAAATGAGTTTGAATGTATTTTATTTTATCTTGATAATTCATTGATGAACTCCTTAATAACTTTCTAATGGATAAGGTAAAATATAACCAATTTCTTGGAAAAGGTTTGCGTGTGGTCATTTCAAAGTGATAAACTAAGTTCTTTTTGGTACCACTGCGATTCTTTTTAATAGATAATTAAATGATTTTTTGTGATTCATTGTTTTTTGATGCTAAATATAATTGATTACAATTTTGATTATAGATATTTAATGGTTTGTCTTGGTCTTTAGATAGTTTGGGTTGGAATTCGGACATCATTAAGACGATATCTGAGTTAGTTTCAATTCCACCACTTCCTTTTAAAGCTGTTATTTCTGGTGATTTAGCTTGGTAATTGCTGTATGTATCTCTTGAAAATTGAGATAAAATGATAATAACGATGTTTAATTCCATGGCTAATTGTTTAAGTTTCGTCATGATTTCGTCAATGGCGAGACGGTCATTATCAAGATGATTGGATGATTTGGTTATTTGAAGGTGATCGATGACGATGATTTCGGCTTTTTGTTCCAAAGAGAAATGATAAACTAAATCGATGATGTAATCTATTTTTTTCCCTTGATCATAACTAAAGGATAAGTTAAGCTGGGAAAAGAATTTTTTAGCGTTATTTATCCTTTCCATGTAGGTATGTGTGGTTGAATGTTTGAGTCTTCCAAATTTTTATCTAAAATAACATCTAAGGGAATTTGAGTTTGGTGGGCTAAATCCCACTGCACCCCAAAAGTATCACAACTAAATAATTTATTAATAATCATAAAGATCAACTTTATCAGTTGGTCTTTTTATTTTTTAAAAAGAATAAAAAGTTAATCTTCAACTTTTCTAAAAATATTTTTAGAAAGGAAACTAATGAATAGAAAAACATTATTTTTACTTTTTTTAAAAGATAAAAGTAATTTTAAGTTACGCGAAAAATTAATAACATTACATTTACCTTTAGTGGAACAAATTGTCCGCCGTTTTAAATATTATCCTCGTTGTTTAACAAGTGCAGATTTAGTACAAGAAGGAGTTTTAGGATTAATCAAAGCTCTAACTAATTACGAAGATTTCGGTTATAATTTTTTGGCTTATGCTAAACCACATATTAAAAAAGCGATTAATGAAGCCATTCGTAAAATCACTCAATCTACCTATTTACCAAATTTTTCAGAAAATCATCATGAATCTTTCGCTTCACATTCTTTAAACCCTCATCAATTATGGTTAAAACAAGTTAATCATGAAATTTTTTTAAAAAAAATGAAAGCTAAATTAAGTGAAAACGAATTCAAAATTATCTATTTAAGTTTTGGTGTTCCTTTAGGAAATATTAACGAAGATTATCAAGGATGTTATACCAACACCGAAATAGCTGAAAAACTCAATTTATCTTTAAAACAAGTAGAAAATATTAAAAACATCGCTATCAAAAAATTAAAAAAACGTTAAAACCTATCGCTCGTCCGTAATGACGTTAAACTATAAGTCTTTGACGTTAGCCCAAGAGGACAGCGGAAAAATCAAGTCCCATAATGTCCATAAGGGTTACACCAGTAAAAGATAACTGAGTTAACGGAAAAATTCCACTTTCCGTGGATCGATCAATTATTAAAAAAATAAAATTTTAATTTAAATAAAAACCAGATTACTTTCAGAGTAATCTTTTTTTGTATCAAAATCAAGAATAAAATTTTTGAAACAACAGTAATAAATGATTCCCACATAAACAAATCAGATAGTCGTTAAATACATTTGTTTTCAAAAGTTTTATCTATAAATAAATAAAAAATATATCAAAAAGAAGGAAAAATAAAATATGTTAAACAAAGTTCAATTAATCGGCCGTCTCAGCCATGATTTAGAAAAACAATATATCAATTCAAACAACGAACAAATTCCTAAAATCGATTTTCAATTAGCTCTTAACATGAAAGATAAAACCCAATTTATCCCTTGTGTAGTTTTTAGAAATCAAGCTGACAACATGAAAAAATATTTACATAAAGGTTCGAAAATTTATCTTGAAGGAACTTTATTCATCCAAAAATACACGAATAATGAAGGTCAAACCAAAATCAATACTAAAGTTATTCTTCAAAACGTGATCTTTTTAGATAACAAACCTCAAGAAACTTTACCTTTTTAAAACAATAAATTTAATAACAACCAAATAAACTTAATATCTAACCCCCTTTTTCAAAAGGGGTTTTTTTATTGGAAAAAAACACAACAAATTGACAAGAACACCAAAAGAAATAAAAAAATAAAGGAGACAAAATGAAAAAAAGATATCCTATTTTATTAACAATTTCCTATTTATTTTTCATCATCAGTAATATTATGGCCTTATTTTTCAATTTTGAATTAGGATTAAAATTTAACGCTACAATCGCCATCTTTTCCGATATTTTCTTTTTATTTTATTTATGGAATAAGGAGAAGAAACATGAAAATCAATTGAATTGGATGTAAGAAAAAACTTTTGCCTCAAATTATTTCTCATTTACCTAAACAATTTAAAACTTATTACGAACCTTTTTTAGGAAGCGGGGTTCTTTATTTTTATTTAAAACCATCAAAAGCGATTTTTTGATCAGTTAAGAAAAGTTGAAAATCCTTGAAATTTTTTAATTCAGTTTGATTTTTTTGATATTCTTTTTGCGTTTTTAATTCTTCAATTCTTTTTTGATTAGCTTCCACATAATTAAGCGCTTGATTTAATTGGAAAATTTGTTGTTGGAGGTTTTCTTGGGTTTGAAGTTGAGCTTTTTCTTGAGCTAATTTTTCTAATTCTTCTTGTTTTTCTTTTTGATTTTGGTTTAACGCTTTCCTTTGTTCTAATAAATTATTGACTATAGTTTGTTGGGTTTGAAGTTGATTTTTCAGTTCGGTTAATTGTTGTTGTTTTTGGGTTTTCGTGTTTGGGGGTAATTGTGGGTTATTAGTTAATTCGGTTTGCAGAGTTTTAATTTTAGTAATAATGTCAGTTAAAGTTTTAACATTTTCATCAATTTGGGTTTTTAAGATGCGGTTTTGTTGTTGGAGTTCTTGGATTTTGGCTTGTTCTAATTTGATTTGGTTGTCGATCTCTTGTGGTTGTGTTGATGGAGGTTGATTAGTTAATGTTGGATTTTTAGTTGGTGGACGAGAATTAATAAAGCCAAAAATTAATAAAATCAAGAAACCTAAACTCAATAATCCGATCAAACTCAAATAAATTTTTTTGTTTAATGACATAGATAACCTCCTTTCTTAGGTGTTTTAAAGAAAATCATTTGGTTATTTTAAAATTAAAGTTTTCACTTTGTCTTTGATGGTTTTAGAAAGTTTGAAAGTGACTACTGTTTTGGCAGGGATTTTTAATTTTTTCTTTGTTTTAGGGTTTCTACCGATGTAGGCTTTTCTTGATTTTAATTTAAATTTGCCTATTTTAGGAAATAAAACTACTTCTTCGTTCTTAGTGATAGCGTTGATTAAATTATTTTCGAAGATATTATAAAATTCTTCAGTTTTAGTTACGGAAGTTTTGTTAGCTAAAGCGATTTTTTTAATTAATTCTTTTTTTGTCATAATTATTTGACTCCTTTTGTTTGATTTTTTTAATTGTTTGTTGGTTAGATGATTAAGTTCATTTGGTTGTTATGAAATCTTTTTTTTAAAAAGGTAAAGATTCATGAGGTTTATTATCTAAAAAGATCACGTTTTGAAGAATAACTTTAGTGTTAGTTTTAGTTTGTCCTTCATTATTCGTGTATTTTTGGATTGATAATGTGCCTTCTACATATATTTTTGAACCTTTATGTAGGTATTTATTCATGTTTTCAGCTTGTTTAAAAAAAACAACACAAGGGATAAATTGAGTTTTATCTTTGAGGTTGACCGCTAATTGAAAATCAATTTTAGGGATTTGTTCGTTATGACTATTAATGTATTGTTTTTCTAAATCATGACTTAGATGGACGATTAATTGAACTTTGTTTAACATAATTTTATTTTTCTTTCTTTGTAATATATTTTTTTTAATTTCTTAATCAATAAAACTTTTTAAAATGAATGTATTTAACGACTATCTGATTGATTGATGTTGGAATCGTTTATTACTTGTTTTTTCAAAAATTTTATGCTTGGTTTTGATACAAAAAAAGATTAATTTGAAAGTAATCTTGTTTCTGTTTAAATTAAAATTTTATTTTTTTAATAATTGATTGATCCAAGGAAAGCGGAATTTTTCCGTTAACTTAGTTATCTTCCAATGGTGTAACTGTTACCTTTTCTTTATTACTATCTTTTATTGCTATTAATTCATTGTTAAATAATATTAATTATGATTATAAACAAAAAAACAATTTTAATATTTAGTTTTTGTATAAAATATCTAATTGTTTTTTTATAATGATAGAATAATCTTTCTTTATAAAAAAATATCTTTACTTATAATAAAAAATTATTATAAGTAAAGATAAAAATCAAAAGACTTTACGAATCATTTAAATGTTGATTTTTTTAAATTTGGTAATATCAAAACAACAAATTTATAAAAAAATTAATAACATTTTCTAATTAAAAGAAAAAGATATTTAAAAAATTCAATAACTTATTTAAAATCATTTTGTAAGATTCAAGAAATGATTTTTTTATAAACAATTATCTTTAATTATAATAATTAAAAATTATTATAAGCAAAGATAAAAAAATAAATATCTAAAATTAGTTAAATATTAATTTTGTTTTAATGCTTTATTATATTATAAAAAGATAATTTATCGTTTTTTTTGTTCTATTTTGATTAATATCCAAATTGATATAATAAAATTTTTATAATAATTATCTTTACTTATAATAATAAAAAATTATTATAAGTAAAGATAAAAATCAAAAGATTTTACGAATCATTTAAATGTTGATTTTTTAAATTTGGTAATATCAAAACAACAAATTTATAAAAAATTAATAACATTTTCTAATTAAAAAAAAAAAGATATTTAAAAATTCAATAACTTATTTAAAATCATTTTGTAAGATTCAAGAAATGATTTTTTTATAAACAATTATCTTTAATTATAATAATTAAAAATTATTATAAGCAAAGATAAAAAAATAAATATCTAAAATTAGTTAAATATTAATTTTGTTTTAATGCTTTATTATATTATAAAAAGATAATTTATCGTTTTTTTTGTTCTATTTTGATTAATATCCAAATTGATATAATAAAATTTTTTTATAATAATTATCTTTACTTATAATAATAAAAAATTATTATAAGTAAAGATAAAAATCAAAAGATTTTACGAATCATTTAAATGTTGATTTTTTTAAATTTGGTAATATCAAAACAACAAATTTATAAAAAAATTAATAACATTTTCTAATTAAAAAAAAAAAAAAAAGATATTTAAAAAATTCAATAACTTATTTAAAATCATTTTGTAAGATTCAAGAAATGATTTTTTTATAAACAATTATCTTTAATTATAATAATTAAAAATTATTATAAGCAAAGATAAAAAAATAAATATCTAAAATTAGTTAAATATTAATTTTGTTTTAATGCTTTATTATATTATAAAAAGATAATTTATCGTTTTTTTTGTTCTATTTTTATTAATATCCAAATTGATATAATAAAATTTTTTTATAATAATTATCTTTACTTATAATAATTTTTTATTATTATAAGTAAAAAAAATATCTGAAATCAATTATATGTTAATATTAATTTCTTTTTAATGCTTTATTACAAAAAAATAATTTATCGTTTTTTTATTTAATTTTTGATTAATAAAAATCGAAAAAATAAAATTTTTATTTTATAAAAAAATTAAAATAAAAAATTAATAATAATAAAGAGACAATTTTTTTATAATACTAAATTATTACAAAACTTTAATTAAAATTTCTTATTATTTTCTAAATTTACAAATATTATATATATTTTATTGATTTTTATAATATTATAATTGTCATTAAAAAATATATTCAAAATTGGTTTACATAATATACATTATAGGAAGCAATTAATTAATAAAAAATACCTAAAAATAGTATTTTTTTATTTTAATTTTTTTATAAAATAAAAATTTTATTTTTTCGATTTTTATTAATCAAAAATCAAATAAAAAAACGATAAATTATTTTTTTGTAATAAAGCATTAAAAAGAAATTAATATTAACATATAATTGATTTCAGATATTTTTTTTACTTATAATAATAAAAAATTATTATAAGTAAAGATAATTATTATAAAAAAATTTTATTATATCAATTTGGATATTAATAAAAATCGAACAAAAAAAACGATAAATTATCTTTTTATAATATAATAAAGCATTAAAACAAAATTAATATTTAACTAATTTTAGATATTTATTTTTTTATCTTTGCTTATAATAATTTTTAATTATTATAATTAAAGATAATTGTTTATAAAAAAATCATTTCTTAAATCTTATAAAATGATTTTAAATAAGTTATTAAATTTTTTAAATATCTTTTTTTTTAATTAGAAAATGTTATTAATTTTTTTATAAATTTGTTGTTTTGATATTACCAAATTTAAAAAAATCAACATTTAAATGATTCGTAAAATCTTTTGATTTTTATCTTTACTTATAATAATTTTTTATTATTATAAGTAAAGATAATTATTATAAAAAAATTTTATTATATCAATTTGGATATTAATCAAAATAGAACAAAAAAAACGATAAATTATCTTTTTATAATATAATAAAGCATTAAAACAAAATTAATATTTAACTAATTTTAGATATTTATTTTTTTATCTTTAATTATAATAATTTTTAATTATTATAATTAAAGATAATTGTTTATAAAAAAATCATTTCTTGAATCTTACAAAATGATTTTAAATAAGTTATTGAATTTTTTAAATATCTTTTTCTTTTAATTAGAAAATGTTATTAATTTTTTATAAATTTGTTGTTTTGATATTACCAAATTTAAAAAAATCAACATTTAAATGATTCGTAAAGTCTTTTGATTTTTATCTTTACTTATAATAATTTTTTATTATTATAAGTAAAGATATTTTTTTATAAAGAAAGATTATTCTATCATTATAAAAAAACAATTAGATATTTTATACAAAAACTAAATATTAAAATTGTTTTTTTGTTTATAATCATAATTAATATTATTTAACAATGAATTAATAGCAATAAATAATAGTAATAAAAAAAGAAAAAGATAAAATTCTAAAAAAGTTTTTTAAAATATTTAGATTTAAATATTGACATTATACTAATAAAATGTTTCCTTATAAAGGTCATAGTGGAAGTGAAGTGCATTTATTTTATGCTTTCACAATTTGATATAGATATTTTGAGTAATAACTATACAAGGTCCTATATTTTCTATATTTAATAATAGTTTTGTTAAAGTAGATAACATTATCGAAATGGATACAAAGGGTCTAAATATTTATTTAGAAGAAGATAAAAATTTTTATGTTAATGAAACAATTTTTAATCAAAAAATCGTTTATAATAGGTACATTTCGATTTATTTATAATATTTATTTATTATTAAATAAGAAAAAAAAAAAAAAAATTATAAATTCAAACAAAAAAATTAATTTATTATTTATTATTTTATTTATAATTTTAATTGGTATTGATTTTTCTGAAATTAAAATCAAATATTATTGAAAAAAACGAATCACAAAAACAAAAAACTAAATCAACTAAAATTGAAAAATCACAAGAAAAAGAAACACCTAAAAACGAAATAGAAAATAAAATTTCTATTTCACAAGCTAGATTTGATGAAATAAAAAATTACATTTTGTAATTAGATGATAATTTATTACCAAACAATCTAAATATAAATGAAAAAACTAAAATTGAAAAAATAAGAAATTCAATCAAATATATATTACATGAATCACAAAATTTTATTAACGACGAACAAAAGAAAATCGAAGATTACAACAAAAAATTAAACGAAATTAAAACAAAAACAAGGGTGTGTTCCATATCAAAAATGGAACCAGTTAAAAAGTTAAAAAATTTAACTAAACAAAGAAAAAAAACATATATATAAATGTATATTTTAAAAATACTTAGTATTTTAATCTTGTTTTATTGTACAAAAAAAATTATATTTTGTCAAGTGTTTTTTAAAAAAATTTAAAAAAAACAAGAAACAAGACTTTTAAAAATATTTATTAATTATTTTTTTATATATATTTTTTTAATAAAAAATTAGATAAATAAAAAAATAATTTAAAAATGACTGAATGTTCGGTATAATTTAAAGATATCATCAAAAATAACAGCTTTATCGGCTCGTAAATTATTGTAAAAAAAAATATTAATATAAATAAATTAGTTAAATATGGTTTTATCAAAGAAAAAACCAGTAAACAAAATAAAAAATATTATCATGATACTTTCCATGGTTCCATCATTATCCCCATTGAAAATGGTTATCATCAAACTTTTCATTTTTATCAAAACCATTTCCTGGAAAGTTTCTTACTTTCGACCTAAATACCAAGCTTTAACTAATTTTAGTCAAACCCCAACATTTCATTTTAGTTATTGTTTTTTTGAAGCTTTACCTTATATTAAAAAACAAAAACCATTCATCATTCATGATGTCATTAGTTGTTGGCAAAATAGTATTAAAAACGTGGTCGGTCTCATTTGTGTCGCCCAATTACTTTCACAATCTCAACTAGAAATTCTTAAAAAAGAAAAGATTAAGGTGATTATCGTCTTAGATAACGACGAAACAGGACAAAAACGAAGCAAAGAGTTAGGAATACAACTCAAAGAAACAAATATTATATACAAAATTAGACATATTTTTTCTCCTTATGATAAAAATTGTAAAGATGTCGATGTTTATTACGGCAACCTCACTATTATCGCTCATTCTAAAAAGAAAAATACCTACCAAAAAGCCAATTATCGTCCTAAAAACCAAACTCTCTTTGTCGATTCTCAAATCTTAGAAGAAATTAAACAAACTAAAATCAACTTAATTAATGATAATTTTTCTTCTAGTAATAAATAAAAAATATTACTTTCAGATTTAATCCCTCTTAAAAGCCGAAATAACCACCTTAAAACCATAAAATAATATAACCTTGAAAAAGGTTACTTTAGTACGCCTTTTTTTCAAGAAAAATGTTAAATTTATATCAAAGATTATTTTCTTTTCATTTTGTTGGCGAGTTTTTCACTTTTTTACCTAACTAAATAGTGTAAGGATAAAATATTAAAAAAAATATCTTTTGAAACAAAGAATTATTAAAAAAGTTTAGACACTTTTTAATTCAAAAAAATGTTTCTTTAGTTTGAAAAGACAAGAAATTATCAATTAATTTTTAATCTTAAAGAACAATTTTAAAAATTAAAATTGTCTAAAAAAAAGGAACAGTTCAAGATCTTCAAATATTAAATTGTTTTAACCATTCAATAATATCTTGATAAACTTGTTCATTATCTAAATCATTAAATAAATTGTGATAATTTAAAGGATATAATTTTAATTGTTTATTTGTATTTTTAATCAAATCAAAAAGTTCTTGACTATTTTCTGGTAAAATAATTTGATCTTGTCCACCATGCAATAATAATATGGGAATTGGATAATGAAATGAACGGTTTATCATTTTTTCTTGAAAATATTGAATGCTTAAAATCATAGTATTTCTTATAAAGTTTGGTGTTAAAAAATTAATAGTACGACAATTTTTCATTTCTGTAGTTAAAGGCAATCTTGATAATTTTTCATAATCCATACCTACTAGAATGTTATCCATATTTTTAATATTTTCTGGATTAATAAAATTATTTACAGAATTTATTATTTTTGTTGGAGAACCACTATTAATAATTCCATCAATATCATTATATTCAATATATTTATAAACATAACAATTATTAATCATTCCACCTAAACTATGTCCTAATAAAATAATTTTTAAATTATTTTCTTGTTTCAAAGAATTAACTATCGAATGTAAGTCATTTAAAAAAATATGAAAATCATCAATATCAGCTATATTATTATTGTTGTTGTTTCTACTTTGACCATGACTTCTAATATCATAAAGTAAAACATTATAACCATATCGATTTAAATAGTTAACTAATTTTTCATATTCTTTAGAACTTTCAGCAATACCATGAGTTACAATTATATTGGCTTTAGCATTTTCAACTGTTTTTAATTCTGTGTAAATACCAGTTGTAACTTTGTTTAATAAAGGATAAGCATAGATCTTTTGTTTATAAACGAAAAAAAATAAAAATAAACTAATAAATAAAAAAATATTAAATAATAATAAATGCTTTTTTAATTTAAACATTAATTAAATCTCCTTTAATTTTTATTAATTAAATTTTATTATATTGAAAGTTGTTAAGTTTTTATCACCAGTCGAGTGTGTTCCATTAAAATAGAACCATTCAAAAAGTTAAAAAATTAAAAAAGTAAACTATTTATTAATCATTAATATTATAATATTAAAAAAATAATATGTCAATTAAAAATTTAAAAAATTAGATAAATAAAAAAATAATTAAAAAATGGCCGAATTTTAGGACTAATTTAAAGATATCATCAAAAATAACAGCTTTAAAGCTATCTATTTGTCTTTAAAAAAATAGTTGGTAATATAATGTCTTCAAAAGTTGAATTGGTTTTTTGTATGAAAAATTTACGAGCTATAGGTTCCATTTTTTGACCATGAAGTGTATATTGATTAGCGGTAAAAGTTGTGCCAAAAATTTTATCATGAACTAACTGTTTCATGAAACGAAAGGGATCTAAACCCGTAATGGAAGCGATTTCAGAAGCGTTGATGTATTTTTTTCGGTGTTGATACCATAATTTGGTCCTTTGATTTAAGTTTTTGATTCTCATAATATTCATTCTTTCTTAAAAATTTTCTTTAAAAATAATAAAAGATATTTTCCTAAATAATAAATAAACCGTAGAATGTGATAAAGACATTTAAAAAGAAAATAAATTAGATATAAAAGATGAGGGATAAATAATAAAATAATTATTAATAAACCTAAGTTTAACCATTGATTTTGATAAGTAAAGAAATAATGACTGATAGTATTAAGGCTATTATTTAGTTTAGTTAACAAAGTATTAAATGATTCCACATGATTAGGTTGCTTCGTGGTTAAATATTGATAAAATTGAACCACTATTCCTTGTTTTAGTTGGTGAATACTTAGTTTAACGGTGAAAAGATAGTATTTAATGACATAATAAAAGATTATAATTGGAATAAATGAAAATAAGGTAATTATTAAAAAGATAAAATTACTCGGTAAAAATTGAAAGATTTTTTTAATGAACATAGTTTTTGTTTCCTTTCCAATTGTTGAGTTGTGTTGTTAAATAAAAAAAGACCCTGAGGAAGGGTCTTGAGTTAAGAATAATAATTTAAAATTAAATTATTGAAATATATTAGAAATTTCTTCTAATGATTCAATTTGTTCTCTTAAACAATTAATTAAATTAGATAAATTAGTGTGTATTTCTAACAATTTATTTAAAGTTCCGTTTTTTGGAATATTTGTAAAAGCAATAATATAAGCTATTTGATTTTTTTGATTTATATATTCTTGTATTTCTTGTTTTTTATTAATAATAATTTCTTTATTGATTTGAATATTATTTGAGTTTTCCATTGCCATCACTTGATTACTATTATTTATTAAAAATAATCCCAAAAAATAAATAAATACTTATTATTTTAAATTGATTTTGTAATTTAAACATTAATTAAATCTCCTTTTGATATTTAATAATAAAAATAAAACATACTTTAAATTATTTTAACGTCTTCTATTATTATGTTTGATTTTGGTTGATTTGTATTTGTAGATTGTATTGGTTTCGAGCAAAAATTTGTTGATTTATCATTTGAAGATTATTTCCTACAATATTTATTCTGTTTGAAATTAAAGAAATTCTGTTGAAACGTGTTTGAGATTCTAAATTAGTATCATTAAAAACGTTAGTTAATTCTATCATTAAAGTATTTATTTCTTCTTCAAGTTGATGTTTTCTTGCGTCTAAATCTATACCAGGAAAAGCATGCAAACATTTAGTATTAAAAATTAAAAAAAATCCTAATAAAACAAATAAATAAATACTTATTATTTTAAATTGATTTTGTAATTTAATCATTAATTAAATTTCCTTTTGTTTTTATTCCTTTATATTTTAACATATTGGAAATTGTTAAAAATTTTTATCACCAGTCCTCGCTGGTTCTTGTGTTATTTTCGGCTTCTTGGGCTTTATCGTTATTGTGTTTATCTTGGTAAAGAGATAAAGTTTTACGGACAGGGTTGAAGTGGAGGTGGAAATTGGTTAATTTGAGATTGGAATCAGAAACACGTGCGCGACCAAGATAATAGTCTTTGTCTTCGTCTAAGAAGTATTTAGGGCCTTTGTATTTAAGGATTAAACAGTTACCGCTTGAGTCTTCTTTGAATTGTTTTTCTAATTTTACATATAAATATAATTGGCTATCATCTTCTTTATCAAAACGAGAAAATTTAAATCCGTTCACTGAGGTTTTCTCATAATTAAATCCTCTGTTATTCCAACGGTCGAACGGATTAACCTTCTCTGATGTAGTTAACGAGGTTAGAGGGTTCTTTTTGAAGTTAACGACGATTATCGACCAGCTTTAATTCTTTTCTTAAACTTTCTTCTCGAGCTTGAAGAGTTTTCAGATTATTTTTAATATCGATTATTTCTTGATTTTTATCTTTAATGGTTTGTTCGTATTTATCAGGTGTTTGTTTTAAAGTGACTAATTCTTGTTCTAATTGGGAGATTTTGTTTTCTTGGTGGATTTTAGTTAATTGCTGATTAATATTACTTAATTCCCTTTGGATTTGAGAATAGCGACGATTGTAATAGTTAATTCCGTTTAAACCATCAAAGGTATAGCGACATTCAATTTTAGTTTCGTCTTTAGGTTTATCTAAATATTGAAGGATTCCTTGATGCCATTGGGCGTATTGGTTTTCACAAGTTACTCGGCTTTGTTTTACTTTTTGATGATCAGGTTTTATTTTTAATTTTAGTTGTAAGACTTCTTCAATATCAGAAGGTAACATGACTTCGTGGGTTTGAGGGTTTTGTTGAGCCCATTTAGCGGTTTTTTTGTAAGCTTCTTCGATAATCGTGGTTAAATCACGATTAGAGAGGTTTTTACCTTGACATAATTGGGTAATATCTTTTAAAGCTAAGAAAGTATGATAACTAATTTGATAAGGGGTGATAATATGTTTTAAATAACCTTCAATTTCATGATCTTTTAAATGACCGATATAGATTTCTTTACTAAAACGACTGCGTAAAGCGGTATCAATTTTATGAAGGTTATATTAGTAGCTCCCATTAAGACAATTTTTTTATTATTGCTATTAAACCCATCTAATTTATCTAATAAAGTATTAATCACATTGACTCCTCCTGAAGAAATGTTAGAATCATTACGATTTTCTAATCCTTCAATTTCATCAATAAAGATAATGGTTTTATCATGATTTTCTGCTTCTTGCCAAACTTTATCAACTTCTTTTTCCCCTTCACCAATGTATTTTTGTCGGAATTGGGAAGGAATTAAATTAATAAAGTGAACGTTAGCTTCCCCACAAAGAGCTTTGATTAAAAAGGTTTTTCCTGTTCCTGGAGGACCATAAAGTAAATAACCTTTAGGGCGGACTTGATCGAAGTTAATTAAGGATTGGTTCGTGCGAAAATAAGTTAATAAGTCTTCTAATTCTTCTTTTTCGCTTTCCATGCCGTAAACATCTTTGAATGTCACTTGTTTTTTAGTATGAGGAAGAGGTTTATTTTCTTTTAAATGATTTAATTGGATAGTTAAATTTTTCTTTTGTTTTTCAAAAGCTAATTTTTGATCAGTTAAGAACAGTTGAAAATCCTTGAAATTTTTTAATTCAGTTTGATTTTTTTGATATTCTTTTTGAGTTTTTAATTCTTCAATTCTTTTTTGATTAGCTTCGACATAATTAAGAGCTTTGATTTAATTGAAAAATTTGTTGTTGGAGGTTTTCTTGGGTTTGAAGTTGGGCTTTTTCTTGAGCTAATTTTTCTAGTTCTGCTTGTTTTTCTTTTTGATTTTGGTTTAAGGCTTTCCTTTGTTCTAATAAATTATTGACTAAAGTTTGTTGAGTTTGTTGTTGATTTTTCAGTTCCGATAGTTGTTGTTGTTTTTGGAATTTGATTGACGGATTTAATTGAGGGTTATTAGTTAATTCAGTTTGCAGAGTTTTAATTTTAGTAATAGTTTCAGTTAAAGTTTTGACATTTTCATCAATTTGATTTTTTAAGGTTTGATCTTGTTGTTGGAATTCTTGGATTTTGGCTTGTTCTAATTTGATTTGGTTGTCGATCTCTTGTTGTTGTGTTGATGGAGGTTGATTAGTTAATGTTGGATTTTTAGTTGGTGGACGAGAATTAATAAAGCCAAAAATTAATAAAATCAAGAAACCTAAACTCAATAATCCGATCAAACTAAAATAAATTTTTTGTTTAATGACATAGATAACCTCCTTTCTTAGGTGTTTAATTTACTACTTTTTTTCTTTGTTTGGTTTATTATTGTTATCTTTTTTTGGGTTTTTCTTGGCAATTGAAAAAGATAATCAAGAAAGTAATTAAAAAACTAATGATTGAAACAATCCCACAAAGGATTTGGGCTGATTGGTTTTCCATTTTTGACCTCTTTTTTTATTTTAAAATTAAAGTTTTCACTTTGTCTTTAATGTTTTTGGAAAGTTTGAAAGTGACTACTGTTTTGGCAGGGATTTTTAGTTTTTTCTTTGTTTTAGGGTTTCTACCGATGTAGGCTTTTCTTGATTTTAAGATGAATTTGCCAATTTGAGGTGATAAAACTACTTCTTCGTTATTGTGGTGATTGCTTCGATTAAAGTATTTTCAAAGATATGATAAAATTCTTCTGTTTTAGTTACGGAAGTTTTGTTGGCTAAAGCGATTTTTTTAATTAATTCTTTTTTTATCATTTTTGGGTTTCTCCTTTTTGTTTGATTTATTATTATTTTTATTTTTGGGTTTTAATTTGCTGCGGTCTTTGAAGTAAGTCCCGTGGGCGATTTCAGTCATGGCGCGTCGCTCATATGATTTTTTTATTCTCCTTTTATTTTGGTTTTCTTTTGAAAAGTTAAGATATTCAATATCGATGTTTTTTTTATTTCTTTACCAGTCGCTTTATCGTATTTAATAATTTGATCGACAAAAAAATTTTGATGATATTTGGTTTGTTTTAATTTATGACCAGTTAATGGATTATATTGAATGATATAATTGATGTGGGACCATCCCGCCACGATAATGATGTATTTCTTCGATTAATTGTTTGTTGGCGTTGTATTTTTGAATCACTTTACTTCAGTAATCGTCAATAAATTCTTTTTTGGTTGTTTTCATTTTTTTCTCCTTTTTTAATCAAAATCAAGTTTCATATCCGATTTAATGTTCTGACACGATGGTAAAAATTTTAATTATACTCATAATTTTTAATAATGATTTCTTGATTGATGTTTTTGTTGGTGAGATGATGACTTATTGTTGTTTTTGTTTTAAATGATGTTATAATTTGGAAATAAATTAAGAATTGGGGTTGTTTCATAATTGGTGCATAACCATTTGACACCCCTTTTGATTGCTTGGTGTAATTCTAAGGATAATTGTTGATGATCAGTAAAAGAAAATGGTTTTTGGTAAAAATCTTTATCTTTAATTCCTTCATAGTAATATGGTGGATCGACAAAAAGAAAATCGCCTTGTTGACTATTGGCGATAATTTGAGGAAAATCCGTACAATATAAAACATGTTTTTTCTTTTGGAAGTGATGTTGGAAGATGATTAATTCATTTAAATTGATGATAGGTGTTTTTTGTTTGGGTTTATAACCAAAATTTGTTTTTAAATTATTTTGCTTATCATAACAAGTAATACCACGAAAAGCGTATTTATTTAAAACGTAAAAGATAGCTGACCTGGTTAATTTTTTTCTTTTTTTGGCATTTTGGTTGTATTGGTTTAGTAAATTTTTGTAAGCTTGTTTTTGGTTCTTTTGGTTGTGATATTGAAAAATATAATTTTCTATCACCTTGACTTTGTTAACAAAATGATGCGGATTTTGGAAACTTTGTTGCCACATAATGATTAATTGATTATCATTATCGTTTAAAATCGCTTTTGATGGTTTTAAATAAAAATAAAGAACACCACTTCCTAAAAAAGGTTCATAATAAGTTTTAAATTGTTTTGGTAAATGAGAAATAATTTGGGGTAAAAGTTTTTTCTTACATCCAATCCAATTGATTTTCATCTTTCTTCTTCCTTATGTCATAAATAAAATAAAAAGAAAATATCAGAAAAGATGGCGATTGTGGCGTTAAATTTTAATCCTAATTCAAAATTAAAAAATAAGGCCATGATATTACTGATGATGAAAAATAAATAGGAAATCGTTAATAAAATAGGATATCTTTTTTTCATTTTGTCTCCTTGATTTTTTTATTTCTTTTAGTGTCCTTGCCAATTTGTTGTGTTTTTTTCCAATAAAAAAACCCCTTTTGAAAAGGGGTTAGATGATTAAGTTTATTTGATTGTTATGAAATTTATTTTTTTAAAAAGGTAAATTTTCTTAAGGTTTATTGTCTAAAAAGATCACGTTTTGAAGAATAACTTTAGTGTTTATTTTGGTTTGACCTTCATTATTCGTGTATTTTTGGATGGATAAAGTTCCTTCAAGATAAATTTTCGAACCTTTATGTAAATATTTCTTCATTTTTTCGGCTTGTTTTCGAAAAGCGACACAGGGGATAAATTGGGTTATCTCTTTGTTATTAACTGCTAATTGAAAATCGATTTTAGGAATTTGTTCGTTGTTTGAATTGATATATTGTTTTTCTAAATCATGGCTGAGACGGCCGATTAATTGAATTTTATTTAACATATTTTATTTTTTCCTTCTTTTTTATTTTTTTATCATCATCGTTATCTTCGTTGTTTTCGTAGTCATCGTCGTCATTTTCATAAACAATTTCAATTTTTTCATCTTTACAATATTCTAATAAATTATCAACTTCATCATCAAGTGATTCAAGCACGTTTTTGCTAATGCCATCTTTAAATTTGTAAAAATAATGTTGAATTGATGATAAAAAGGAATTAATTTCTTCTTTGTCATCATCAGTTAAATTTTTTGAATATTCAATTTTATCTGAAACATCTATGTTCCAAACGGTGCCGTTTACAGCTTCTACAAATTCGTGATAATCTAAATATTGTGCGTCTTCCTTTAGGTATGTAATTGATGATAAAAATTCTAATAATATTTTTTTATTTTTCATTTTTTATCCTCCTTATTTTTTTAATTATTGATAAATAAATTTCATTATTCATAGATAAAACTTTTGAAAACGAATGTATTGAACGAATATTTGATTGATTGATGTTGGAATCGTTTATTACTGTTGTTTCAAAAATTTTATTTTTTTAACAATTGATCGATCCACGGAAAGCGGAATTTTTCCGTTAACTCAATTAACTTCTACTGGTATAACTGTTACCTTATGTACGTTATGGGACTTGATTTTTCTGCTGTCCTCTTGGTCTAACGTCAAAGACTTATAGTTTAACGTCATTACGGACGAGAAAGGTTAACGTTTTTTATTTTTTTAATTTCTTGATCGCTTTTTCTTTCATGTTTTCTACTTGTTTTAAAGATAAATTAAGCATTTGAGTTATTTCTTCATTCGAATAACTAGTTTGATAATCTTCGTTTATATCTCCTAAAGGAACCCCAAAACTTAAATGAATAATTTTAAATTCGTTTTCACTTAATTTAGCTTTCATTTTTTTTAAAAAAATTTCATGATTAACTTGTTTTAACCATAATTGATGAGGGTTTAAATTATTTATTTGATATGGTCCATAAAACTCTTCTTTAAAAGAAAGATTATCAACTTTATGATTTTTTTGTGGAAGAGAAGGAGAATGACTTTTTCTAATCATTTCTGTGATTTCGGATTTGATAGTTGGAGTAGCGTAAGCAATAAAGTCATAACCTAAATCTTCATAATTATTGAAAGCTTTGATTAATCCTAAAATCCCTTCTTGATATAAATCTTCTCTAGTTAAAACTCGAGGATAATATTTAAATTTATAAACTAGTTTTTTTACCAAAGGTAAATGAAGTTCGATTAATTGATTACGAATTTCTAAATTCTTTTTATTTTTTAAAAAATCTTTAAATAATTCTTGTCTTAACATTTAATTCCTTTTTAAAAACGTTTTTAGAAAAGAGAGGAAATTATTTTTTTAGTCTTTGAAACAAAAAAAGACTAACTTATTAGTTAGTCTTAAAGAGTTTTTAAAAAATAAAAAGTGTCTAAAGTTTTGGAACAGGGAAAACAAAAAAGGCAATAAAGACATTTAAAAAGAAAATCAATTAGATATAAGAAATGAGGAAGAAATAATAAAATAATTGTTAATAAACATAAATTTAACCATTGATTTTGATAAGTAAAGAAATAACGACTGATAGTATTAAGGCTATTATTTAGCTTGGCTAACCAAGTATTAATGAAATTCCACATGATGATTGGGTTAATTCGTGGTTAAATGTTGATAAAATTGAACCACTATTCCTTATTTTAATTGGCGAATACTTAGTTTGACGGTAAAAAAAATAGAATTTAATGACATAATAAATGGTTATCAAATAAATAAATGAAAGTAAAGTGATGATGAAAAAAATGAGATTAATAGGTAAAAATTGAAAGATTTTTTTTATGAACATGATTTTTAGTTTCCTTTCCAGTTTTGCATGTGTTGTTAAATAAAAAAAGACCCTGATGAGGGTATTTGTGAAGAATTAAATATTTTTATTTATTATTAAAAACAAATTAATTATTTTCATCATTTAAAGTTTTTAAAAGTATTTGATAAGTTTTTAATTGTTCTTTTTGATTATGAATTAAATTTTCTAAATTTTGTTTTAAGGCTAAAAGAGTGTTTTTTATAGGATCATTATTTGATAATTGTTGTATTTCGCTTTCTTTATTTATTTTTTTAACTGCATTTTCCCGAATTTTATATTTTAAATTAATTATATTTTCTTCAATAGAGTAATTAGTGATGTTTTGATTATTATTACTAGTGTTAGCAATATCTTTATTCATCCCCATTACTTGTTTATTACTAGTAATTAAAAACAATCCTAAGAAAGTAAATACAAAAAATGCATTCAATAACAATAATAAATTATTTTTGATTTTAAACATTAATTAAATCTCCTTTGATTTTTATTACTTTAATTTTAACATATTGGAAGTTGTTAATATTTTATCACCATTCAGAGTGGATTCTTCTTTTATTATTTTCAACTTCTTTGACTTTATCGTTATTGTTTTTATCTTGGTAAATAGATAAAGTTTTACGAACAGGGTTGAAGCGAAGATGGTAAATCAGTTAATTCGAAGTTGGCATCGTGAACAAAAGCCCTACCAAGGTAAATATATCTTTATCTTCTTTGTATTTAATGATTAAAGAGTTGTTTACCTGGGCTTTCGTGTTGTGTTGTTTTTCGAAATTAATATTTGAATATAAAATTTGAATATAAATGACTGTCATCTTTCATATCGAAAGAAGCGAAATTGAATCCGTTTAAAGTAGTATGTTTTATAGGTTAATCCTCTTTTTTTATCCAACGATCGAAAGAATGATGGTCTTTGGATGTAATTGGTGAGGTTTAGATGGTTCTTTTTTGGATTTTATGCGTTCTTGAACTGTTAAAATATCATTAAAACTGCCTTTTTTGGCTTGAGCTTGTTGTTGATAATAACCAAAACTTCATTATGCCATCAAAGATGTATTTGGCTTTAATCATTTAACATTTGTTATTATCCGTCATACCATTCATCAATTTTTTCGAATTTGGTTTCATTTAAAATAGGGATTTCTTTTTTTGGTAATTTAATGATTTTCATTTTGGTTAAAATAATCCAACCGATAATTAAAAAAAGAAATAACCCTAAAATGATAAAAAAACAATTTGATTATTTTTTTAATATTAAACATGATTAGTTCCTTTCGGATAATTTGTAATATACCAACATTTTAACACATTTAACTTTTGAATTTTAATTAAAACCATTTTTTGAACCAAGAAGTTACTTTAATAAATGTTTCATTTATGTTTTTTTTAATTTTATTAATAAAGGGTTGAATTGAACCTTTCCAGGTTTCTTGTTTGTCTATGGTATTTTTAATTTTGTCCTATTCTGCTGTTTTTTTGAGTTAATATTTTTTTATTTCTTTCTAAGGTTACTTTAGTTGTTTAATGGGCTTTTTGTTCTTCTTTTAACTGTTTTTTTTGAGTTTATTGATTTCATGACGGAGTTCGAAGTTTTCTTCGAGATATTGCCCTATTCACTTTTTTTACTGTTATTTCAAAAATTTTATGTTTGTTTTTTTATACAAAAAAAGATTACTTTGAAAGTAATCTTGTTTCTGTTTAAATTAAAATTTTATTTTTTTAACAATTGATCGATCCACGGAAAGCAGAATTTTTCCGTTAACTCAATTAACTTCTACTGGTATAACTGTTACCTTATGTACGTTATGGGACTTGATTTTTCCACTGTCCTCTTGGTCTAACGTCAAAGACTTATAGTTTAAAACGTCATTACGGACGAGAAAGGTTAACGTTTTTTATTTTTTTAATTTCTTGATCGCTTTTTCTTTCATGTTTTCTACTTGTTTTAAAGATAAATTAAGCATTTGAGTTATTTCTTCATTCGAATAACTAGTTTGATAATCTTCGTTTATATCTCCTAAAGGAACCCCAAAACTTAAATGAATAATTTTAAATTCGTTTTCACTTAATTTAGCTTTCATTTTTTTTAAAAAAATTTCATGATTAACTTGTTTTAACCATAATTGATGAGGGTTTAAATTATTTATTTGATATGGTTCATAAAACTCTTCTTTAAAAGAAAGATTATCAACTTTATGATTTTTTTGTGGAAGAGAAGGAGAATGACTTTTTCTAATCATTTCTGTGATTTCCGATTTGATAGTTGAAGTAGCGTAAGCAATAAAGTCATAACCTAAATCTTCATAATTATTGAGGGCTTTGATTAATCCTAAAATCCCTTCTTGATATAAATCTTCTCTAGTTAAAACTCGAGGATAATATTTAAATTTATAAACTAGTTTTTTTACCAAAGGTAAATGAAGTTCGATTAATTGATTACGAATTTCTAAATTCTTTTTATTTTTTAAAAATCTTTAAATAATTCTTTTCTTAACATTTAATTCCTTTTTAAAAACGTTTTTAGAAAAGAGAGGAAATTATTTTTTTAGTCTTTGAAACAAAAAAAGACTAACTTATTAGTTATTCTTAAAGAGTTTTTAAAAAATAAAAAGTGTCTAAAGTTTTGGAACAGGGCACCCCAATACAACATAAATCGACCAAATACTCCTTGTCTATTACCGGTTATTACGATAAGACATTTACAAACTCCTTTTATTTTTTTAAATTTTAAATAATAAAATAATAGTTTTTTTATTTATCGCCTATTCTTTTCGAAATTGACAAAATTGATCGTTTATTGTTTGGCAACATGAAAATAATTATTAACTGCTTTGACAAAGATTAAAGATAAAGAATATAATAAAAAAACTTACAAAAAAAATGTTTTTTTTACAAGTCATAACATAAATTTTTACTCCTTTCTTTTTGTTGGTGTAAAAAAATAACAGCTAATTTTCGAAAGTAGCTGTTATAAAAAAGACTTTCGATTTGAAAGTCCTGAATTAATTGAATTAGTTATCGATTTCATAAATCGAGTTTAATTCAGATAAGATAGAGTTTTTGTATTGTGTTTCATTATTTTTATATTTTTCTTCTAATGTTTTTCGATAATCTTCGTCCCTTGATAATATATTATCTAAAATTTTGAGTTCTAATTCTTTTTGTTTTAGTTGCCCTTTTAGTATTTCTTTTTGAAGTTGTAATTTATGAAATTGTTTTTTTAAATTATAACATTTTTCATTTTCTTTAATAATCTGATTTTGATTTTCTTTTAAAGAATTTAATGATAATTTCGAACTATTTTTAATTTTTTCAATTGATTTTTGTTCTGATTCAGAAATATCGTTTGGTAGTAAAAATTTATCATCAGTTTCTTGAAAAATATAATTTTTAATTTGGTCGAAATAAGTTTGAGTAGTTGAAAATTTAGGTTTTTTAGTTTCGTATTTATTTTTTTGAGGTTTAGATTCTTCTGATTTTAGTTCTAAAAGTTTAATTTCTTCTGATTTTAATTCTAAATGAGACATCTTTTCTTTGTTTTGTTGAGAATTGTTGGCACTTTGATAAAACCAAAATATAACTATAATAACAAAAATTGAAATAATGATGATAATTGATAAATGTTTTTTTAAAAAATTACTAATATTCATTAATTTTTTTTACCCTCTATGATAATAGTGAATATTATCAAATATAAATATATCATTTATATCACTATTATATATTTTATAAATTAAATGTTTAAAAAATATTTTTAATTAGGAATTATAATCATTTTTTAGGTGTTTCGTCTTTTGAATCGGGAATCATAACTATTTCATGCATTTTTGGTTTATGTTTTTGTTTGATTCTTTTTTATGTGAGGTTATAACTTAGAGATTTATTTTTTAATTCTTATTTTATTGTTTTTATTTCTGTTTTTTTATCTTCTAATTTTACTTCTAAATCACTTTGTTCGTATTCTAATTTTGATATATCACTAATTTTTTTTATTTTATAAGTTAATTACTCAATAATAGTTTCATATTCTTCGACAATAGATTTTTCTCTTTTTTCTATTTCTCGAACTCCCTTGTATTGATTTATCATATTCCTTGGCGAATTCATCGGATTTTAAATCTTTTCAATTTTTTCTTTGTCTTTTTTGTAATTTTCTTTGTCAGTGTCAATTTTAGCTAAAATCGCGATCGATGTTTTATTTATGTATTTCTAAAGCTTCTTTTATAATAATTATTGGTTGTTATTTATTTTCATTCACTATATCATTATATATATTCCATAAACTATGACCTTCAAGAAGAACCAAAGTGGTTTTAGTTATACCTTGCGCAAATTTTGTAGTAAATTTAATAGCTTTTCCTTATTGATTTAATCACGTATTTATAAGCAATTAAATCCGTAATTTTATAAAATACTTTAAAAATTCATTTAAGGATATTACGGCAGAAGCTTCGTGTTCTTTTTCGTAAGTTATCATACGATTATGCATTTCTATATATTGTGATTTTAAACCTTGGTATAATACTCTAAATAAATTTAAAAAATTTATATCTTTTATATCTATTTTTAAAAAGAGTTTACTTAAAAATTAAACTCCATACAATTAAATTTGATAAAACAAAGGAAAAAAAATACTAGCTAATATAACTATAATATCTCCTCCCATACGAGTAGATATTTGAGCATAAGGCATTAATTCCATAGAATCTGATGCTTCTAAAATAGCCATATTTCCAGCTCCACCAATACTATTCGAACAAAGTCCTGCAGAAATAGCGGATTGAACAGGATAATAACCAAATTTATTTCCAATAATAGCAGCTGTTAATGATGTAATAATAACACATAAAATGCAAGTTAATAAAAAATGTAAATTATAAATAGAATCTATTATTTTATTAATATTTGTTCCTATTCCGACCAAACATAAAATAGAAGATGTAAAATTATTTGTTATAAATTGAGAAGCTTGTTCAATGCATTTTTCATAATAAAAAGAAACTAAATTTAAAATTTTTACTATTATAACTAATATAACCAAAAAAACTATAACAGGAGGTAAATAATTTTCAATATTCTTTAAAAAAGAAAATATTGAAAATAATTTTAATATCATGATTCTTAATAAACTACTTAAAATATAAAAAGAAAAAATAGATATTAAACCGGTAGATATATTTGAATAATTAATATTTAATTCTGTATTCTTCATCCCTTGATTTATATTTTTATCATTTTCTAAAATTTTAATATTTTTTTCTATTATTTTATTAGGGCTACTATATTTACTTTTTCCAAAAAATTTCTTAATTAAACCAGACAAAATAACACTAAAAATACCAGCAATTAATAAAGAAGGTAAAATATGATCTTTGAAGGCATCTTCATATATTATATTCCCTTGAGAAAAAATTTTAGTTAAAGGAATTATCCCGCAAGTAAAACCTCCACATGCTATCGGAAAAAAAATATAAAAAATAGAATCTAAAAAACTATTACGAGTGCTATTTTTAATATTACTTAATCCTTTTATAGGTTCCAAAATTAATCCTATTATTCCTGCAAATAAAGCTGATATTATCAAAGTAATAATTACTAAAGGTAAAAATCTTTTTAACATTCTACCTAAAAATTCTTTTTTAATTCCTACAAGACTACCTACTACCAAAGATGTTACAAAGAAATCTAAAAAACCAATACCTTCTGCATTTTTAGAAAAAAAAGAAGTTTGATTAATAAATGTTTTTTGAAATTTTGTAAAAGTCGGAAATCCGAAATTGTAATTAAAAATAAAAGCAGGAACTAAAATACATAAAATAGGACCACCGCCTATATTTTTTATAATAGGAAAATTAGAACCTATAAATTTTAAAATTCCAGAAAAAACCATTACAAATAACAACATAGACATAAAATTATGCCAATTTTGAGAATTTATTTTTTTATTTTCTGAATCATAACTTAAAAATATATGAATTATAATCAAAAATAAAATCATTATAATTGAGAATACAGAAAAACCTAAAATATTTATTTTCTTTTTTTCATTCTTTTTAAAAGAAATAATATCCAAATTGTTCTTTTGTTTCATTAAAAAATATCTTTCTAAAAAAATGTATTTTATACATTAACTTTTTTAAATTTATATAAATTATTTTATATTTTTTTGTATTAAAAAAATTTTATTTAAATATTTTTTAAATAAAAATAGAAAAAAACATCATTTATTTATAAAAAATTATTTTTTTATTTTAATTAATAAATGTTTTACAAAATCTAAAACTGTTTCAGAAGAACGTGATGTAACAAAAATATCACTAGTAACAGCTTTTTCATTGGAGTAATAATTACCTTTTATATATTTTTCATATCCTGGATAACAAGTAAAATTATGATTTTCTAATAAATTTAATTTTCCTAAAAAAGAAGGTGCAGCACAAATTGCCCCAATAATTTTTTTATTTTCAACAAAATATTTTATAATTTGAAAAATTTTATTTAAAATTTCGTCATTTTCTTCTAACATTTTTTTTACATATGGACCGCCTGGAATAATTAAAAAATCATATTCAGATAATTTAACTTTATCAATATGTAAATCTGATTTTACTATTAGTTTTTGAGAAGAAAAAACTTCCAAAGAGGTATTTGAAGTAAAAGTGATAATATCTAAAGAATTTTTCTTTAAAAATGATCTTGTAACTAAAGCTTCGCAATCTTCGAAACCATTAGATAAAAATAATAAACCTTTTTTCATATAAAAAAACTCTTTTCATTTAATTTAATAAAAAAATTAATTAAACATTTAAATAATTTAATAATTAATTACCAAATTAATTTTATCATTAGGTGTGTTCCATCAAAATGGAACCAATTAAAAAGTTAAAAAATTAAAAAAGTAAACTATTTATTAATTATTAACATTATAACATAAAAATAATAATATGTCAAACAAAAATTAAAAATTTTTTTAATTTTTTTTAAAAAATTTAACTAAACAAAGAAAAAGAAAAAAATAAAAAAAGAAAACATATCATTACAAATATATATTTTAAAAGTTTTGGTCTTGTAGTCTTTTTTCATTATACAAAAAAATTATATTTTGTCAAGTTTTTTTAAAAAAATTTAAAAAAAACAAAACACAAGACCTTTAAAAATATTTATTAATAATTTTTTTATATATATTTTTTTTAATAAAGTAATAATTTTAAAAAAAACAAGACACAAGACTTTTAAAAATATTTATTAATTATTTTTTTATATATATTTTTTTAATAAAAAATTAGATAAATAAAAAAATAATTTAAAAATAGCCGAATGTTCGGTCTAATTTAAAGATATAATCAAAAATAACAGCTTTAAAGGTATCTATTTATCATTAAAAAATATCTAGTAATTAATAAAAATTATAGTAAAAAGATAAAAAAATGTCTTATTTTATCTATTTGACCCCTCATAGAGTAAATTTATAGTTGAGTTTAACCTCTATTTTATTGTTTCTAAATTTTTTATTAAAATTAAATTAAAATTTTTTTTGTTTTAGCCAAACATTTTTTGTTAATGAGATATTCAAAAAGAAAACCAACAAGTAAAACTCTCATTATTATCTGAGGGTGGATTGTTGGTTTTCTTTTTGATATTTAAATTGATAAGGAGAAAGATAATTTAAATATTTTATTCTTCTTTGAGAATTATAATTTTTAATAAAAGCATTAACAATCTATGTTAAACGTTTTTTGGTTAATTTTTTTCTTTTTTCTAAATAAATCGTTTCACATTTAAAATTAGAAAAAAAAGTTTCAATACAAGCGTTTTGAGCGGGAATTCCTTTTTCTGAGAAACTAGAAATCAAGTTTTTTTCTTTTAAATTATTTTGAATTATTTTTCTAGTATATTCAACACCTTGGTCCGAATGAAAAAGAGCAGGTTTTTTTAAATTTGGTAATTGGTTTAAAGGTATCAAAACTAAATGAGCATCTCTTTTGGCAAGAAAGATAATAACTCAAAATTTCTTTATTATACAAGTCCATAATCACTGATAAATAAAGGATTTTAGTTTTCTCATAAAATAAATAAGTAAAATCCACATACAATTTTTGATAAGATTGAGTAGATTGAAAATTATTTTTTAAGAGATTTAATTGAGAAATAGGGATATAATAGTTATTATTATGACATTTAAGATAATGATTTTTTCGAGTTTGACATAATAAATAAAATTTTTTCATTTTAAAATAAACTGTTTTAGAGTTAACTTTAATATTTTGGGTTAAGGGTTGAGCGCACTGAACCCATATTTTGTTACAACTTTTTAACTTGTAAATAATCACTAAAAACACTTTTTCAGTTGTATAACCTCATCTTTTCTCGTAAAAAAAACTTTTTTGAACTGCGGAAGTTGTTGAATTAAATTTCCCAATTTTAAAGTTTTTTTCAAGACAAAAGACGAAACCATTTTAACTCTTCACTTATTAGTTAACCAAAAAAAATAAAAAACTCGTCTCTAAAATAAATTATTTTTCTATTTTAGCTAATTTATTTTCCATAAGGATGGTAAAATGGTGCTATATTAAATAAAGGAAAAGGTTTTGAATGTTAATTAAAAAACAAATTGAGTTGTTACAAACGGTAATTCTTTATCAACGTCCTGATTTATCGAAAATTATGTTACCTTTAATCAAGGTTTATCAAAAAACTTTAACCATTACGCGGATTTTAACACTTTTAAAAATTAAACGTCATCTTTATTATTATTGGCGAAAAAGTCAAAAACCGAAAAGAAAACGTCAACATAATTATCAATTAATTACTAAAAGAGTAGGTTTATTATGTCAAAAATATCATTAAGCTTGTGGTTATCGTAAAATTACCATTTTATATCGTCATACTTTTTCAGAAAACGTTAATCATAAAGTAATTTTACAAATAATGCGCCAAAATAATTGGTTAATGAAATGGCGTCGTCCCCACACTAAAAATAAAATTTTTCAAAAAAATCTCGCTTATCAACCTAATTTAATTAAAAATCATTTTCACACCGATCAACCTTTAACCAAAATTTATACCGATTTAACTTGTTTTAATACTAAACAGGGATTCTTATGGGTGTCGGTTATTTTAGATGGTTATCACCAACAAATTTTGAGTGTCCAAACCAGTTTACGTCCTAATTTAAAATTAATCCAAGCTACTTTTAAGGTTCTGCCTAAATTAAAACGCCCTTGTATTATTCATTCTGATCGTGGTGGGGGTTATACTAGTCGGGTTTGGCAACAAACTTTACAAAAAAAAGGGTTTTTAATTAGTATGTCGCGACCTGGTTGCCCCAATGATAATGCTCCTATTGAATCTTGGTTTAGTAATTTGAAAGGTTGGTTTAAAAGTCGTTATGGTGATTGGTATTCATATTCTTTTACAAAAATAACTAAAAAAATTCAAGAATTTAAACGTTTTTATAATCAAAAATGGTTAATTAAAAAACTTAATTATCAAAGTCCCTTAACTTTTTTAAAAAATCAAATTATTGACAATAAAATAAAGGTTAAATAAATAAATTTATTTTATCTATTTATAGTTATTAAATAAGCGCTTCAGCGCGCTCTTTTTGTTTCATAGATAATATATTTCAATACTTGGTAAGGCAATTAATTTAAAAATTAAAGTTGATTTAATGATTAAAATAAATTAAAAAAATAAAATTACCTAAAAAAGAGGTTTTTATTATATCGATAAATAATAATGATATGAAAAATGATAATACGATAATATCAAATATCGAGTATCATTATCATTATCGATATAAAATATCAAATATCACTCCTTCAATGAGTTAATCTTTATATAGATTATTTTCAAAGTCAAACTGTCATAAAAGTGTCATAAAAGTGTCAGTGAAGTGTCAGTGAAGTGTCAGTGAAGTGTCATTTTTGTTGTTTTGGTATATATTTATATTTGGGATGTAGCTTTTTCACCCGATAACCTTGTTTATCTTTTGTCAAAAAAGATTGAATGTATTTTAAATCTTCTTTTTGATAATAAAGAATGTTTAACCCTTTTTTATAGTTATTTTTCATGGGATTATGGTATTTATCCAACTTTTGAGGGTCTAATTGATATAACTGTAAAGTTTCTAATTTATTGACATCAATTTTCCCAATCAATTCTTTGATACGGTTTTTAGTTTCATTTTGATAATTGATTTGAAAAAGAGGATATAGGTGTTTAAGGGGGTTATTTTGGCTTTTAAGAGGGGTTAAATCTGAAAGTAATAGTTTACTATTACTAGAAGAAAAATTATCATTAATTAAGATTATTTTTGTTTGTTTAATTTCTTCTAAGATTTGAGGATCGACAAAAAGAGTTTGGTTTTTGGGGCGGTAATTGGCTTCTTGGTAGGTATTTTTCTTTTTAGAATGAGCAATAATAGTGAGATTAATTAAATCTTCTTTTAATATTTTTAAAAAGTTTTTAATTTGATTTAAATCGCTCGGGGTGGTTTTCGTGCGCCAACCCCCGATTCTAATTTCTTGACTAGTGTCATTTTTCATTTTTTTCTCCTTTTTATTTGATTTTTTGTTATAAAAATAAAAACCCTAAATAGTTAAATTTAGGGTATATATATTTTTTTATGAGAGTGTGTTAATTTTTTTATATGTGTAGATATTATATATTTTGGTGTAAAAAAATAATTTAACTAATTACTTCAACTTTGTCTTCACCAAAGAAATGAACAGCTAAATCGACGATGATTTTCTTTTGGGCCTCTTCATAAGAGAAGTAAGGATCTAAAAAACATTTTTGGTAAGCTTCTTTTCCGTATTGACGTAATAAATCATCAACATCTTTACAAGTTTGATCGTAAGGAGGCAAAATCCTTCTGATTTCGTATATAATATTTGCTTCTTTGAGTTGTTCACCTAAGGCTTCACTGCGTTTTCGCCCTGTTTCGTCGTTATCTAAGGCGATAATGACTTTGATATTTTCTTTTTGGAGAATTTCTAGTTGAGATTGGGAAAGTAATTGGGCGACACAAATGAGACCGACAACATTTTTAATATTGTTTTGCCAACAACTAATGACATCAAAAAAACCTTCATGAATGATGATGGTTTTTGTTTTTTAATATATGGTAATGCTTCAAAAAACCGATAACTGAAATGAAAGGTCGGCGTTTGACTAAAATTAGTTAAAGCTTGGTATTTGGGTTGAAAGTAAGAAACTTCGCGGAAATGGTTTTGATAAAAATGAAAAGTTTGATGATAACCGTTTTCGATGGGGATAATAATGGAACCATGAAAAGCATCATGAAAATATTTTTTATTTTGTTGACTGGTTTTTTCTTTGATAAAACCATATTCTAATAATTGATCGATATTAATATTTTTCTGTTGACAGTAATTTATGAGACGAAAAGATAGTGGTTTATCCATTAAAGGAGCGTAACCAAGTTTAAATTCTTTGATGGTTTTTAAAGTAAGTTTTCTTTTTTGAGTTAAATAAGTTAATCCTGGTTGACTTTCGTTATTTTGGTTAGAAGTCAATAAATAATGATAATAATCTCTAATTTGGTTGAATAAGGGTGAGATTTCTTTAAATAATTGTTTCTTTTTGATATTAATTTCCTTTTCGTCAATTGGCTTTTTTGATTTAATAGGTTGATATGATTGTTGAAAAGGGTTAGTAGTTATTTTCGTTATTTCTTTTTCTTGTTGGATTAAGGTTTTAAATTTAAAAGAATTCATAAATCTTGCTATTCTTTGAATCGCTTCATGAAAAGATTTAATCTGACGGATCGCCATATAAACATCAATAATATCGTAATCGCGACAACATTTCCAACAATGAATTTTATTAGTTGCAGTGAAATGACAACAAGTGGGATTTTTTCCTTGATGGATGGGGCAAGGAAAACGGTGGTGGTTATTAAAATTTAGAGGTAAAATTTTTATTTTTTTTAATAAAACTGACATGGGGAAATGAGTTTGAATGTATTTTATTTTATCTTGATAATTCATTGATGAACTCCTTAATAACTTTCTAATGGGTAAGGTAAAATATAACCGATTTCTTGAAAGGTTTGAGTGGTCATTTCAAAATGATAAATTAAGTTTTTTTTGGTGCCATTTCGATTCTTTTTAATAGATAATTCAATAATTTTTTGAGATTCGTTATTTTTTGATTCTAAATATAATTTATTTAAATCTTGATTATAGATATTTAATGGTTTTTCTTTGTCTTTGGATATTTTGGGTTGGAATTTAGACATCATTAAGACGATATCTGAGTTAGTTTCAATTCCACCACTTCCTTTTAAAGCTGTTATTTCTGGTGATTTACCTTGGTAATTGCTGTATGTATCTCTTGAAAATTGAGATAAAATGATAATAACGATGTTTAATTCAATTGCTAATTGTTTGAGTTTCGTCATAATTTCGTCAATGGCTAAACGGTCATTTTCTAAATGATTAGTCGATTTGGTAATTTGGAGATGGTCGATAACGATGATTTCAACTTTTTGTTCCAAATAGAGGCGATAAACTAAATCAATGATATAATCTATTTTTTTACCTTGATCATAACTAAATGATAAGTTAAGCTGGGAAAAGAATTGTTGAGTGTCATTCATCCTTTCCATGTAGGTATGTGTGGTGATGTTTGATTCTTCCCAATTTTTATCTAAAATAACATCTAAGGGAATTTGAGTTTGGTGGGCTAATAAACGACTTAAATTTTCCTCCATTGTCATTTCATAAGAAAAAACTAAGAGATGAGGATGATGATGAGTTTCTTTGTATTTAGTTTTAGTGATATCTAACAAAAGATTATAAACAAAAGTGGTTTTTCCTAAACCAGTATAGCCCCCAATGGTGATAATTTGACCTTTTTTTAAGCCTTTGGTGGCTTGATTTAATCCTCGGAAAGTTTCTGATAAACGGTAATATTCTTCTTGAATTTTTTGTTTGGCTTGTTGATTGGACTCGAAAAATTCAGGATGACAAGAAGCCATTTGATTTAAAGTTAACAAAGTCTTATCGGAGGGATGAGGTATAAAGGACATAAATTTTCTTAATTTATCAAAGATTTCTTGGTAGTATAGATGTTTATGATAAGGATCCTTGTTTTCAAAAGAAGGGCTAATGATTTTTAAGAGTTGTTGGAACAGTTTTTCTTGGGTATAAGTATGTTTTAAGTTATCTAAGAAATCAAGGTTATTTTCTTCATTAACATCATTACTTAAAAAAGGTAATGATGCTTTAGTGAAGTTATCTTGGGGAAAATGGGTTTGGAGATAGGTGAGTAATTCTTTGATGATCTCAGTTTGAGATTTGATTTTATCAAAGGGATGATTAGTTGTTTTTCCTAAATTTAAATATTTTAAGGCTTGAAATATTTTTGTATGTTGTTTATCTAAAAAAGATTGTGGATCAATGAGCTGAAAATAAAAACTTAATTGCTCAGCTTTATTTTGGTTCATATAGGAAATGATTTGTTTTAACGCTTTTTGTTCGTTGGTTAACATTTTATATTAACTCCTTTTTTATTTTTTAATGATGTTAATGTTAGAAAAAGGGATGAATTGACGGGTAATTAAGTTTTGTAAGAAATTGTTGGCTGAATCGGAAAATAAGTTAATTACTTGATTAATGCCTTGGACTTTTCCTTGATTGATTTTATGATTTAATCTCTGAGTTTCTGGTTCGTTGTTGGTTAATAAATAAAATTCAAAACGAGTATCGAGTTTTTTTAATTGTTGTCCTTCTACCATGGCTTGTTTATAGCGATCACGAAGACATGTTTTAAAATTAAAAGCGATAATCCGTTTATTTTTCGTAAATAACACTAAATCAAATTTAATGTCGGAGATGAAGAATAAATAAGCTTGAGGATATAAATGAATGATTCCTTGGTTTTGAAAATAGAGTAAAATAAGATATTCATTGATTTTACCACGGATTACTTTTTGACTTTGAGAGTTGATGTTATTTTGGTTAAAATAATGATTTAATTGTTGGTAATTGGTTTTCATATATTTGTTAATAGAAAGATTAAAGGTGTCTTTGTTAAAAAAACATTTTAAGATTTCCACAGTTTGGATATTAGTATTAAATTGTTGAATATTAAAAAAATCTTGGTTATTTAACATTTGATATTCCTTTCTTGAAATAAAAAAAGACCTTTAAATTAAGGTCTTTTGTTGGTTTTGTTAGTTTTAAAAATTCTTTTTGTTTTCCAGGTAATGGTGCCATCTTTATGAATGGTTTTGATTTTTCCATTAGAAAAATAGATGTAAGTATTGCCATTTTGGCAGGTTTTTTTAGTTATGATCGCCATTTGATAGTACTCCTATTTGTTTAATAATTTGTTTGACATTGGTTTTGATAGAATCGCTACCATTTAAGATTAATTTCTTAATATCACTAGTATAATGAGTGAGATAATGATTGTATCCTTGGCGAACGGTTTGAAAATAAGTTAAGGATTGTCTTTCAATCAGATCTCTTTGATGGTTTATTTGTTTTTTCTTTCTAGTTCTTCCGATAAAAGGGTCAATATCTAAATAAATTAATAAATCGGGTTTTTTTAAGATAGTTTCATGATTCAACTTAAAGATCTTTTTTAAAGGGAAAGTTGTTTTTTTTCCTTGAAAAAAGGAAATAATTGATAAGCATAAGTAGATGGTAACCAACGGTCTAAGATGATTAATTGGTTGTTTTTAAATAATTCCGCTTGGATTTGAGTCATATTGGCGAGACTTAAATAAAAACGAGTGAGGTAATCTACTTGTTGAAAATTTAAAAATAAATCTCTAATTTCCTTTCCAAGAGAACTACTCCCTAAACCTTGATACAGTTGATGAGGGGTTTTTAATTGGGGTTGAAGGGCGTGAATAAGAGAAGTTTTTCCGCTCCCGTCGAGTCCTTCAAAAACGATTAATTTCATGATTTTTTCTCCTTTTAATCTTAATTTGGGCATAAAAAAAGACCTTCGATTTGAAGGTCTTAGGGTTTTAATTATTATTTAAATTTACTTAATCGTTTTAAATAAGTTGTTTGTGATAATTCTTGTTTTGTTTTGTGTAGTAATTCTAAATATTTTTTACCATCTGCAATCATTTTATTAATGAAGTTATTGTCTTGATAAATTCGTACCACATGATAGTTTTGGTCATTAAAATAGACTAAAAAGTAAGCGAAGTTCGCTTGAGAACAATAGAGTTGACATTGGACTTGGGCCCAGTAGTATTGAGGAATATTTTCTAAATGAGGATTGGTTAAAAAACTAGTCCAAGTGGATGAGACTTCTTTATTTTCGTTCACAAAAGGACATTTAATTTCTAAAACAGCTTGATGTTTTTCGTTGTAGCCGTCTAAAGATGCGGAAAAAAGGTTAACTTGATCATCAGTGAAAATGGTGTCTTCAAAAGTTAAATTGGTTTTTGTATGAAAAATTTACGAGCTATAGGTTCCTTTTTTTGTCCATGCAGCGTATATTGATTAGCGGTAAAAGTGGTGCCAAAGAGTTTATCATGAACTAATTGTTCCATAGAACGAAAGGGATCTAAACCCGTTATCGAAGCAATTTCCGAAGCGTTGATGTATTTTTTTCGGTGTTGATACCATAATTTGGTGCGTTGATTTAAGTTTTTGATTCTCATAATAATTATTCTTTCTTAAATATTTTCTTTAATAATAATAAAAGATATTTACCTAAATAATAAAAGAAACGAAAAAGGTGATAAAGACATTTAAAAAGAAAATCAATTAAATATAAAAGATGGGGGACAAATAATAAGATAATCGTTAATAAAACTAAGTTTAACCATTGATTTTGATAAGTAAAGAAATAATGACTGATAGTATTAAGGCTATTATTAAGCTTTGTTAACCAAGTATTAATGAAATTCCACATGATGATTTGGTTACTTCGTGGTTAAATATTGGTAAAATTGAACCACTATTCCTTTGTTTAGTTGGTGAATACTTAGTTTGACGGTGAAAAGATAGAATTTAATGACATAATAAATGGTGATAATTGGAATAAATGAAAGTAGAGCAATAATGAAAAAGATGAGATTACTAGGTAAAGATTGAAAGATTTTTTTAATGAACATGATTTTTATTTCCTTTCCAAGTTGTGTGTGTTGTTAAATAAAAAAAAGACCCTTTAAAGGGGTTCTTGGTTTGTAATTAAAGATTTATATCTAATTCTTTCGGTTTTTGAGGAGGACGGGTAGTATCTAAAAATTGATAATATGTTTTTGCGGTTTCATTTCCGTCAATATACCAATCATCAAAAAAAATACCATCTACATATTTATAATAATAACTAGTTCCATTTTCATTATAAATCCATCGAGAAGAACGGCCGAATTTATTACGGACTTCTTCGCCTGAATAATAACAACCGTATTTGATATAACATTGATTTATCCAATTTATATAATTAGTTCTATATTGTTCAGCTAATTTAATTTTTAAAGAGATATCATCACAAAGAATTAAATAAATCGTATTATCGGTTTCGAAAAGATGGGAAACGATTTTAACTTTAAAGGGGATATTAAATTTTTTATAGGAAGGTGAAGTAATTTCAAAAAAAATTTCAGCTTCTTTAATTTCTTCATCGTACTTACCTTCTTTGATTAATGGAGGAAAAGTAGATAAATTATTTTCACGTTTCCAAGTACGAATGGCTTGATAGGGTTCAAAAGAGTCAGGTAATGAGATAACTTTTTTTCTTTTTTGAACGTTAAAAGTAAAGAGATAAATGTTTTTTGCGCCGTTTGATAGTTTTAATAGATCATGAATTGTGTAAGTTCTATTAGAGGCACTTTCTGGCATGATTCTAATACCAGTGTCGTAATAAATAGCGTCAATATCAATTTCATGGAAATTTTTTGATGGTAAGGGTAAGACCAAACCAGTATGGGGAGTTGCGTTATAACAACCTAATTTAATTAATTTTGGTTCTTTGATGATATTATTTTCTATTAAATAATGATTAATTACTTCTTCTTTGTTTTGATCAGCGAAGATGTTACTTACTACTAAATTTATTTGAGATTGTTCTTCCTGAGGAGGTTTTTCTTGGATGTCCCAAAAGACAAAAGCTTCTTCAATGGCGATTTCGTATTTAAAAAGGTCTTCTAAAGTGTATTCATCGTCTTCATGAGGATATTTTTCGTTAAAAGGATTGATTCTAGGTTTGAAATAAACACTAATTAATCCTTGAGGAGGATTTTTTAGTTTGGGTTTGAAGAAAGCATAACCGTAGGGGTTATAGGAAGGAGATGAAATATCATAAAGATAAGATTCGATATCAAAGTATTTTAAGATTTCAGGGATACTTTCTTTGGAAAAAACTTGGATATCATGACGGATGAATTGAGGTTGAGTCGCTAACCATTCTTGTTGGAGAGTTTGGTAGTCAGCTAATTTAATGTTTGATTTTGTTTGACGATGAAAGAAATAATGAGCAGAGATAGAATGAGGTGAAAAATTAAAAAGAATTATAAAGAAAATAAAGATTAAATATTGAGATAAAGGGAATTTTGGTTGATTTTGACATTTTAGATCGCCTCCTTTTTATTATGGCCTGCCAATTTGTTTGTTGTTGTTAAATAAAAAAGACCCTGGAGGGTCTTTGTGGAGAATTAAATATTTTTATATTATTATTAAAAACAATTAATTATTTTCATCATTTAAAGTTTTTAAAAGTATTTGATAAGTTTTTAATTGTTCTTTATTATTATTAATTAAATTTTCTATTTTTTGTTTTAACTCTATTTTCAACGCTAAAAGATCATTATTTATAGAATTATTATTTGATAATTGTTGTATTTCTTTTTCTATATTTCTTTTTTGAACTGCATTTTGATAAATTTTATGTTTTAAATTAATTATATTTTGTTCAATAGATGAATTATTGATGTTTTGATTATTATCGCTAGTGCTAGGAATATCTTCATTCATTCCCATTATTTGATTATTATTAATTATTAAAAAAAATCCTAAGAAAATAAATATATTCATCAATATCAATAATAAATTATTTTTGCTTTTAAACATTAATTAATAACTCCTTTAATTTTTTATTCCTCAACTGAGGTGATTTCATAGGGTGATTGAAGGAAGGAAAGTGGTTATTTTATATAATATGATTTAATGAAATTAATTTAATTTGTATTGTAAATCAATATATATTTGTATCAAATTATTAATTTTTTGGACGATTTCTTTGTGTTTATTATTCAATTCTTCAATTGTTGTTGCTTGATATGTTCTACTTAAAAGTTTTATTTTTACTTGATTAAGTTCATGTGAATATTGCGAAACCTGGTAATTTATATCTTTTAATGTATTAAGCATCGCAAGCCTTTGATAAAGATTTTTAATTGTTCGATCCAAAATTTTTAATTGTTGTTTTAAATTCATAGTATTTAAATTCAATTTATCACAATGTAAAATTTTATTATATAATTTTTCTTTTTTTAATGAAAGTTGATATATTTCATTGTTTATTGAAATTTCATCATTTAAATTATTCATCGCCATTACTTTTGTATTGTTAACGATAAATAATAATCCCAAGAAAATAAACAAACAAACATTTATTATTTTAAATTGTTTTTTTAATTTTAACATTAATTAAATCTCCTTTTACTTTATTTATTCCTCAACTGAGGTGATTTGGTAGAGGGCGTTAAGTTTAGAGTCAATTTGATTTTGATATTCTCTTTCACTTTGATCGTAATATCGTTGTATGAAATCTTTTATTTCAATGGCGTCGGATAACATTCCTTCGTACATTTCTTTTCTAGATTCTAAAATTCCGATTTGAGAATTAAGATGTGAAATTTGACCGACTAATGATGATATTTCTTTATTTATTTGGGTTAGTTCAGAATTTTGTGGATGATTTTCCCAATTTGCTCCAATATTTCTTAAATTATCTCTTTGTTTTATTTTATTTTCTTTATATTGTTCCAATGGTGTTAATTGATTTTTTAATGTTTCGATTTGAGGTGGTAATGGATCAAGTTGTTTTTTTAAATCATCGCATTTTTTATTTTCTTCATCAATTGGATTTTGTTGTTTTTTTAACAAATTCAACGATGATTTCCAATTGTCTTTTATTTTTGTAATTTCGGTTTTTTCTTCTTTAGAAAGATTTTTTGGTAATAAAGTTTTATCGTCGGTTTCCGAAAACACATAAGATTTTATTTGGTAAAAACGTTCTTTAGTAGTTATGAATTTAGGTTTTTCAGTTTCTCGTTTAGGTCGTGAAGAACTCAATTTTGAATCATCATTTTCTATTTCTTCTTTTGGTGAAAATAATTCTTCTTTTTCTTTTTTAATTTTGTTTCTTCCTTGATAAAAACCAATAATAATGGTGATTCCGATAATAAAAATAATAATAATAGTTGCTAAATGTTTTTTGAAAAAATTACTAGTATTCATCAATTTTATTTCCCTTCTGATAATAGTGATTATTATCAAATATTAAAATATGAATATATCACTATTATACATTTTTATGAATTAAATGTTTTAAAGAAGTTTTATTTGTTAGGGATTGGAATCAATTCAGGGATTTTAGTTTGACGTTTGTCTTTAAGACGTTGTTGAGCGCGAGCATAGTTGGGATTTTGTTGACGAATTTCTTCTCTTATTATATCTCTTTCTTTTATTTTGAATTCTAATTTGTCCGTTTCTAATGCAAATTTATCAATGCGTAATTTATCAATATCTTCTATTTTTTTTCTTTTTTCATCTAATTCGTTAATGATTTTTCGATATTCGGCGATTACGGATTGTTTTTTGTTTTTGAATTCAACTATTTGGGAGGTTTCATTGAAGATTTCGTCTCTTAAAATTTTATCATTTTCACGACGATTTTTATATTCTTCTATTTTCTTTTCGTAATCTTTTTTGTCAGCATCAAGTTTGGCTAAATCGCGGTCGATGTCGTTAAGATATGAGTCTAAAGTTTCTTTTGTAATCATTGGCGCTGATTCTTTGTTTTCGTTGACTACTTCGTTGTACATATGCCATAAACGGTGGCCTTCGTGAAGAACTATACCAACTTTACCCACGCCTTGAGCAAATTTTCTAGTAACACTAATAGTTTTTCCTAACGTTTTAACTGCATATGTGGCAGGAAATAAATCGGTAACTTTATCGAAACCTTTGAAACCAAACTTAAAGGCATTACCGAAAGAAAATTCATTTTCTTTTTCATAGGTTGTCATACGGTTGTGCATTTCTCCGTATTTTTCTTTTAGAGCATTATATAAATCTCGTTCACTTTCAATTTTATTTAATTTTTGGTTGATTTCATCGATGTTTTTTTGGATTTCGGTTTTACGTTCTTCCTCAGATTTGATTTCTGAAAATAATTTTTGTTCGCCAGAAGACAATTTATCGTAATCTCGTTGTATGGAATCTTTTATTTCAATGGCGTCGGATAACATTCCTTCGTACATTTCTTTTCTAGATTCTAAAATTCCGATTTGAGAATTAAGATGTGAAATTTGAGCGACTAACGATGATATTTCTTTGTTTATTTGGGTTAGTTTTATATTTAACTTTTCAATTTCGCTTAAATTGGTAGAATTGGCTATTTGTTCTTCGGTTAGTTTTTTTTCTTTTTCTTTATTTTTTAATTCTTGTTCTTTTTCTTTTAGTTGTTCTTTTAGTTCAGAAATATTTTTTTCATTTTCTTGTTGTTGAGTTTTGATATCAGTTATTTTTAATTCAGTTTGATCTAAAAGTTTTTTGATTTTTTCTTTTTGTTTTTGGTTGATTTTTTGTTTTTCATATAATGTTTTTAATTCTTTTTCACATTTCTTTAATTCGCCTTCCCAATCGGATTTGAGTCCTTTGTAATCATTAATGGTTTGGTCGTATTTGTCAATAGCTTTGTCGATTTCATTGATTAATTGGCCGACATATTTAGATGATGGATCTTTTGGTTTATAAAAAAAACATAAGTAACCAAAGACTAAAATAATAATAATAATTAAAAAATAAATTAAATAGCCTTTCCAAGATGTGTGAATGTATAAATTGGAAGTTGGTTTTAGTTGTTTTCTTTTTTTAATTCCTTTGGTTTCGTTGTATTTTCGTTTAAAGAAAATAAATATTCCAAAGATAGTGCTTGCTAGTAAAAACCAAGTGAAATAAGATTTAAAAGAAAAATAACCTTTAATTAAGTCTAACGGCGATAACATAATTATTCACCTCCTTTATTATGGTTTTCAATTTTATCTAATACTTCTGTGTTTTGAGAAATTATCATTTGATAAACTTGGTTTAAGTCTTCTTTATTGATTTCATTTCTTCTAGTTTCACCTTGTCCTCGGTTTTTAGCAAAGATGGTTACTGTTGTTTTTAAAAGGTTTTCTAAAGTTCGGTTCGCTTTTAAGAATTGATGGTTTTTAGGCAAGTGTTCTAAAGCTTCGTTGATGATTTCAAATAAGTATTGTTTAGCTTCTTCACTATAAGGATTTTTACGTTTTTTAATCATGAATTCTAAAAACTGTTTTCTTTCTTCTTTATTACCAGGTTTTACTTCGATGTTATAAGTAAATCTTGATTTGATGGCTTCATCAATTTGTTCCTCATGGTTAGTTTGAACTGTTCCAAAACTTTAGACACTTTTTACTTTTTAAAAATTCTTTAAGACTAACTATTAAGTTAGTCTTTTTTTGTTTCAAAGACTAAAAAAAATAATTTCTTATCTTTTCTAAAAACGTTTTTAGAAAGGAATATAAATGTTAAAACAAGAATTATTTAAAGATTTTTTAAAAAATAAAAAGAATTTAGAAATTCGTAATCAATTAATCACACTTCATTTACCATTAGTCAAAAAACTAGTTTATCAATTTAAATATTATCCTCGAGTTTTAACTAAAGAAGATTTATATCAAGAAGGGATTTTAGGATTAATCAAAGCCCTCAATAATTACGAAGATTTAGGTTATGACTTTATTGCTTACGCTACTCCAACCATCAAATCGGAAATCAGAGAACTAATAAGAAAAAGCCATTCACCTTCAATCCCCAAAAAATCATAAAGTTGATAATCTTTCTTTTAAAGAAGAGTTTTATGAACCATATCAAATAAATAATTTAAACCCTCATCAATTATGGTTAAAACAAGTTAATCATGAAATTTTTTTAAAAAAAATGAAAGCTAAATTAAGTGAAAACGAATTCAAAATTATCTATTTAAGTTTTGGTGTTCCTTTAGGAAATATTAACGAAGATTATCAAGGATGTTATACCAATACCGAAATAGCTGAAAAACTCAATTTATCTTTAAAACAAGTAGAAAATATTAAAAACATCGCTATCAAAAAATTAAAAAAACGTTAAAACCTATCGCTCTTCCGTAATGACGTTAAACTAGTTATTTTAAACAATAAAAAAATAAAAACTAGATTACTTCCAAAGTAATCTTTTTTTTGTATCAAAACCAAGCATAAAATTTTTGAAACAACAGTAATAAACGATTCCAACATCAACAAATTAGATAATCGTCCAATACATTTGTTTTCAAAAGTTTTATTGATGGATAAATAAAAAAATATATCAAAAAGAAGGAAAAATAAAATTATGTTAAATAAAGTTCAATTAATCGGTCGTCTAAGCCATGATTTAGAAAAACAATATATCAATTCAAAAAACGAACAAATCGCTAAAATCGATTTTCAATTAGCTCTTAACATTAAAGATAAAACCCAATTCATCCCTTGTATCGCTTTTCATGCAAATGAAAACATGAATAAATACCTACATAAAGGTTCAAAAATATATGTAGAAGGCACATTATCAATCCAAAAATACACGAATAATGAAGGTCAAACTAAAACTAACACTAAAGTTATTCTTCAAAACGTGATCTTTTTAGATAATAAACCTCATGAATCTTTACCTTTTTAAAAAAAAGATTTCATAACAACCAAATGAACTTAATCATCTAACCAACAAACAATTAAAAAAATCAAACAAAAGGAGTCAAATAATTATGACAAAAAAAGAATTAATTAAAAAAATCGCTTTAGCTAACAAAACTTCCGTAACTAAAACTGAAGAATTTTATAATATCTTCGAAAATAATTTAATCAACGCTATCACTAAGAACGAAGAAGTAGTTTTATTTCCTAAAATAGGCAAATTTAAATTAAAATCAAGAAAAGCCTACATCGGTAGAAACCCTAAAACAAAGAAAAAATTAAAAATCCCTGCCAAAACAGTAGTCACTTTCAAACTTTCTAAAACCATCAAAGACAAAGTGAAAACTTTAATTTTAAAATAACCAAATGATTTTCTTTAAAACACCTAAGAAAGGAGGTTATCTATGTCATTAAACAAAAAAATTTATTTGAGTTTGATCGGATTATTGAGTTTAGGTTTCTTGATTTTATTAATTTTTGGCTTTATTAATTCTCGTCCACCAACTAAAAATCAACATTAACTAATCAACCTCCATCAACACAACAACAAGAGATCGACAACCAAATCAAATTAGAACAAGCCAAAATCCAAGAACTCCAACAACAAGATCAAACCTTAAAAATCAAATTGATGAAAATGTCAAAACTTTAAAACTATTACTAAAATTAAAACTCTGCAAACTGAATTAACTAATAACCCTCAATTAAATCCGTCAATCAAATCCCAAAAACAACAACAATTAACAGAACTGAAAAATCAACTCCAAACCCAACAAGCCTTAGTCAATAATTTAATGGAACAAAGGAAAGCGTTAAACCAAAATCAAAAAGAAAAACAAGAAGAATTAGAAAAATTAGCTCAAGAAAAAGCCCAACTTCAAACCCAAGAAAACCTCCAACAACAAATTTCCCAATTAAATCAAGCGCTTAATTATGTCGAAGCTAATCAAAAAAGAATTGAAGAATTAAAAACTCAAAAAGAATATCGAAAAAATCAAACTGAATTAAAAAATTTAAATGATTTTCAACTTTTCTTAACGGATCAAAAATTAGCTTTTGAAAAACAAAGAAAAATTTAACTATCAATTAAATCATTTAAAAGAAAACAAACCTCTTCCTCATACTAAAAAACAAGTGACATTCAAAGATGTTTACGGCATGGAAACCGAAAAAGAAGAATTAGAAGACTTATTAACTTATTTTCGCACGAACCAATCCTTAATTAACTTCGATCAAGTCCGCCCCAAAGGTTATTTACTCTATGGCCCTCAAACAGGAAAAACCTTTTTAATCAAAGCGCTTTGTGGGAAAGCTAATGTTTATTAATTTAATTCCTTCCAAATTCCGACAAAAATACATTGGCGAAGGGAAAAAGAAGTTGAAAAGTTTGGCAAGAAGCCGAAAATCATGATAAAACCATTATCTTTATTGATGAAATCGAAGGCTTAGAAAATCGTAATGATTCCAATATTTCTTCAGGAGGAGTTAATGTTATTAATACTTTATTAGATAAATTAGATGGTTTTAATAGCAGTAATAAAAAAATTGTTTTAATGGGAGCAACTAACAATCTTCACAAAATTGATTCCGCTTTACGCAGTCGTTTCAGTAAAGAAATCTATATCGGTCATTTAAAAGATTCCGAAATTGAAGGTTATTTAAAACATATTATTGTTCCTTATCAAATTAGTTATCATACTTTCTTAGCTTTAAAAGATATTACCCAATTATGTCAAGGTAAAAACCTCTCTAACCGTGATTTAACGACAATTATTGAAGAAGCTTACAAAAAAACCGCTAAATGGGCTCAACAAAATCCTCAAACCCATGAAGTCATGTTACCTTCGGATATCGAAGAAGTTTTACAACTAAAATTAAAAATAAAACCCGATCATCAACAAGTAAAACAACGCCGAACAACTTGTGAAAACCAATACGCCCAATGGCGCGAAGGAATCCTTCAATATTTAGATAAACCTAAAGATGAAACCAAAACAGAAACCAACTTTACCTTTGATAGTTTAAACGGAATTAACTATTACAATCGTCGCTATTCTCAAATCCAATCTGATTTAAATTATATTAATCAGCAATTAACTAAAATACACCAAGAAAATAAAATTCCTCAATTGGAACAAGAATTAGTCACTTTAAACCAAACACCTGAAAAATACGAACAAACTATTAAAGATAAAAATCAAGAAATCATCGATATTAAAAATAAACTTCAAACTCTTCCAACTCAAGAAGAAAGTTTAAGAAAAGAATTAAAACTGGTCGATAATCTTCGCGAACTTCAAAAAGAACCCTCTAACCTCGCCAACTACATCAAAGACCGTTATCCTTTCGATCGTTGGAACAATAAAGGATTAACTTATGAGGAAACCTCTATTAATGGATTTAAATTTTCTAGTTTCGACAAAAAAATTGATAGTCAATTATTTGTATATGTCAACTTAGAAAAACAATTCAAAGAAGACTCAAGCGGTAACTGTTTAATCCTTAAATACAAAGGCCCTAAACACTTATTAGACGACGACAAAGACTATTATCTTGGTAATGCTCATGTTTCCAACTCTAACTTCAAATTAACTAATTTCCACCTCCACTTCAACCCAAAAAGAAAAACTTTATCCCTTTACCAAGATAAACATCATGCAAAACCTCAAAACAATAATCAAAAATAATTTCACCAACATTAAAAGACTCTCATTTAGATTTTTTTTTATTTTAAAAAACTTTTAAAACCAAAGAGAAAGCGAGAAAACAAAATGAAAATTATTCAAAAATATTCACCTTATATTTGTTTAATAATTTTTACTTTAACAACAATTATCCTCTGTAACTTCAATAATCATAATTTAAAAGAATATATTATTCTTCAAAACAATCATTTAAAACAAAAAATTAATCTTATTGAAAAAGAAATCGATACATTCCGACAAGACACAAAAAGTAATTTTGAAAAATTCGATGAAGATTTAAATAATTTAGAGGAACTTACGATAAATCAAAATAAATCCAATCAAGAAAGCAAGTAAAATCATATGGCTAAAAAAACAAATAAAAACACTAAAAATCAATCCAAAAACAATAAATCTAATAAAATAATTATCAGAAAACAAACTCAAACTCCTAAAATAATTATCGAAACTCAAACTAAAAAAGAAAAATGGTGTCTTAAAATCATTAAAACTTTCTTTAAAATCCTTATTTGGTGTATCCCATTATTATTAATTGGTGGGGCGATTTATTGGACCCTTTTCAAATTCTTTCCTGAAGTTTTAAACCAAATCAACACTTTTACGAGCAACGCCGCAACTAAAACCAAAATGTTATACGATAAAGCCACTCAACCAATTCGTCAAGTTATCGAGTATATTTATAATAAAGTAACAGGTAATGATAAAGATCCTAATCATACTCCTTCACCGAAAAATAAATTAGGTTATTATCTAGCAACTACTTTAAGCGTCATCGGGATTTGTTTCGGAATTGGAAAAGTCGGTCATTGGTTAAAAAGTGGCAAGAAAAACTATCAAAAAAGGAACTAAAACGATCATACAAAAAAGCTACTTCCAAAATAGCGAATCTCGGTGGTAAAATCATTAAAATTGGTAGTAAAGCTTTATTTTGGATTTCTTTAGCTTCAACTGCTTATGAACTTTACCAATTTTATCAAGAAGAAACCAAAATCCCTAATCCACCACAACAATTAACCCATAAAATGGAAAATCCCCCAACACCCATCTTACAAGCACCACCCATTCAACAATCATTCAATCCAACCATTATCCAAAATGAAGAATCAACTTTAACTAATAATAATGAAGTTAAAGAAGAAAAAACTAAAGAAGAAACAAATCAAGAAGAAAGTGAAACTGGTAACCTTAACAATCCCTGATCATGGTTCAGTTGAATCAACAACTGAACCTACCTTACTACAACAAGAACAACTCCAACACACACCACCACTTGGTGAGGAATTAAAAGAAACTACCAAAACCACTGAAACACAACAACTAACTCCTGAAGAAATCATCAAAGCCAAAAACTTATTAGAAATTCAACTTCAACAAGAAAAAATTAATAGTTTAACTTTAGAAAATCAAAAAGCTAATTTAGAACATGATTTAACTCAAAAACAAGAAGAATTAGAAAACAATCAAAAACTTTCTGAACAAGAAAAACAAGAACTCCAAAAAGAAATCAATCAACAAACCGACAAAATCCGTTCTAAAGAAAATGAAATCTTTACCCAAGATCAAAAGATTAATCAATTAGAAACTGATCTGCACCAAGAAAAAACAATCAACACCGAAAAAGAAAAACAAATTAATGAATTAATCAACCAAATCAACGAACAAAACCAAATGACCGAACAACTCCAAAATCAACTTCAAGAACAAAAATCCTTAATTGAAACTAAAAACCAAGAATTAATAACCAATCAAGCTTTATCCCAAAAAGAAAAACAAGAACTTAAAAACGAAATCAATCAATTAACTACTAATTTTCAACAAAAAGAAAAAGAATATCAAGCAACTATCTACCAAAAAGACCAAGAAATCACCCAACTAAACCAAATCATCAACGAACAAGCAAATGAAATTAACCGTTTAAGCGAGGAATTAGAACAACAAATCGACAAATGGGTAAAACAAGGTCTTCACATTGAAGCCCTCGAAGGAACCATTAAAGCTTTAGAAAACGTCTCTGGTAAATATCTTGAAGAAAACGCCGAACTCCGTCATGAAATCAATAAACTTAAAGAACAAATAAAAGACGAACAAAAAGCCCATGAAGCAACTAAAGTAGAATTAGAAAATAACAATGTTCTATTAGAACAAAAAGCAGAAAAATTAAAAGAATTAAATATCAAAGAACAAGATTTTACCTATAGCACCGCAATTCAACCTTTGAAAACAGTATTTAAAGAAGACATAAGACAAAGAATTAAAGGCGCAAAGGAAAATGTTAATAAAGTAACTTCTTGGTTCAAAAAATGGTTTTAATTAAAATCCAAAAGTCAAATATGTTAAAATGTTGGTATGTTATAAATTACCCGAAAGGAACTAATAATGTTTAATATTATTAAAAAAATCATTAAATGGTTTTTTATTATTTTAGGGATACTTCTTTTTTTATTGATTGGTTTTTTCGTTTTAACCGAAATGAACATAATTAAATTACCAGAATTACCAAAAAAAGAAATTCCCAGCATAAAAGAAACCAAATTCGAAAACATTGATGAATGGTATGACGATAATAAAAAATGTACAATGATTAAAGCTAAATACACCTTCGATGGTCTTAATGGAATCGGCTATTATCAACAACAACTTGCTAACAAAGAAAACATCGGATCTTTTGAATTGATGAAAATTCAAGAACGCCTCGAAAACCAAAAAGAACCCTCTAACCTCGCCAACTACATCAAAGACCGTTATCCTTTCGATCGTTGGAACAATAAAGGATTAACTTATGAGGAAACCTCTATTAATGGATTTAAATTTTCTAGTTTCGACAAAAAAATTGATAGTCAATTATTTATATATGTCAACTTAGAAAAACAATTCAAAGAAGACTCAAGCGGTAACTGTTTAATCCTTAAATACAAAGGCCCTAAACACTTATTAGACGACGACAAAGACTATTATCTTGGTAATGCTCATGTTTCCAACTCTAACTTCAAATTAACTAATTTCCATCTCCACTTCAACCCTGTCCGTAAAACTTTATCCCTTTACCAAGATAAACAGAATAATGATAAAGTCAAAGAAGACGCATATAATAAAAGAACAAGCTCTAACTGGTGATAAAAAAGAATAAAAATAAAAAGGAGATTTAATTAATGGTTAAATTAAAAAAACATTTACTATTATTTAATATTATTTTATTTATTAGTTTAGGATTATTATTAATAAATAATAATAATCAAATTATAGCAATGGACAAATTAAATAATGAATTAAATAAAGAAACAAATATTAATAAATGTCAAGAACAAATTCAACAATTAGAAAAAATAACAAAATATAGTAAAGAAGATGAAAAAATAAAAAATGATAATTTGGAAAAACAAAAAACCATTTTTTAAATTGTTTATAAAACAAATAGTTATAAAATTGATGTTTATAGAAATTAATATAAATTTTTAAACATAAAACAAGCAAACAAAAATATCCAAATTTACAATTATACTCAACAAAAAATTAAAGAAAAACACCAAATTAAAATCCTTGAAATAATTATGTACCTTAATCATTTTTTTTAAATATTCAATACATGAAGTTGTATAATAGTAATATATTCAAATTTTCATATTTGATAATTTATAACCATTATCAGAGGGATAAAAAAATTAATAAATATTAGTAATTTTTTAAAAACACAATATAAAAATAATATCTTATTTAAACTAAACTATCTCTACATTATAATCCCATCTGAGGGATAAAAAATAAAAAAAGGAAATCAAAAAAATGGAAATTAAATCATTTATTTTAATAATAAGTTTAATTTTGAATGTTATTTTAATGCTTTTCTCCATAATTAAAACAATACAATGTAACAAAAAATTAAAATTCGAAGATTTGACTGAAAAAGAATTTGAACTAAAATGTGTTGAATTAATATGTTCGGGAGAAATGAGTTTTGAAAATAATAAAAAAGTTTTAAAAGCAATGCAAAAATTACACAAAGAAATATTTTTAGATACAATTTCCAAAGCAAAAGAATAATCACAAACAAAGACCCTTCAGGGTCTTTTTTATTTTCACAACGAAAGGAAACAAAAACTATGTTAATAAAAAAAATCTTTTCATCTTTACCTAGCAATCTTATCTTTTTAATCATCACTCTACTTTCATTTATTCCAATTATCACCATTTATTATGTCATTAAATTCTATCTTTTCACCGTTAAACTAAGTATTAACCAACTAAAACAAGGAATAGTGGTTCAATTTTATCAATATTTAACCACAAAGCAACCCAATCATGTGGAATTTCATTAATACTTGGTTAACTAAGTTAAACAATAAACTTAAAACTATCAGTCGTTATTTCTTTACTTATCAAAATCAATGGTTAAATTTAGGTTTATTAACGATTATTTTATTATTTATCCCTCATCTTTTATATTTAATTGATTTTCTTTTTAAATGTCTTTATCACCTTTTTCGTTTCTTTTATTATTTAGGAAAATATCTTTTATTATTATTAAAGAAAATATTTAAGAAAGAATAATTATTATGAGAATCAAAAACTTAAATCAAAGCACCAAATTATGGTATCAACACCGAAAAAATACATCAACGCTTCTGAAATCGCTTCCATTACGGGTTTAGATCCTTTTCGTTCTATGGAACAATTAGTTCATGATAAACTCTTTGGCACCACTTTTACCGCTAATCAATATACGTTACATGGACAAAAAATGGAACCAATCGCTCGGCATTTTTCATGCAAAAACCAATTTAACTTTTGAAGACGCCATTTTTACTGATGATCAAGTTAAACTTTTTTCCGCTTCTTTAGACGGATACAATGAACAACATCAAGCTGTTTTAGAAATTAAATGTCCTTTTGTGAACGAAAATAAAGAAGTCTCATCCACTTGGACTAATTTTTTAACTCACCCTCAACTAGAAAATATCCCTCAATACTACTGGGCCCAAGTCCAATGTCAACTCTATTGTTCTCAAGCGAACTTCGCTTACTTTTTAGTCTATTTTAATGACCAAAACTATCATGTGGTACGAATTTATCAAGACAATAACTTCGTTAATAAAATGATTATAGATGGTAAAAAATATTTAGAATTACTACACAAAACAAAACAAGAATTATCACAAACAACTTATTTAAAACGATTAAGTAAATTTAAATAATAATTAAAACCCTAAGACCTTCAAATCGAAGGTCTTTTTTTATGCCCAAATTAAGATTAAAAGGAGAAAAAATCATGAAATTAATCGTTTTTGAAGGACTCGACGGGAGCGGAAAAACTTCTCTTATTCACGCCCTTCAACCCCAATTAAAAACCCTCATCAACTGTATCAAGGTTTAGGAGTAGTTCTCTTGGAAAGGAAATTAGAGATTTATTTTTAAATTTTCAACAAGTAGATTACCTCACTCGTTTTTATTTAAGTCTCGCCAATATGACTCAAATCCAAGCGGAATTATTTAAAAACAACCAATTAATCATCTTAGACCGTTGGTTACCATCTACTTATGCTTATCAATTATTTCCTTGGAAAAAAAACAACTTTTCCCTTTAAAAAGATCTTTAAGCTTAATCATGAAACTATCTTAAAAAACCTGATTTATTAATTTATTTAGATATTGATCCTCTCATCGGAAGAACCAGAAAGAAAAAACAAAAAAATCATCAAAGAGATCTGATCGAAAGACAATCATTAACTTATTTTCAAACCGTTCGCCAAGGATACAATCATTATCTCACTCATTATACTAGTGATATTAAGAAATTAATCTTAAATGGTAGCGATTCTATCAAAACCAATGTCAAACAAATTATTAAACAAATAGGAGTACTATCAAATGGCGATCATAACTAAAAAAACCTGCCAAAATGGCAATACTTACATCTATTTTTCTAATGGAAAAATCAAAACCATTCATAAAGATGGCACCATTACCTGGAAAACAAAAAGAATTTTTAAAACTAAAAAAACCAACAAAAGACCTTAATTTAAAGGTCTTTTTTTTCAAGAAAGGAATATCAAATGTTAAATAACCAAGATTTTTTTAATATTCAACAATTTAATACTAATATCCAAACTGTGGAAATCTTAAAATGTTTTTTTAACAAAGACACCTTTAATCTTTCTATTAACAAATATATGAAAACCAATTACCAACAATTAAATCATTATTTTAACCAAAATAACATCAACTCTCAAAGTCAAAAAGTAATCCGTGGTAAAATCAATGAATATCTTATTTTACTCTATTTTCAAAACCAAGGAATCATTCATTTATATCCTCAAGCTTATTTATTCTTCATCTCCGACATTAAATTTGATTTAGTGTTATTTACGAAAACAAAAAGAATCATCGCTTTTAATTTTAAAACATGTCTTCGTGATCGCTATAAACAAGCCATGGTAGAAGGACAACAATTAAAAAAACTCGATACTCGTTTTGAATTTTATTTATTAACCAACAACGAACCAGAAACTCAGAGATTAAATCATAAAATCAATCAAGGAAAAGTCCAAGGCATTAATCAAGTAATTAACTTATTTTCCGATTCAGCCAACAATTTCTTACAAAACTTAATTACCCGTCAATTCATCCCTTTTTCTAACATTAACATCATTAAAAAATAAAAAAGGAGTTAATATAAAATGTTAACCAACGAACAAAAAGCGTTAAAACAAATCATTTCCTATATGAACCAAAATAAAGCTGAGCAATTAAGTTTTTATTTTCAGCTCATTGATCCACAATCTTTTTTAGATAAACAACATACAAAAATATTTCAAGCCTTAAAATATTTAAATTTAGAAAAACAACTAATCATCCCTTTGATAAAATCAAATCTCAAACTGAGATCATCAAAGAATTACTCACCTATCTCCAAACCCATTTTCCCCAAGATAACTTCACTAAAGCATCATTATCTTTTTTAAGTAATGATGTTAATGAAGAAAATAACCTTGATTTTTTAGCTAACCTAAAACATACCTATACCCAAGAAAAACTGTTCCAACAACTCTTAAAAATCATTAGCCCTTCTTTTGAAAACAAGGATCCTTATCATAAACATCTATACTACCAAGAAATCTTTGATAAATTAAGAAAATTTATGTCCTTTATACCTCATCCCTCCGATAAGACTTTGTTAACTTTAAATCAAATGGCTTCTTGTCATCCTGAATTTTTCGAGTCCAATCAACAAGCCAAACAAAAAATTCAAGAAGAATATTACCGTTTATCAGAAACTTTCCGAGGATTAAATCAAGCCACCAAAGGCTTAAAAAAAGGTCAAATTATCACCATTGGGGCTATACTGGTTTAGGAAAAACCACTTTTGTTTATAATCTTTTGTTAGATATCACTAAAACTAAATACAAAGAAACTCATCATCATCCTCATCTCTTAGTTTTTTCTTATGAAATGACAATGGAGGAAAATTTAAGTCGTTTATTAGCCCACCAAACTCAAATTCCTTAGATGTTATTTTAGATAAAAATTGGGAAGAATCAAACATCACCACACATACCTACATGGAAAGGATGAATGACACTCAACAATTCTTTTCCCAGCTTAACTTATCATTTAGTTATGATCAAGGTAAAAAAATAGATTATATCATTGATTTAGTTTATCGCCTCTATTTGGAACAAAAGTTGAAATCATCGTTATCGACCATCTCCAAATTACCAAATCGACTAATCATTTAGAAAATGACCGTTTAGCCATTGACGAAATTATGACGAAACTCAAACAATTAGCAATTGAATTAAACATCGTTATTATCATTTTATCTCAATTTTCAAGAGATACATACAGCAATTACCAAGGTAAATCACCAGAAATAACAGCTTTAAAAGGAAGTGGTGGAATTGAAACTAACTCAGATATCGTCTTAATGATGTCTAAATTCCAACCCAAAATATCCAAAGACAAAGAAAAACCATTAAATATCTATAATCAAGATTTAAATAAATTATATTTAGAATCAAAAAATAACGAATCTCAAAAAATTATTGAATTATCTATTAAAAAGAATCGAAATGGCACCAAAAAAAACTTAGTTTATCACTTTGAAATGAACACTCAAACCTTCCAAGAAATCGGTTATGTTTTGCCTTATCCATTAGAAAGTTATTAAGGAGTTCATCAATGAATTATCAAGATAAAATAAAATACATTCAAACTCATTTCCCCATGTCAGTTTTATTAAAAAAAATAAAAATTTTACCTCTAAATTTTAATAACCACCACCGTTTTCCTTGCCCCATCCATCAAGGAAAAAATCCCACTTGTTGTCATTTCACTTCAACTAATAAAATTCATTGTTGGAAATGTGGGAAAGATTACGATATTATTGATGTTTATATGGCTATCCGTCAGATTCAATCCTTTCATGAAGCGATTCAAAGAATAGAAGGATTTATGAATTCTTTCGAATTTAAAACCTTAAGACGACAAGAAAAAGAAATAACAAAAATAACTACTAACCCTTTTCAACAATCATATCAACCTATTAAATCAAAAAAGCCAATTGACGAAAAGGAAATTAATATCAAAAAGAAACAATTATTTAAAGAAATCTCACCCTTATTCAACCAAATTAGAGATTATTATCATTATTTATTGACTTCTAACCAAAATAACGAAAGTCAACCAGGATTAACTTATTTAACTCAAAAAGAAAACTTACTTTAAAAACCATCAAAGAATTTAAACTTGGTTACGCTCCTTTAATGGATAAACCACTATCTTTTCGTCTCATAAATTACTGTCAACAGAAAAATATTAATATCGATCAATTATTAGAATATGGTTTTATCAAAGAAAAAACCAGTCAACAAAATAAAAAATATTTTCATGATGCTTTTCATGGTTCCATTATTATCCCCATCGAAAACGGTTATCATCAAACTTTTCATTTTTATCAAAACCATTTCCGCGAAGTTTCTTACTTTCAACCCAAATACCAAGCTTTAACTAATTTTAGTCAAACGCCGACCTTTCATTTCAGTTATCGGTTTTTTGAAGCATTACCATATATTAAAAAAACAAAAACCATCATCATTCATGAAGGTTTTTTTGATGTCATTAGTTGTTGGCAAAACAATATTAAAAATGTTGTCGGTCTCATTTGTGTCGCCCAATTACTTTCCCAATCTCAACTAGAAATTCTCCAAAAAGAAAATATCAAAGTCATTATCGCCTTAGATAACGACGAAACAGGGCGAAAACGCAGTGAAGCCTTAGGTGAACAACTCAAAGAAGCAAATATTATATACGAAATCAGAAGGATTTTGCCTCCTTACGATCAAACTTGTAAAGATGTTGATGATTTATTACGTCAATACGGAAAAGAAGCTTACCAAAAATGTTTTTAGATCCTTACCTCTCTTATGAAGAGGCCCAAAAGAAAATCATCGTCGATTTAGCTGTTCATTTCTTTGGTGAAGACAAAGTTGAAGTAATTAGTTAAATTATTTTTTACACCAAAATATATAATATCTACACATATAAAAAATTAACACACTCTCATAAAAAAATATATATACCCTAAATTTAACTATTTAGGGTTTTTATTTTTATAACAAAAAATCAAATAAAAAGGAGAAAAAAATGAAAAATGACACTAGTCAAGAAATTAGAATCGGGGGTTGGCGCACGAAAACCACCCCGAACGATTTAACCCAAATTAAAAACTTTTTAAAAATATTAAAAGAAGATTTAATCAATCTCGCCATTATTTCTCATTCTAAAAAGAAAAATACCTACCAAGAAGCCAATTACCGCCCCAAAAACCAAACTCTTTTTGTCGATCCTCAAATCTTAGAAGAAATTAAACAAACAAAAATAACCTTAATTAATGATAATTTTTCTTCTAGTAATAGTAAACTATTACTTTCAGATTTAACCCCTCTTAAAAGCCAAAATAACCCCCTTAAACACCTATATCCTCTTTTTCAAATCAATTATCAAAATGAAACTAAAAACCGTATCAAAGAATTGATTGGGAAAATTGATGTCAATAAATTAGAAACTTTACAGTTATATCAATTAGACCCTCAAAAGTTGGATAAATACCATAATCCCATGAAAAATAACTATCAAAAAGGGTTAAACATTCTTTATTATCAAAAAGAAGATTTAAAATACATTCAATCTTTTTTGACAAAAGATAAACAAGGTTATCGGGTGAAAAAGCTACATCCCAAATATAAATATATACCAAAACAACAAAAATGACACTTCACTGACACTTCACTGACACTTTTATGACACTTTTATGACACTTTTATGACACTTTTATGACACTTTTATGACACTTTTATGACACTTTTATGACAGTTTGACTTTGAAAATAATCTATATAAAGATTAACTCATTGAAGGAGTGATATTTGATATTTTATATCGATAATGATAATGATACTCGATATTTGATATTATCGTATTATCATTTTTCATATCATTATTATTTATCGATATCATAAAAACCTCTTTTTTAGGTAATTTTATTTTTTTAATTTATTTTAATCATTAAATAAACTTTAATTTTTAAATTAATTGCCTTACCAAGTATTGATATTTATATATTAAACAAAAAGATGAACGAGCTGAAGCGCTTATTGATCAAATAAAAAATCTTTTAGAGTTATAATAGTTGATATATTTAAAAATAATTTATAAAGATAATTGGTATTAAGATGCAAAAATTAAAACAAAAATTAAATTATTACAAAAAATTATTGAAAAAATTAAAAAATTGATAAAAAAATTGTTTTTCATTTAGTTAATTAATTTAATCAAACTCTTAATTTAACCACTATTTTAAAAACAATTCAAATTAAAAGAAGTACTTATTATTATTGGTTGAAAATTAAAGATAAACTAAAAGAAAAAGAAGAAAAATACTTTTTACAACAAAAAAAGAATTAAAGCTTTATGTCTCCATTATCAATATTTTTACGGTCATCGAAAAATTACTAATTTATATCAAAAAACCTTTAACGAGTTCATCACCAATAAAAAAGTTTACACCATTATGAAAAAAACGACATTAGTTGTCGTTTAAGAATCAAAAAAAATTTTACTTACCGTAATTTAAAAAATAATCTCCAAATAATTCCTAATTTAATCAATCAAGATTTTATGGCCATCAAACCTCTTCAAAAACTCTTTACTGACATCACTTATTTCAAAACTAATCAAGGTTTTTTATATTTTTCTTGTATTATCGACTCTTTTAACAACCAAATAATTGCTTCTCACACTTCAAACCAACAAAATAAAGATTTAGTTTTAAATACTATTAAAAAATTACCTTCATTAAAAAAACCTTGTATTATTCACTCTGATCAAGGAAAAGTTTATCAATCACTCAAAATTCAAAAAACTTTAACGAAAAAAGGTTTTTTAATCAGCATGTCAAAAAAAGCCACCCCTCGTGATAACGCCGTCATTGAAAACTTTTTCGGCCAAATGAAAACCATCTTACAATATCAAAATCCTTTTTTCTTTCAAAAATCTCCTGATAAAATGAAAAAATTAATCAATCAATTTCCTCAATTTTGGAATAATAAATGGATTTTAACCAAATTAAACCATTCAACTCCATCTCAATATGTTCAAAATCTGAGATAAATTTTTAGTTGAATTAACATCAAATAATATAACCTTGTAAAAGGTTACTTTAGTACGCCTTTTTTTAAAGAAAAATGTTAAATTTATATCAAAGATTATTTTCTTTTCATTTTGTTGACGAGTTTTTCACTTTTTTTACCTAACTAGATAGTGTAAGGATAAAATATTAAAAAAAATATCTTTTGAAACTAAAGAATTATGAAAAAAAGTTTAGACACTTTTTAATTAAAAAAAATGTTTCTTTAGTTTGAAAAGATAGGAAATTATCTATTAATTTTAGTCTTAAAGAATCATTTTAAAATAAAAAGTTGTATTAAAAAAAGGAACAGCTCAGTTGCCCCAATAATGAAAATAGGTTTTTCAGGGTTATTTTCCAAAGAGGTCATTTCTGTTTTGAATTGATTAACCACATTGGCGATTTCTGAACCAGCTTCTAAGGCACCTAAATCAGTAAAGATGGTTTCACATTCATCTAAGAATATGATTGCTCCGTTTGCTTTTTCAGCGGTATCTCTTGCTGAATCAAATAAATCTTTGACCATTTGAGGCGCTAAGCCTTTATATTTTTGTGAGAATAAAGAACTAGAAACTTCAAAGAAAGGTAATTTAGTTTCTTTGGCTAAGGCTCGCGCTAAAGTGGTTTTACCTGTTCCTGGACAACCATACATTAAAATTCCTAATGGTGGTTCTACTTCACCAATTCCTTGATAATTTTCTTGGTTTTTAAGATAATCTATAAAACCCGAAACAGCCTCTAATTCTTTTTTAAAACCAATTAGCTTATTGAAAGATAAGAATTTTTGAGGATTAGATGGTTTAAAAAACGATTCTTCTGCTCCAGATTGTTGTGACTCGGTTGTTAATGGTTTTAATGGAGACTTTAACATATTCGTTAGCTCGTTATGTAATTCATTTTGTTTTAAGGTGATTTTTTTTTCTAATTCATTTTGGTTTTGGTTAGTTTGGATTTTTATTTCTTGTAAGTTTTTATTTTGATTTTCGAGCCTTTTGTGGTGATTGATGATTTGTTTTTCGGTTTCGGTTAAAGTTTGATGGTGAATCCACACATAAGTTCCTAAGAAAAAAGAAAAAAATATGAGGATAATAGTTATCATTAAATGTTTTGGCAATGATTTTATTTTATTTTGCTTGTTTTTTATAATTTTTTGTTTTGGATTATTCATTTTTCCTTCCTTTCTCAATAAAAAAAGACCAAGTAAAAACTTAGTCTTTATTGATAAATTACGCTAATTGAGCGATTTTGTTTTCAATGGTTTGACTGCCACCACTGAAAGTTTTCCCTTGGGAATCAATTAATTCGTAATCACAAATTAATTTTAATTGAGGATCTTTTTCTTTTATAATTTCTTTTTGTTCGATGCTGATTTGAATTTTCATATTTCCAATCCCATTTTCTAAAGTCATTAAAGGACATTTATTAGCTTCATATTCATGATCGTTAATTTTTAACGATAAATTAAAATATTGTTCAGGATGATTAAAAGTTGTTTGAGTATCATAGCGAGTAGATATTTTTAAATAGAAGGGAGTGCCAAGTTCCAATCCATTACTATTCAAAGTAGCTTGATGTTCGATTGTAATTAAATGTTAATATTTTTGTTGGTTTAAATTAGGAATGGGAATAGGTAAAAGGGTTTTGTCTTCATTATTTCCCCCTGTTCTTTCAATAGTAAAAGAAGGAAAATTATTCATCAATTGAATTTTTTCTTTTCTTTGTTGGGCGAAGTAATTTTTTAAGGCATAAAGTGAAGTGATGGTAAAAAATAAACTGATAAAAACCACTAAAGTGGTAAAAATTTTATTTTTAGTTTGAATTTTCATAATTATTTTCCTCCTGGGATAATTGATTTAATGATATTGATAAAGTTTTTAATTCCTGTGGTAAACCAAGGAATTTTGTTTCCATAGTAAAGAGTGAATAAGGATAAAAGTGAATTTAAAATGATAATAGTATAAGTGATTTTTTGTAAAAAAGGTAATTTTTTAATTGTGAAAATTTTGGTTTTGTTTTTTGTCGGTGGTAAATTGTTATTAGTTTTTTCTTGGTTTTTTGATTTTTTTTGGTTTTTTTTAATAATTATTTTTGACATATTATTTCTCCTTTGATTTTTTTAAAGATTTTTTTAATTATTTATTTGTTTTGTTTTCATTGTTATCTTTTTAGGTTTTTCTTGGAAGGCGAAAAAGATAATCAAGAAAACAATAATGAGACTCGTTGTTGAAACTATTCCTAAAAATGATTTCGACTGATTAATTTTTCATTTTTGAACTCTTTTTATTATTTTAAAATTAAAGTTTTAACTTTGTCTTTGATGGTTTTAGAAAGTTTGAAAGTGACTACTGTTTTGGCAGGGATTTTTAATTTTTTCTTTGTTTTAGGGTTTCTACCGATGTAGGCTTTTCTTGATTTTAATTTAAATTTGCCTATTTTAGGAAATAAAACTACTTCTTCGTTCTTAGTGATAGCGTTGATTAAATTATTTTCGAAGATATTATAAAATTCTTCAGTTTTAGTTACGGAAGTTTTGTTAGCTAAAGCGATTTTTTTAATTAATTCTTTTTTTGTCATAATTATTTGACTCCTTTTGTTTGATTTATTATTATTTTTAGTTTTGGTTTTTAATTTGCTGCGGTCTTTGAAGTAAGTCCCGCGAGCTATTTCAGTCATGGCGTCACTCATATGATTTTTTATTCTCCTTTTATTTTTGTTTTCTTTTGAAAAGTTAAGATGTTCAATATCGATGTTTTTTTATCTTAAAATGGTAAATTATCAGTTTGAGGTTTATTATCTAAAAAGATGACATTATGTACGATTACTTTTGTATTTGTTTTCTTTTGACCTTCGTTGTTGGTGTATTTTTGGACTTTTGATGTGAGTTTTTGAGCTTGTGATTCACATTCTTGTGCTTCTACTAGGTTTGCTTGAATTACAGTTTTTAGATATTGGGCTGTTGCTTTATATTGTCGTACTGCTGATGTGCATTCTTGGAACCATTTTTCATACTCTTTGACTTTTGATTTTAATTTTTTGATTTGGTTTTCGATGTCTTTTTTCATTTTTTCTCCTTTTTTTAATCAAAATAAAGTTGCATATCAAATTTAATGTTCTGACACGATGGTAAAAATTTTAATTCTATTCATAATTTTTAATAATGATTTCTTGATTGATGTTTTTATTGGTGAGATTATGAGTTGTTGTTGTTTTTGTTTTAATGATGTTACAGTTTGGGAATAAATTAATAATTGGGGTTGTTTCGTAATTGGTATATAACCATTTGACGCCTCTTTGGGTTGCTTGGTGTAATACCAAGGCTAATTGTTGATGATCGGTAAAAGAAAATGGTTTTTGATAAAAATCTTTATCTTTAATTCCTTCATAATAATATGGTGGATCGATAAAAAGAAAATCGCCTTTTTGACTATTGGCGATAATTTGACGAAAATCCATACAATATAAAACATGTTTTTTCTTTTGGAAGCGATGTTGAAAGGTAATTAATTTATTTAAATTGATGATAGGGTTTTTTTGTTTGGGTTTATAACCAAAATTTGTTTTTAAATTATTTTGCTTATCATAACAAGTAATACCACGAAAAGCGTATTTATTTAAAACGTAAAAGATAGCTGACCTGGTTAATTTTTTTCTTTTTTTGGCATTTTGGTTGTATTGGTTTAGTAAATTTTTGTAAGCTTGTTTTTGGTTCTTTTGGTTGTGATATTGAAAAATATAATTTTCTATCACCTTGACTTTGTTAACAAAATGATGCGGATTTTGGAAACTTTGTTGCCACATAATGATTAATTGATTATCATTATCGTTTAAAATCGCTTTTGATGGTTTTAAATAAAAATAAAGAACACCACTTCCTAAAAAAGGTTCATAATAAGTTTTAAATTGTTTTGGTAAATGAGAAATAATTTGGGGTAAAAGTTTTTTCTTACATCCAATCCAATTGATTTTCATCTTTCTTCTTCCTTATGTCATAAATAAAATAAAAGAAAATATCAGAAAAGATGGCGATTGTGGCGTTAAATTTTAATCCTAATTCAAAATTAAAAAATAAGGCCATGATATTACTGATGATGAAAAATAAATAGGAAATCGTTAATAAAATAGGATATCTTTTTTTCATTTTGTCTCCTTGATTTTTTTATTTCTTTTAGTGTCCTTGCCAATTTGTTGTGTTTTTTTCCAATAAAAAAACCCCTTTTGAAAAGGGGTTAGATGATTAAGTTTATTTGATTGTTATGAAATTTATTTTTTTAAAAAGGTAAATTTTCTTAAGGTTTATTGTCTAAAAAGATCACGTTTTGAAGAATAACTTTAGTGTTTATTTTGGTTTGACCTTCATTATTCGTGTATTTTTGGATGGATAAAGTTCCTTCAAGATAAATTTTCGAACCTTTATGTAAATATTTTTTCATGTTGTCAGCTTGATTTCTAAAAACTACACAAGGGATAAATTGGGTTTTATCTTTCATGTTAAGAGCTAATTGAAAATCGATTTTAGGAATTTGTTCGTTGTTTGAATTGATATATTGTTTTTCTAAATCATGGCTGAGACGGCCGATTAATTGAACTTTGTTTAACATATTTTATTTTTCCTTCTTTTTGATATATTTTTTATTTATTTATAGATAAAACTTTTGAAAACAAATGTATTTAACGACTATCTGATTTGTTTATGTGGGAATCATTTATTACTGTTGTTTCAAAAATTTTATTCTTGATTTTGATACAAAAAAAGATTACTCTGAAAGTAATCTGGTTTTTATTTTTTTTATCACTTAAACGAAATGTTTTGTTGAATTACTAGTTTAAGGTCATTACGGACGAGCGATAGGTTTTAACGTTTTTTTAATTTTTTGATAGCGATGTTTTTAATATTTTCTACTTGTTTTAAAGATAAATTGAGTTTTTCAGCTATTTCGGTATTGGTATAACATCCTTGATAATCTTCGTTAATATTTCCTAAAGGAACACCAAAACTTAAATAGATAATTTTGAATTCGTTTTCACTTAATTTAGCTTTCATTTTTTTTAAAAAAATTTCATGATTAACTTGTTTTAACCATAATTGATGAGGGTTTAAATTATTTATTTGATATGGTTCATAAAACTCTTCTTTAAAAGAAAGATTATCAACTTTATGATTTTTTGGGGATTGAAGGTGAATGGCTTTTTCTTATTAGTTCTCTGATTTCCGATTTGATGGTTGGAGTAGCGTAAGCAATAAAGTCATAACCTAAATCTTCGTAATTATTGAGGGCTTTGATTAATCCTAAAATCCCTTCTTGATATAAATCTTCTTTAGTTAAAACTCGAGGATAATATTTAAATTGATAAACTAGTTTTTGACTAATGGTAAATGAAGTGTGATTAATTGATTACGAATTTCTAAATTCTTTTTATTTTTTAAAAAATCTTTAAATAATTCTTGTTTTAACATTTATATTCCTTTCTAAAAACGTTTTTAGAAAAGAGAGGAAATTATTTTTTTAGCCTTGGAAAAGAAAAAAGACTAACTTATTAGTTAGTCTTAAAGAGTTTTTAAAAAGTAAAAAGTGTCTAAAGTTTTGGAACAACTCAAATAAACGAATTTTAAAATAATTATTTTGAATCAAAAAATTAATTATTTCTTTTAAATTAAAAATTTTTTTCATTTTTTAAATCTCCTTTTTTAGTTTAACTATTTTGAAACAAAAAAAATAAGTCAAACTATTTTTTTAATGAATAGTTTAACTTAAATTAACTTTTTAACTGGTTCCATTTTGATGGAGCAGAACATTATTTACTTTAATTTAAATATAACAATTTTGATAAATTATTATAAATTATTAAATGTGTTATAATTAATTGGATATTATTTTATTATAAATAATTAAAATAATAATAATAATATCTTTTCAAATAAAATAAATAAAATAAATAAAATAAATAAAATAAATAAAATAAATAAAATAAATAAAATAAATAAAATAAATAAAATAAATAAAATAAATAAAATAAATAAAATAAATAAAAATAAATAAAATAAATAAAATAAATAAAATAAATTAGAAAAGAGAATAAATAAAAATTCAACTATCTAACAAATATTAATTTAATTAAAAAAAATTTTTATTACTTGTTATATTATTTTATATTCTTTATTGTAATTAACTTTCGAAATTATCAAATTAAAGGGATAGAAATTAATAAAGAGGAAAAAATTAATAAAATTCATGAAGAAATTTTATTAAAAAAAAGACATGCCGAAATAGAATTAAATATCGCTAAAAAATTAAAAAACCAAGTTGATGAATCTTTTGAAAAAAATCTTTTATTAACAAAAGAGATAGAAATGATAGAAAATGAAAACGACAAAAATACAGCTATAAGTAAATTGAAAGCAGCAGAAAAACAATTTAAAGAAGAAAAAAATGAAAATATTTTAGAAAATATTTATATTTTATTAAGTTCTTCTTTTCAAAATTATAAAAAAAGCATAACTAATATAAAAAAATACAAAGCTTTAGTTAATAAAGAAATACTAAAAAAAGAAATTATAAAAATCCAACAAATGATAGACAAAACAGATGATTTTTTTTATGATAGAGAAACCGCTATTAATTTAAAAAAAGAAATACAAAAAGAAATGGAAAATATACAAGAAGAAGGAACAGCTATTAATTTATCAAATAAAGCAAAATTAATATTAGAAGAAGCTGAAAATATTTATTTAACAAGTAATAATAATGATGACATTATAAATAATAAATATGATCGTGCAACTTTTTACTTTCAAGAATCTTTTAATAAGTATCAAAATATAAAAATTAAATTAAAAAATTTTTTTATAGAAATATTTAAAGAAGAAAAAGCAGAAGAAACAAATCAAAATAAATTCAAAAATGAAATAATATTTTTATCCCATGAACAAAATAAATTAAAAAAATGGCAAATTATTTTATTAATTTCAGAAATAAGTATTTTTGTATTAATTTTGATTTTATTAAAAATAAAAAATAAATATTCAAAAAAATTTTTAAACAAAATTAAAAATCATGAATTTATGTTTAATTTATATTAAAAAGAGTTTTTTATAAACTCTTTTTTGTTTAAAATTTAAATTTATAATAAAATGACAAAAGCTAAGGCGTAATTTTCGGTATGAGTAATAGAAATCATAATTTTTGAAGACGAATAAGAATGAATAACATAAGGAAAACCTGAATTTAAATCATTTAAAATAGACCAATCACGATAATTATTTTTTAAATTTCCTTTTTGATAAGCTTTAAAAATAGATTCTTTAGCAGCCCATCTGCTTGCTAAAAAACTAATTTTTCTCGATAAATGATTAATATCCTGATATATTAGTTTCTCTGCATTTGATAAAATCCTATTAGCTACTTTTTCTATTCCTATTTTTTCAATTTTTTTTATTTCAACTAAATCAACTCCAATATTTTTCATTTATTTTTAAATTCCTTTTTAATGTATTTGAATATTTAATGTATTCAAATATTAAAAAAATAAACAGCATATTCTTATAAATTTTGGATTATTTAATCGAATTTAAAATATTATTTAATTCATTTTCATCCATTATTTTAATTTTTAATAAAAGAGCTTTTTGTAATTTAGAAACGCTATTTTCTCCCTTAATTAAATAATCAGTTTTTGAAGAAATATTTTTGATAATAGAAGCCCCATATTTTTCTAAAATATTAGTTAATTCATTTTTTGAATAATCATTAAAAGAACCAGTTAAAACTATTTTTTTATCTTTGAATATATTATTAGTTTTAAAATTTTTTACATTTAATGATGAATAATCAAAATTAAGACCTTTAGATTTTAATAAATTAATTTCTTGAATATTTTCTTCTTTCTGAAAATACTCAATAATACTATTAGATATTCTTGGGCCTATTTCAGGAATTTCAGATAATTCCTCTAAATTAACTTTTTTTAGATTATTAATTTTTTTAAATTTCTTATTTAATAATTTAGCTATTTTAATTCCCACATGTTCAATTCCTAAACCGTATAAAATTTTATCAAAAGATTGATTTTTACTTTGTTCTAAAGCATTTAAAATATTCATTATTTTTTTATCTTTAAAACCAGGTAATTTTTTTAATTGTTCATATTTATCTTTTAAAGAATATAAATCAGAAATTTTTTTGATAAATCCTTCTTTAAAAAAAGTAAATAAAGTTTTTTTTCCTAAAACATTAATATCCATCGCTTCTCTCGAAACGAAATGAATAATTTTTTTTATTTTTTTTTCTTCACAGCCATCATTTAAACAAAAATAGTCTACTTCTCCTTCTTTTTTAGTTAAAAAACCATTACAAAAAGGACAATAAGAAATCATTTTAAAAGGAACTTGATTAGTTCTTTTATTTTTTAAAACTTCTAAAATTTCAGGAATAATAGAACCTGATTTATGCACTAATACAAAATCATTAATACGAATATCTTTTTTTTGAATATAATCATAATTATGAAGCGTTATTTTAGATAACAAGCTACCATCTACCATAACAGGTAAAATATAAGCTACTGGTGTTAAAGAACCGGTTCTTCCTATTTGAAATTCAATATTTTGAATTATAGTTTCACTTTTTAAAGAATTTAATTTATAAGCAGTAGCCCACTTAGGACATTTAGAAGTATATCCAATGGATTTATGTAAAATTAATTCGTTTACTTTGATTACAATTCCATCTATATGATAAGGTAATTTATTTTTCAACTCTTTATAATAATTAATTTTTTCTTTTAATTTTTCAAAAGAAAAAACAACATCATAATAAGGATTAATAGAAAACCCCATTTTTTTTAAAAAATTTAAAGCCTCTTTTTGTGTTTTAATAAAAAAAGGTGGATTAATAATAGAATAAATAAAAGAAGATAAATTTCTTTGAGCAACTATTGAAGAATTTAATTGTCTTAAGGTTCCAGAAGCTGCATTGCGAGGATTAGAAAATAAAATTTTATTTTTTTCTTTTTGTTCTTTATTCAATTGTTCAAATGAATCATTATCAAATAAAATTTCTCCTCTTACCTCTAAATCTATTTCTTCTTTAATTTTTAAAGGAATATTTTTGATAGTTCTAATATTTTCAGTTATTAATTCGCCAAAGTAACCATTTCCTCTTGTTAAAGCTTGAATTAAAATACCTTTTTCATATTTTAAACTAATTGCTACTCCGTCTATCTTAGGTTCGACAATAAAACAAAAAGGAATATTTATTTTTAATAAACGATTACAAAATAATTTTAATTCGTCAAAATTAAAAACATTACTTAAAGACAACATCGGAACAATATGTTCTACTTTTTTAAACTTAGAACTTAAAAAACCACCTACTTTCAAATTAGGACTGTAAGATAATTTATATTCAGGATATTTTTTTTCTAACATGGACAATTCTTTTAATAAAGCGTCGTATTGAAAATCTGACAAATCTGTTTTACTCAAATTATAATAGTTATAATTAGCTTGATTAAGTTGATCTGTTAAACTTTTAATTTTTTTTTTAATTTCTAATATCATTATTTATAACCTTATTCATTATTATTAATAATATTTTTTTAAATTTATTATTATTTTATCGTAATTTTTAATAAAGTTTTTTAAAATTTTAAAATTTTTAATTATGATATTTTTTTGTTAAATTAAAATTATGTGTGTCACAATTTTAGTTGTTATTTATGTATTTTTATTCTTTATAATTCAAAACTATCTTAAAATTATAAATTTTTAATTAAAATTAAATATTAAATTTTAAAAAAACATTTGAATAAATTATAACAAAATGCTTTTTATAAAAAATTCAATTAATAAAATTTTTTTAATAAAAATATAATAATTTTAATATTTAGAATTAATTAAAAGAATTTTGTAAAGATCAACCTTTTTTATCTTTATATTTATACACAATATAAACTGTTTTATTAATTAATATTTATTTTATAATTTTGTTTTTTCTTCATAAATTTAAAAATTAAAAAATATTTAAGTTTTATTTGTTTAATCAATTGTTTTTTTTGTGTTATTAATTTAAAGAATGCCTTTAATATTGATTTTGTTAAAAAAGAAAATATTAAAAAAATATTATAATTTAAATTTAAAAGAACTTAAAATTAATTAAGTTTTTTTATTTTTACAATTATAAATCAAATTTTTTTAAAAAAATAAAAAAATTTAAATTAATAATTCAAATTTAATCAAAAAATTATATATCCAAATTAAATAATTTTTTTGCATTTTTTGTTGTTTGTTCGGAAATATCTTTTATATTAATTTTTCTTAAATCAGCTATTCTTTGGGCTATAATTTTAAGAAATTCAGGTTCGTTTCTTTTACTTTTTTCTATAGGAAAAGGAGTTAAAAAAGGAGCGTCTGTTTCTAATAAAATTTTGTCTAATGGGACTTTTTGGACTATTTTATGAGCTTCAAGAGCTTTTTCGTAAGTAACAATTCCTCCCAAACCTACATAAAATCCTAATTCCAAGGCTTTTTCTAATTCATCTAAATTACTAGTTAAACAATGAAAAACTCCTTTGATTTTATCTTTATAAGGAAGTAATATTTGATATATTTCTAAAAAAGATTCCCTTGCGTGTAAAATAATAGGTAAATTATATTTCATAGCTAATTTAATCTGAATTTGTAAATTCTTTTTTTGTATTGGTAAATAACTTTTATCATGATATAAATCTAATCCGATCTCACCTACCGCTACTACTTGAGGACATCTTAAATATTTTTCGATACTAAAAGGATCTTCGTTTTCCCAATAACAAGGATGAATTCCTACAGTAGCTTTTATACAATGATTTTGAATAGCTAATTCTATAGCTTTTTCATTTGTTTCTTTATTTACTCCAGGAACAATAAAATATTTAACACCATTATTGTGTGCTCTTTCTATAACTTGTGTTAAATCTTTATTAAAATTTAAAAAATTTAAATGTGCATGTGTATCAATTAACATATTTTTATTTCTCTTTTAAAAAAATCATTTATATAAAATTTTAATATTAATATAAATTTAAGTTATTAATAATATAAAAAAACTTAAAAAAATTAAGTTTTTATTAATTTAAAATTTTTAAAAAATTATTTAAGTTATTTAATTAAAAAAATTATATATGAATAGGTTTGTCAATTGCTCCTAAAAAAGTTTCTAAATTTATTTCGGATAAAGTAGGATGAGGATGAATTGTTTTAACTACATCATAAGCTGTTCCATTCATTCCCATAACAACTCCTGTTTCGCTAATTAATTCTGTCGCATTATAAGATAATATATGCATTCCTAAAATTTTTAAACTATCTTTATCAACAATTAATTTTGCGAAACCATCAGTTTCGCCATCAGCCCAAGATTTTCCTATAGAACTAACAGGAAAGATAGAAACTTTATAATTTATATTATTCGCTTTAACTTGTTCTTCAGTTAAACCTATAGAAGCTATTTCAGGAAAACCATAAATGCAAAAAGGAACAGAATTATAATCCATAGGAAAAAGATGTTCTTTTGAATTTAAAGCATGAGAGACAGCTATTATGCCTTCGTGACTAGCAACATGAGCTAACATATATTTTCCATTTACATCGCCAATGGCATAAACTCCTTCAACAGAAGTTTTTAAAAAATTATCAGTAATTATTCCGCCTCTATCTTTTTTTAAATTCAATTTTTCAATCCCATTCAAATTAGGTTTAGTACCTACAGCCATTAAAATTATATCTGCTTCAACTTGATTTTCTTGTTCATTTGTTTTATAATAAACTTTATTATTTTCAATTTTAATTACTTCTGAATTTGTATAAATTTTAATATTATCTCTTTTTAATATTTTAGTATATGCATTAATAATATCATGATCTATATTAACTAAAATATTTTTTTGTTTTTCTATAATTATAATTTCGGAATTAAATTTTTTAAAAATAGTCGCAAATTCTACTCCAATAACTCCACCACCAATAATAATTACTTTTTTAGGAAATTTTTCTAATTGAACTAATTCTTTGCTAGTGCAAAGGTGTTTATTTTCATAAGATTCTTTGGCTCCAGGAATAGGTGGAATAATAGCACTAGAACCTGTTGCTATAATAAGTTTATCAGTTTCTAATTTTATTTCTCCTACTTGAACTAAATTAGGAGTTAAAACTTCTGCTGAAGAATTATAAAAATCAATTTTATTTTTTTTTAATAAAAAAAGAATACCATTGTATAATTGTTTAACTATTTTATTTTTACGATTTAAAACAGATATCCAATCAAAAGAAATATTATCAATTTTATTAATACCGAATTGATCAATATTTTTAGCGATATCAAAAACTTTGGCACTTTTTAAAAAAGCTTTAGTAGGGATACAACCGTAATTAAGGCAAATACCACCAACTTTATGTTTCTCTATTAAACATACTTTCGCTCCTAACTGAGCCGCTTTGATAGCAGAAGTATATCCACCAGGACCACCACCAATAATTAAAATATCATATTTTTTCATATTTCTTTTTATTTTTCTTTTTTAATTCTATTTTTGTAAAAATTTTTTTTTAAAAAATAAATTTTTTTAATTCTGTAATATCGCTTAATAATAAATCAATTCTATTTAAAAATCTTGAAGCATCAGCTCCATCTATAATGCGGTGATCGAAACTTAAAGAAAGATGTAAAATATCAGCAATACAAATATTATTATCTTTAACTATTGGTTTTTTAACGATTCTTCCAATTCCTAAAATAGATAACTCAGGAAGATTAATAATAGGAGTGCATTGTAAACCACCAATAGTACCAAAATTACTTAAAGTAAAAGTTCCGTTTTGAACTTGTTCTAATGTTAATTTTCCTTCTTTTGCGCTTTGAGATAATTTATTAATTTCTTGTGCCAAATCGATAATATTTAATTTATCTACATTTTTAATATTAGGAACTATTAAACCACGAGGAGTATCGATTGCAATTCCTAAATTAATATTTTTTTTGATAATTATTTCACTTTTTTCAGGATCGAAACTAGAATTAAATAATGGAAATTCTTTTAAAGCGATAATAATTGCTTTAGCTATAAAAGCCATATAAGTTATTTTGATACCTTGCGATTCTAATTCGTCTTTTAATTTTTTTCTTAATAAAACCAAATCAGTAACATCTACTTCTTCTGTTAAAGTGACATCAGGAATTTCTGTTTTTGCAATAACCATTTTTTTAGCAATTATTTCTCTTATTTTTGAAATTTTAACAATTTCTACTTCTTGATTTGTATCTTCATTATTTAAATTTTTATCGTTTTTATTTTTATTATTTTCCATTTCAGTATATTCCTTTTTTATTTTAAAATTATTCAATTGTTAATAAAATATTTCCGACTTTTACTGTATCACCTTCTTGAAAAAATATTTTTTTAATATTTCCTTTAATAGGAGAAGTTATAGGTACAGAAACTTTATCTGTTTCAATTTCCACTAATTCTTGACCTTCTTCAACTTCATCGCCTTCTTGAAAAAAAAATTTAATAATTTTACCTTCATTTATTCCTTCGCCTATATCAGCAAAACGTAATTCAAACATAATTATTTATTCTACTTTCTTTTTTTCTATTTTTTTATTAAAAATTTTTATAATTGAGTAAACAATTTTATCAGGATTTAAATTTTGATGATATTCACCTCTAGCTAAAGGCATAATAATATCAAATCCTGTAATTCTCTGTGGAGCATCTTTTAAATAATCAAAGATATTTTCATTTACTAAAGCTATTAATTCCCCAGCTGGGCCATAAGTTCTTGTAGCTTCATGAACAATTACTAATCTTCCTGTTTTTTTAACAGAAGATAAAATTGTTTCTTTATCGATTGGATTAATAGTTCTTAAATCTATTAATTCTACAGAAATACCTTTTTTAGCTAATAAATAAATAGCTAATTTAGAAATTTGAACAGCAGAACTCCAAGCTACTAAAGTTATATCTTTTCCTTCTTGAACTACTTTAGCTTTTCCTATTTCAATTTCATATTCTTCTAAAGGAACTTCTTCTTTTTTACCACGATATAAAAGTTTTGGTTCCATATAAATAACAGGATCTGGACTATTAATAGCCGAAATTAAAAGACCTTTAGCATCATAAGGATTAGAAGGAACAACTACTTTTAAACCAGGAATCGATCCCAAAATCACTTCTAAAGATTCCGAATGATGTTCTAAAGCTTTTACACCGCCGCCTACTGGAAATTTTAATACCATAGGACACGAAAAAGTACCTCTAGAACGATTTCTCATCCTAGCAGCATGAGAAATTAAATCTTGTAAACCTACATAAATAAATCCATCAAATTGAATTTCAGCGATAGGAATTAAACCATTTATAGACATTCCTATAGCGCTTCCAACAATACCCGATTCTGTTATCGGAGTATCAAAAACACGTTCTTTACCATATTTTTCTTGTAAACCAGCTGTGACTCTAAAAACACCTCCTAATTTACCAATATCTTGCCCAAATAAAACTATTTTTGAATTTTTTTTTAACTGCATATCTAAAGTATGATTAATAGCTTGTAATAAATTCATCGAAACTTTGTTTGAATCCATTTTTTTATCAACTTTCCTTTTAGTATTTTATTTCATAAATTGACATTTTTATAATTAAAATATTTTTATTTTAATATTTTATAAATGAAACAAAAAAATATCTTAATATATAATTCTATAATTTTTTTAAATAATTTATATATCAATATCAAAGTAATTACAATTTAATTAATTATAATAATTTAATATTTTCAAAATAATTTTAAATTTAGAAATTATTATTTATGAAAATATATTTTATTAGTTAAATAATTTCTTTAAATTATTAATCTTTTTTAGTTTTTAAAAAAGATTCGTATTCTGAATATTGTTCTTTTAACTGAGAAGTCATTTCATCATAAACATGTTCGAAAATTTCAATTGGTTCTACTTTACTTCCGTAAGACATAATTTTTTCATGTACTTCGTTAACATATTTTTCTGTTTCTTTTTCTATTTCTTCTATCATGTCTTGTGTTAAAATTTTTTTATTTAAAAGATATTTTTGAAAACGAATAATCGGATCTTTTAATTTCCATTCTGCTTCTTCTTCTTTTGAGCGATATAAAATTGTATTATCATTAGTTGTATGAGCACCCATACGATAAGTTACAATTTCTAGCAAACCAGGTCCTTTTTTTTGACGAGCTCTTTCGACAAATTGCTTAACAGCGATATGAACTGCTAAAACATCGTTTCCATCTACTTGAATTCCTGGAATACCAAAAGCATAAGCTTTTTGAGCTAAAGTTTCAGAATTAGAAGCAATTTTTCTAGGAGTTGAAATAGCATATTGATTATTTTGAATAACAACTACTAAAGGAGCTTGATATACGGAAGCAAAATTTAAACCTGCATAAAATTCTTCATGTGCAGTTCCACCGTCTCCAATTGTAGCTAAGGTTACTTCGTTTTTATTTTGAATTTTACTAGCTAAAGCTAAACCTGTTCCTATATTAATACTCGAACCTATTATAATATTAACAGGTAAAATACGTTTTTTAGGATCCATTTTAGAACCTTTTTCATTACCGAACCAATAAAGATATATATTTTCTAATGGGATATCACGATATAAATATAAACCTATATCTCTAAAATAAGGAGATATCCAATCTTGTTTTTGTAATGCGGAAGCAGTTCCGACTTGTCCAGCTTCATGACCTTGATTAATAACATAAGAAAGCATTCTTCCTTGACGTTGATATTGAACAGCTTTTATATCAGAAATTCTACATAAAATCATTGTTTTATACATCTTGAGTAATTCATCTTTAGATATATTCGGTTCTAATTTTGGATTAATTACTTTACCTTCTATATCCAATATCTGTAATTTTTTCTTTTGTAAAGGATTATATAAATCAAATATTTCCATAATAAATGTCCTTTTATATATTTTTATTAATTCAATTATACATATAATTATTTTATAATATTTATTATTTAATTCCTTTTTTAAAAAAATTAAATAAATAAAAAAATCATTAAATTATAAAATTCTAAAAATGAATATAAAATATTATGCAAAATTATAAACATTTAATAAAATAATTATTCATTATATTTAATATTTATTATTTTATAATTCTCTTAATAATTATAACTTATTTTTAAATAATTATTATTTATAATGAAGAAAATAACCAATTATTGGTTTTAAAAATATAAAAATATTTTTTTAAAAAATATTTTATTTAAATAAAAAAATATTCTTATGATAAGAATCTTTTTTTAAAAATATATTATCTTTGTGATGATTATTTTTTTAATTATTTAATTTTTTTATAAGTTATAAATATATAAAAATTAATTTTTAAAAACTGATTTTTAAATTGAATAATTATATCTATTTCCGTCTTTTCATATTTTAATCCTTTATTAATAAAAAAATTAAAATATATGAAATTAAAAAATAATTTTATTTTTAATTAATTATTTTTAAAAACAATTATAAAACAGAATTAATTATTTGAGTTACTTCTCGATTTATTTCTTGGGTATTTTTATTTTTAAAATTTTCATAATTTATAAGTTTATGAATAACAACATCTACTTTTTTTCTTTTAAACCAACATTTACCTCTCATAGCGCACGCACCTTTTAAAGTGATAGGAAGAATATTAGACTGACTTTTTACAGCAATTTTAAAAGAACCATCAGAAGAACTAACAATTTTATCACTAATTTTATTTATTATTCCACCTTCATGAAAAACAACCATCGCCATATTTTTTTTAATATTATTAATCCCTTTTAAAACATTTTTAATTGTTTCTTTGTTGTTTCCTCTTATAATTTTAATACAATTAGCAGCGTTGAAGTAATAACTTAAAAGCCAACCTATTTTTCCACGATATAATTCATCTTTAGGTGTAAAAGAAATAGTTCTAGGAAAAATAGAAGCGATGATAAAAGGATCAAAATTATTTTTATGATTAGAATAAATAATTAATTTATTTTGAAGCGGAATTAAATCTTTATTATGAACAACAATTTTAATTCTAAAAAATCTTATAATTAATTTTGAAATACTAGAAATAATTTTTTGTCTAAAAGGATGATCCACACTAAATCTCTTAGATAACATCATTGCTATAAATAAAAAAAATAAAATAAAAATCCATGCTGAAATTATACTAATAAAAAAACCTAAAAATCCCCAACAAATCATATATGTACATGGGCTATTTATTAATAAAAACAAGGGAAAGATCCAAAAAAACAAAAAAAATATTATAAAAAGTAAACTAAACATACCAAAAAAATCCTTAATCTATTTTTTTAACATAAGTAACAAAAATTAATTCAGATGTTATTTTTTTATCTTGAATGAAATATTTTTTATAATCGAAACGAGGAAAAAAAGAATCACCTTTATATCTTCTTAATACATGAGTAATATACATAACTTTAGCATATTCTAAAGATTGTTTAAAAATTTGACTACCGCCTATAATCATGATATTTTCTTTAGAATCTTTATATTTTTCTAAAAAAAATTTTAAATCTGAAACCAAATTCATATTAGGAAAAAAGATAGATGAATGACTAACGACATAAACTTTTGAAAAAAGAAAAGGCTTTTCTTTATAATAACTTTTCAAAGATTTATAAGTATTTAATCCCATCAAGACATTTTGATTTATAGATTTTTTTTTAAAAAATAAAAGATCTTCTCGATAATGCCATGGTAATTTATTTCTATCTCCAATTAAAAAATTAGAATCTAAAGCGGCAATTAAACTAATCATACTGCTATTTCTGCTTTCAAAGGATCATGTGAAATATAATTTTTTAATTGAATATCTGAAAATTTAAAATCTTCTATTTTTTGAATATTAGGATTTAAAATAATTTGAGATAAAGGAAGAGGTTTTCGTTTGATTTGAATTTTAACTTGCTCTAAATGATTTTCATAAATATGTGCATCTCCTAAAGTATGAATAAATTGATGTGGTTCTAAATTAGTAACTTGTGCTACCATAATTAATAATAATGCATAAGAAGCAATATTAAAAGGGATTCCTAAAAAAACATCGCCACTCCTTTGGAATAATTGTAAAGAAAGTTTATTTTTTTCAACATAAAATTGCATTAGAACGTGACAAGGAGGTAAAACCATTTCATCTATAAAAGGAGGGTTCCAAGAATTAATAATTAAACGTCTAGAAGAAGGATTTACTTTAATCTCTTGAATAACTTTTTGTAATTGATCCACTCCTGAAAAATCCCGCCATTGTTTACCATAAACAGGTCCTAATTGACCATATTTTTCAGCGAACACTTCATCTTCTTTAATTTTTTGAACAAATTCTTCTAAATTTTCTCCTTTAAAATCAGGAGATTGAATATATTTTTTATAAGGCCATTCATTCCAAATATTAACATTATTTTGAACTAAATAACGAATATTAGTATTACCACTAATAAACCATAATAATTCATGAACAATACCTTTGAAATACATTTTTTTAGTAGTCAATAAAGGGAATCCTTTGTTTAAACAAAAAAACATTTGGTACCCAAAAATACCTTTAGTTTTAATTGATGTTCTATTTATTCTTATAATACCTTTTTTTAATATTAAAAAACATAAATCTAAATATTGATCCATATAAATATTTGTCTCTCTTTGATTTATTGAAAAGTTTTTTGTTTTTAAAAAAATATATTATATTTTAAATATTCAAAACAAATAACTTAAAAATAAACGAAAATAATTTAAATATGGCGGAAGAAAAGGGATTCGAACCCTTGCATCTAATTAGATCTACACGCTTTCCAAGCGGGCCTCTTAAACCACTTGAGTATTCTTCCTTCTCTAGTATATAAAAATATACTTTTAGAGAAAATAAAATACATAAAAATAATTTAAATAATTTTAAAAAAAATTATAAAAATAAATTTTTAATTTTTATTTTTATTTAAAGCAAAAACTTCACGAGCAATTGTTATTTCTTCGTTAGTTGGAATAATCATTACTTTTACAGAAGATTTTTCGCTAGAAATAATTTTTTCTCCTTTTGTTTTATTCAATTCAAGATCTAAATGAATATCCAAAACTTCTAATTTTTTTACTATTTCTTGACGGAAAAAATGAGAATTTTCTCCTATTCCAGCTGTAAAAATCAAAACATCTATACCTTTTAATAAAACATAATAACTTGCGATATAATCTACTATTCTTTTAATTTGAATATTCCAAGCTAAAATAGTATTTTTATCATTTTGAGATATTTTTTCTTCTAAAATTCGACAGTCATTAGAAACTTGTGAAACTCCTAACATTCCAGATTTTTTATTTAAAATATCTAAAATTTCTTTATAATTTTTATTTTCTTTTTCGGCAATAAAAGAAATAACAGTCGGATCAATATTTCCACTTCTAGTCCCCATTGGGACTCCTTCTAAAGGAGTTAAACCCATAGATGTATCGATAGATTTTCCATTTTGAATAGCTGCTAAAGAAACTCCGTTTCCCGCATGACAAATAATCATTTTCAAATCAGATTTATTTAAAATCTGTTCAGCTCTTTGTGAAACATATTTATAAGAAATTCCGTGAAAACCATATTTTCTTAATTTATATTTTTGATACCATTCATAAGGAGTAGCATATAAAAAATTTTCTTCTGGAATATTTTTATGAAAAGTAGTATCAAAAATTCCTACTTGTAATACACCAGGTAAAACTTTTTTAAATAATTTAATTCCTAAAACATTAGCAAAATTATGCAAAGGAGCTAAATCATTTAAACTTTCTATTTTAACAATATTTTCATCTGTTAAAATAACTGAATTTTTAAAAATTTCTCCACCTTGAACAATTCTATGGCCTATACCTTCTATATTTTTTAAAGAATCGATAATTTTATTTTCTATTAAAGAATCTAAAATTAATTGTATAGCTTGATGATGATCTCTAACTAATAAAAATTTTTTTATTTTTTTATCTAGAAATTCAATAGTAAAAATAGCATCATCATAACCAATTCTTTCAATTGAACCAACACAACAAATTTTTTCTTTTGGCATTGTCAATAATTTAAATTTTAAAGAAGAACTACCTGAATTAATTGAAATAATTTTCATAATAATAAAAAATCCGTTTCTGTTCTTTTATTTATTAATAATTTTAAAAAATTAAAAAAAATAATAATTATTTTAAAATAATTATTATAAAATATACATATTTATTTTAAAATAATTTACTTATTTTTAATCAAAATAAAATATTTTTAAATTTTTATTATTATTTTCTTTATTTTATTTGTTACCAAAAAACGAAAATAACCAAAATTAAAATCAAAAACCAAACTTAATTTTAATTTTTGAATTTGATTTTTTTAAATTAGATAAGTTAAAATTGTTTTTTTACGTAAAATAATTTTAATATTAAAATTTTAATTTCACTATTAAAAAACACTATTAAAAAAATTAATATTTTTTTAATTATAGAAAAAGATTGATTTTTTATTTTTTTCATCATAATTTAAAACAATTTGTAAAAAAATATTTTATTTATATTCTACGATTTTCTAAAATAAAACTTTTTTAAAATTATAATTTAAATTATAATTTGAAAACCAAATTATTTATTGAAAAATAAATAATTTAGTTTTTTTATTTTATATTATAAAATATTTTTAAAAAAATAAAAAATTTTAATTTTCATTATCAAAAATAAAGTCTTTGTCTTGAAGACTTTCAGAAATCATTTTTTGATAACCATTTCCTTTCATTGAAAAATTATCCATCGTCTTAGTTTCGGTATTTAAACCATTAAGAATAACCGGATTGATCTCTTCAAATGGAAATTTTTGTTCGAATCCCAAATTTAAAAGAGCTTTATTGGCGTTATAACGGACAAAAGCGTTTACATCATCTACTAATTTAACTTGATGATAAAGAACTGAAGTTAAATTTAATTGTTCTTGATATAATTGTTCCATAAAAGAATCCATCCATTCTTTTAAGTTTGTTTGTTGTTCGTAAGTAAAATCATAATATAAATCTTTTGCTAATCTTCCGATATAAGCTCCATGAATACTTTCGTCTCTAATAATTAAATTAATTATTTCCCCAGCTTGCATCAACAGTCCTTGGCCATAAAAAAATAAAGGATAATAAAAACCACAATAAAATAACCAAGTTTCTAAAAAAACAGAAGCAACCATTGATTTCCATTTAATTATTTTAGTTTTTTCTTCATTTAAATTAAAAGAATTAATTTTATATTTTAAAATATGTTGTTCTAATTCTTCATAAATACCAACAATATTTTTTAAAATATTTTGTAAATTTGTTTGTTTTTCGCCCCATTGAAATAAGTCATCTATTTCTTTTTTAGTTAAAAAGGTTATAAATATATTTGAATAACTTTTAGCGTGAACAGCGTTTTCCATAGCTCCCATAAAATTAAGAGTTGCTTTTTTTTGATGTTCAAAATCCAAACATGAACGTAAGATTGAAGGAATTCCAATGTCACCTTGATAAGTGTCTAAAAAAGTCAAAACTAACAAATTTCGCGAATAAATTTCTTTTTCTTGTGATGATAATTTTTGCCAAACATTAAGATCGCTTTGTAAACTGATATCTTCTGGACGCCAAAATTGACTTAAATTTTGTTCGTAAAAATATTGGGTATATTCATCTTCAATTTTATTCCAATTAGCTCCGTGAAATTTATGCAAATTATCATTTTTTTTCATTAGTTCTTTTCCTTTTATTTTTTTAAACTAAATTATAATGTTTTTTAATTTTTTGTTCTAATTCTTATGCAATTTTTTTATTTTTAATTAAGAATTTTTTAACTTTTTCTTTTCCTTGAGCAATATTTTCCTTCTGATAAGAAAACCAAGATCCTTTTTTTCAATTAAATCTAATTCGACTGCTAAATCTAATATTTCTCCTATTTTAGAAATCCCTTCTTCATAAACTATATCGAAAATAGATACTTTAAAAGGAGATAATATTTTTGATTTAACAATTTTAGAATTAGTTCTAATACCTAAAATATTATTATTTTCTTTTATAAATTCAGTTCTTCTGATATCTATTCTAATAGAAGCGAAATATTTTAAAACTTTGCCTCCTGGTGTAACCTCAGGACTTACATAAATAACACCTACTTTTTCTCCTAATTAATTAATATAAATTACTTTAGTTTTATTTTTAGATATGATCACAGATTGTTTTCTCATATCCTGTGTCCCATCATTCTAGCTTGAAGACACATAAAAAAATTTACTGATTCTCCTTTTAAACTCAGCTTCTGGAGCCAAAGCCGTTACCAAATCAACAATTATCAAACTCATTGTTTCACTTTTTATTAAAGTTTCGACAATATCTAATGCTTTTTCAACTGAATCTGGTTGAGAAATAATAAAATTATCTATATCTATTCCAATTTTATTAGCATAATTAACATCTAAAGCGTTTTCGACATCTATAAAAGCAACTATCCCACATTTTTTTTGAGCTTTGGAAGCAACATGTAACGCTAAAGTTGTTTTTCCTGAACTTTCTGGACCATAAATTTCGATAATTCTTCATTTAGGAAAACCACCTATTTCTAAAGCTATATCTAAATTTAAAGAACCTTTAGAAATAGATTGAATTTTAATAATTTGATTAGAATTCAATTTCATTACACTACCTTTACACTACCTTTACCAAAACGTTTTTCAATATCTCTTAATTTTTGTTCTAAAATATGTTTCTTTTTTTCATTTTCGTTATTCATGTTTTGACTTCTTTGACTTCCTTATATATAAATTTTATTTTGTTATTATTTATTTTGGATTAAAAATTATTTTTAATAAATTTGAAATTCTTTATTATATAAAAAAAACCCGACCAAATAATTAAAAAAATATTAATAATTAAAAAAATTTGATTAAAAAAAATCATTCTAATATTTAATATATTTTCAATTTCTTTTGATATCAACATTAAAAAAATAGAAATAAAAGTAAAGATAGTTTTTAATTTTCCCAAAAAAGAAGCAGTTATAATAGTTTTTTGTTCAAAAGCCATTAATCTTACTCCCGTTACCAAAAAATCTCTTATAATATTTATAAGTAAAACACTTAATAATAAAAGTTCAATTTCTTTATTATGGTTTTTTTCTAATAATAATGCATTTTTGATAGATAGTATATAAATATAAAAAAATGACACAATAACTAATAATTTATCAGCTATAGGATCGAAAAATTTTCCAAAAATAGTTTTTTGTTTAAATTTTTTAGCTATATATCCGTCTAAAAAATCTGTAATAGATGCTAAAATAAAAATTAAAATAAATAGGATTTTAAATGAATCTGGATCTGGATGAGTCAAAACTTTTTTTGTAACGAATAAAAAAGGTAACATAACAAAAACTAAAAAAATTCTAAAAAGGGTAATTAAATTAGCAGATGTTTTTATTAATTTTTTCATTTTTTTATCAAAATAAATCTCTTTCAAAATTGAAAATTATTTCATAAATTTAAAACCGAAATACAATACATTATTAACAAAATATTATCGAAATTATAAAAATGAAAAATTCAATATTTTATATTTAATTTTCACTTATTAAATTTAATAAATTTTAAAATAAAATATCATTTTATTAAAATAATTTTTTTTAATTATATAATATATTATATAATTTTAAAGTCATTTTTTTAATTTTTAAATTATTTAATTTACAATTAAAAGTTCTTTTACGTTATTATTTTTTATTATTTCTATATTTTTATTTTATTTATAAAATGATGTAAATAAATTTTTTTATTATTCTTTTTTATATTTTTTCTAAAAACAAAAAAAGACTAGTTTGTTTTAAATAGTCTTTTCGGTATTAAAAATTAATTTATTTACAAAAATTTATAAAAGTGTGCAAGACCATAAGCATCATTTTTTAAAATCTAACTTTAACTAAGACTCTCATTTAAGAGTCTTTTTTTTATTTAAAAAAAGTAAATAAAAAAACTTTTTATTAAACATGAAAAACTATAGATATATATAATAAAAATAATATATTTAATTTCATAATTATTATTATTAGAAAAAAAAAAAAAAAAAAATTTATGAATAATAATTTTGGTAAAAAACATTTAATAGCTATTATTATCATCGTTTGTGTAATAACTATTATATCTTTCCTTTTATTATAATTTTAACTCGTAAAGATAAACATAATATTACATCAAAATTAGAATTACCTCTTTTAAAACTAAAAAAACCAAGAAATAATTCGCGAAAATCAAAACATAGACCCTGAATCATTTAAACAAATAACAAAAATTAAACTTCCTACTTCTCCCAACCCTCATGAAGCTATTAAAAAATGGAAAAGCGAAAATATAATTAATTCATCTGCAATAACAAAAGAATCAAATTATGAATGGAAAGTAGAAAACGATAATTATAATTTAACACATAATGTCGAAACAAAAAATCATATTTATCATATAAATTGTGATTCTGATTATAAAGAAAAATTAGAATAATAGAAAAGGAAAAATCAATGTTATATCAAACCGGGTGTGTATTATTCACATTGTGAAATAGGATATAAATTTTGCTGTTATTCACAAACCGTTTATGATAAAAAAAATAATAAATTACAGTATAAATATACTAAAAGATGGCTTTTTAATTAATGGAACATTTATGATACTAATGAAAAAAGAATTTTTAACGATGTTGCGCAATCTATTAAATGACGAATTATTATTATAATACATTAAAACCGCCAGTTAAACCAGATATTACAAAATCACTTACATAAAAAAAATTAAAATCTAATTTTAAACAAGATTCTCATTCGAGATTTTGTTTTTATATGCAAATTAAATTAAAGAGATTATAATAAAAAACAAAACAAAAAAATAAAAAACGTTCAGTAATTAAAAAAATCAAAAAAGGAAAAAAATCAAATGTCAAAACATCATTTTCATAATTGTATCAAAAATGTAATTTTATTTTTATATGGTTATGAAAAACCAAGATTATTGTGTTTTTTTATGACGTTTTTTTTAATTTATGTATTATTGTTTTTAGGTAGAAGTAAAACATCAATAATAATTTTTACATTACTGATAATAACTGCATTTTTATAAAAACTTTTTAACACAATAAAAAAACCAAAAAAACTAAATTAACTTTAAAACAACAAGACTCTCATTTGAGAGTCTTTTTTTACACCAAAATTCCTCCTAAATATGACAAAAAACTATTTTATTAGAAAGGAACATAAATCATGCACGAATCTTTTTTATTTAAAAAAACAAAACATAAGGAGAAATTAAAAATGGATTCCACATTAATTTATATGCTTATTGGTAATTTATTAATCAAAATTATTTCATTACCATTTAAATTACTTGTTATTTTATGCAAATTTTATTATTTTAATTTAAAACTAACAATCAACCAACTAAAAAAGGAGTAATATTTAAATTTTATCATTATTTATCTACTGGAAAAATGAACTGTTCCGTTTTTTTAGACAATTTTAAAAATTAAAATTGTCTAAAAAAACGGAACAGTTCAAAATTTATTAATAATTATTTTATTATTTTCTCTTTATATTTATATTATTAATAAATTTTATTTTTAAATATATTTATTATATATTTAAAACAATTTATCAACTTTTTAATCATTTAATCAATTTTTTTATGTAAGAAAGAAATAAAAAAACATGCAAATAAAATTAAATCAACGCACTAAAGAATGGTATCTCACACCATCAAAAAAATTACATCAACTTCTCGAAATAATTAGAATTACTGGATTAAATCCGTTTCAATCTATTTATCAATTAATTCACGATAAACTTTTCGGAACAACATTCACATCCAATAAATATTACCGAACATGGTTTAAAAATGGAGCCAATCGCTCATAATTTTTTCATTAACAAAACCAATCTTAATTTTGAAGACACCATTTTCACTGAAGATAAGTTAAAAATCTTTTCCGCTTCATTAAATAGACGTATTTTTATAAATTTTTGTAAATAAATTCGTTTTTAATACAAAAAAAATAGTTAAAAAAACATTTACAATTTTTTATAACACGGCATATATCAACACTTAATTTTTTTATAATATTAAGAAAAATTAAGAAAACGTTTATATCGTATTTTCGAAAATAAATCAAAAATATAAAAAATTAATAATTTTAAATTATAATATTAATATGTTAAAATAATATTAGTTGTTATCTAATAGTGTATACAAAATGATATAAATATAATAGGAGATTTAGTAAATTTATAGTTTATGGAAAAAAATGATCTAGACGATTGTAATCATATAATATTTTATAATCTATTTTTTTTAAATTTAAAAAAAGAGGTTACAAAATAAAGTGATTTCGACAGTTCCCAGTGGCATTATTATTGTTTCTTTAATTTTATTAAATTCTTTTTTTTCTTCTATAGAAATAGCTTTAGTTTCTTTAAATCAAAATAAAATTGATTTAGAAGTTAAAAAAGGATCAAAAAGAGCTTTAAAAATTAAAAAATTAAAAGAAAAACCTAATTTGTTTTTATCAGTTATCCAAATAATAATTCATATTTTAACATTTTGTCAAGGGTTTTCTTTAAATCATGAAAATCATCATTATGGTATTGATATATTAGTTGTAGTAAGTTCTATTGTTTTAGGAGAATTAGTTCCTAAAAGAATTGCTTTAGCTTTTCCGCTTCAAACTGCTTATTTTTTTATTAATATTTTTAATATAATTTGTTTTTTAACAAAACCTTTTGTTTTTATTTTTAATCAAATAAGTAATTTAATTTTATTTATACTAAGAATCGATACTAGTGTTAAAAAAGATATTGTAAATGAAGATGAGTTAAGATTTTTATTAACTTCTTCTTATAAAACTGGTGTTATCAATAATAGCGAAAAAGATATGATTCAAAATGTTTTTGATTTTGATGGAACATTAGTTTCAGATATTATGAGACATAGAACAGAAATTATCGCTATTAATTCTAATATTAGTAAAAAAGATATTATAGAATTTATTTCTCGTGAAAAATATACAAGATTTCCTGTTTACGAAGAGAATCTTGATAAAATAATTGGGATTGTACATGTTAAAGATATTTTTAAAGGGTTATTAGAAGTAGATAAACAGGAAAAAAATTCTTCAAATAAAGAACAAAATTTTGATATTAAGCAATTTTTACGTAAACCTTATTTTGTTATTGAATTTCAGAATATTAGCGAATTATTTAAAGAAATGCAATTGAAACAAAATCATATTGCGATAGTTGTAGATGAATACGGAGGAACTTCTGGTATTGTAACTATAGAAGATGTTATTGAAGAAATTTTAGGTGAAATCGAAGATGAATATGATAAAAAAAATAATGAAATTTTAAAAATTTCAGATAAAGAGTACATAATAAGAGGAACGACACATTTACACGAAACAGAAGAACATTTAAAAGCTGATTTACCTATAGAAGATTATGATACTTTAAGTGGTTTTATTTTAGGACAATTAAAAAGAATGCCGGATAAAAATGAAAAAATCCAAATTTGTTATAATAATTGGCAATTCGAAGGGTTAAAATACGATGGTTTAGTAATTAACACAGTTCGTATTACTCGTATAATGGTTCAGTAATTAATAAATTATTTATATTATTTTATTATAATTAACGATAATAAATTAATTAAATATAAATTTATTATTATTAAGATTTTATATTTAATTAAATTTTTTAATAAAAATTAAAATTAGAAAGATTTAAAAAAATTGGATAAATTATTTATCCAATCCTCTTTAGAATTATTAGAAAAAGAGTTAAAAACTAATTTTAAAGAAGGATTGACACAAAAAAAAGTATATCAAAAAATTTTAGAAAATGGTTTAAATAAATTAAAAGAACCTCCTCAAAAAGGTTTTTGGAAAAAATTTTTTTATCAATTTGATGATTATTTTATTTATATTTTGTTAACAATTTGTTTAATTACTTTTTTTACAGGAATTATCGAAAATACAAAAGAAGAATTAATAGAAAGTTTTTTAATTTTAATAATTATTTTAAGCAACGCTTTTTTAGGAGTTTTATACGAACATAGTAAAGAAAATTCCTTATTTCTTATTAATAAAAACACAAAATCTTATGCTAAAGTATTAAGAGATAAAGAATTAAAATTAATTTTCAAAGAAGAAATAGTTGTTGGAGATATTATTTATTTAGAAATGGGAGATATTGTTCCTGCTGATTTAAGATTAATAAAAACTCATGATTTAAAAGTTAATGAAGCTATTTTAACGGGAGAGACTTTACCTGTTATAAAAAATAGTTGTATTATATCTAATAAATTTGTTTTAAATAATTCTCCTAATTTAGTTTTCATGGACACTAATATTGTTTCAGGAAATGCTCATGGTGTTGTTATCAAAGCAGGGACAAATACCCAAATAGGAAAAATTACACAATTAATATCTATACAAAAAAAAGAAAAAACTCCTTTAGAAAAAAATATTCAACAATTATCGAAAATCTTAAGTTTTATTATTTGTATCTTGGTCATTATTAATTTTATTTTAAATTTATTAAAAAATTTTATATTACAAGGACAAATAAATTTTACGATAATTAAACAAATTATTTTATCTTCTATGATTTTAGCTGTAGCTGTTATTCCGGAAGGTTTATTAGCTATTATAACTATTATTTTAGCTTCAGGGATAAAAAAATTAATAAAGAAAAATGTTATTGTTAAAAATTTAAAAACTTTAGAAACTTTGGGCGCTATAAATATTATTTGTACTGATAAAACAGGAACTTTAACAAGAAATCAAATGACTATCAATCAATTATATTTAAATTATGAGAAAATCAAAATTAATTCGAGTTTGATATTAGATTCAAATATAACAAAATTAGTTAATTATGGTGTTTTATGTAACAATAATTATTTTTCTTCTGAAAAAATAAATTATCCAAATAGGGAAATTTTTGTTTTTGATTCCGTCGATCAATCTTTTATAGATTTAGGTAATTTATTGAAATTAAATATTTATCAACTTGTGAAAGAAAATCCAAAAATAAAAGAATTTCCTTTTGATAATACAAAAAAATTTATGGTAACAATTCATCAAAAAGGAAATGATAAATTTTTAATAATTAAAGGAGCTGTCGAAGTTTTATTTAATTTATCTCATTTTATTCAATATAAAAATGAAATTGTTAACAAAAATAAAGAAAATATTAAAAAAATAAAAACAGATTTAGATTTAATGTCTTCAGAAGGTTATAAAGTTTTAGGAATCGCTTATGCATCGATGAATTCTTATGATTATTATTCGAATGATTTTAATTTAGAACAAATATTAGACAAAATAAAATATAAAATTATTTTTTTAGGGGCTTTAGGTATAGAAGATCCGATACGTTCTGAAATTTTACCAACTATTCAAGAATGTCAAAAAGCTTTTATCAAAATTATTATGATAACTGGAGATCATCTTAAAACAGCTGTTAAAGTTGCTTCTGATTTAAAAATTTTTAATCCTTTAAAAGATTTAGCTATTGATGGCGAATCTTTAGAACTTTTAAAAGAAGAAGAATTTAATATTAAATTATCTTCAATTAAAGTTTATGCTAGAACTACTCCTGATCAGAAATTAAAAATTATTCAATCATGGCAGAAAAAAGGCAAAATCGTAGGGATGATAGGTGATGGAGTTAATGACGCTCCAAGTATTAAAAAAGCTGATATAGGAATTTCAATGGGGATAACAGGAACTGATATTGCTAAAAACGCATCAGACATTATTTTAACTAACGATAATTTTGATACTATTAAAAATGCTATTCAAGAAGGAAGAAATATTTTTGATAATATCAAAAAAAGTATTATGTTTTTATTAAGTTGTAATATTGGTGAAATAATTCTTATATTATTAAATACTTTATTAGGACATTTGCTTTTTGATAAAAATTTTATTATTTTAAACACTTTGCAGATACTTTGGATTAATTTAGTTACTGATTCTTTAGTGGCTATTTCTTTAGGTTTAGAACATCCTGAAACAGATATAATGCAAAGAAAGCCTCGTCTTATTCAAAATTCTTTATTAAATAATAAAATAATTAAAAAAATTTTAAGTGAAGGTATAATGATCAGTTTTTTAAGTTTTTTAGCTGCTTTTATAGGATATCAAATGCATAAAAGTAATCAACCTAGTCAATATGGGCAAACTTACGCTTTTATGGTTTTATCATTATCTCAATTAATTCATGTTTTTAATTTTAGAAGTTTTAATAAATCTATTTTCAGCTTAAAACCTAATTTTTATTTAAGAATTTGTTTTGTTATTAGTTTGTTTTTACAAATGAATATTTTAATAATTCCTTTTTTAAGAAGTAATTTTCAAATATCTCCTTTTTTATCTCATAAAGATATTATAATTATTTTTTTATTCTCTATGATGCCTTTAATTATTATAGAATTAAAGAAAAAAATTATTAATAAACTTAAATAAAAAGTAATAATTTTTAAATTATTACTTTTTATTTAAATATTGTGAATATTTATATTATAATTTAATAGTATCTTATTTATATAAGGGAGTAGTACTCAAGTAGGCTATAAGAGGCGTCCCTGCTAAGGACGTAGTCCAAATTTTTGGTGCAAGGGTTCGAATCCCTTCTACTCCGCCATTTTTAAAAAATAGAAATTATGAATTGTAAAAATTAAATAATTTTAATAAATAAAAATTAAATTAAATATCAATCCTAAAAGATTTGTTATTTTTGATTATTTTTTAAGCAACCTCTTTTTAGATAATTGAAAATATATTTCTTTAAAAAAAATTAATTTTTAAATAATAAAATATTTAATTTTGTAAAAAGATTCAATTCCTTAAAATTATATACAAAATTAAATTTTTTTCTTTTATCATTAATACAAAAAAGAAATGAATAGAAAAATTAAATATTTTTTAGTTAAAATAAAAAAGTTATCTTTTAAAAGATAACTTTTTTATTTTATAATATTTAAGTATTTTTTTATTTATTTATTTAAAAAAATTAAAAATTTAAATATGATTATACTTTGCAAAAGATAATTTTTTTGGTACTGATGGTCGGACTCGAACCGACATGATTTTAAATCGTTTGATTTTGAGTCAAATGCGTATACCATTTCGCCACACCAGCCTATATAATTAAAAATATATTTATATTAAATAAAATTAAATTTATTAATATCAAGTATATTTTTATTATATCATAAAAATAAAATAATAATACAATTTAAATTTTATTTTCTAAATATTATCAATATTTTTCAATATTTTAATGAATAATTAATTAAAATAATTTATCTAATTCTTCTTTGTTAATAGTTTCTTTTTTTAATAATAAATTAGCAATTTTATTTAATAAAATTTTATTATCAGTAATAATTTTTTTAGCTTCTTGATAACATTCGTTTATTATTTTTTTAATTTCTTCATCAATTATTTTGGCATCAGAAAATTCTGTATTTTGGATAACTCCTAAAGAACTCATTCCATATTTTATGACCATAAATTTAGATATTTCGTTTGCTTTTCTTAAATCTTCGGCAGAACCAGATGAAATATCATCAAAAACTAATTCTTCAGCTACTCTACCACCTAAAAAAGAAGTAATATTAGCTAACATTCTTTTTTTAGAAGAAAAGAAAGTTTCTTTTTCAGGCAACATTAAGTTATAACCACCTGTTGAACCTCTCGGAATAATAGTTATTTTTTGTACTTTTTGAGCATGTTCTAATTTTAAACCAATGACTGCGTGTCCCGCTTCATGGTAAGCTACCATTTTTCTTTCTTCTTCATCATATTTAATTGATTTTTTAGAAGGTCCCATTAAAACTCGATCTACAGCTTCTTCTAATTCTATCATAGTAATGAATTCTTTTTTATTACGGATTGTTAAAATAGAAGCTTCGTTTACAATTACTTCTAATTGAGCTCCGCTCATTCCTGATGTTTTTTTTGCTAATTGATAAAAATCAATATTAGGAATTATTTTTTTATTTCGGGCATGAACTTTTAAAATTGCTTCTCTGGCTTTAACATCAGGAAGCCCAATTTTAAATTTGCGATCGAATCTACCTGGTCTTAATAAAGCAGGATCTAACATATCAGTTCGATTAGTAGCTCCTATAATAATTATTCCATGAGAAGAATTAAAACCATCCATTTCAGTTAATAATTGATTTAAAGTTTGATCTCTTTCAGAAGAAGAGTTTGAAATATCATTTCCTCTTTTTTTCCCTAAAATATCAATTTCATCAATAAAAATAACACAAGGAATATTTTTTTTTGCTTCTTTGAACAGTTTTCTTAATCTAGAAGCTCCTGTTCCAACGTATATTTCTACAAATTCTGAACCAGAAACAGCATAAAAAGGAACTCCTGATTCCCCAGCTAAAGCTTTAGCTAAAAGAGTTTTACCTGTACCTGGCGGGCCTTCTAATAAAATTCCTTTTGGAATGGAAGCTCCTATTGAAGAATATTTTAGTGGATTTTTTAAAAAATCAATTAATTCTTTCATTTCTTCTTTTTCTTCTTCGTTTCCAGCGACATCTTTAAAATTAAATTTTAATTTTTGTTTATTAGAAATCAAAGGATTATTTTTAAATTTGTATAATTGTAAAAGAAAATTATTTAAAATATAAAACATAAAAATAATAGAACTTAAAGATCGAAATAAAGTAAAAAATAAACTTAATATTGGAATTTTATTTATTAATAAAAATAAATAATAAAAATCTGTTTTGTATTCATATTCTTTTATATTAGGATATTGTTTAAATTTATTAATTATATTCAATGCATTAGGTTCTAACATTTTTGTTTGAAAGAATGTGTTATTTAAATCTTCAGCTTCTAATAAAAAATAATATAAATTAGTTATCGAATTTTTTCGCATTATATATTTGAATTTTCGAATTAATTGACTATTAAATTTTTCTTCCATTTTTGTTAATGATATTTCTTTTCCTTTTGGAGTCCATTGATAAATATTATTAAAAATAAATAATAAAATTAAAAAAAATAAAATTTTTTTCTTTTTTGTAATTTTAAAAATATTGAAAAAAATATTTTTGATCATTTATATTTTGTTAAATACCCTTATCTAAATGAAAATAGTTATATATTAAATTTAAAAAACAGTTATTAAAAAAAGTTAATTTTTGAATCGAAATTATTTTTTTGATAACTACTTTTAATTATAATAAGAAAAATTAATTTATTAAATTAATTTTTTAGCAAATAAATAGATATAATAATAGTTGTTATTTTTTTTAAATTTTTTTAATTTATTTTAAAAAACATTATTATTGATGAATGTTCGTTATTTTTCTATATTTATATTATATAATATTATTTGATATTTATATATTTAATTATAAATATCAAAAAAATAATTAAAATTTATTTTTTATTAAAGTTTTTATAATTTAAATTTTTTGATAAAAATAAATAATTTTAGTCAATTTCTTAAAATTAAAAAGTTAATATATTAAATTGTTTTATCATATAAACAAAAAGAAAGATATTATAAAAATTTGGACAAAATAAAAAAAATTATTATTTTTGTTTCTAGTTGTATTTTTTTAATATTGTTTTTTGTTTTTTTGATTTTTTTTCTTAAATCAAATGATAATGAAGTAGTTTTTACAAATGATTCGGAAAATTTAATAACAAATATCGAACCGACAGAAGATATAACGACAAACGAAGAAAATTCAGAATCAATCGAAAAAGATTCAGAATCAATTAATGATAAAGTGCGCAAGTTCGGGCCTTTAAATTTAGAGGGTATATAAGGGTCCCTTTGGTATTGATAGATAGTATATCACATTATTGGATTAACCTGAGAATGAAAATTTAATAAGGGAAAATAGCATATCCAAAAAGCATTGAAATAATTATAAAGAATGCGAAATGAAGTTAGTAAAAGCATGAAATTCTAGGGAATTAAAGATATAAAATAATTAAATAATTAATGTTAATGTTATTTTATTTTAAAAATTTTTTTAAAAAAATTTATCAAATTAAGACTTTGATTATTTTCTTTATCAAATAATTAAACTATCTTTAATTTTTAATAATTTCTTAATTTTATAAAAAAAATTTTTTAATAATAATTATTTTACCAATAATATCCATGCAAAATTAACATTTCCTAAATTAAAGAGCTACCTTGGAAAAGCTAAATAAAATTACTAATAAAATTACTATTATTTATAAATTTTATAATTTTAATTTTACATGCTTGCAGAGTTTTCATAGTACTCGTAAAATTAATATTTTACCAAGGAGAAGTTAATAACTTTTACAAGGGGAAGGAAAACAGAGAGAAAAAAATAATTTTTTTCTAATTTAATAAAAAAGTATTAATTTTTTTATGAATGAACTCGGAAAGCCGTATGCATAGGAATATGCCCGTGCGGTTTGGGCGAGGGTTTTATCAAAAGAATAATATTTTTATTAATTTCGAATTAATAAAAATAAAAAAATATGATATTTTCTATTCGCATGAAAAAGATTTAGAAGAAAAACAAAATGACAAAAATCCTTCAAGTTTATTAAAAAAAATTACAGAAACAAAAGCTTTTAAAGGAGCATCTGATTCATTATACAAATTAGGAGAAAAAATAGGCGAAAAAACAATAAATAAATTTGTGAATTCACTTAATAATAAAAAAACTACGAAACAAATTATTAATCCTAAAATTTTTAAAAAAATAATATAAATATAATTTTATTTTTGAAAACTAAAAATTTATAAATGAAATTTTTAGTTTTTTTTTTTTTTTAAAAAAATAAATAAAAAAATGTTTATTTTTTTTAATTAAATTATATTCAAATAATAATATTATTTGAATAATATGTAAAATTATAATATAATACATGCTAGACATATATTTTTAATTAAATATTATATATTAAAAAAAATATATTAATTTTTGTTATTAAAAATTTATTTTTAAATGAGAAAATTATTTTTTATGTCATGTAATATTTTCGATTATTTTTTTATTTAAAATATTTTTTTAAATAAAAAAATAATCGAAAATATTATAAAAAATATTAAAAAAAATTAAAAAAATAAAAAATTTAAATTAAGATAATATAAACAAATAATATTAAATAAAAAAATATTAAATAAGAACAGATATAAATATTTTAATATTAAGAAAGGAAGAAATAATTTATTAAAAAAGATGTAAATGGAATATATTAATAACAGTTACTCATTTATTTTATTTTTTATTTTTGCTGGTTTAGGAACTTTGATATATTTTGTTTCCAAAAAAAAAATAAGTGAAAAAATAAGAAAAATAGATGAAAATATTGAAAAAAAAATATTAAAATCTCAATTACTTTCGGCTCAAATTCTTTCAGAAACTGAAAAAAAAGTTCATTTATTAAAAAAAGAAACAGAAAATGATTTAAATCAAAGAAGAAAAATAATTATTAATTTAGAAGAGAAAATTATTCATAAAGAAGAATTGTTGACTTCTAGATTTAAATATTTACACGAAAAAGAAGAATTTTTATATAATAAAGAACAAAAAATAAATATTAATAAAAAATATTTAGAAGAACTACAAAACAAAATCGAAAAAATAATAATAAAACAACAAAAAAAATTAGAACAAATTTCTTCTTTGACTCGAATAGAAGCAAGAGAAATTATTTTAAAACAAGTTAGAGACGATTCTTATCAAGAAATAATAAATTACGAAAAAGAACAAGAAAAAGAATATAAATTTAAGATAAAAAATAAAGCAAAAAATTTATTAATTTTGACAATGCAAAAATTATCTAGAGCAGTTGTTTATGAACATAATATTAGTATGATTTTTTTAGAACAAGATAATTTAAAAGGAAGAATTATCGGTAAGGAAGGACGTAATATAAAAGCTTTTGAAATTATTACTGGCGTAGATTTAATAATAGATGATAATCCTAATACAATTATTTTAAGTTGTTTTGATCCTATTAGAAGAGAAATTGCTAAAAGAACTTTAGAATCTTTAATTATCGATGGAAGAATCACTCCTGCAAGTATTGAAAAAATATTTTTAAAAAAATCCGAAGAAATTGATGAGTTTATACAAGAAATAGGAGAAGAAGCAGTTTATGAAGCTAAAATAGGATTTATTGATGAAGAATTAGTAAAATTATTAGGTAAATTACATTTTAGAACTAGTTATGGCCAAAATGTTTTAAAACATTCTTTAGAAGTATCTTTTTTAGCAGGATGTTTAGCTGCAGAAACAGGAGAAAATGAAATTATAGCTAGAAAAGCTGGACTTTTACATGATATTGGTAAAGCTTTAGATTACCAAACAGAAGGAAATCACGTTAAAATCGGAGTCAAACTTGCTAAAAAATATAAAGAACCTTTAGAAGTAATAGACGCTATTGCTTCACATCATGAAGATCAAGAATCAACCACTTTAATAGCTGTTTTAGTTTCGATCGCGGATACAATCAGTTCTGCTAGACCAGGAGCAAGAAAAGACTCAATTGAGAATTATATTCAAAGAATAACTCAATTAGAAAATATTGCTGATAGTATTGAAGGTGTATCAAAATCGTACGCCATCAGATCCGGAAGAGAAATAAGAGTTATTGTTAAATCTGAAGAAGTTGATGATTTAAATACTTTTTTAATAGCTAAAAAAATTAGAAAAAAAATTCAAAAAAATATTCATTATAATTATTGTATTCAAATTACTGTTATTAGAGAGTTGAGAGTAATTGATATAGCTTAAATCAATAATTAATTAAAGGGGAGAAAAAGAGGGGGGAGTGCTCAATATTATGAAAATTCTTTTTATTGGTGATATTTGCGGCACACCAGGTGTTGATTATTTAATAGAAAAAATAAATTTTTTGAAAAGTAAATATAAATATAATATAATTATTGTAAATGCAGAAAATGTCGATAATGGCAAAGGTTTAGATTATGAAAATTATAAAGAATTAATAATCGCTGGAGTTGATATAATAACAATGGGTAATCATACTTTTGATAATAATTCCATTAAGAATTTTATTTCATCTTCTAATATTGTTATACCTGTTAATTTAGATAGTAAATGTACTGCTAGTAATGGTTATAAAATAATAAAATGTAAAAATAAAAAAATTCTTATAATGAACGCTTTAGGAAGAGTTTTTATAAATAATAATAATTTATCTTGTCCTTTTGAAAAAATTGAAAATATTTTGAATATTTGTCATAAAAAATACAATTATTCATTTTTAGATTTTCATGCACAAGTTACTAGTGAAAAAATTGCTTTGGCTCATTATTTTGATGGAAAAATTGATGCTATTGTAGGAACGCATACTCATGTTCAGACTAATGATGATAAAATATTACCCAAAAAAACACTTTATATTTCAGATGTCGGAATGACTGGACCATATGAAGGAGTAATTGGACAAGATAAAAATATTATTATTAATAATTTTATAAATACAAAACATAAAAAAAAGAATAAAATTGCAGAAGGCAAAAGACAACTAAACGGAGTTTTATTAAATTTAGGACCTCATAAGAAAATTACAAAAATAAATTTTAATGAATAATTTTTTTATAATTTATAATATATAAAGTTATTCATTAAAATTTTATTTAGAATGAATTTATATGAAAAAAATAATAGTTATTTCTGGACCGACAGCATCCGGAAAAACTAGTTTATCTATTGAATTAGCTCTTTTTTTTAAAGGAGAAATTATTAATGCAGATTCAGTTCAAATTTATAAAAAATTTGATATTGGTTAAGCTAAAATAAATATTGAAGAAAATAAACAAATAAAATATCATTTATTGAGTAAAGTTGAACCTTAAGAATCTTATAACATTTATAATTTTCAAAAAGATGTTAGAGATTTAATACCTAAAATAAAAATCCCCTTTATAGTAGGTGGAAGTGGTCTTTATATTAAAACATCTCTTTTTGATTATGAATTATTTTCTGAGGATGAATTTTTAAATCATAAAATAAATATAGATAATTTAGAAATACAACAAATATTAGAAATAATTAGAAAAAAAGATCCTAAATTAATTATTAGATGAAAAAAATCCACGTCGTATTTTAAGTGCTTATAAACAAATTATTCAAAATAATTTAAGATCTGAAAAGAAAAAAAGATATTCCTTTATTTAATATTTTTATTTTTTTATTTAGATATACCAAAAAATATTTTAAAAGAAAGGTTAATATTTAGATTAGAAGAAATTTTAAAAAAGGATTTATTCAAGAAGTAAAATATCTTATCCAAAATCATCCAAAAGCAAATTTTAATATTATAGAATATAGCAAAATAAAATCTTTTTTAAAAAAAAATAAGTTTTAAGGAAGCTACTAAGGATTTAATTATTAAGAATTCTTTAAAATATGCTAAAAGACAAAAAACATGATTTAAAAACCAAATTCAATTTTTACAAATTATAAATCCTTTAGATGCAAATTAGAAAAAAAATATTTTATATGATAAAAAAATTTTTAAACAAGGAACCGAAAGATAATGAACAATACTAATGTTAATACTAATGATTTTAAAATAGGCCAAACTATTAAATTAAATAATAATGTTTATCAAATTGTAGATTTTTTACATGTTAAACCTGGCAAAGGCGCCGCTTTTGTAAGAAGCAAATTAAAAAATTTAAAAAATGGTTATATTATTGAACATATTTTTAATGCAGGGGTTAAAATTAATAAAGCATTAGTTAATAAAAAAAAATTGCAATTTTCTTACATTTTAAATGATAAATATATTTTCTTAGACCCGGATAATTATGAAGAATTTGAAATATCTAAAGATAAACTAGAAAACATCATTAAATATTTAAAAGAAGCTATGTTAGTAGAATTTATGTTTGACGAGAAAGAAGAAATTTTAGGCGTTACTATTCCTGATAAAATTTGTTTAAAAATAATTCAAACAGATTATTTGACAACATCTAATAACGCTCGTAAAACAACTTCATTTAAAGAAGCTGTTTTAGAAACAGGTTTAATTATTAAAGTCCCTATTTTTATTGAACAAGGAGAAGAAATTATTATCAATACAGAAACGGGTTTATATATATCTAGAAAATAATAATTTTTTTTATTTTAGATATTTAAATTTTTGTTTTTTTATTAAAAAATAATAAAAATTTTTATTATTTTAAAAATATCAAAATCAATATAATCGATGTTTATGTTTATGAAATAATATTTTCAATAAAAATTATGTTAAAATCCATAAGTATAAAATAATATTATTTGATAATTTTAAAAATAATTATTAAAAGCATTAAATATAATTTAAATATAAAAAAATTAAAATTATAGAAATAATTAAAAAAATTATTGTTTTTATAATTATTTAATATTAAATAATTAAAACTTTATCATATCAGTTTTTTATTTTTGATTTGATAAATAATTATAAAATCAAAAGTTTAATTATAAAAAAAGGGTCATAATCAATGAAAATTAAAAATAAAGCAATGTTAATAACTTATCCTGATTCATTAGGGAAAAATCTTAAAGATTTAATTAAAGTTTTAAAAGAAGATTTTGGAGATTCTATTGGCGGAATTCATATATTACCTTTTTTTCCGTCAACGAGTGATCGTGGTTTTTCTCCAACAGGTTATGATAATGTCGATCCAGCTTTTGGTAATTGGAAAGATATCGAAACTTTAAGTAAAAAATATTATTTAATGTTTGATTTCATGATTAATCATATTTCGCACGAATCTGTAATGTATAAGGATTTTCAAAAAAATCATGAGAATTCTAAATATAACAATTTTTTTATTCGTTGGGAAAAATTTTGGGCTCAAAAAAAAGACAAAAAACCTAATCCTGAAGATATTGATTTAATTTATAAAAGAAAAAATAAAGCCCCTATACATTCTATTACTTTTGAAGATGGTACGAAAAAAAAACTTTGGAATACTTTCGGAGAAGATCAAATTGATATTAATATAAATGATGTTATAGCTAAACAATTTATTAAAAAAAATTTAGTAAATATGGCTACACATGGTGCTAGTTTAATTCGTTTAGATGCTTTTGCTTATGCTTGTAAAAAAATAAATACTAATTGTTTTTTTGTAGAACCTGAAATTTGGAATCTTTTAAAAGAAGTGGATAATATTTTAAAACCTTTAGAAGTTGAAATTTTACCAGAAATTCATGAACATTATACTATTTCTAATAAAATTAGCGAACAAGGATACTTTATTTATGACTTTGTTTTACCATTGGTAATGCTTTATACATTATATTCAGGAAAAGTTAAAACTTTAGCTAATTGGTTAAGAAGATCTCCAATGAAACAATTTACTACTTTAGATGTTCATGATGGTATCGGAGTTGTTGATGCTCGTGGTATTTTAACACATGAAGAAATTGATTATACTTCTGAAAAATTATACAAAATAGGAGCGAATGTTAAAAAAATTTATTCTTCTGATTCGTATAATAATTTAGATATTTATCAAATTAATACGACTTATTATTCTGCTTTAGGTAATGATGACGATGCCTATTTATTAACGCGTGCTTTTCAAATATTTGCTCCAGGAATTCCACAAATTTATTATGTAGGTTTATTAGCAGGAGAAAATGATATTAAGTTATTAGAATCTTCAAAAGAAGGAAGAAATATTAATCGTCATTATTATTCTTTAGAAGAAATTAAATCACAAGTTAAACGTCTTGTTGTTCAAAATCTTTTAAAATTATTATCATGGAGAAACAAATGCTCTGCTTTTGATTTAGATGGAGAAATATTGATCGAAACAGATTCACAAGAAAACAAAATTAAAATAATACGTAAAAATAAATCAGGGACAAGTATAGCGTGCTTAGAAGCTGATGTGAAAAACAAAACATTTGTTATTACAGAAAATGACCAAAAAATATTAGATAATTTAAAATAAAAAATTATTTATTATTACTAATTATTTTTATTATTATCCTTTTAACTTTAAAAGATTAATCTAAATAAAGCTAACAATTAAATCAAATTTGAAAATTAAAATTTAGTTTGGTTTTTTTATTGATAAATTTCAAATATTATAATTTAAATTAAAACATAACAAATTTATTGATTTTTAAAAAAATTAATATAGAATGTATTTATTGATTTGTAAAAAAATTAATGAATATTTTTTTATATAAATAAAAAAATTTTATAATAATGAAAATAAGATAACAATCAAGAGGATATATCAATTAGTGAAATTTACTCTTTACTACGAAAATAAAATTCCTTGGTTTACTACAGGAATTAATAACTTAATTAATTTAATTAAATCAATTATCCTAGGAGGAAAATAATTATGAAAATTCAAACTAAAAATAAAATTTTCACCACTTTAGTGGTTTTTATCAGTTTATTTTTTACCATCGCTTCACTTTATGCCTTAAAAAATTACTTCGCCCAAAAAAGAAAAGAGAAAATTCAATTGATAAATAATTATCCTTCTTTTACTATTGAACGAACAGGGGGAAATAACGAAGACAAAATCCTTTTACCTATTCCCTGCACTGTTCCAAAAGTTTAGACACTTTTTCCTTTTTAAAAATTCTTTAAGACTAACTATTAAGTTAGTCTTTTTTTCTTTTCCAAGGCTAAAAAAATAATTTCATATCTTTTCTAAAAAATGTTTTTTTAGAGAGGAATTAAATGTTAAGAGAAAAATTATTTAAAGATTTTTTAAAAAATAAAAAGAATTTAGAAATACGAGATCAATTAATCGAACTTCATTTACCTTTAATAAAAAAGATAGTTCAAAAGTTTAAATATTATCCGCGAGTTTTAACTAAAGAGGATTTATATCAAGAAGGGATTTTAGGATTAATCAAAGCCCTCAATAATTACGAAGATTTGGGTTATGACTTTATCGCTTACGCTACTCCAACCATCAAATCGGAAATCAGAGAACTAATAAGAAAAAGCCATTCACCTTCAATCCCCCAAAAAAATCATAAAGTTGATAATCTTTCTTTTAAAGAAGAGTTTTATGAACCATATCAAATAAATAATTTAAACCCTCATCAATTATGGTTAAAACAAGTTAATCATGAAATTTTTTTAAAAAAAATGAAAGCTAAATTAAGTGAAAACGAATTCAAAATTATCTATTTAAGTTTTGGTGTTCCTTTAGGAAATATTAACGAAGATTATCAAGGATGTTATACCAACACCGAAATAGCTGAAAAACTCAATTTATCTTTAAAACAAGTAGAAAATATTAAAAACATCGCTATCAAAAAATTAAAAAAACGTTAAAACCTATCGCTCGTCCGTAATGACGTTAAACTAGTTATTTTAAACAATAAAAAAATAAAAACCAGATTACTTTCAGAGTAATCTTTTTTTGTATCAAAATCAAGAATAAAATTTTTGAAACAACAGTAATAAATGATTCCCACATAAACAAATCAGATAGTCGTTAAATACATTTGTTTTCAAAAGTTTTATCTATAAATAAATAAAAAAATATATCAAAAAGAAGGAAAAATAAAATATGTTAAACAAAGTTCAATTAATCGGCCGTCTCAGCCATGATTTAGAAAAACAATATATCAATTCAAAAAACGAACAAATCGCTAAAATCGATTTTCAATTAGCTCTTAACATTAAAGATAAAACCCAATTCATCCCTTGTATCGCTTTTCGTAATCAAGCTGAAAACATGAATAAATACCTACATAAAGGTTCAAAAATATATGTAGAAGGCACATTATCAATCCAAAAATACACGAATAATGAAGGACAAACTAAAACTAACACTAAAGTTATTCTTCAAAACGTGATCTTTTTAGATAATAAACCTCATGAATCTTTACCTTTTAAAAAAAGATTTCATAACAACCAAATGAACTTAATCATCTAACCAACAAACAATTAAAAAAATCAAACAAAAGGAGTCAAATAATTATGACAAAAAAAGAATTAATTAAAAAAATCGCTTTAGCTAACAAAACTTCCGTAACTAAAACTGAAGAATTTTATAATATCTTCGAAAATAATTTAATCAACGCTATCACTAAGAACGAAGAAGTAGTTTTATTTCCTAAAATAGGCAAATTTAAATTAAAATCAAGAAAAGCCTACATCGGTAGAAACCCTAAAACAAAGAAAAAATTAAAAATCCCTGCCAAAACAGTAGTCACTTTCAAACTTTCTAAAACCATCAAAGACAAAGTTAAAACTTTAATTTTAAAATAATAAAAAGAGTTCAAAAATGAAAAATTAATCAGTCGAAATCATTTTTAGGAATAGTTTCAACAACGAGTCTCATTATTGTTTTCTTGATTATCTTTTTCGCCTTCCAAGAAAAACCTAAAAAAGATAACAATGAAAACAAAACAAATAAATAATTAAAAAAATCTTTAAAAAAATCAAAGGAGAAATAATATGTCAAAAATAATTATTAAAAAAAACCAAAAAAAATCAAAAAACCAAGAAAAAACTAATAACAATTTACCACCGACAAAAAACAAAACCAAAATTTTCACAATTAAAAAATTACCTTTTTTACAAAAAATCACTTATACTATTATCATTTTAAATTCACTTTTATCCTTATTCACTCTTTACTATGGAAACAAAATTCCTTGGTTTACCACAGGAATTAAAAACTTTATCAATATCATTAAATCAATTATCCCAGGAGGAAAATAATTATGAAAATTCAAACTAAAAATAAAATTTTTACCACTTTAGTGGTTTTTATCAGTTTATTTTTTACCATCACTTCACTTTATGCCTTAAAAAATTACTTCGCCCAACAAAGAAAAGAAAAAATTCAATTGATGAATAATTTTCCTTCTTTTACTATTGAAAGAACAGGGGGAAATAACGAAGACAAAATCCTTTTACCTATTCCCATTCCTAATTTAAACCAACAAAAATATCAACATTTAATTACAATCGAACATCAAGCTATTTTGAATAGTAATGGATTGGAACTTGGCACTCCCTTCTATTTAAAAATATCTACTCGCTATGATACTCAAACAACTTTTAATCATCCTGAACAATATTTTAATTTATCGTTAAAAATTAACGATCATGAATATGAAGCTAATAAATGTCCTTTAATGACTTTAGAAAATGGGATTGGAAATATGAAAATTCAAATCAGCATCGAACAAAAAGAAATTATAAAAGAAAAAGATCCTCAATTAAAATTAATTTGTGATTACGAATTAATTGATTCCCAAGGGAAAACTTTCAGTGGTGGCAGTCAAACCATTGAAAACAAAATCGCTCAATTAGCGTAATTTATCAATAAAGACTAAGTTTTTACTTGGTCTTTTTTTATTGAGAAAGGAAGGAAAAATGAATAATCCAAAACAAAAAATTATAAAAAACAAGCAAAATAAAATAAAATCATTGCCAAAACATTTAATGATAACTATTATCCTCATATTTTTTTCTTTTTTCTTAGGAACTTATGTGTGGATTCACCATCAAACTTTAACCGAAACCGAAAAACAAATCATCAATCAACACAAAAGGCTCGAAAATCAAAATATTAACTTACAAGAAATAAAAACCCAAATCCATCAAAACCAAAATGAATTAAAAAAAGAAATAACAACTCAAAACAATGAATTCATAAATGAATTTCAAACTCAATTACAACCTAAATTAGAGTCATTAACAACCGAGGTACAACAATCTGAAGCAGAAGAATCATTTTTTAAACCATCTAATCCTCAAAAATTCTTATCTTTTGATAAGCTAATTGGTTTTAAAAAAGAGTTAAAAGCAGTGGAAGGATTTTTAGATTATCTTAAAAATAAAGATAACTACCAAGGAATTGGCGAAGTAGAACCGCCACTAGGAATTTTAATGTATGGTTGCCCAGGAACAGGTAAAACCACTTTAGCGAGAGCCTTAGCCAAAGAAACTAAATTACCTTTCTTTGAAGTTTCTAGTTCTTTATTCTCACAAAAATATAAAGGCTTAGTACCTCAAATGGTCAAAGATTTATTTGATTTAGCAAGAGATACCGCTGAAAAAGCAAACGGAGCAATCATATTCTTAGATGAATGTGAAACTATTTTTACTGATTTAGGAACATTAGAAGCTGGTTCAGAAATCGCCAATGTGGTTAATCAATTCAAAACAGAAATGACCTCTTTGGAAAATAACCCTGAAAAACCTATTTTCATTATTGGGACAACTAACCATGAGGAACAAATTGATGAAGCCATCAAATCAAGATTTACTTATAACATCGAAGTAAAACCTGGTAATAAAGAAGAAAGAAAACAGTTTTTAGAATTCATGATTAAAAAACGTAAAAATCCTTATAGTGAAGAAGCTAAACAATACTTATTTGAAATCATCAACGAAGCTTTAGAACACTTGCCTAAAAACCATCAATTCTTAAAAGCGAACCGAACTTTAGAAAACCTTTTAAAAACAACAGTAACCATCTTCGCCAAAAACCGAGGACAAGGCGAAACACGAAGAAACGAAATCAAACAAGAAGACTTAAGGAAAGCTTATCAAATGATTATTTCTCAAAACACCGAAATATTAGAAAAAATCGAAAACCAAAAGAAAGGAGGTAATAAATAATGTTATCGCCCTTAGACTTATTTAAAAGTTATTTTACTTTTCGTTCTTATTTCACTTGGTTTTTATTAGCTAGCACTATTTTTGGAATGTTTATTTTCTTTAAACGAAAATACAACGAAACCAAAGGAATTAAAAAAAGAAAACAACCAAAACCAACTTCCAATTTATACATTCACTCATCTTGGAAAGGCTATTTAATTTATTTTTTAATTATTATGATTATTTTAGGCTTTGGTTACTTATGTTTTTTTTATAAACCAAAAGATCCATCATCTAAATATGTCGGCCAATTAATCAATGAAATCGACAAAGCTATTGACAAATACGACCAAACCATTAATGATTACAAAGGACTCAAATCCGATTGGGAAGGCGAATTAAAGAAATGTGAAAAAGAATTAAAAACATTATATGAAAAACAAGAAATCAACCAAAAACAAAAAGAAAAATCAAAAAACTTTTAGATCAAACTGAATTAAAAATAACTGATATCAAAACTCAACAACAAGAAAATGAAAAAAATATTTCTGAACTAAAAGAACAACTAAAAGAAAAAGAACAAGAATTAAAAAATAAAGAAAAAGAAAAAAAACTAACCGAAGAACAAATAGCCAATTCTACCAATTTAAGCGAAATTGAAAAGTTAAATATAAAACTAACCCAAATAAACAAAGAAATATCATCGTTAGTCGGTCAAATTTCACATCTTAATTCTCAAATCGGAATTTTAGAATCTAGAAAAGAAATGTACGAAGGAATGTTATCGGGAGCTGAAAATTTCAAAAAAATGTTAGAAGAACAATATAAAGATTTAACAGAAGGAGAAAAAGCATTATTCAAACAAATCAAATCTGTGGAAGAACGTAAAACCGAAATCCAAAAAAACATCGATGAAATCAACCAAAAATTAAATAAAATTGAAAGTGAACGAGATTTATATAATGCTCTAAAAGAAAAATACCGAGAAATGCACAACCGTATGACAACCTATGAAAAAGAAAATGAATTTTCTTTCGGTAATGCCTTTAAGTTTGGTTTCAAAGGTTTCGATAAAGTTACCGATTTATTTCCTGCCACATATGCAGTTAAAACGTTAGGAAAAACTATTAGTGTTACTAGAAAATTTGCTCAAGGCGTGGGTAAAGTTGGTATAGTTCTTCACGAAGGCCACCGTTTATGGCATATGTACAACGAAGTAGTCAACGAAAACAAAGAATCAGCGCCAATGATTACAAAAGAAACTTTAGACTCATATCTTAACGACATCGACCGCGATTTAGCCAAACTTGAAGCTGACAAAAAAGACTACCAAAAGAAAATAGAAGAATATAAAAATAAGTTACAATCTGACGAAATCTTTAAAGAATACAAACAATCAAAAAAAGTAGTTAAAGAAATCGCACAAGAAGAAAAATCCACAATCGATGAATATCGAAAAATCATTAACGAATTAGATGAAAAAAGAAAAAAAATAGAAGATATTGATAAATTACGCATTGATAAATTTGCATTAGAAACGGACAAATTAGAATTCAAAATAAAAGAAAGAGATATAATAAGAGAAGAAATTCGTCAACAAAATCCCAACTATGCTCGCGCTCAACAACGTCTTAAAGACAAACGTCAAACTAAAATCCCTGAAATGATTATGATTCCTAATAAATAAAACTTTTTTTAAACAATTTAATTCATAAAATTGTATAATGGTAATATATTCAAATTTTGATATTTGATAATAATCACTATTATCAGAAGGGAAATGAAATTGATGAATACTAGTAATTTTTTCAAAAAACATTTAGTAACTATTATTTTTATTTTTCTTATCGGATCGGCAATTATTATTTTTTATCAAGGAAGAAACGATATAAAAAAAGAAAAAGAAGAATTATTTTCGCCAGAAAAAGAAATAGAAAATAATGATTCAAGTTCAAGTTCTTATAGATCTAAACGAAAAACTGAAAAACCTAAATTCACAATTACTGAAGCTCGTTTTGACAAAATAAAATCTTATGTATTATCAGAAAACAACAATCAAACTTTATTGCCCAATAATCTTTCTGAACAAGAAAAATTTGAAATTGAAAAAATAAAAAAAAGTTGGAAAAATTCATTAAGTTTTTTAAAAGACGAACAAAATACAATTGATGAAGAAAATAAAAAATGCGATGATTTAAAAAAACAACTTGATCCATTACCACCTCAAATCGAAACATTAAAAAATCAATTAACACCATTGGAACAAGATAAAGAAAATAAAATAAAACAAAGAGATAATTTAAGAAATATTGGAGCAAATTGGGAAAATCATCCACAAAATTCTGAACTAACCCAAATAAACAAAGAAATATCATCGTTAGTCGGTCAAATTTCACATCTTAATTCTCAAATCGGAATTTTAGAATCTAGAAAAAAAATGTACGAAGGAATGTTATCGGGAGCTGAAAATTTCAAAAAAATGTTAGAAGAACAATATGAAGGCGTCCAAAAACAATATAAAGATAATATTTTATCTGAACTTAACTCCCTTTACAAAATTCCCTCGGATGAGGAATAAAAAAGGAGATTTTAATTAATGTTTAAAATCAAAAATAATTTATTATTTTTAAATGTATTTTTATTTATTGGTTTAGTTTTATTATTTGTTATCAATAACAATCAAGTAATTGCAATGAATAATGGTCAAAATCATGAACAATTAGAACAACATCAAATTTTACAAAACATGATTTCAAAAGAAGCTAGAATAGTTCAACAAATCGTTAATGCTCGTAATAATAATTTTCCTGAAAAAATGATTAATCTACTAAGACAACAACATAAAAGAATTAATCAACAAATTTATAATCAACAAATTTTTATATTTTTAGAAAACCAAAAGTTAGCGCTGATTGAAGAAATGGATATAGCTTTAAATAACACACCTCTTTATTCTTCAAAAAGACACATAAATATAATAAGAAATATTCAAATAAGAATTAATCAAAATCAAACACAAATCAACACCATAATACAACAAAGACAAAACAATTTGTAAAAAGAAATTAAAAACCAAAACAACCAACTATTCCTAGAAAAATTAAATAATTTAAATTATATTTTATTGTTATTATCAATATATTAAGGAAATTTTTAACAATGTTTAAAACCAAAAATAATTTAATATAAATATCTTATATTTTACAAAGACCCTTTCAAGGGTCTTTTTTATTTTAACAACATTAACTAACTGGCAAGGTAATAAATAAAATTAGACAATATGTTAATTAAAATTTTAAATACAACTGTCTTGAAAGAAACTATTTCACAACCCACATTAAATTAGGAGGTAACCAACAATGTTAAAATTAACCAAAATTCCCTTTATTTAAAATTATTATTATTTTTTTTATCATTCTTTTTAACTTATCTTCTTCCATCTCTGCTCATTCTTTCTTTCATCGTCAAACTAAATCAGCCATTAAATTAGCTGACTACCAAACTCTCCAACAAGAATGGTTAGCGACTCAACCTCAATTCATCCGTCATGATATCCAAGTTTTTTCCAAAGAAAGTATCCCTGAAATCTTAAAATACTTTGATATCGAATCTTATCTTTATGATATTTCATCTCCTTCCTATAACCCCTACGGTTATGCTTTCTTCAAACCCAAACTAAAAAATCCTCCTCAAGGATTAATTAGTGTTTATTTCAAACCTAGAATCAATCCTTTTAACGAAAAATATCCTCATGAAGACGATGAATACACTTTAGAAGACCTTTTTAAATACGAAATCGCCATTGAAGAAGCTTTTGTCTTTTGGGACATCCAAGAAAAACCTCCTCAGGAAGAACAATCTCAAATAAATTTAGTAGTAAGTAACATCTTCGCTGATCAAAACAAAGAAGAAGTAATTAATCATTATTTAATAGAAAATAATATCATCAAAGAACCAAAATTAATTAAATTAGGTTGTTATAACGCAACTCCACATACTGGTTTGGTCTTACCCTTACCATCAAAAAATTTCCATGAAATTGATATTGACGCTATTTATTACGACACTGGTATTAGAATCATGCCAGAAAGTGCCTCTAATAGAACTTACACAATTCATGATCTATTAAAACTATCAAACGGCGCAAAAAACATTTATCTCTTTACTTTTAACGTTCAAAAAAGAAAAAAATTTATCTCATTACCTGACTCTTTTGAACCCTATCAAGCCATCCGTGATTGGAAACGCGAAAATAATTTATTTACTTTTCCACTATTAATTCAAGAAAGTGAATACGAAGAACAAATTAAAGAAGTTGAAATTTCTTTTGAAGTTACTTCTCCTTCTTATAAAAAATTTAATATTCCTTTTAAAGTTAAAATTATTTCCCATCTTTTCGAAACCGATAATACCATTTATTTTCTTCGTTGTAGTGATAGCTCTTTAAAAATTAAATTAGCTGAACAATATAGAACTAATTATATAAATTGGATAAATCAATGTTATATCAAATACGGTTGTTATTATTCAGGCGAAGAAGTCCGTAATAAATTCGGCCGTTCTTCTCGATGGATTTATAATGAAAATGGAACTAGTTATTATTATAAATATGTAGATGGTATTTTTTGATGATTGGTATATTGACGGAAATGAAACCGCAAAAACATATTATCAATTTTTAGACACCACCCAACCACCTAAAAAACCAAAAGAATTAGATTAATCTTTAATCACAAACCAGACCCCTTTAAAGGGTCTTTTTTTATTTAACAACACACACAACTTGGAAAGGAAATAAAAATCATGTTCATTAAAAAAATCTTTCAATCTTTACCTAGTAATCTCATCTTTTTCATTATTGCTCTACTTTCATTTATTCCAATTATCACCATTTATTATGTCATTAAATTCTATCTTTTCACCGTCAAACTAAGTATTCACCAACTAAACAAAGGAATAGTGGTTCAATTTTACCAATATTTAACCACGAAGTAACCAAATCATCATGTGGAATTTCATTAATACTTGGTTAACAAAGCTTAATAATAGCCTTAATACTATCAGTCATTATTTCTTTACTTATCAAAATCAATGGTTAAACTTAGTTTTATTAACGATTATCTTATTATTTGTCCCCATCTTTTATATTTAATTGATTTTCTTTTTAAATGTCTTTATCACCTTTTTCGTTTCTTTTATTATTTAGGTAAATATCTTTTATTATTATTAAAGAAAATATTTAAGAAAGAATAATTATTATGAGAATCAAAAACTTAAATCAACGCACCAAATTATGGTATCAACACCGAAAAAAATACATCAACGCTTCGGAAATTGCTTCGATAACGGGTTTAGATCCCTTTCGTTCTATGGAACAATTAGTTCATGATAAACTCTTTGGCACCACTTTTACCGCTAATCAATATACGCTGCATGGACAAAAAAAGGAACCTATAGCTCGTAAATTTTTCATACAAAAAACCAATTTAACTTTTGAAGACACCATTTTCACTGATGATCAAGTTAACCTTTTTTCCGCATCTTTAGACGGCTACAACGAAAAACATCAAGCTGTTTTAGAAATTAAATGTCCTTTTGTGAACGAAAATAAAGAAGTCTCATCCACTTGGACTAATTTTTTAACTCACCCTCAACTAGAAAATATCCCTCAATACTACTGGGCCCAAGTTCAATGTCAACTCTATTGTTCGCAAGCGAACTTCGCTTACTTTTTAGTTTATTTTAACGACATAAAATACCATGTGGTCCGCATTTATCAAGATAAAAACTTCATATCTAAAATGATTGCTGATAGTAAAAAATATCTAAATCTTCTAAACAAAGCAAAAGAAGAATTATCACAAACAACTTATTTAAAACAATTAAGCAAAATAAAATACAACTAAGACCTTCAATTTGAAGGTCTTTTTTTATACCCAAAACCAAATAAAAGGAGAAATCAATAATGAAATTAATCGTTTTTGAAGGACTTGATGGGAGCGGAAAAACTTCTCTTATCAATTCCCTTCAACCCCATTTAAAAACTCCCTTTCAAACTTATCAAGGCTTAGGGAGTAGTTCACTTGGAAAGGAAATTAGAGATTTATTTTTAAATTTTCAACAAGTAGATTACCTCACTCGTTTTTATTTAAGTCTCGCCAATATGGCCCAAATCCAAGCGGAATTATTAAAAAACAACCAATTAATTATTTTAGACCGTTGGTTACCATCCACTTATGCTTACCAATTATTTCCTTTTTCTCAGGAAAAGAAACAACTTTCACCTTTAAAAAAGATCTTTAAGATAAATCATGAAACTATCTTAAAAAAACCTGATTTATTAATTTATTTAGATATTGATCCGCTCATCGGCAGAACCAGAAAGAAGAAACAAAAAAATCATCAAAGAGATTTGATTGAAAGACAATCCTTAACTTATTTTCAAACTGTTCGCCAAGGATACGATCATTATCTCACTCATTATACTAACGACATTAAGAAATTAATCTTAAACGGAAGTGATCCCATTTCATTCAATATTCAAAAAATTATGAAATATCTAGGAGAAAGATAATGGCTATTGTTATTAAGAAAAAATGTCAAAACGGTAATCTCTATTTTTATTACCATAACGGGAAAATTAAAACCATCAAACCTGATGGGACCATTACTTGGAAAACAAAAAAAATTAAGAAGAAAAGACCTTAAAACAAGGTCTTTTTTTTCTTGAGAAAGGAAAAAAGATGTTAACGAACGAAGATTTTTACCACATTAAACAACTTAATACTAACACTCAATGTGTTAATATTTTAAAAAAACTTTTTAAAAAAACATCATTTTCACTTAATTTTAATGAATATATGTGTCATCATCACCATTTACTCGATCAATATTTAATTAATAACAATTACAACTCCCAAAGTAAAAAAGTAATCCGCGGTAAAATCAATGAATATCTTATTTTACTTTATTTTAAAAACCAAGGAATCATCAATTTATACCCTCAAGCTTATTTATTCTTCATTCCAGATATTAAATTTGATCTCGTTTTATTTACAAAACCAAACGAATAATGGCGTTTAGTTTTAAAACCTGTCTTCGTGACCGCTATAAACAAGCCATGGTCGAAGGTCAACAATTAAAAAAACTCGATACTCGTTTTGAATTTACTTATTAACCAACGATGCCGTTGAAACTCAAAGATTAAACAAGAAAATCCATCAAGGGAAAATCCCAGGAATTAACCAAGTGATCGATTGTTTTTCACCTCCAGCGAATGTCTTTTTAAAAACTTTACTTAATAATCAATTCCTCCCTTTTAGTGATATTAACATGATTAAAAAATAAAAAAGGAGTTAATATAAAATGTTAACCAATGAACAAAAAGCATTACAACAATTAATAAAATATAGCGCACAAGGCCAATGGGAAAAGCTAAACCTTTATTGCCAAATCATCGACCCTAAAACTCTACTGGACCCCATAAATACCAAAATCTTTCAGGCCTTAAAATATTTATTTTTAGAAAAACAAGCATCTCATCCATGGGATAAAATCAAATCTCAAACGGAGATCATCAAAGAATTACTTACCTATTTCCAAACCCATTTTCCCCAAGATCACTTTAATAAAGCATCTTTATCTTTTTTAAGTGATGATGTTAATGAGGAAAATAACCTTGATTTTTTAGCTAACCTAAAACATACCTATACCCAAGAAAAACTGTTCCAACAACTCTTAAAAATTATTAGTCCTTCTTTTGAAAATAAAGATCCTTATCACAAACATTTTTATTACCAAGAAATCTTTGATAAATTAAGAAAATTTATGGCTTTTATTCCTCATCAATCAGATAAAACCTTATTAACTTTAAATCAAATGGTTTCTTGTCATCCTGAATTTTTCCAGTTCGATCAACAAGCCAAACAAAAAATTCAAGAAGAATATTACCGCTTATCGGAAACTTTCAAAGGATTAAATCAAGCCACCAAAGGCTTTAAAAAAGGTCAAATCATCACTATTGGTGGCTATACTGGTTTAGGAAAAACCACTTTTGTTTATAATCTTTTGTTAGATATCACCAAAACTAAATATCAAGAAACTCATCATCATCCTCATCTCTTAGTTTTTTCTTATGAAATGACCTTAGAAGAAAATTTAAGTCGTTTATTAGCCCACCAAACTCAAATTCCCTTAGATGTTATTTTAGATAAAAATTGGGAAGACGCAAATATCACCACACATACCTACATGGAAAGGATGAATGACGCTCAACAATTTTTTTCCCAACTTAACTTATCATTTAGTTATGATCAAGGCAAAAACATTGATTATGTAATTGATTTAGTTTATCGCCTTCATTTAGAAAAACAAGCAGAAATCATCGTCATTGACCACCTTCAAATTACTAAAACTAGTAATCATTTAGAAAATGATCGGTTAGCCATTGACGAAATTATGACAAAACTCAAACAATTAGCCATGGAATTAAACATCGTTATTATCATTTTATCTCAATTTTCAAGAGATACATATAGCCATTACCAAGGTAAATCACCAGAAATAACAGCTTTAAAAGGAAGTGGTGGAATTGAAACTAACTCAGATATCGTCTTAATGATGTCTAAATTCCAACCCAAAATATCCAAAGACAAAGAAAAACCATTAAATATCTATAATCAAGATTTAAATAAATTATATTTAGAATCAAAAAATAACGAATCTCAAAAAATTATTGAATTATCTATTAAAAAGAATCGAAATGGCACCAAAAAAAACTTAGTTTATCACTTTGAAATGAACACTCAAACCTTCCAAGAAATCGGTTATGTTTTGCCTTATCCATTAGAAAATTATTAAGGAGTTCATCAATGAATTATCAAAATAAAATAAAACACATTCAAACTCATTTCCCCATGTCAGTTTTATTAAAAAATTAAAAATTTTACCTCTAAATTTTAATAACCACCACCGTTTCCCTTGCCCCATCCATCAAGGAAAGAATCCCACTTGTTGTCATTTCACTTCAACTAATAAAATTCATTGTTGGAAATGTGGGAAAGATTACGATATTATTGATGTTTATATGGCTATCCGTCAGATTCAATCCTTTCATGAAGCGATCCAAAGAATAGAAAGATTTATGAATTCTTTCGAATTTAAAACCTTAAGTCAACAAGAAAAAGAAACAACGAAAACAACTACTAACTCTTTTAAACAACCATATCATTCAACGAAACCAAAAAAACCAGTTGACGAACAGGAAATTAATATCAAAAAGAAACAATTATTTAAAAAAATCTCACCCTTATTCAACCAAATTCGTGATTATTATCATTATTTGTTAATTTCCAACCAAAATAACGAAAGTCAACCAGGAATAGAATATTTAACTCAAAAAAGAAAACTCACTCTAGAAACCATCAAAGAATTTAAACTTGGTTATACCCCATTATCTGATAAACCTTTATCTTTTCGTCTAGTAAATTATTGTAAAAAACAAAATATCGATACAACAAAATTAGTTGAATATGGCTTTATCAAAGAAAAAACTAATCAACAAAATAAAAAATATTTTCATGATACTTTTCATGGTTCCATTATTATCCCTATTGAAAATGGTTATCATCAAACTTTTCATTTTTATCAAAACAACTTTCGCGAAGTTTCTTATTTCCAACCTAAATATCAATCATTAACTAATTTTAGTCAAACACCGACCTTTCATTTTAGTTATCGTTTTTTTGAAGCGTTACCTTATCAAACAAACAAAAACCATGATCATTCATGAAGGTTTTTTGATGTCATTAGTTGTTGGCAAAACAATATTAAAAACGTTGTCGGTCTCATTTGTGTCACTCAACTACTTTCTCAATCACAACTAGAAATTAAAAAAGAAAAAATTAAAGTCATTATCGCCTTAGATAACGACGAAACAGGACGAAAACGCAGTGAAGTGTTAGGATTACAACTTAAAGAAGTAAACATTTTATACGAAATTAGACGCATTTTACCCCCTTACGATCAAACTTGTAAAGATGTCGATGATTTATTACGTCAATACGGAAAAGAAGCATATCAAAAATGTTTTTTAGACCCATACATTACTTATGAAGAGGCCCAAAAGAAAATAATCGTCGATTTAGCAGTTCATTTCTTTGGTGAAGACAAAGTTGAAGTAATTAATTAAATTATTACTTTATTACACCAATATATAACATCTACACATATAATAACATTAACATACCCCAAAATAAGCTCATATACCCTAAATTTTGCGATTTTATTTTTTCGCAAATTCGGGGTTTTTTATTTTTATAACAATAAACCAAATTAAGGAGAAAAAAATGAAAAACGACACTAGTCAAGAAATTAGAATCGGGGGCTGGAACACAAAAACCACCCCCAACGATTTAACTCAAATTAAAAACTTTTTAAAAATATTAAAAGAAGATTTAATCAATCTCACTATTATTGCTCATTCTAAAAAGAAAAACACCTACCAAGAAGCTAATTATCGCCCGAAAAACCAAACTCTCTTTGTCGATCCTCAAATCTTAGAAGAAATTAAACAAACGAAAATCACCTTAATTAATGATAATTTCTCTTCTAGTAATAGTAAACTATTACTTTCTAATTTAACCCCGCTTAAAAGCCAAAATAACCCTCTTAAAAGCCAAAATAAACTCCTTAAACACCTCTATCCACTATTTCAAATTAATTATCAAAATGAAACTAAAAATCGTATCAAAGAATTGATTGGGAAAATTGATGTCAATAAGTTAGAAACTTTACAATTATATCAATTAGATTCTCAAAAGCTAGATAAATATCATAAACCCATGAAAACCAACTATAAGAAAGGGTTAAACATCATCTATTATCGAAAAGAAGATTTAAAATATCTTCAATCTTTTTTAACAAAAGATAAACAAGGTTATCGGGTGAAAAAGTTACGTTCTGGTTATTTATCAAATTTAAATAAAAAAGAATTAAAAACAAATAAATAATTTATAAAATTACCATTTTATTACCATTAAGTTACCATCTTATTTACCACTTTATTACCGTTTTGTTACCATCTTATTACCACTTTGTTACCATGTTACTTTTCATATATCCTTTTTAATAAGAAGCTTATTGAAGGAGTGATATTTGATATTTTATATCGATATTAATAATGATAACGATATTTGATATTATCGAATTATCATTTTTCATATCATTATTATTTATCGATATAATAAAACTTCTTTTTTAGGTAATTTTATTTTTTAATTTATTTTAATTATTAAAACAACTTTAATTTTTTAAATTAATTGCCTTCCCAAGTTATAAATATTATCTATGAAACAAAAAGATGAACGCACTGAAGCGCTTATTGATCAAATAAAAAATCTTTTAGAGTTATAATAGTTGATATATTTAAAAATAATTTATAAAGATAATTGGTATTAAGATGCAAAAATTAAAACAAAAAATGAAATTATTACAAAAAATGATTGAAAAAATTAAAAAATTGATAAAAAATGGTTTTTCATTTAGTCAACCAATTCAATCAAACTCTTAATTTAACCACTATTTTAAAAACAATTCAAATCAAAAGAAGTACTTATTATTATTGGTTAAAAGTTAAAAATAAACTAAAAGAAAAAGAAGAAAAATATCTGTTACAACAAAAACGGATTAAAGCTTTATGTCTCTATTATCAATATTTTTACGGTCATCGGAAAATCACTAATTTATATCAAAAAACCTTTAACGAATTCATCACAAATAAAAAGTTTACACCATTATGAAAAAAACGACATTAGTTGTCGTTTAAGAATCAAAAAAAATTTTACTTACCGTAATTTAAAAAATAATCTCCAAATAATTCCTAATTTAATCAATCAAGATTTTATTTCCACCAAACCTCTTCAAAAACTCTTTACTGACATCACTTATTTCAAAACTAAGCAAGGTTTTCTCTATTTTTCTTGTATCATTGACTCTTTTAATAACCAAATAATTACTTCACATATTTCAAACCAACAAAATAAAAATTTAGTTTTAAATACTATTAAAAAATTACCTTCATTAAAAGAACCTTGTATTATCCATTCCGATCAAGGAAAAGTTTATCAATCACTTAAAATTCAACAAACTTTAATAAAAAAAGGTTTTTTAATCAGTATGTCAAGAAAAGCCACCCCTCGTGATAACGCCGTCATTGAAAACTTTTTCGGCCAAATGAAAACCATCTTACAATATCAAAATCCTTTTTTCTTTCAAAAATCTCCTGATAAAATGAAAAAATTAATCAATCAATTTCCTCAATTTTGGAATAATAAATGGATTTTAATCAAATTAAACCATTCAACTCCATCTCAATATGTTCAAAATCTGAGATAAATTTTTAATTGAATTAACATCAAATAATATAACCTTGTAAAAGGTTACTTTAATACGCCTTTTTTTAAAGAAAAATGTTAAATTTATATCAAAGATTATTTTCTTTTCATTTTGTTGACGAGTTTTTCACTTTTTTTACCTAACTATATAGTGAAGGGTTAAAATATTAAAAAAATATCTTTTGAAACTAAAGAATTATCAAAAAAAGTTTAGACACTTTTTTAAACAAAAAAAATATTTCCTTAGTTTGAAAAGATAGGAAATTATCAATTAATAGTTAGTCTGAAAGAACAATTTTAAAATAAAAAGTTGTATGAAAAAACGGAACAGCTCACCCATTCCGAACTTAAATCAACAAAAATATCAACATTTAATTACAGTTGAACATGAAGCCACTTTGAATTCAAACGGGTTGGAAATTACCGTTCCTTTATATTTAAAAATATCTACTCGCTATGATACTCAAACAACTTTTAATCATCCTGAACAATATTTTAATTTATCGTTAAAAATTAACGATCATGAATATGAAGCTAATAAATGTCCTTTAATGACTTTAGAAAATGGGATTGGAACTATGAAAATACAAATCAGTATCGAACAAAAAGAAATTATCAAGGAAAAAGATCCTCAATTAGAATTAATTTATGATTACGAATTAATTGATTCCCAAGGGAAAACTTTCAGTGGTGGTAGTCAAACCATTGAAAACAAAATCGCTCAAGTAGCATAATTTATAAATGAAGACTAAGTTTTTACTTGGTCTTTTTTTTATTGAGAAAGGAAGAAAGATGAAAAAGAAAATCAACCAAAAGCCATTATCAAAATATTTAATGTTAACTATTATCATTTTATTTATTTCTTTTTGTCTAGGAACTTATGTATGGATCCATCATCAAACTTTAATAGAAACTGAAAAACAAATCGCCAATCATCATAAAAGACTAGAAAATCAAAATATTAACTTACAAGAAACCAAAAAACAAATTCATCAAAAACAAAATGAATTAGAAAAAAAAATAACCTTAAAACAAAATGAATTACAAAACGAATTTCATAACCAATTACAATCTAATTTAGAATCATTAATAACACAAAATCAAAAACCGCATCTCGACGAAAGATTAATTAAACTATCTAATCCTCAAAAATTCTTATCTTTTAATCAATTAATCGGTTTTAAAGAAGAGTTAAAAGCAGCGGAAGGATTTATGAATTATTTGAAAAATAAAACTAACTATCAAGGAATTGGTGAGATAGAACCACCATTAGGCATTTTAATGCATGGTTGTCCAGGAACAGGTAAAACTACTTTAGCGCGTGCTTTGGCAAAAGAAACTAAATTACCTTTCTTTGAAGTTTCTAGTTCTTTATTCTCCCAAAAATATAAAGGCGAAGCCCCACAAATGGTTAAAGATTTATTTGAAACAGCTAGAGAAGAAGCGGATAAAAAAAACGGCGCTATTATCTTTTTAGATGAATGTGAAACTATTTTTACTGATTTAGGAACATTAGAAGCTGGTTCAGAAATCGCCAATGTGGTTAACCAATTCAAAACTGAAATGACATCAGTTGACAATAATCTTGAAAAACCAATTTTTGTCATTGGCGCAACAAATCATATAGAACAAATTGACGAAGCAATCAAATCAAGATTTACTTACAACATTGAAGTGAAACCTGGCAATAAAGAAGAAAGAAAACAATTTTTAGAATTCATGATTAAAAAACGTAAAAACCCTTATAGCCAAGAAACCCAACAATACTTATTGGAAATTATCAACGAAGCTTTAGAATATTTACCACAAAATCATCAATTCTTAAAAGCTAATCGTACTTTAGAAAACCTTTTAAAAACAACTGTCAATGTTTTCGCACACAATCGCGGAACTAACGAAAATAAAAGAAACGAAATCAACAAAGAAGATTTAAAACAAGCTTACCAAATGATCATTTCTCAAAACACAGAAATATTAGATCAAATCGAAAACCAAAAGAAAGGAGGTAATCATTATAAAGCTATTTAATTTATTTTTTAATCATTATTGGATGTTTAAATTTTCTTTATCTCGCTTTCTTTTATAAATCAAAAGAACCATCATCTAAATATGTTGGTCAATTAATCAATGAAATCGATAAAACCATTGACAAATATGACCAAACCATTAATGATTACAAAGGACTAAAATCCGATTGGGAAGATGAATTGAAGAAATGTAAAGAAGAATTAAAAACATTATATGAAAAAAAAATTAATCAAGAACAAAAAAAAAAAAAAAAAAAATCAAAAAAAATTTAAAACAAACTGAATTAAAAATAACTGACATCAAAGCTCAAAAACAAGAAACTGAAAATAATATTAATACTTTAAAAGAACAAAAAAAAGAAATTAAAAAAAACAAAGAACAATTAAAAAAACTACTTATAAAACTGAAGAAAAAAGGACCTTAAAAGAAAAACGTCGTCTCTTAGAGCCCTAGAAAAAGCAGATAAAAACAGAGAAATTAAACAAAAACAAGAAGATTTAAAATTGATACCTATAACAAAATAGATAAAATAAACGATGTAATTAGACAATTACAAAATGAAATAACAGAAATTATCGAAAAAAATAAGACAAATTAATATAAAAATTAAAATTTTACAATTCAAAAAATAAATATATGAATATATTTTATCATAACTACAAGAATTAAAAAATAAATTAGATAAAATATATAAAGATTTAAATAATAATGAACAAAAAAAATTTTTTAATATAGTTTTCTTTTTGTTCATATTTCTTTTTTTAATAAAATTTGAATATTTTTTTAAATATTTTTTCAAAAAAAATATTTTGGATAATATTTATTTTTTTGTATTGGTTTGTAATAAGCAATCCAATTTTTATTTTGATCTAAGACAATAAATGATTTTTTGGTCAAAATTTGTCTTTCATCTAATAAAACGCCATTTTTAACTAATTTAATTAAATAATCATTTAAAATAATTTTTTTTGTTTTTTTAAATAATATTTTAACATCGATTAAATTTTTGAAATCAACCGAATGAATATTTTGAGCTTTTTTTAAATTATAGGAACCTATTTTAGTTCTTGTTAATTTTTTTAATGCACCGTAAGTATTCATTTGAGTTGCAATATCTCTAGCTAAGCTTCTTATATATGTTCCTTTTGATACTTTAGTTTCAAAATCGATTAAATCATTTTCGAAAGAAGATGTTATTTTTAAATTTTTAATATGAACTTTTCTAGGAGGAATATCAATTTGTATATTTTTTCTTGCTAAATTATACATTTTTTTTCCTTTAATTTTTATAGCTGAATACATAGGAGGAACTTGTAAATATTTTTTTTTAAGAAAGAAAAGGAAACTTTTTTCAACTTCTTCTATTGATAAAATATTTTTTTTTGTTTCAATGATTTTTCCTGTTACGTCTAAAGTATCAAAATTTTTATTAAAAAGAATACTTCCTTGATATGTTTTATCCAAATTTTCAAATAAAAAAGCTAACTTTGTAGCTTTATTTATCAAAACAATCAAGAGACCTTCTGCCATCGGATCTAAAATTCCTGTATGTCCTATTTTATTAAGATTTAATTTTTTTTTTATTAAATAAATAACATCATGAGATGACATATTTTTTTCTTTGTTAATTAAAAAGAAACCGTTCATGAGAATGATTTATATTTTCTTTCTTTTTTAGTTAAAAAAATTTATTTTTATTTAGATTATTTGACAAAAAGATATTAATTCCTCGTGAGTGCAATAACCAGTTTGTCTTTTGATTTCTTCTCTGTTTTTGAATAATAATAAAGTAGGAAAACTTTTTACATTATATTCATAAATAAAATTTTTATGTAAACCGGCATTAATTTTAATTACCTTTATATTAGGGTTTTGTTTTTCAAAATTATTTAAAACAGGCATTAATTTTTGACAAGGTCCACACCAAGGAGCAAAAAAGTCGACAAGAACTATTTTATTTTTGTTTATTACAGAATTTAAATCTATATTTGGTTTGTTTTGAGACATTTTAATTTGTATAACCTTTCTTTTTTTATTTTTATAAAATTTTTAAAATATATAAAATTAAAATAATAAAAATATTTTTTTAATAAAAAATGTATACAATTATATTATAAATTAGGTTTATAAAATGATCTTCCTTTTATGACAGATAAATTTTCAGTAAATTCTCCTTTTTCAGCTTCTTTTATGTTTTCATTTAAAGTATTTAATTTAGCATCTATATCATCTAAATACCATAATAAAAGAGCTTCTCCGATTTGTGGTTCTTTAGCGGCACCATATTGTAATAAACCATGATGAGAAATTAATAAATGTTTTAAAAGCAAAGTTTCTTCTTTATCTTGAAATCCTAGTGAAAGAGCTTCTTCATGAACATAATTGACTCCTAAAATTAAATGTCCTAATAATTTTCCTTTTTTTGTATAAGTTTTGGATAAAAAATCAAATTCTATTATTTTCGCCATATCATGAAGAATAATTCCACAATTTAATAAATCTTGATTTAAAAAAGGATATATCGTGACATAATGATTAGATATGTTCAACATATTAAGAGTATGATAACTTAGGCCTCCATAATAATCATGATGCATTTTACAAGCTGCTGGATAAATTAAAAATTTTATCTTATTTTTAGAGTATAAATTATGAGTTATTTTTTTTAAAATAGGATTTTGAATTTTAGATAAAAAATTATTTATTTTTTTATCGATTGTATGGAAAGAAAGAGGAGAACATTTAAAAAAGTGTTTATAATAACTAAAGACTTGTTCTAAATTTAAAACATTTTCGATGATATCATATTCTTCACATAATAAAATATTTTTTTCATTTTTTTCTTTATATTTTGTTTTAAAAAAATAAATTTTTTCTTTTTCGGGTGTCAGAAATGATAAATCTATTTTGATATTAACAACAAAATCTTCTATTAATAAAAGATCAATATTAAAAAAATGCCCCCCTTTATTAATACTAGTTATTTTTCCAATAAATTCAATTGTATCACCTATTTTTTTATTTTTTAAAAATAAGTTTTGATTCATATTTGGTACCTTTTTTAATAATATAAAATTTTTAATTTTTTAAAAGTGTATATTCGGTTGGTAATTTATATAATGAAATTAATTTTTTAAATCTTTTTTTTTCTTTTTTACTGAATGGAAAAGAATTTATTATATTATGATTTAAAATAAAAGACAAATCTAAAAATAATTCTGGATTCATTTTTGTTAAATTTTCTTTAATTATATAAATAATACTTTCTTTAAATTCTTTCAAAAAAGAAATAGCATTAGTTTCTTTTAAAGATATAAGAGCTTTTTTAAAGAATTTTTGTTTTGTTATTTTTTTTAATTCTTTAATTATTTCTTGAAGCGGTATTTTATTTAATAAAAAAATATTTTTTTTTAAAATTTTTTTAGTTTCAATTTCAATTTCGAAATTAGATTTTGCTTGAAGAGTGAAAATACGCATCATTCTTAAAGCATCTTCTGTTAATTTTTGATACGGTTCACCAATAGTTTTTATTTGTTTTTTGTTTAAATCATCAAAACCATTCACATAATCAATTATTTCTCTGTTTTCATTCATTAAAAAACCATTAATAGTGAAATCACGTCTTTTTAAATCTTCTTTAATATCCGAAATGAATTCAACAAAAGAAGGATTTCTATGGTCTAAATAAGGTCCTTCTTTTCTATAAGTGGTGGTTTCGAATTTTTCTTTTTCAAAGATAATTTGAAAAGAACCGTATTTAATATTTTTTTTATGACAAATTAAAAATTTAGAAATTTCTTCGTAACGACCATTAGTAATTATATCAACATCATTTACGGATATATTTAAAATTATATCTCTTACAGCTCCACCAACAATAAAAACTTCGAAGCCTTTTTTTTTAATTTCTTTTAATATTTTTTGCGCTTTTTCAATTTTTTTGTTGCAAATTTTCATTAAAAAACCTTTTCTTAATATTTTTTATCAAGAATTTAAAATTATGATACCTACTCCGAAAACATCATTACCTACATGAGCACCTACAGCTGGTGTAGAAGGAACTTCTATAATTTGTTCTAATTGAAATTCTTTTTCCAAAAAAAGTTTAAATTCATCTTTAATATAATTATTTCCAGTACTTAAAATATGTATTAAAAATTTTTTATTTTTTGTATATTTTTTGATTTTATCGCTAATAGAAAAAAAAGCTTTTTTCATAGAAATTTTTTTTTCAATTAAAACAATTTCTCCATTTTTGTTAACTTGTAAAATAGGTTTAATTCTAAAAAATCTACCTAAAAAACCTTTTGTTTTGTTCAAACGTCCATTTTTAATTAATTGTGTTAAAGAATTAACGATAAAAAAGATAGTATTGTTTTCCTTTAAAAAATCTAAATGTTTGATAACTTTTTCAACAGAGGCACCTTCTGAAAAAAGACGTTCCGCTTCTAAAGCAAAATATCCTTCCGAAAAACAAACAGTATTAGTATTGTAAGGAATAATTTCGATTTTGTCTTTTAATTGCTTTTGAGCTTGACAAACAACATTATAACTTCCGCTTAATTTTTGAGAAATAGTTAAAACAAAAGCTTTTTTATAACCTTGTTTAATTAAATCTCTAAAATAACATATTAATTCCCCTATAGAAGGTTGAGAAGTTTTTACATCTACATTACTGTTTTCATTTAATATATTATAAAATTCTTTAGATGTTATAGTTTCACCATCGATATATTCTTTATTATTGACAAAAATTTTAATTCTAATTAAATCGATATTATGATTTTTATATGGAGAATAATCTAAACAACTAGTTGATGTCGAAGCTATTTTGATATTTTGATTATTTTTATTTATTTTATTCATTTATGAAACCTTTAAATCTTTGAATTTTAAAATCTTATATAAAAATTTTTTAATATTCATTTTTATGATTATTATACCAAGTTATTATAACAAAAAAATTTATTAATATTTTTAATATTAATCAAATAATAATAATAATAATGTATAAAAAGGAATAAATGATTTTATTTTTTAATATAATTTTTGAAAAATTCTATTCTTTTTGTTTTTTTTCTTTTTCTAATTTGATAATTAAATTTCTATAAAACATCGCTTTTTCGAAATCTAATTTTTTAGAAAATTTTTTCATTAAAGATTGGAGTTTTTTTAAACTATAATTTTTTGGAGATTGTTTTTCAGAAAATAAAAATGATTCAATATTTTCATTTTTATCTTTATTAATATCTGTTGTTTGTTTTATATTTTTATAAATAATAGTTGGTTGCAAATTATGTTTTAAATTATAATTTTCTTGGATTTGACGACGACGTAAAGTTTCTTGAATAGCTATTTCCATTGCATTTGTTATTTCATCGCCGTACATAATTACTTTTCCGCGGATATTTCTTGCAGCTCTTCCGATAGTTTGGATTAAACTTTTTTCACTTCTTAAAAAACCAGGTTTATCAGCGTCTAAAATAGCTACCAAAGATACTTCAGGCAAATCTAAACCTTCTCTTAATAAATTTACTCCAACTAAACAATCATAAACACCAGTTCTAAGTTTTTTTAAAATAATCATTCTTTCTAAAGATTTAATTTCACTATGAAGATAAGCTACTTTAATTCCTATTTTTTTAAGATAATTAGTTAATTCTTCACTCATATTTATAGTTATTGTTGTAACTAAAGTTCTTTCATTTTTTTCTGCTCTACTTTTTATTTCCGAATATAAATCTTCAATTTGATTTTGAGTAGGTCTTAATTCTATTATCGGATCTAAAATGAAAGTAGGTCTAATAATTTGTTCTATTATAGGAATTTTTTTATCTATTTCATAATTTCCTGGAGTAGCTGATAAATAAATAACTTTATCCATTTTTTTTTCAAATTCAGAAAAAGTAAGAGGTCTATTATCTAAAGTACTAGGCAAACGAAATCCATGTTCTATTAAATTTTTTTTTCTTGAATAATTACCAGCATGCATTCCTTTTATTTGAGGAATAGTAACATGAGATTCATCAATGATAGTTAAAAAATTTTTTCCAAAATAATCAATTAAAGTTGTAGGCGGTTCTCCTTTTTTTTTAAGAGATAAATGACGTGAATAATTTTCAATACCATTACAATAACCTATTTGTTTTAACATCTCGATATCATTTGTTACTCTTTTTACGATATTTTGTGCTTCAATTAATTGATTTTTTTTTTGAAAATATTTAATACTTTCTTCTAATTCTTCTTCAATTCTTTTAATAGTTTCTTTTAATTTTTTTTTATTAGTAACATAAAGAGAAGCCGGAAAGATACTTACATTTTTTAAATTTTCAATAATATTTCCTTTAAGAATATCAAAAATTTGTATTTTTTCAATTTCTTCATTATCGAATACGATTCTAATTCCTTGTTGAGTTTCAGCAGATAAAATAATGTCTAAAGTTCCACCTCTAATTCTAAAAGTACCTCTATCAAATACTAGATCATTTCTTTTGTATTGCATTTCAACTAATTGTTTTAAAATTTGTTTAAAAGAATATATTTTTTTTTTTTCTAAATAAAGAACAGAAAGTTTATAATCGTTAATATCTCCGATACCGTAAATACAAGAAACAGAAGAAACAACGATGATATTTTTTCCGTAAATTAAAGAATTAATTGTTCTATGGCGTAATTGATCTATTTCAGAGTTAATTTTAGAAGTTTTTTCAATATAAGTATCATTAGAAACGACATAAGCTTCTGGTCGATAATAATCATAATAAGAAATAAAATATTCTATTTTATTATCAGGAAACATTTCTTTTAGTTCATTATATAATTGCCCTGCTAAAGTTTTGTTATGAACAATAATCAAAGTGTTTTGATTTAATTTTTGAATTACATTAGCTATGGCAAAGGTTTTTCCTGTTCCTGTAGCACCTAAAATAATTTGTTCTTTAATATTTTTTTTGAAATTATTTAATATTTGTTCGATAGCTTTAGGTTGATCACCGCTTGGTTTATATAAAGTTTTAATTTTGAATATCATATAATTTAAACCTTATTATTTATTTTATATTTAAAATTTTTTTTAAATATTGTCCTGTGAAACTTTTAGGTTTTTGCATAATTTCTTCAGGAGTCCCTTTAGCGATAATATATCCACCGTTATTTCCACCTTCTGGTCCTAAATCGATAATATAATCAGCATTTTTAATTATATCTAAGTTATGTTCGATCATAATTACGGTCGCTTTTTGTTTAATTATATGATGAATTATTTTTATTAATTTTTTAACATCTTCACTATGTAATCCTATAGTAGGTTCATCTAATATATAAAGGGTATTTTTAACATTTGTTTTAGCAAATTCATTAGCTAATTTTATTTTTTGTAATTCTCCATCCGAAAGAGTTTTAAAATTTTGTCCTAAACGTATATAATCTAAACCTATTTCTTTTAAAATTTGAAAATGATTTTTGATAAAAATAAAATTATTAAAAAAGATTAAAGCTTCGTTTACTGTCATATCTAAAATTTCGGCTATATTTTTATTTTTATATTTAATTTTTAATATTTCTTTATTAAATTTTTGGCCTTTACATTTTACGCATTTAAGAGAGACATCAGAAAGAAAATTCATATTAAATTTTTTAATTCCTAATCCAGAACAATGTTCGCAATATCCTTTTTTATTATTAAAAGAAAAATTACTTTTTGTATAACCTTTTAATTTAGCTTCTGTAGTTGAAGCAAATAAATTTCTAATATAATCAAAAATTTTTGTATAAGTAATTAAATTACTTTTAGTTTTTGTTCCGATAGGAGAAGAAATAATTTGGATAATTTTTTCAATACTATTATATTTATTAAAAAATGTATTAGAAATATTTTCATTTTTATGGTAAGAATTTTTTTTTGGAATATTTGATTTTAAAATTTGATTTAATAAAGTCGATTTTCCAGAACCTGAAACTCCTGTGATGACTGTTAAAATTTCTAAAGGAAAATCAACGTTAATATTTTTAAGATTATTTGCAGAAACATTTCTGATTTGGATTATTTTTTGAGGATTTATAGGATTTCTTTTTTTAGGCACATTAATTATTTTTTCACCAGATAAATATTGTCCCGTTAAATTTTTTTTATTTTTAATAATTTCTTCAGGAGTACCGTAGGCTATTATTTGTCCTCCTTGTTCTCCTGCTTGAGGCCCGATTTCTATTAAATAATCAGCGGATAACATTGTTTGTGGGTCATGTTCTATCACTAATAAAGTATTTCCTAAATTTCTAATTGTTTTTAAAGCTTTAATTAGTTTTTCATTATCTTTAGGATGTAATCCGATAGAAGGTTCATCTAATGTATATAAAATACCTGATAATTTAGCTCCGATTTGATTAGCTAATCGAATTCTTTGTATTTCTCCGTCAGATAAAGTTTTAATACAACGTTCTAAAGTTAAATAATCTAAACCAATATCTTTTAAAAAATGAAGCCTATCTATTATTCCTTGTAAAATTAAATCAGAAATTTTTTTTTCTTCATCTGTCAATTTTAAATTAAGAAAAAAATCTAATAATTCTTTTATAGATAATTTGCTTAATTCATAAATATTATGATTTTGAATTTTAAAAAGTAAAGCTTTTTCATTTAAACGAGCTCCTGAACATGAATCGCATTTTTGTTCTGAAACAAAAAAATTAATAAACCAATTGATATTATTAGGATCATTTTTTTGATGATAAAAATGTTCTAAAATATTGATAACTCCTGAATTAAGAGGATCAAAGTTATTATTTTTAAGGTTTTCTTTTTTTTCATAAAGAAGAATGTTTAATAATTTAGGATTTAATTTTTTTAAAGGCGTGTCCATATCAATATTATTATGTTGACAAAAAGTTTTTAAATCATGAATTTGAGAATATACATTTTGATAATAAAAATAAGGAATGATACCTCCTTCATTAATAGATTTATCTAAACAAATAATTAAATTCGGATCTAATTTATTTTTTACGCCTAAACCTTGACAACTTTGACAAATTCCATGAGCATTATTAAAAGAAAATAAACGTATTTCTCTTTTAGGAATGATAAATTTTTTTTCAGAAGAATAATAATTACAGTAAAATTTGTGAATTTTTTTCTCTTGCAAAATAAAAACCTTATCAGGGACTAAAGAAAAAGCCAAATTTAAAGAATCACATAATCTTTCTTTATTGTTATTTATTTCAATACGATCTATGACGATATAAATATCATGATATTGATCTTTTTCTAGTGAAGGGAAATCGTTTTCTAATGAGACTTTTTTTTGATCAATAATAAAACAATCGAAACCTTTTTTAAAAAATTTTTTTAAAATTTTTGGATGTGTTCCTTTTTCTTTTTCTACAATAGGAGCTAAAATAAAAATTTTAGAATTTAGTTTCAATTTTAAAATTTGTTCCATAATTTGTTCTAAATTTTGATTTTTAATTGATTGTTTAGTTTCGGGATAGTGAGGAATAGAAATATTAGCATAAAGCAAACTTAAGTAATCATAAATTTCAGTCATAGTTCCAACAGTAGAACGTCGATTATAAGATATTATTCCTTTTTTAATGTTAATTACAGGACATAAACCTTCAATTTGATCAACATCTGGTTTTTCAAAATTTCCTAAAAATTTTCTAGAATAAAAATTAAGAGATTCTATATATTTTCTTTTAAATTCTTGGTATAGAGTACCAAAAACTAAAGAAGATTTTCCAGAACCTGAAATACCAGTCACTACAATAAATTTAAATTTAGGGATATCTAAATTAATATTTTTTAAGTTATTAACTTTAGCGCCTCTAATTTTTATTATTTGATTATTATTCATTTGATTATAGTACTTTCTTATATTTTAATTTTTATTTTTTTATTAGTTTAATAAATAATTAAACAAAAATATTATAAATTATATTTAATTTTCTAAATTTTTGATTTTCAAATGTTAAATAGTTTTTAATATTTTTATTAAATTTAATTCGGGATATAAGATAAAATTTTTTTTATTTCTTTTTGTTGTTTTTTTTGATGAAATAATAAGGTAAAACGATGAACTTCGGTACTTAATTGTAATAAAAAACAAAATAATTTATCTTTATTTTCAAAATAAAAAATTCTTTTTTTTGTAATTAAAGCTTCTAATTTATGTTTATTATTTTTTTTCAATGCTCCTAATGTAATATCTAAATTCATTTTTTTTAAAGTTTTGTAACAAATATTAAATTGTCCTTTTCCACCATCGATTAAAATCAAATCAGGTAAAGGGGCTTTCATTTCTACAAGTTTTTTATAACGTTTTTGCAAAACATATTCAAAAGAACGATATTCATCTTGAAATTCTTTTTCTATATTAAATTTACGATAACATTTTTTATCAAATTTAAAATTTTTAAAAACAATCATAGCCGATACAAAAGATTTTTGAAATAAATGTGAATTATCAAAAACTTCAATATAATTAATTTTTTTTTGGAAAAATTTGGATAAAAGTTCAATATATTCTTGTATTTGTTGAAATTTTGATTTATGGATTAAATTATATTTAATAAGATTTTCTTTAGCATTTTTTAAAGATAATTGATATAAATGAATTTTTTTTTTTTTTAAAGGTATAGAAACTTTTGTTTTTAGTAATTTTTCAATATTTTTTCTCTCTTTTTTTAATTCTTCTCCTAAAATAATTTCTTCGGGAATCATTTGTTCTTGGTAATATAAATTTAAATAAGTAATAATATTACTTTCAACAAGTCCTACATAAGAAAAAACTATTTGATGATGATCAAAAATATTGCCTTGATTTAATCTTAGTATATATATAGAAATTTCATTTTGGTCATAATAATTAGCGATAATATCGGAACTTTTACTTTTGGTTATATTATTAACAAATTGTTTTTCTATTATTTTTTTTAAATGAAATAAAATTTTTTTATATTTTAATGCTTGTTCAAATTCTAATTTTTCACTAGTTTCTTTCATGTAATTTTTTATTTTTTTGATAATTTCTTTATTATCGCCTTTTAGAAATTTAGTTATAGCTTCAATATTTTCTTGATAATTAACATTAAAGTTGTTACAAGGACCAATACATTGTTTCATATGATAATAAATACAAGCTTTTTTATTTATAGGATGACATTTTCTTAAGGGGTATATTTGATATAATATGCTTATTGTTTCTTTAACAGTTTCGTTGCTAGGATAAGGTCCAAATATTTTTTTATTTTTAGGAACTATTTTATATCTAGATAAGATTAGTCTAGGATGTTTTTCATTTGTTATTTCGATATAAGGATAACTAGTATCATTTGTTAATTTGAAATTATATTTAGGAGTGTGTTTTTTAATTAAATTTGATTCTAAAATGAGTGCTTCTAATTCATTATTTGTCAAAATATAATCTATATCTGTAGTTTCAGATACTAAAAGATTAGTTTTTTTATTGTGAGAACATGTAAAATAACTTTTAATTCTATTTTTTAAATTTTTCGCTTTTCCTACATAAATTATATTTTTATTTTGATCTCGGAATAGATAACATCCTGGTTCTGACGGTAATATTTTTAGTTTTTCTGATAACACATTTTTTATACCTTCATATAATAAAATATTATTCTTTTGTTTAATTGCAAATTAGTAAAATAATCATAATATACTAATATTATACTTTAATTTTAATTTAATAAAAAATAAAGATTGTAAAAATTTTTGAATAATTATTTTAAGTGTTTTTTTATTAACAAAAATTTAACTAAAATAAGGTCTTAAAATTTTTATTTTTAATTATAATTTATTAAAAAGAAAAAAATAATTAATATGAAAATAATTAAAATTCCGATTATTAAAGCAATATTTTTAATTTAAATTTTTAATAAAAATAAATCTTTTTTTGATAAAAAAATTTATATTTTTGTTATTTAATTAGAATATTAAACTAATTTAATATTAAAATTAAATGTTTTTATTAATTAAAAAAAATAAATATTTTAAAAATCAAAAAATTTCAATTTTTTTAATTAAAAAATAAATAGTTTTTACTATTTTAAAAAAATAAAAATTCAAACAAAAAAGTTGATTTTAAGAAATAAAAAAATAACTTAGTTTAATTAATTAAATTGAAAATTTTGAACCTACGCCAAAAATGCGATGCGCACCCCAAACCCAACACAAAAATTAGATAAAAAAATAATAATTAAGATCAACTTTTAAGTTGGTCTTTTTTTTGTTTTTTAAAAGAAATAAAAATAGATTACACTTATCTTTTCTAAAAACGTTTTTAGAAAGGAATTAAATGTTAAGACAAGAATTATTTAAAGATTTTTTAAAAAATAAAAAGAATTTAGAAATTCGTAATCAATTAATCGAACTTCATTTACCTTTGGTAAAAAAACTAGTTTATAAATTTAAATATTATCCTCGAGTTTTAACTAGAGAAGATTTATATCAAGAAGGGATTTTAGGATTAATCAAAGCCCTTAATAATTATGAAGATTTAGGTTATGACTTTATTGCTTACGCTACTCCAACTATCAAATCGGAAATCACAGAAATGATTAGAAAAAGTCATTCTCCTTCTCTTCCACAAAAAAATCATAAAGTTGATAATCTTTCTTTTAAAGAAGAGTTTTATGAACCATATCAAATAAATAATTTAAACCCTCATCAATTATGTTTAAAACAAGTTAATCATGAAATTTTTTTAAAAAAAATGAAAGCTAAATTAAGTGAAAACGAATTTAAAATTATCCATTTAAGTTTTGGTGTTTCTTTAGGGAATATCAACGAAGATTATCAAAAATGTTATAATAACACCGAAATTGCTGAAAAAATTAATTTATCTTTAAAACAAATAGAAAATATTAAAAACATCGCTATTAAAAAATTAAAAAAAACAAAAAAACGTTAAAACCTATCGCTCGTCCGTAATGACGTTAAACTAGTTATTTTAAACAATAAAAAAATAAAAACTAGAGGAAAAATTAAAACCATGAAACCTGATGGGACCGTTACTTGGAAAAAGAAAAAAATTAAGAAGAAAAGACCTTAAAACAAGGTCTTTTTTTTAGAAAGGAATCAAAAGTTAACTAACGAAGATTTTTACCACATTAAACAATTTAACACTAACGCTCAATGTGTTAATATTTTAAAAAAACTTTTTCATAAAACATCATTTTTACTTAATTTTCATGAATATATGTGTCATCATCACCATCTACTCAATCAATATTTAACTGATAACAACTATAACTCCCAAAGACAAAAGTCAATCCGCGGAAAAATAAATGAATATCTTATTTTATTTTATTTTCAAAACCAAGGAATCATTTATTTATATCCTCAAGCTTATTTATTCTTCGTCCCCGACATTAAATTAGATTTAATTTTATTCACTAAAACCAAAAGCATAATTGCATTCAACTTCAAAACATGCCTACGAGAACCGATACAAACAAACAATTGTCGAAACCCAACAATTAAAAAAACTCGATACTCGTTTTGAATTTTATTTATTAACTAATAACACTGTGGAAACTCAAAAATTAAACAAGAAAATCAATCAAGGGAAAATTCCAGGAATTAACCAAGTGATCGATTGTTTTTCACCTCAAGGGAATATCTTTTTAAAAACTTTACTTACTCACCAACTCCTCACTTTTAGTGATATTAACATGATTAAAAAATAAAAAAAGGAGTTAATATAAAATGTTAACCAACAAACAAAAAGCGTTAAAACAACTAATAAATTATATCGAACAAGGCCAATGTGGGACAAAAGTTAAACATTTTATTGCCAAATCATCGACCCCAAAACCCTAATTAACCCCACAAATACCAAAATCTTTAACACCTTAAAATATTTATTTTTAGAAAAACAAACAACACATCCCTTTGATAAAATTAAACCTCAAACTGAGATAATCCAAGAATTACTCACTTATCTTCAAACCCATTTTTCCCAAGATAACTTTACGAAAGAATCATTATCTTTTTTAAATAATGATGTTCATGTCGAAAATAACATTGATTTTTTAGATAACTTAAAACACACCTATACCCAAGAAAAACTGTTCCAACAACTCTTAAAAATCATTAGTCCTTCTTTTTAAAATAAAGATCCTTATCATCAACATTTCTATTACCAAGAAATCTTTGATAAATTAAGAAAATTTATGGCTTTTATTCCCCACAAATCCGACCAAACCTTATTAACTTTAAATCAAATGTCCTCTTGTCATCCTGAATTTTTCGAAATCGATCAGCAATCCAAACAAAAAATCCAAAAAAAATATTACCGCCTATCAGAAACTTTCAAAGGATTAAATCAAGACACGAAAGGTTTTAAAAAAGGTCAAATCATCACTATTAGTGGCTACACTGGTTTAGAAAAAACCACTTTTGTCTACAATCTTCTTTTAGATATCGCCAAAACCAAACACCAAGAAATTCACCATCATCCTCATCTCTTAGTTTTTTCTTATGAAATGACCTTAGAAGAAAATTTAAGTCGTTTATTAGCCCGCCAAACTCAAATTCCCTTAGATGTTATTTTAGATAAAAATTTGGAAGACTCAAACATCACCACACATACCTACATGGAAAGGATGAATGACGCTCAACAATTTTTTTCCCAACTTAACTTATCATTTAGTTATGATCAAGGCAAAAACATTGATTATGTAATTGATTTAGTTTATCGCCTTCATTTAGAAAAACAAGCAGAAATTATCGTTATTGATCATCTCCAAATTACCAAAACCACAAACCACTTAGAAAATGACCGTCTAGCCATTGACGAAATTATGACTAAATTAAAACAATTAGCCATAGAATTAAATATTGTCATCATCATTCTCTCACAATTTTCAAGAGATACATATAGCCATTACCAAGGTAAATCCCCTGAAATCATCGCTTTAAAAAGAAGTGGTGGAATTGAAACTAACTCAGATATCGTCTTAATGATGTCTGAATTCCAACCCAAAATATCTAAAGATAAAGAAAAACCATTAAATATCTATAATCAAAATTGTAATCAATTATATTTAGCATCAAAAAATAACGAATCTCAAAAAATTATTGAATTATCTATTAAAAAGAATCGAAATGGTACCAAAAAAAACTTAGTTTATCACTTTGAAATGACCACTCAAACCTTCCAAGAAATCGGTTATATTTTACCTTATCCATTAGAAAGTTATTAAGGAGAAAACTCAATGAATTATCAAGAAAAAATAAAACACATCCAAACTCATTTCCCCATATCAGTTTTATTAAAAAAATTAAATATATTACCAGTTAATTTTAATATCAACCATCGTTTTCCTTGCCCCCTTCATCAAGGAAAGAACCCCCCACTTGTTGTCATTTCGCTTCTACTAATAAAATTCATTGTTGGAAATGTGTTCGCGATTATGATATTATTGATGTTTATATAGCTATCCGTCGAATTAAATCCTTTCATGAAACAATTCAAAAAATAGAAGGATTTATGAATTCTTTCGAATTTAAAACCTTAAGTCAACAAGAAAAAGAAACAACGAAAACAACTACTAACCCTTTTCAACAGCCATATCAACCTATTAAATCAAAACAATCAATTGACGAAAAGGAAATTAATATCAAAAAGAAACAATTATTTAAAAAAATCTCACCCTTATTTAATCAAATTAGAGATTATTATTATTATTTATTGACTTCTAACCGAAATAACGAAAGTCAACCAGGATTAACTTATTTAACTCAAAAAAGAAAACTCGCTTTAGAAACCATTAAAGAATTTAAACTTGGTTTACACCCCCTTATCTGATAAACCTTTATCCTTTCGTCTCATAAATTACTGTCAAAAGAAAAATATTAATATCGATCAATTATTAGAATATGGTTTTATTAAAGAAAAAAATAATCAACAAGGAAAAAAATATTTTCATGATATTTTCCATGGTTCTATTATTATCCCCATTGAAAATGGTTATCATCAAACTTTTCATTTTTATCAAAATCATTTTCGCGAAGTTTCTTACTTTCGACCCAAATACCAAGCCTTAACTAATTTTAGTCAAACCCCAACCTTTCATTTTAGTTATTGTTTTTTTGAAGCTTTACCGTATATTAAAAAAAAGAAAATAATCATTATTCATGAAGGTTTTTTTGATGTCATTAGTTGTTGGCAAAATAGTATTAAAAACGTGGTCGGTCTCATTTGTGTTACTCAATTACTTTCCCAATCTCAATTAGAAATTATCTCAAAAGAAAAAATTAAGGTGATTATCACCTTAGATAACGACGAAACAGGGCGAAAACGAAGCTAAGCCTTAGGAGAACAACTAACCTTAAAACAAATTCCTTATAAAATCAGAAGCATTTTACCCCCTTACGACCAAACTTGTAAAGATTTCGATGATTTATTACGTCAATACGGAAAAGAAGCTTACCAAAAATGTTTTTTAGATCCATACATCAGTTATGAAGAAGCCCAAAAGAAAATCATCGTCGATTTAGCCGTTCATTTTTTCGGCCAAGACAAAATAGAAATAATTAATTAAATTATTGCTTTTTTAACTAATATATTAAACCTACATGTATAAAATAACATTAACATACCCCTGCAAACGCTCATATACCCCTAAATTTTGCGATTTGATTTTCCGTAACTTTAGGGGTTTTATTTTTATAACAAAAAACAACCTAAAAGGAGAAAAAATATGAATGAAACTAGTCAAGAAATTAGAATCAGGGGTTGGAACACGAAAACCACCCCTAATGATTTAACTCAAATTAAAAACTTTTTAAAAATATTAAAAGAAGATTTAATTAATCTCACTATTATTGCTCATTCTAAAAAGAAAAATACCTACCAAGAAGATAATTACCGCCCCAAAAACCAAACTCTCTTCGTCGTCGATCCTCAAATCTTAGAAGAAATTAAACAAACGAAAATCACCTTAATTAATGATAATTTCTCTTCTAGTAATATATATAAAACTATTACTTTCGGATTTAACCCCTCTTAAAAGCCAAAATAACCCCCTTAAAAACCTCTATCCTCTTTTTCAAATCAATTATCAAAATGAAACTAAAAATCAAGTTAAAGAATTAATTGGGAAAATTTGATGTCAATAAATTAGAAACTTTACAATTATATCAATTAGATGCTCAAAAGCTAGATAAATATCATAAACCCATGAAAACTAACTATAAGAAAGGGTTAAATATTATTTATTATCGAAAAGAAGATTTAAAATACATTCAATCTTTTTTAACAAAAGATAAACAAGGTTATCGGGTGAAAAAGTTAAGTTCTGGTTATTTATCAAATTTAAATAAAAAAGAATTAAAAACAAATAAATAATTTATAAAATTACCATTTTATTACCATTAAGTTACCTTTTTATTACCAATTTATTACCATCTTATTACCACTTTGTTACCATGTTACTTTTCATAATCCTTTTTAACAAAAAGCTTATTTAAGGAGTGATATTTGATATTTTATATCGATAATAATAATGATACTCGATATTTGATATTATCGCATTATAATTTTTCATATCATTATTATTTATCGATATCATAAAAACCTCTTTTAGGTAATTTTATTTTTTTAATTTATTTTAATTATTAAATAAATTTTAATTTTTTAAATTAATTGCCTTACCAAATATTGGTATTATATATATTAAACAAAAAGATTAACGCGCTGAAGCGCTAACAAAACTAATAAATATAAAAGATAAAAAAATAAAATAAATAACATTAATTAGATAATGATTTCAAATACCCCAAAGGAGACTGATAACCTAATTTAGCAAAAAGCCAATTTTTATTATAAAAAGAAATAAATTTCCTAATTTTTTTATTAATCATATCAAAAGAATCTAAAATAACCGTGGCGTTTGAGTTTTCATAAAACCCTTCAAATTACCATAATAAGATTCAATTACTGCGTTATCATTGGGTGTAGCTTTGCGCGACATACTAACCAAAAACCCTCTATTATTTAAATAAGATTGAAATTTAATACTTTGATAAACTGTTCCTTGATCAGAGTGAATAATACAAGGCTCTTTTAATTTAGGTATTTTTTTAAAAGTTTTTTTAACCAATTCTAAATTAGGATTTTTACCAATAACCGATGACAAAAATTGATTATTGTACCCATCAATAATTGTTGAAACCCACAAATGACCTTTAATATTTGTAAAAAAAGTTAAATCAGTGTATAATTTAGTTAATGGTTTATTAGTTTTAAAATCATTTTTAATCAAATTAAGTTGTTTTTGTGAAAATTCCTCATAAAATTTATTTTTTGAATTAGGTTGTCTCCATTTCATTAACCATTTATTTTTTTTCATAATTTTTAAAACTAATTTATGATTAATATTGGTTTTAAAAATTCTTTGATAAAGAACAGTAATTTTCCGATAACCAAATGCAAAATAATTTTTTTGACATAAACTACCAATTCTTTTAATAATCAAAGCATTACTGATTTTAGTTTTTTCTTTTTGTTTTTTATTTCTTCACTAAAAATAATAAGTATTACGATTTATTTTTAATAATTTTAAAATTTTATAAATAAAAAAGTATTTTTGGTAAAATTTAACCAAGGGGAAAATAATATTTTCTAAATTAGGTTCGCTATAATCAATAACAATTTGTAATAATTCAATTTCTCTTTTTTTGTTTTTATTTCTCATCAAGACAACCACCTTTCATTCCTTACATTTTACCATCTAAACATTTTTTTTCAACAAAACCCCACAAATAAGATAATTACGTAAAAAAATAATTATAATTTCATTTCCTTGACGAGTTTTTCACTTTTTTTACCTAACTATATAGTGTAAAGATAAAAAATAAAATTCATCTTTTGAACTCAAAAAACCAATAAAAAACCGCACCTCATCATTAAAACAAATCCTGCAACTTTTTTTAATGTTTTTTTGATTTGAAAAGATGAGTAAATAAATACTTAAATAAGATTTTAATTGTTAATTTTTTAACCCTAAAAAAATGTGTGGTAAATTGGTGCAGTGCGATAAAATTGCATCAAAAAAATAACAATGAAAAATTAAAATTTTTTTTACTTAATCAATAAATTTTAAATTTATATTATTTTATGTAATTTATTTAAAAAAGAACAGAAGATTTATTCTATTCTTTTTTTAAATAAAAAAATAATTTTAATTTTTATATAAAAAAATTTTAAATAAAAAAATATATAAAATCATAAAATAAGATAATTATATATTTATAAAAATATATATTAATAAAAATAAAAATAAAATAATTAAACCTAAAATTATTAAATATTTATCTTTAGGATCAGGATAAGAATAAATTTCATTCCAAGCATCACTAATTTGTTTTTTATATGTTTTATTGTATTTATATATCTTATCTTTTTCAATTATTTTTAATTCTAACGGATTATTCTTTTTTATTTGTTCATCATTTTGTTCATCATAAGGAGAATCGTAATTAATAAAATTATTATTTTTTTTTCTATTTTCGTCTTTTAATAAAAAATTAATAAAATCGTAAGCTCCTTCTTTTTGACTTTCTTTAGGTAAAACTAATCCATCAAACCAAATATTAGTTCCTTCATCAGTAAAAGGATAATATTCTAAATTTTGATTTTGTTTCATTAAATATCTTGCGTCACCTGAATAAGCTACAGCAATATCATAATATTCATTTTGTTCTATTTTCATTCTATCTAATAATTGATCAGTGATAAAAGATAAATTGATATTTTTTATTTTTAAGTCTATTAACCATTTTTTAGCTTCTTGAATATCTTGTTCTAAATTTAAACTAATATCTTTATTGATAGCTTTTAATCCTATAAATATTCCTTCAAAAGCATTATTGTATAAAGCAATTTTATATTTAGAATCCATTATTAAATCTTTCCATTTAGATGATGATAATTTTTCTTTATTTTCTTTATCTTCTTTATAAAATTTATCTTTTCTATATAAAAGCCCTAAATTTCCATAAAAATATGGAATAGTAAAATCAAATATTTCTTTATCTATTTTTTCTTGCAAAGTTAGGAAATTTTTATTTATTTTCGGTAAATTTAAAAATTTAGTATCAATTTTTTCTAAATGATTATCTTTTAATTGTTCGATAGCGTATTCGCTTAAAATGGCGATATCATATTGATTACCAGCTTTAATTTTGTTAACTGCTAATTCATTAGATGAAAAAAAACTTTGTTTTATAATAAATTTATCTGATTTTTCATTATATTTTTTTATAATACTAGGTTCAATATATTCTCCCCAATTGAATAATAAGATAACCTTTTTATTATCTGGATTTTTATTTTTGATTTTGAAATAATAAAATAAAAATAAAATAGAAACAACAATGATAATAGAAAATATTTTTTTTTTCATTTATGATTATGATCTTTTCCTAATTTTTATTAATTCAATTGTTATTTTAAATAAAACAACTAAAATTAAAACAGAAGATAAAGCATTAATAGTAGGATTAATCGTTCCTTTTAAACTATAAATATAAGCAGATATATTTTGATAATCGGAACCGCCAGCAAAATAAGAAATAATAAAATCATCAAAAGATAATGCGAATGCAATACCAGCACTAGCTAACATAACATCTTTTAATTGAGGTAAAATTATTTTAATAAGAATATGAAAAGAGGTCGCTCCTAAATCATAAGCAGCTTCAATTAAATCTAATTCTAAAACGCAACATTTAGTATATACAGAAATTAAAACATAAGGAATACTAAAAGAAATATGAGCTAATAACATTCTCCAAAAACTACTTTTTAAACCAATAAAACTAAATAAAACAAATAAAGATAAAGCGGTAATAATTTCAGGTATAATAATCGAAAATTGATTAACATTTAATATAAGTTGGCGCCATTTTTTTTTATAATTCATTAAAGAAATAGCCGCTAAAGTTCCTAAAATCGTAGAAATTATAGTTGATAAAATAGCAATTTTAAAAGTAATAAATATAGAAGATTTAATAGTTGAATCTTCTAAAATTTTTTGGTACCATTTAAAACCGAATTTATTAAAATGAACTAAGGAAGAAATTCTTCCTTCGTTTTCATTAAAAGAAAAAATAATTAAAGAAATTATAGGTAAATAAATAAAAAGAAGAATTAAAAATAAATATATAAAAGATAATTTTTTTTTATTTATTTTAAACATTAGATTTATTTTTTTTTTCAAATTGATTTTGTTTATAAAAAGTTAAAATATAAAGCATTAAAAATGTTAAATTAATAGCAATAGCGCAAGCGCTTTTAATATCACCAATTAAAAAAATTTTATTTTCAATTAATTCGCTAATAACAGTAATAGTTGTAGGACCTAAATATTTAGGAACTACAAGATTAGTTGCAATTTGTAAAGAAACTAAAATAACTCCTGTAGTTAATCCTGGAAGAGATAAAGGAAAAATAATTTTTTTAAAAATTTGCACTTCATTTGCTCCTAAATCTTTAGCAGAATTAATTAAATTATGATCTATTTTAGAAATACTAAGAAAAATAGGCAAAAACATATAAGGAAGGAATAAATAAACAAATCCAATTAACATTGCTGAATTAGTTTCTAATAAATTTATACCTAAAATTTTTCTTATTAAAAAAAAAATTTGCATCAAAGATTGAATTTTTAAAATCATATTAATCCATATTGTACCATTAATTAATAAAATTAAGATAGATTGTATTGGTGTACTATATTTAGAAATTATATAAGCGAGAGAATAAGTTATTAGAAGTATAAAAAAAGTCGATATAATTGCTATTAATATAGACCGAAATAAAACATAAATAAAAACTTTTGTAGTATAAAAATCTTTATAATATTTCAAAGTAAAAGAAATGTTAAAAAGGCTATTTTTATTGCTTTCTTGAATAGAATATAAAAAAATAATAAAAATAGGAATTAAAATAAATAAAATAAGAATGATAAAATAAGGTAAATATAAAAATTTATAAAATTTATTTTCTTTTTTATTTTGGATTCGAGAAAGCATTTTAATTACAATACCTCCATAATATGTAAGTCTTCCGGATTAAAAAAAATACTTATTTGACTATTTACTTCAACAAAATCAGTTGTATGTACAATATAATTACGATATTTAGTTTTTATATTTACTTCCCAATAGACTCCTTTGAATGAAATATAATTAACAACTCCATCAAATAATCCTTTTTCTGGCGCAAAAATATCAATATCTTCAGGACGAATAACAATATCTACTTTTTGATTTTTTATAAAACCTGAATCTACACATTTTAAATCTTTATCATCAAAAAAAACCAAAAAATCTTCTTTCATAATCCCTGAAATTAAATTAGATTCGCCTATAAATTGCGCTATAAATTTATTTGAAGGTTCATTATAAATATCTTGTGGTGTTCCTATTTGTTGAATTTCTCCTTGGTTAATAATAACTATTTTATCACTCATAGTTAAAGCTTCTTCTTGGTTATGAGTGACAAAAATAAAAGTAATTCCTGAATTTCTTTGTATTTCTTTTAATTCATATTGCATTTCTTGTCTTAATTTTAAATCTAATGCTGCCAAGGGTTCATCCAATAATAAAACTTTAGGTTTATTAATTAAAGCTCGAGCTATAGCCACTCTTTGTTGTTGACCTCCCGATAATTGACTGATATCTCTATTTTCTAATCCTGTTAAACCTACTAATTTTAAATAATGTAAAACTTTTTCTTTTATAAATAATTCTTTTTGTTTTGGTGATAAAAGTTTGGTTTTTAATTTAAAAAATTCTTTATAAAAATTTTTTTCTATAATTTTTTTTTTTATTTTAAAATCTTTTTTAAATTTTTCAAATGAAGGATTTGATTTTTTACAAAAGAACCCAAAAAAAGAAAAAAAAGATTTTTTCTTTTTTTTAGAAATATTAGAATTTGTTTGTTCAATTTTAATTTTATATTCTTGTTTTATTTTTTTTATTTGTTCTTTTTTTTCTTTTTTTAAATTTTTTATTTTTTGTTCATATTTTTCGTTTAAATTTTTAATTCTTAACCCAAAAGCAATATTTTCAAAAACATTCAAATGCGGAAATAAAGCATATTTTTGAAAAACTGTATTAATTAATCTTTTATGAGGAGCAACATTTATAATACTTTCGTTATTAAATAAAATATCTCCATTACTCATATCTTCGAAACCACCAATAATTTTTAAAATAGTGGTTTTTCCACAACCTGAAGGGCCTAATAAAGTTACAAATTCATTTTCTTTAATTTCTAAATTAATATCATTTAAAATAATTTGATTATTGATTACTTTTGTGATATTTTTTAATTCTATTAAGTTTGTCATTTCGTCCTTTCTTTACAAACAAACTAAATATTTTAAATAATTTATTTGTTATCGCTAGATAAAATAGCTAAAAAAGCTTTTTGAGGTAACATTACTTTTCCTAATGATTTCATTTTTTTCTTACCTTTTTTTTGTTTAGCTAATAATTTTTTTTTTCGAGTCACATCTCCGCCGTAACATTTATCAATAACATTCTTACGCATAGATTTAATAGTTTCTCTTGTTATTACTTTTTTTCCTATAGCGGCCTGAATAACTATTTCAAACATTTGTTTAGGAATTAAATCTTTTAATTTTTGGCAAATTTTTTTCGATCTTTGATATGCAAAACTTTCATGACTAATAAAAGATAAAGAATCAACTATCTCTGAATTTAATAAAATATCTACTTTTTTTAATTTACTAGGATAATATTCATCTAATTGATAATCAAAAGAGGCATAACCTTGAGTAGAAGACTTTAGTTTATCAAAATAATTATAAATAGCCTCAGAAAGAGGTAATAAATATTTCAAAATTACTCTATCATGATCTAAGTATTGAATATCTTGTAATTTTCCTCTTTTATTTTGAGAAATTTCCATTACTGTTCCGATATACATTTCAGGACAAGTTAAAAAAGCTTTGATATAAGGTTCTTCGATACGTTCGATAGATTGATTATAAGGCCATTTAGCTAAATTATCAACAATAATTTTTTTATTATTGGCTTGATAAATATGTAAAACTACAGATGGAGCTGTAATAATAACTTCAATTCCGAATTCTCTAACAATTCTTTCTTGAGTAATTTCCATGTGTAAAAGTCCTAAAAAACCAATTCTAAAACCGACACCTAACATCTTTGAACTTTCTTTTTCGTAGCTTAAAGAAGAGTCATTTAATTTTAATTTTTGTAAAGCTTCTGTTAAATGTCCAAATTTTTTTAAATCTACAGGAAATAGACCGCAAAAAACAACTGGATTAATGCGACAATAACCAGGCAAAGCAGGTACTTGATGATCATGAATTAAAGTAATTGTATCTCCTACACGAACATCGTCAATATTTTTTATAAAAGCAGTTAAATAACCAACATCTCCTGCTGCTAAAAAATCTTTTTGGATTGGTTGTGGGCGAAAAACACCTACTTCCATTACTTCGTAATAAGCTTGACTCGAAATAAAACGAATTTTATCTCCTTTTTTAATAATTCCATTAACAACACGAATAGAAGGAATTACTCCTTTATAAGAGTTAAAAATAGAATCAAAAATTAAAGCTTGTAATGGTTTTCGAGCATCTCCTTTAGGGTACGGAATATATTTCACAATATTATCTAAAATTTCTGGAACACCTGCACCTGTTTTACCACTTGCAATAACCATTTTATCAGTATCTAAATTTAATTTTTCTTTAATTTCTTTTTTTGTTTTTTCAATATCTGCTGCTGGTAAATCAACTTTATTTAAAACAGGAATAATTGTTAAATTATTTTCTAAAGCTAAATAAACATTTGTCAAAGTTTGAGCTTGTATCCCTTGCGTAGCGTCAATTACCAAAAGAACTCCTTCACAAGCAGCTAAAGAGCGTGATACTTCATAATTAAAATCAATATGTCCAGGTGTATCAATTAAATTCATAATATATTCTTCATTATTTTTATTTTTATAATGAATTTCTGCTGTATTTAATTTAATAGTAATCCCTTTTTCTCTTTCTAAATCCATAGAATCTAAAATTTGAGATTTCATATTTCTTTTTTGAATTGTATTCGTAATTTCTAAAATTCTATCAGCTAAAGTAGATTTACCATGATCTATATGTGCAATGATAGAAAAATTCCGAATTTTTTTTTTTTTTTGATTTATTTGTTCTAAATTCATACTCGAACCTATTAATGATAATTTTTAGAATATATATAATGATAAATAAAAAATTAATTTTTAATTTTTTTCTTTTCGCTTATTTCTTTTATAAAAGATAAATAATTATTATAACGAATAGTAGAAACTAAACCTTCTTTACAAGCTTCTTTAACTTTACATTTTTTTTCATTAATATGTAAACAACTATAATTAAAAAAACATTGATCAGCAAAAATTAAAAAATCATCATAAAAATTTTTAACTTCTTCGATTTGAAAATTTAATAAATCTAATTTTGAAAATCCTGGAGTATCAGCAATATAACCTTCATGAAAAAAAAACAATTTAGAGTTTTTGGTAGTATGTTTTCCTCTATTTAAATATTTCGAAATTTCTTGAGTTTTAAGATTAAGAGAAGTTAAAACATTAATTAAAGTAGATTTTCCTACACCTGTTTGACCTGCTAAAATAGTTATTTCATTAGTGAAAAGATTATATAAAGGATGTAAACCAAATCTATTTTTACTATCTATATAATAAATAGGAAAAAAATTTTTATAATAAGATATTTTCTCTCGGAATAAAATTAATTCAGATTCAGAAATTAAATCTATTTTAGTAAAAATTAAAATAATTTTTAATTTAAATTTTTTTAAAATTAACAAAAATTTATCTAATAATTTAAAATGAAATTTAGGTTCTACTAAAGAAAAAACTAAAAAAACTTGAGTGATATTACTTATATTAGGTCTATTTAATGAATTCGAACGAGGAAGAATAATATAAATAAAAAATTCATTATCTTTCTCCTCATATAAAACTAAATCACCAATTTTGATTTTAGAATATTCTAAATCATTATTTGTTTCTTTTTTAAAATTATAATATTTTATTTTCCCTCTTACTTTAGCATTAATTTGTTTTTTTGTTTCTAAATCTATAAGTACATATTCTTTTATTAAGAATTCAATTACAATACCTTTACTCAAATAAATACAACTCCATATTAATATATTTCTTCATTATCTTAATTTAATTCCATAAATTTCTTGCATTCTATATTCTATTTTTTTCATAATTTCATTAACAACTCCTTTAGACAAACTTTTATTTTTATCATTAAAAGTGAAACGAAAAGACAAAGAATATTCTTCAACATTTAATTTGTGATCTTCATAAAGATCTAATAATTCACATTTAATTAAAATATCTGATATTTCTTGTTTTAAAGTTTTAAAAATTTCTTCAAAAGAATATTTTTTAGAAATAAAAAAACTCAAATCTCTAATAATAGAAGGCATTTTACTTATTTCATTAAAAACAATATTTTTGGAATTTTCTAAAAAATCATTTTCTAGAACAATTTCTAAAAGAAAACTTTCTTTTAAATTATATAATTTTTGTACAGAAGGGTGTATTTCTCCTATAAAACCGATTTTTTTATTTTTATATAAAATATTAGCTTGTTTACCAGGGTGGAAACTTGAATGTAAATTGGTTTGTTGTAAATCAAATTTAATTCCTAATAATAAACTTATTTTATCTAAAATACCTTTTAAAACAAAAAAAGAACTTACTATATTAGGTTTAATCCAACCTAAAGAATTTAAATCACCACTCAAACCTATTGATAAATGTAATTTTTCTTCTTGATTATTATAAACCTTTGCTATTTCAAAAAAAAGATTATCATAATTATTATGTTTCTGATTATAACTTAAAACTTCGATCATACTACCGCTCAAATGTTGTCTTAAAATAGTGTTTTCATGAGAAATAGGTTTTGCAACTTGTATATAATCTTGTTGATAAGAAAATAATTTTAAAATTTTTAAATTTACTAAACTATAAGTAATTATTTCGTACAAACCTAAATTGGTCAATAAATCTTTTAATTTATATAATTTTTCTTGTTTATTATTTCTTAAAGAAATTTTATTTTTTTTTAATGATGGTAATTTTAATTTATTAATTCCGTATATTCTAATTATATCAGAACAAACATCTTCAGGAATGACAACATCATGTCTTCTAAAAGGAGGTTTTAATTTAAAAATATCATTTTTAAGTATTTCTACTTCATAATCTAATTTTTTTAAGCAATTTTCTATCTCTTCAGAAGAAAAAACAGAACCTATTTTTTCTTCGACAAATTTTAAAGATAATAAAATTTCTGGTTTTTTATTGTTTTTAATTTTTTGGGATAAAATATTTGAAATTTGATATTCTTCATTTAATGGTTTTAAAAGAAAATCAAATCTATTTAAAGCTTCTTTTACCAAAGATGAATCGATTCCTCTTGTCCAACGTATTTTTTTTTCATTTTCTAAATTTATTTTTTTAGAATTTTTCAAAATATAAGAAGGGGTTAAATAAGATGTAGTTATAATAATTTCATTGGTATTTTTATTAATATTATTTGAATAAGAATTGACAATTCCTAGAATAGATAAAATATTTTGACCACTAGCTACAACTACATCTTCTTCGCTTAAAAAAATTTTTTTTTCTGAATCGATTTGAATAAATTCCTTTTCCGAAGCATTTCTTATTTCTATTTTTTTTTCTTTGAAATTAGAAACATCAAAAACATCTAAAGGAATACCATACTCTAATAAAACTAAATTTGTAATATCCACAATATTATTGATAGGAATTATATTATGATTTAATAAAAGAATTCTTAACCATAAAGGAGATTTTTTAACTTTTATATTTTTAATATAAAGTAGATTATATTCCCAACAATTTTTATTTATAATTTGTATTTGAAAAGGATTTTCTTCTTTTTTTATTTTTTTTGTTAAATAAATAGGATAATCCAATCGATTAATACTGTTTAAACTTTTTAAATCTTCAGCAAAGCCTATATAAGATAAAAGATCGCCTCTGTCCGGAGTAATATTTAATTTTAATAAAAATCCTTTTAGATTTAAATATTCTAAAGCATTTTCTCCAATAGGAGCATCATTTTCTAAAATTAAAATTCCTTTTTTTTCTTCTTCGTTTAAAATATTAGAATCTAATCCTAATTCTTGAGCAGAACAAATCATTCCACGAGATTTGTATCCGAAAATATCTTTTTCTTTAATGTGAAGTTTTATTGATTTTAAATAAGCTCCAATTAAAGCGACTACTACTTTTTTATCTTTTGCAAGATTTGAAGCTCCACAAATAATTGTTAAATGATGATCTTTAATATCTACAGTTACGAAATGAAGTTTTTCCGAATTAGGAACTTTTTTAAATTCAATAATTTTTCCTATAATCAAAAAATCATTAGATTCTAATATTTCGCATTTATCTATTTCAGTAATATGATTATTGATTAAAAATTGTAATTCATTTAAACTGTAATCATTTAGAGAAAGATATTTTTTTAAAATTTTTTCATGAATTATCATTATTTTTTATATCCTTTAAAATTAAATAATTTAATTTATTTTATTAAAAAGTTTAAACAAATTGATTTAAAAAACGAATATCGTTATTATAAAAATGTCTAATATTTTTTATATTTTTTTTTAACATTGTGATTCTTTCGATTCCCATACCAAAGGCTAAACCAGTATATTTTTTATTATCAAAACCTACATTATTTAATACTTGGGGATGAATTAATCCAGCTCCTAGTATTTCTAAATAAACTTTCTTTTTGTTTGCCCCTTCCATTACTAAATCTAATTCAAAACTTGGTTTAGTAAAAGGAAAGTAAGAAGTACGAAGTCTTATTTTTTGTTCTTCTCCAAAAATATGTTTAACAAAAGATGTAATGATTTCTACTAAATCTATTAAACTAACTTTAAAACCAACATAAAAACCATCTAATTGAGTAAATTGATGACTATGAGTATCATCGTCTTTATCTCTTCTATATACTTTTCCAGAAGAAATAATTTTCAAAAATTTATTACGTTGTTTTAACATAGTTTTAATTTGAATAGGAGAAGTATGAGTTCTTAAAAGATTTTCTGGATTATTTTTTAAATAAAAAGAATCTTGCATATCTCTTGAAGGATGATTTTTACTCATATTTAACATTTCGAAATTGTATAAATCAGTTTCTATTTCTGTGCCTTCATGAATAGAGTATCCCAAACTTAAGAAAAAATTTTCTATTTCTTTAATCATTTGATTTAAAGGATGAATACACCCTTGTGGAAATTGAAAAGAAGGCAAAGTAACATCTATTTTTTCTTTTGTTAACTTTTCATTTAAAATTTTATTTTCTAATAAAGTTTTTTTTTCTTTAAATAAATTAATGTTTTTTTGTTTAGAAATAAAAACAACTTTTTTCAATTCTTTTTGAATTTCTGGTTCGTAATTATTAATTTCTTTTAAAATATTTAAAAAAAAACCTTTTTTTCCTAGATATTTTGTTTCCGATTCTAATAATTTTTTTATTTCTTTAATATTTTGTAATTCTTTAATTATTTTATTTTCTACTTCAGTCAATATTTTTTTTAATTCAAAAATATTTTGATACATAAAATTTATTTCCCCCTTTTTATTTATTAATTAAAAAAACCTCTAGGAATTTTTTTAAAGAAAAAAATATTTTTTTGATAAAAATATAAATTTAAATATATAAATATACTATATATAATAATAACAAAATAAAAAAAATATTTTTTGTTTTTTCATTAAAATCTATTTAAAAAATATTTTTATTTATTAATATTTAAATTTTCTTATAAAAATAATTTCATATTTTTTTCAACACCTTAAATTAATCCTTAAATTAATATAATATTTTTTATTATAATTATTATATGAAAATAGGTGGTAAAGAGACCTAAATATTATGATATCTAACAAATATCCATTATATTCTGAGACCTCAAAGTCATAAAAATAACTTGACCATTTGATATAAAACAAATTTTCGGAAATAATCTTGTGAGAGATTATTCATCCTGAAAGAGATAGAATTATAAAAAGTCGTCTTATTTTTTTTGTTTTTTTAAATTTAAATTTTTCATATTTTATTATTTCTTTTTTTTGTTAATTAACAAAAAAGTTAAAAATTAATTTTAATTAAATAAAAAAGTTCAACTTAATAAGTTGAACTTAGTTTATAATTTAAATTTAGTTAGTGTTGATGTAATGGGCTGTATAAGGGCGATTATTGAAAAATATTATTTTTTATCATTAATTTTGTGTGCTAAATCACAAACTAAAATATAAAAAAAGTATTGTATACAATCAAGAATACCACAAACTCTAACTGTTTTATCTAAGGTAAATTTATAGATCCTTAATTTTTCATCATCTTCAGTTAAAGATAAATTAGGATAATATTGTTCGAGTTCTTTTTTACTAATCAATCGAAAATGTCCTTTTCCGCTTTTAGTTTTCTTATTTTCTATATTTCCCCCAACTCAAATTACCAACAACATAACTATCTAATTTCATTAATACTTTTTCTACAAAATACTTAATATCAAATTATTTTTTATATTGATAATGTTTTATATTAATATATTTTTTAAGAAATAAATATTTAAAAGGTTTGCTACGATAATCCATATTAAAATTTATTATTATCTTTAAAATATTCGTAAATAATATCTTTTGTGATAAATTTTTGAACCCAATTAACAGTTTTATAAGATGTTAAATACGTTTTTTCTTGATGTTTTTTTCTCTTAATTCGCCGCCCCAGTCATATAACCATATTTTTCAATAGCTCATTTTAAAATAGCTTCAACATCAGGTGATATTTTGTTTATATCTCTTTTTCAAAGTTAAAATTGTAATCGGTTTAGCTTGATAAGTTTTAAAAATAAGATAAAGTTTATTAATTGCAGGGGGTGTGTTTGAGTTGTTCCAAAACTTTAGACATTTTTTATTTTTTAAAAACTCTTTAAGACTAACTAATAAGTTAGTCTTTTTTTGTTTCAAAGACTAAAAAAATAATTTCCTCTCTTTTCTAAAAACGTTTTTAGAAAGGAATTAAATGTTAAGACAAGAATTATTTAAAGATTTTTTAAAAAATAAAAAGAATTTAGAAATTCGTAATCAATTAATCGAACTTCATTTACCTTTGGTAAAAAAACTAGTTTATAAATTTAAATATTATCTTCGAGTTTTAACTAGAGAAGATTTATATCAAGAAGGGATTTTAGGATTAATCAAAGCCCTCAATAATTATGAAGATTTAGGTTATAACTTTATTGCTTACGCTAATCCAACTATCAAATCGGAAATCACAGAAATGATTAGAAAAAGTCATTCTCCTTCTCTTCCGCAAAAAAATCATAAAGTTGATAATCTTTCTTTTAAAGAAGAGTTTTATGAACCATATCAAATAAATAATTTAAACCCTCATCAATTATGGTTAAAACAAGTTAATCATGAAATTTTTTTAAAAAAAATGAAAGCTAAATTAAGTGAAAACGAATTTAAAATTATCCATTTAAGTTTTGGTGTTTCTTTAGGGAATATCAACGAAGATTATCAAAGATGTTATAATAACACCGACATTGCTGAAAAAATTAATTTATCTTTAAAACAAATAGAAAATATTAAAAACATCGCTATCAAAAAATTAAAAAAAACAAAAAAACGTTAACCTTTCTCGTCCGTAATGACGTTAAACTAGTTATTTTAAACAATAAAAAAATAAAAACTAGATTACTTCCAAAGTAATCTTTTTTTTATCAAAACCAAGCATAAAATTTTTGAAACAACAGTAATAAACGATTCCAACATCAACAAATCAGATAGTCGTTCAATGCATTTCGTTTTCAAAAGTTTTATCTATAAATAAATAAAACAGAATATATATATCAAAAAGAAGGAAAAATAAAATATGTTAAATAAAGTTCAATTAATCAGCCGTCTAAGCCATGATTTAGAAAAACAATATATCAATTCAAACAACGAACAAATCCCTAAAATCGATTTTCAATTAGCTCTTAACATGAAAGATAAAACCCAATTCATCCCTTGTTTCGCTTTTCGTAAACAAGCCGAAAACATGAAGAAATATTTACATAAAGATTCGAAAATTTATCTTGAAAGAACTTTATCCATCCAAAAATACACGAATAATGAAGGTCAAACCAAAATCAACACTAAAGTTATTCTTCAAAACGTGATCTTTTTAGACAATAAACCTCAAGAAAATTTACCTTTTTAAAAAAAAGATTTCATAACAACCAAATGAACTTAATCATCTAACCAACAAACAATTAAAAAAATCAAACAAAAGGAGTCAAATAATTATGACAAAAAAAGAATTAATTAAAAAAATCTCTTTAGCTAACAAAACTTCCGTAACTAAAACTGAAGAATTTTATAATATCTTCGAAAATAATTTAATCAACGCTATCACTAAGAACGAAGAAGTAGTTTTATTTCCTAAAATAGGCAAATTTAAATTAAAATCAAGAACAGCCTACATCGGTAGAAACCCTAAAACAAAGAAAAAATTAAAAATCCCTATCAAAACAGTAGTCACTTTCAAACTTTCAAAAACCATTAAAGACAAAGTTAAAACTTTAATTTTAAAATAACCAAATTATTTTTTTTAAAACAATCTAAGAAAGGAGGTTATTTATGTCATTAAAAAAAAATTTATTTGAGTTTGATCGGATTATTAAGTTTAGGTTTATTGATTTTATTAATTTTTGGTATCACTCATTCTCGCCCACCAATTCAAAACCCATCATTAACCAAGCAACCCTCATCAACACAAAAACAAGAGATCGACAACCAAATCAAATTAGAACAAGCTAAAATCCAAGAACTTCAACAACAAGATCAAACCTTAAAAACCCAAATTGATGAGAATGTTAAAACTTTAACCGACATTATTACCAAAATTAAAACTCTGCAAACCGAATTAACTAATAACCCTCAATTACCTCCGACCATTAAAACCCAAAAACAACAACAATTAACAGAACTAAAAAATCAACAACAAACCCAACAAACCTTAGTCAATAATTTATTAGAACAAAGGAAAGCCTTAAACCAAAATCAAAAAGAAAAACAAGAAGAATTAGAAAAATTAGCGCAAGAAAAAGCCCAACTTCAAACCCAAGAAAACCTCCAACAACAAATTTCTCAATTAAATCAAGCCCTTAATTATGTCGAAACTAATCAAAAAAGAATTGAAGAATTAAAAACGCAAAAAGAATATCAAAAAAATCAAACTGAATTAAAAAATTTAAATGATTTTCAACTTTTCTTAACTGATCAAAAATTAGCTTTTGAAAAACAAAAGAAAAATTTAACTATCCAATTAAATCATTTAAAAGAAAACAAACCTCTTCCACATACTAAAAAGAAAGTAACATTCAAAGATGTTTATGACATGGAAAGTAAAAAAGAAGAATTAGAAGACTTATTAACTTATTTTCGCACAAACCAATCTTTAATTAACTTCGATAAAGTTATAGCCCCAAAGGTTATTTACTCTATGGTCCTCTAGGAACAGGGAAAACCTTTTTAATCAAAGCGTTTTGTGGTGAGGCTAACGTTCGCTTTATTAATTTAATTCCTTCCAAATTCCGACAAAAATACATGGGTGAAGGGGAAAAAGAAGTTGATAAAGTATGGCAAGAAGCCGAAAATCATGATAAAACCATTATCTTTATTGATGAAATTGAAGGATTAGAAAATCGTAATGATTCCAACATTTCTTCAGGAGGAGTCAATGTGATTAATACTTTATTAAATAAATTAGATGGTTTTAATAATAGTAATAAAAAAATTATCTTAATGGGAGCGACTAATAATCTTCATAAAATTGATACCGCTTTACGCAGTCGTTTTAGTAAAGAAATCTATATCGGTCATTTAAAAAATAATGAAATTGAAGGTTATTTAAAACATATTATTGTCCCTTATCAAATTAGTTATCATACTTTCTTAGCTTTAAAAGAGATTACCCAATTATGTCAAGGTAAAAACCTCTCTAATCGTGATTTAACCACTATCATCGAAAGCAGCTTACAAAAAAACCGCTAAATGGGCTCAACAAAACCCTCAAACCCACGAAGTCATGTTACCTTCTGATATTGAAGAAGTCTTACAACTAAAATTAAAAATAAAACCTGATCATCAAAAAGTGAAACAACGCCGAACAACTTGTGAAAACCAATACGCCCAATGGCATCAAAGAATCCTTCAATATTTAGATAAACCTAAAGACGAAACTAAATTGAATGTCGCTATACCTTTGATGGTTTAAACGGAATTAACTATTACAATCGTCGCTATTCTCAAATCCAAACGGAATTAAGTAATATTAATCAGCAATTAACTAAAATCCACCAAGAAAACAAAATCTCCCAATTAGAACAAGAATTAGTCACTTTAAAACAAACACCTGACAAATACGAACAAACCATTAAAGATAAAAATCAATAAATCATTGATATTAAAAATAATCTTAAAACTCTTCAAACTAAAGAGGAAAGTTTAAGAAAAGAATTAAAGCTGGTCGAAAACCGCCTCGAACTTCAAAAAGAACCATCTAACTTAGTTTGTTACATCAAAGACCGTCATCCTTTCGACCGTTGGAATAAAAGAGGGTTTAACTTACGATCATACCACTTTAAACGGATTCAATTCCGCTTCTTTCGATATGGAAGATGACAGTTCTTTATATTCAAATATCAATTTTGAAAAACAACAATTCAAAGGCCCAAGGCTTTTTAATCACTTAATCGTTAAATACAAAGGCCCTAAACACTTCTTAGAAGAAGACAAATACTATTATCTTGGCAAGGCTTTCGTTCACGATGTCAACTTCGAATTAACCCATTTTCACCTTCACTTCAATCCTGTTCGTAAAACTTTATCTCTTTACCAAGATAAACATCACACCATATCTAAAAATAATAATCAAAAATAATTCCAAAATACTAAAAAGACTCTAAATTAGAGTCTTTTTTATTTTACAGATACATTAACGGTAAGGCCGTTAACATGAATAAAAAACTAAAAAAGGAAGAAACAAAATGAAAATTATTCAAAAATATTCGCCTTATATTTGTTTAATAATTTTTACTTTAACAACAATTATCATCTGTAATTTCAATAATGATAATTTAAAAAAACATATTAATCTTCAAAACCAATATTTAAAACAAAAATTTAACCTTATTGAAAAGGAAATGAACGAATTCCAACAAGAAACCCAAAGTAATTTTAAAAAAATTAATGAAAATATAGATAAATTAGAAAAAATGATAATAAATCAAAATAAATCAAATCAAGAAAGCGAGTAAAATCATATGGCCAAAAAAACAAATAAAAACACTAAAAACAATAAATCTAACGAAATAATTATCAAAAGAAAAACTACAACTCCTAAAATCATTATCGAAACTCAAACTCAAAAAGAAAACTGGTTTTTTAAAATTACTAAAACTTTCTTTAAAATCCTCATTTGATGTATCCCATTATTATTAATTGGTGGGGCGATTTATTGGACGCTTTTCAGATTCTTTCCTGAAATTTTCAATCAAATAAACGCTTTTACAGGTGACGCCGCAGCTAAAACTAAAATCTTATATGATAAAGCCACCCAACCAATTCGCACTTTTTACGAGTATATTTATAATAAAATAACAGGCAACGATAAAAACCCTAATCATGCTCCTTCACCACAAAATAAATTAGGTTATTATCTAGCAACCACTTTAAGCATCATAGGCATTTGTTTTGGAATTGGGAAAATCGGTAATTGGTTAAAAAGTGGAAAGAAAAAAACCATTAAAAAAGGAACTAAAACCATCATTCAAAAAAAAGCTACTTCCAAAATAGCGAATGTCGGTGGAAAAATCCTTAAAATTGGTAGTAAAGTTTTATTTTGGGTTTCTTTAGCTTCAACTGCTTATGAACTTTACCAATTTTATCAAGAAGAAACCAAAATACCTAATCCTCCACAACAATTAACCCATAAAATGGAAAATCCCCCAAAATCGATATTACAAGCGCCATCTATTCAACAATCATTCAATCCAACAATTATTGAAGATGAAGAATCAACTTTAACTAATAATAATGAAGTTAAAGACGAAACAAATCAAAAAGAAACAAATCAAGAAGAAAGAGAAACTAGTAACCTTAACAATCCCTGATAAGGGTTCAGTTGATCAATCAACAACTGAACCCACCTATCTACAACAAGAACAACTCCAACAAACACCACTACTTGGTGAGGAATTAAAAGAAAATAACAAAACAACTGAAACGCAACAACTAACTCCTGAAGAAATCATCAAAGCGAAAAACTTATTAGAAATTCAACTCCAACAAGAAAAAATTAATAGTTTAACTTTAGAAACACAAAAAGCTAATTTAGAACATGATTTAACTCAAAAACAAGAAGAATTAGAAAATAATCAAAAACTATCTCAACAAGAAAAACAAGAACTTCAAAAAGAAATCAATCAATAAATCGATAAAATCCGTTCTAAAGAAAACGAAATTTTTACCAAAGATCAAAAGATTAATCAATTAGAAACTGACCTTCACCAAGAAAAAACGATCAACACCGAAAAAGAAAAACAAATTAATCAATTAATCAATCAAATTGACGAACAAAACCAAATGACCGAACAACTCCAAAACCAACTCCAAGAACAAAAATCTTTAATCGAAAATAAAAACCAAGAATTAATAACCAATCAAGCTTTATCCCAACAAGAAAAACAAGCACTCCAAAATGAAATCAATCAATTAACTACTAATTTTCAACAAAAAGAAAAAGAATATCAAGAAACTATCTACCAAAAAGACCAAGAAATCACCCAACTAAACCAAATCATCAACGAACAAGCAAATGAAATTAACCGTTTAAGCGAGGAATTAGAACAACAAATCGACAAATGGGTAAAACAAGGTCTTCACATTGAAGCCCTCGAAGGAACCATTAAAGCTTTAGAAAACGTCTCTGGTAAATATCTTGAAGAAAACGCCGAACTCCGTCATGAAATCAATAAACTTAAAGAACAAATAAAAGACGAACAAAAAGCCCATGAAACAACAAAATAACCTTAGAAGAAAAAAATAATAAATTAACCCAAAAAAAAACAGAATACGAACAAATTAAATCAACCATAGACAAACAAGAAACCTGGAAAGGTTCAATTCAACCCTTTACTAATAAAATTAAAGACGACGTAAACAAAACAGTTAATAAAGTAACTTCTTGGTTCAAAAAATGGTTTTAATTAAAATTCAAAAGTTAAATGTGTTAAAATGTTGGTATATTACAAATTACCCGAAAGGAACTAATCATGTTTAATATTAAAAAAATCATTAAATGGGTTTTTATCATATTAGGGGTACTTCTTTTTTTATTGATTGGTTTTTTCGTTTTAACTGAAACAGGAATCATTAAGTTACCGAAAGAAGAAATCCCTATTTTAAAAGAAACCAAAGCTGATAACAAAAACAAATGGGAAGAAACTGATCACCGAGGAAGAACTCAATCAATGATTGAAGTCCATTATACTTTTGATGGCCTTAATGGAGTAGGTTATTATCAACAACAACTCGCTAACAAAGAAAATATCGGATCTTTTGAATTGATGAAAATTCAAGAACGCCTCAAAACTCAAAAAGAACCTTTTAACCTCGCCAACTACATAAAAGACCGTTATCCTTTTCGACCGTTGGAATCAAAAAGCCGTTACTTATGATATGACCACAGCAAACGGATTTAAATTTTCTCGTTTCGAAACAACAATTGATAGCCAATTATTTATATATGTCGATTTAGAAAAACAACTCAAAAGAAGGTCCAGGCAGTAATTACTTAATCGTTAAATACAAAGGCCCTAAACACTTATTAGACGACGACAAAGACTACTATCTTGGACGCGCATGGTTGGAAAATTCAGAATTTAAAAACGAAAATTTCCATCTCCAATTCAACCCAAAAAGAAAAACTTTATCCCTTTACCAAGATAAACAAAACTATGATCAACACCAAAGAAGCTGAAAATAATAAAAGAACCAGCTCTGATTGGTGATTAAAAACTTAACAACTTCTAATATATTAAAATTAAAGGAATAAAAATCAAAGGAGATTTAATTAATGATTAAATTACAAAATCAATTTAAAATAATAAATATTTGTTTATTTATTTTCTTAGGACTATTATTCATCACTAATAATTATCAAGTTATGGGAATGGGTAATAAAAATAGTAATAATAATGAAATTTCTAATGATGAAGAATATGTTTTGTATATAAATGAAGAATTTGTAATACAAAACGAATTAGCAAATTTCAAAATTAATGACGAAAAAAAAGATGCACTTTTGGAAAAACAAAAATGTATTACAAAAGCAATTAACAAATATAATAAAAGACAAAACAATAATCAATTATCAACAACTTATGGTGAACAACCAGAAAGTTCTAGACGAAATATCAGTTCTGCAATAAATGATGATGATGAACTTCAACCTATGAATTTAATAAAAAACAATTCTAAATGTCCAATTGATCAACCAGAAAGTTCCAAAAAGAACGATTATAAAAAATAAAAAGGAGATTTAATTAATGATTAAATTAAAAGATCAATTTAGAATCATAAGTATTTATTTATTTATTTTTTTAGGACTATTGTTTATAACTAATAATAAAAAATTATATGCTTTTTCTGAAATAAATTTAGACGCAAGAAAACATCAACTTGAAGAAGAAATAAATACTTTAATGATAGAATTAACTAACGTTTTTAATGATACTAATTTAGAATCTCAAACACGTTTCAACAGAATTTCTTTAATTTCAAACAGAATAAATATTGTAGGAAATAATCTTCCAATGATAAATCAACAAATTTTTGCTCAAAACCACCAATACAATCTACAAAGACAAATCAATCAAAATCAAACAAATAATAACAGAAGACGTTAAAAAATTAAATTTTTTTAATCAAAAAATAAGACCCTCCACAGGGTCTTTTTTTTATTTAACAACTCACTCAACAATTGGAAAGGAAACACAAAAACCATGTTCATTAAAAAAATCTTTCAATTTTTACCTAGTAATATCATCTTTTTCATCATTACCCTACTTTCATTTCTTCCAATTATCACTATTTATTATGTCATTAAGTTCTATCTTTTAACCGTCAAACTAAGTATCCACCAATTAAAACAAGGCATAGTGGTTCAATTTTATCAACATTTAACCACGAAGCGACCTAATCATCATGTGACATTTCATTAATACTTGGTTAACTAAGTTAAATAACATGCTTAAAACTATAAGCGATTATTTCTTTACTTATCAAAATCAATGGTTAAACTTAGGTTTATTAATAATTATTTTATTATTTCTTCCCCATCTTTTATATTTAATTGATTTTCTTTTTAAATGTCTTTATCACATTCTAAGGTTTATTTATTATTTAGGAAAATATCTTTTATTATTATTAAAGAAAATATTTAAGAAAGAATAATTATTATTCGCATCAAAAACTTAAATCAACGCACCAAATTATAATATCAACACCGAAAAAAATACATCAACGCTTCTGAAATCGCTTCTATTACGAGGTTAGATCCCTTTCGTTCCATGGGAACAGTTAGTTCATGATAAACTCTTTGGCGCCACTTTTACCGCTAATCAATACACACTTCATGGACAAAAGATGGAACCCCATTGCGCGTCAATTTTTCATTCAAAAAACTAATTTAACTTTCGAAGACGCCATTTTTACTGATGATCAAGTTAAACTTTTTTCCGCTTCTTTAGACGGTTACAATGAACAATTTAAAGCAGTTTTAGAAATTAAATGTCCTTATGTGCATGAAAACCAAGCAGTTTCATCCACTTGGACTAGTTTTTTAACCAATCCACAGTTAGAAAATATACCTCAATACTATACTGGGCCCAAGTTCAATGTCAATTATATTGCATCCAAGCTAAATTTGCTTACTTTTTGATTTATTTGAACGACACTAATTATCAGGCTATACTGGTTTAGGAAAAACCACTTTGGTCTATAATCTGTTGTGCGATATCGCCAAAACTAAGTATCAAGAAACTCACCATCATCCTCATCTCTTAGTTTTTTCTTATGAAATGACATTAGAAGAAAATTTAAGTCGTTTATTAGCCCACCAAACTCAAATTCCCTTAGATGTTATTTTAGATAAAAATTGGGAAGACTCAAACATATCAACACACATACCTACATGGAAAGGATGAATGACGCTCAACAATTCTTTTCCCAGCTTAACTTATCATTTAGTTATGATCAAGGTAAAAAAATAGATTATATCATTGATTTAGTTTATCGCCTTCATTTAGAAAAACAATTAAAAATCATCGTTATCGACCATCTCCAAATTACTAAAGCTAGTAAATGACCGTCTAGCCATTGACGAAATAATGACGAAACTCAAACAATTAGCCATAGAATTAAATATTGTCATCATCATTCTCTCACAATTTTCAAGAGATACATATAGCCATTACCAAGGTAAATCCCCTGAAATCACCGCTTTAAAAGGAAGTGGTAGAATTGAAACTAACTCAGATATCGTCTTAATGATGTCTGAATTCCAACCCAAAATATCCAAAGACAAAGAAAAACCCTTAAATATCTATCATCAAAACAGTCATCAATTATATTTAGCATCAAAAAATAACGAATCACAAAAAATCATTGAATTATCTATTAAAAAGAATCGCAGTGGTACCAAAAAGAACTTAGTTTATCACTTTGAAATGAGTACCCAAACCTTCCAAGAAATCGGTTATGTTTTACCTTATCCATTAGAAAGTTATTAAGGAGAAAACTCAATAAATTATCAAGAAAAAATAAAACACATCCAAACTCATTTCCCCATGTCTGTTTTATTAAAAAAATTAAAAATTTTACCTCTAAATTTTAATAACCACCACCGTTTTCTTTGTACCCCATCCATCAAGGAAAGAATCCTACTTGTTGTCATTTCACTTCAGATAATAAAATTCATTGTTGGAAATGCGGGAAAGATTACGATATTATTGATGTTTATATGGCTATCCGTCAAATTAAATCCTTTTCGGAAGCGATCCAAAGAATAGAAGGATTTATGAATTCTTTAGAATTTAAAGCCTTAAACCAAGAAGAAAAGAAATAACTCAAATAACTATTAACCTTTTTCAACAACCATTTCATCCAATGAAATCAAAACAACCAGTTGACGAACAGGAAATTAATATCAAAAAGAAACAATTATTTAAAGAAATCTCATCTTTATTTAACCAAATTAGAGATTATTATCATTATTTGTTAATTTCTAACCGTAATAACGAAAGTAAACTAGGAATAGAATATTTAACTCAAAAAAGAAAACTAACTTTAGAAACCATTAAAGAATTTCATCTAGGTCACGCCCCCTTATCTGATAAACCTTTATCCTTTCTTCTCATAAATTATTGTAAAAAGAAAAATATTAATATCGATCAATTAGTTGAATATGGTTTTATCAAAGAAAAAACCAGTCAACAAGGTAAAAAATATTTTCATGATACTTTTTATTGTTCCATCATTATCCCCATTGAAAATGGATATAATAAAACATTTCATTTTTATCAAAACCATTTCCGTGAAGTTTCTTACTTTCAACCTAAATACCAAGCTTTAACTAATTTTAGTCAAACCCCTACTTTTTATTTTAGTTATCGGTTTTTTGAAGCGTTACCATATATTAAAAAAACGAAAATCATCATTATTCATGAAGGATTTTTTGATGTCATTAGTTGTTGGCAAAACTGGATTAAAAACGTGGTCGGTCTCATTTGTGTCGCCCAATTACTTTCTCAATCCCAAATAGAAATTTTCAAAAAAGAAAATATCAAAGTAATTATCGCCTTAGATAATGACGAAACAGGCCGAAAACGCAGCGAAGCCTTAGGAAAACAACTTGCCTCACAACAAACACCTTATGAAATTAGATGCATTTTACCTCCTTACGATCAAACTTGTAAAGATGTCGATGATTTATTACGTCAATACGAAAAAGAAGCTTACCAAAAATGTTTTTTAGACCCATACATTACTTATGAAGAGGCTAAAAAGAAAATCATCGTCGATTTATCCATTTATTTTTTTGGAAAAGACAAAGTAGAAATAATTGATTAAAATTATTGTTTTTTAATAACTAAATTTAAAATAAAAGGATAAAAGAAATGAAAAAAGACACTAGTCAAGAAATTAGAATCGGGGGCGGGAAGACGAAAGCCACCCCAAATGATTTAACTCAAATTAAAAACTTTTTAAAAATATTAAAAGAAGATTTAATTAATCTCACTATTATTGCTCATTCTAAAAAGAAAAATACCTACCAAGAAGCCAATTACCGCCCGAAAAATCAAACTCTCTTCGTTGATCCTCAAATCTTAGAAGAAATGAAACAAACAAAAATAACCCTAATTAATGATAATTTCTCTTCTAGTAATAGTAAACTATTACTTTCGAATCTAAACCACTCTTAAAAACCAAAATAACCCCCTTAAAAACCTCTATCCTCTATTTCAAATTAACTACCAAGATGAAACTAAAAACCGTATTAAAGAATTGATTGGGAAAATTGATGTCAATCAATTAGAAACTTTACAGTTATATAAATTAGACCCTCAAAAGCGAGATAAATATAAAAACATTAACAAATAAAATATTATTAATAATAATATAATAAACCCCAAAACTTAATAATATTGGAAACTTTTAATTTTTATTATTATAATAAGTATAATCACAATGAAATAAATACAAAACAATTATTATAATTTTTAACTAAAAAATTGTTAAAATTATGAATGATCCTATATAAGGCTATTTTTTATTTAAATACCTTATAAAAAATTACAACAATCAATAAAAGCCTTTATTAAAATATTTCTAGATAAAGTAAAATCAAATCTGACTACGTTGATTATACTTATAAAGAATTATTTCTCCCGAAAGAGATAGAATTATGGGAAGCCGTATGTTTGGAAACTTGCTTGTACGGTCAGGGACAAGATCAACTATAATAAAAAATTTATATCTCTTAAAAGCAGTTGATTTATCCTCATAATTTTAAAATGAAAAATTGTATATAAAAAAAGACAGTTTAAAATCTTTTTTTAGATTCAGTTAAAAATAATATAAAAAAATTATAATTAAAATGTTTTATTTATATTAAATAAACTTTTAATAAAATATTAAACAATTTTTTCTTTAATTAAATTAAGATGAATAAAAAAATATTATAAACAAATAAATCTTTTAAAATATAATAAAATAATAGTATATGCAATAAATTTCTATTAAAAAATTTTTTATTTAAATTAAGTACAAAGGTAAAAAAATGCTAGATAATAATTGTCTCAAACTTTTTTTTATTTTTATTTGTTATTTTATCGGGTCTATTCCAATGGGTTTAATAATAAGTAAAATTTTCAAAAATAAAGATTTACGTTTATTGGGTTCTAAAAATATAGGTTCTTCTAATGCAGCTAGAATTTTAGGATTTAAATATGGTTTTGTTGTTTTTTTATTAGATTTTTTAAAAGGTTTTTGGATTATTATAATACCGTCACCGTCAGATTATAAATTATTATATGGAATAATAACCATTTTAGGACATATGTTTTCTATTTTTAACAAATTCAAAGGAGGGAAAGCAATAGCAACTTCTGTAGGTTTTATTACGGCTATTAACCCTTTTATTGGAATCTTAGGAATCGTATTTTTTATTTTATTTTTAAGAATTTCAGGTTATGCTTCTTTAGCTTCTTTATTATCAACTTCATTAGTTAATGTTTTTTTATGGATTTCGTATTTAATAAAAAGAAACAATAACATTGATATTAGGATACTTTTAGGAATTCTAATTATAACTATTTTAATTTTTATAAAACATTCTAATAATATAAAAAATTTAATCAAAGGAACAGAAAACAAATTTAATTTTGGTTCAAAAAATATTCTTAAAAAAATTAATAATAAAAAATATTAATTAATTTTTTTAATATTTATTTTTTTATTAATTTAAAAAAACATTTTTGAAAAATCAAATTATTTTAATTTTTCAAAAATGCTTTTTTTATTTTATTATATAAATTAAAGATTAATGTTTGGAGGCCCTGGGCGGATTTGAACCGTCGATCAAGCTTTTGCAGAGCCATGCCTTACCACTTGGCTACAGGGCCCCAATGTATCAAAACAAAAAATTTAAAATCTCGAAAAATATTTATTCTTTAATCATTAAAAATTCAATATCTTCTGTTTTTCTAGGAACATCTTTAGTTAAATTAATATTACCATCTTTTTTGATTAAAATATTATCTTCTATTCTAACGCCTAAATTAAATTCTTCGAAATATAAACCAGGCTCTACAGTAATAACACTATTTTCTTTAATAGGTTCGTAAATGTTTCCAACATCATGAACATCTAAACCTAAATAATGACCTAATCCATGATAACAATAATTTTCTATATTCTCATCCACTTTCATAAATCCATTTTCCTGTAATCTGGTTTTTAAAATATCTTTTCCGAATTTATTCATTTCTTGAAAAGTATATCCTGGTCTAATCCATTCAATAATTTTTCTATTAGCTTCTAAAACTATATTATAAATAATTTTTTGTTGAGATGTAAATTTTCCACTAGCAGGAAAACAAAAAGAAATATCGGAAGCATAATTATTATATTTTACACCTAAATCTAGCAATACCAAATCATTTTGTTTAATTCGATCTTTTTGTAGATTATAATGCAAAATAGTAGCATTCTTTCCAGAAGCTATAATAGTGTTAAAAGAAGGACGTAAATCGTGATCAGCTAAAAAATAATGATAAAATGCTGATATTTGATATTCATACATACCAGGTTTTAAAACTTTAGCAATTGATCTTAAAGCTTTATCATTAAAAACAATTGCTTTTTTTATCAAATCAATCTCTGTTTCATTTTTAATAACTCTCATATTTATTAAAAAATTACAAGAATCATAAATATTTATATAAGGATAATTTTTTTGAATCCATTCAGCTCTCAATAAAGACAAATTAAATTTTTTATTTAAATCAGTATTTGATAAATCTAAATAAAAATTTTCAATAAAACCATATTTTGAATTTTTAGCATTATTAAATAAACAGGTTAAAAAAGAATTTAAAATATCAATATTTAAAATATTCATTAATGGAATGGAACTTAAATTTGATGCTTTTTCAAAACTAAGACTTTCTCCATCCCATTTTTGTTTTAATAAATCATTATATTTCAAAAATAAAAAAACTTCTTCATTACCATAAGAATCCTTAACAATTAATAAAACAGAATTATCTTCTTCTATACCTGTCAAATAATAAAAATTTTTATTTAAGGCAAAATTTAAATCAAGAGAAAAATCATTTAAATTAGAAAAGAATAAAGCAATACTACCTTTTTTCATTTTAGATAACAATAAAGAACGATTTTTTTGATAAAAAGACATTTTGTTAAAACTCTATTAAAATTTTATTTTTTTTCTCTATGAACAGTATGTTTACGCAAAAAAGGACAATATTTTTTAAATTCTAAACGTCCAGGAGTTTTTTTCTTATTTTTGTAAGTATGATAATTTTCTCTACCACATTCTGTACAAATTAATTTGACTAAATCACTCATTTTTTTAAACCTTTTATTTTGTATTTTTGTGTTATTTTGTTGTTATTATATTTGTTTTATATGTATAATTATAAACTATTTTTTTTAAAATAAAAAATATTTACTCTAAAAATTTTCAAATATTTATTTTAAATATCTTCTGAAGCTAAATCTTTAAATGCTTCGCTTATTTTAAATACTGGAACAAATCTAGCTGGAAGAGTTACAACTTTATTACTTTTTGGAACTTTGCATACTTTTTCTTTTCTATATTTTAAATGTACTGCTCCTAAATTACCAATCACTACTTTAATTACTTTTGAATTAGGTTTTTCTTTTTTTTCTTCTTTTAAACCTTCTGCCACAACATTACTTAAACAAGACAAAAATTCTCCTACTTTTTCTGCTTCAACATTTAACTTTTTAGACATCTTACTGATGAATTTTAACTTATTCATTTTAATTCCTCTTAATTTTAATTAATTTTTAAAAATTTTGCAAAATCCAATAGAATTTTAACATAAAAAAAAATATTATCAACATAAATATTACAATAAAACAATATTTTTGTTATTTTTAATATTTTTCAAAAATATTTAATAAAATAAAATCAAAAGGTTTATATTCAAAAATAACCTTATAAGCACTTTCTATAATTGGTAAACAAATTTTATTTTTAATTGCCAAATTATAAAAAACTTTTAAGTTATAAATTCCTTCGATAACTTGATTAGCTTGATTCAAAATTTGATCTAAATTTTTACCCATTCGAATTTTTTTTCCAGCTTGATAATTACGAGAATTTTCATTAAAAACAGTAACAATTAAATCTCCTAATCCTACTAAACTCAAAACAGTTTCGATAGAATTCGACTTGGAAAACAAAAATAAAATCTTTTTCATTTCAGCAATTCCGAAAGTAATAAATGCTGAACGAGCATTAGAAGCGAAATTAACACCATCTAACATACCACTGACCAAAGCCAAAGCATTTTTAAAAGAAGTGCATATCTCGCAACCTATTACATCATTAGAGGTAGAAACTTTTAAATAATTTTTATTAAAAAACATTTTAGCAATTTTTAAAGCAAATTCTTGATTTAAAGAAGAAGCTGTTAAAAAAGTAATTTTTCTCAAAACAACTTCCTCAGCATGAGAAGGGCCAGCAAGAAAAACATAATTTTTAATTTTATCAGCAGATATTTCTTCTGTAATAATCTGAGAAATAATTTTATTACTTTTAAATTCGATACCTTTCGAAACATTAATAAAATTTTTGCTTAAAATTAAAATATTATTAATTTGTTTGAATAAACTTCTCATATTTTGTGTAGGAATAGATAAAAAAATATAATCAGAATGACAAAGTGCTTTTTCTAAATCATCAGTCGCTTTAATTTTATCAGATAAACGAACATCAAAAAAAGGATGTTTTTGTTCGTTTATTTTTTTAATATATTCAATATTATTATCATAAATTAATACTTGATTCGAATTATCATCTAAAACTTGAGCTAAAGTCGACCCCCAAGCACCACCACCAATAATAGTAATTTTTTCCATTACAAAAAAACTTCTTTCTTTTTAAAAATTATTTTCAAAGGAATTCCGCTTAATTCTAAATTTAATCTTAATTGATTTTTTAAATATCTTTCATAAGAAAAATGAATAAATTTAGGATCATTGACTAAACAAATAAATTCAGGACATTTCGTAGCTGTTTGTTTTAAATAATAAAATTTCGCTTTACCTTGATTAAAAAAAGATGGAGGATTAATTTGAGTAGCTTCGTGTAAAATATCATTTAATAAATGAGAAGAAAAAGTTTGTCTATAATTATCAAAAACTTTATCTAAAGCATTAAACAATTTATGAATTTTTTTTATATTTTTCGCAGATAAAAAAACTATTGGAACATGATTAAAAAATTTAAATTCTGTTTTAACCATTAATTCGAATTTTTTTATGTCTTTATCAGAAGGGTCTAATAAATCCCATTTATTAAAAACAATAATACAAGGTTTTGAATAATTAAAAATAATAGCAGCTATATTTCTATCTTGCTCAGTAATATTATAACTTATATCTAATAAAAAACAAACAATATCACTTCTTTGAATAGCATCTAAAGCTCTTAAAAAACTATATTTTTCATGTTTTTCATAAAAATTTTTTTTTCTTCGTATTCCAGCGGTATCTATTATATGATATCTTTGATTATTTTTTTCAAATATAGTGTCAACTGCATCAATTGTAGTTCCTGAAAGATCAGAAACAATCATTCTTTCCTGTGATAATAAAGCGTTAGTTAAAGTAGATTTTCCGACATTAGTACGACCTACTAAACAAAACTTTAAATCTTCTGTTTCATCATTTTCTATTTTTTTATCACGTGGTAAATAAGATACAACTTTATCTAATAATTTGCCGATACCAATTCCATGTTGAGTACTAATTCCTATGATATTACTAAATCCTAAAGAATAAAATTCATAAACATTTTCATATAAATTTAAATTATCTATTTTATTAACAGCTATAATAACATTTTTATGACTATTATATAACATTTTAGTTATTCCTAATTCTTCTTTGGTTATTGTAGTATTTTGACCATCAGTAACCCAAATAATTAAATTAGATTCGGAAATAGCTAATTCAGCTTGATATTTAATTTGTTGAATTAAAGGAATATTATCAAAAACAATTCCTCCAGTATCAATGATAAAAAATTTTTGATTTAACCATGTAGTTTCAGCATAAATACGGTCTTTAGTCGTCCCAGCCTCTTCATAAACAATCGATAATCTTTTATTTAAAATACGATTAAATAAGCTTGATTTGCCTACATTAGGTCTTCCTATAATAGCTACTTTAAAATTCATATTTTACTCTTATTAATGATTATTTTAAATAATATATTAAAATAAAAAATATCAAAATATTTTTATTTTTTTTGTATCAAAAAAATTATAAATAAATAAACTAAATAAAACAACATATTAATTATATCTTTTTTATATAATTAAAAAAAATTATAATATTTACAAAATCAAATTAAAAAACTTTTAAAAAATAAAAAAATCATTTTAAATGATTTTTATTAATGAAAAAATAATGACATAAAATTTTAATAAGCTCTGGCGAATAAAATAGTTTGATTAGCTTTCTTTTTAGTCACAGGGCATATTTTAGTAATTAATTTTTGTGAAACAATAACTCTAGCTGTCGCTCCTGTTTCTTCTTTAATAATTTTTTCTGCTTCATTCTCATAAACACTCATTTTAATATATCCTTTATTTTTAAGATTTTTTTTAAAATCTTCATAAGTTGTGACTTCTAATATATTTTCTTTTAAAAAATTCGAAGCTTTTTGAAACATTTCTTTATGAATGGTTTTTAATAAAATAGGAATTTCTTTCAATAAAGACTCTTCTTTAATTATTTTTTTTTTAAAATTATGTCTTGTAAAGATTGTAATATTATTTTCTTGTAAATCTCTTAATCCTAATTCTATTCTCAATGGAATACCTTTTAATTCGTAATGACTAAATTTCCAACCAATATTTTTATTTTGATTATCTAAAACAACTCTATATTTTCTAGATAATTGTTTATATAATTTATTAGCTTTTTCTAAAACTTCTTTTTTTTGAGATTGAAGTGGAATAATAACTATTTGAATAGGAGCGATATAAGGAGGCAAAACTAAACCTTCATCATCTCCATGAATCATAATCATAGCTCCTATTAATCTTGTAGAAATCCCCCAAGAAGTTTGTTCAGCAAATTTAGTATCTAAATTAGAATCTTGAAATTTAATTTGAAAATTTTTAGAAAATTTAGTTCCTAAATAATGTGAAGTGCCCGCTTGAAGAGCTTGTTTATCATACATTAAAGCTTCAATAGAATAAGTCCATTCGGCACCTTTAAATTTTTCTGATTGTGTTTTTTTTCCTGAAACAAAAGGAATAGCTAATAATTCTTTTCCTAATTTTTTATATAAATTCAATATTGTAATAGTTTCTTTAATGGCTTCTTTTTTAGTGGCATGAACTGTATGTCCTTCTTGCCATAAAAATTCTTTGCTTCTTAAAAATGGTTTATTAGTTTTTTCCCAACGTACAACATTGCACCATTGATTAAATAATTTAGGTAAATCACGATAAGAAAATATTTTTTTTGCATAATATTGAGAAAATAATACTTCTGAAGTAGGTCTTATAATTAATTTATCTAATAATTTTTCTTGATTAACTTCTTCAATTGTAATAACTTCTGGAGAAAAACCATCAATATGTTCTTTTTCTTTTTTAAATAAATTTTGGGTAAATAATAAAGGGAAATAAACATTTTGATGATTAAGTTTTTTTAATCTTTTATCTACGAATTCTCTAATAAATTCCCATATAGTATATCCATAAGGTAGATAAATAAAAAAACCTTTAATATCTGAATAATCAAGCAATTCTGCTTTTAAACAAATTTCTTGATACCATTTGCCAAAATTAAGAAAACGCGGAATTATCTCTTTAACAAATTTAGAATTTTTCATATAAAATAATTTCCTTTTTTATTATTGAAAACCAAATAAATAATTTTTAAAAATGTTAATTAATTTTTTCTTTCAATAATTTAGAAAAAAGTGAAATTTGATCTATCTTTTCCCAAGAAAATAAGTTATCATTACGTCCAAAATGACCTTCACAAGAAGTTATTTGGAATAAAGGTTTTCTTAAATTTAATATTTTAATTATTCCTTGTGGAGTTAAATCAAAATTTTTTTCAATCGTTTCAAGAATTAAATTTTCTGAAACTTTATTCGTACCAAAAGTATTTATAAACAAACTAACAGGTTTCTCAAAAGATATGATGTAAGATAATTGTATTTCGCACTTATCACATAAACCAGCAGCAACAATATTTTTAGCTAAATATCTAGTCATATAAGCGCCGCTTCTGTCAACTTTAGAAGCATCTTTACCACTAAAACAACCACCTCCATGACGAACTTCACATCCATAAGAATCTTGAATTATTTTTCTTCCTGTTAAACCTGTATCAGCAGCAGGACCACCAATAACAAAACTTTCAGAAGGATTAATCAAAAAATTAGTTTTTTCGTTAATTAAAACAGGATTAATTATCGGTTCGATAACATATTTTAAAATATTCTTTTTTAAAAATTCTTGTTCAATATTTTCTTCGTATTGAGTAGACAAAACAATAGAATCTATATAAAGCGGATTATTATTTTCATCATAAACCAAAGTAATTTGAGTTTTTCCATCTGGTCTTAAAAAAGGCAATATTTTTTTTTCTCTAACTTCAGTTAATCTTAAAGATAAATTCCTAGCTAAAAAAAAATTTAAAGGTAAAAAAAGATCAGTTTCTTTTGTTGCATAACCAAACATTGAACCTTGATCTCCTGCTGCTTTATTTTGAACAATTTTTGTTAATTCTATTGATTGTTCATGAATAAAATTTAAAATAGATATATTTTGATAACAAAAATTTTCACTTTCTCTATTATATCCGATTTCTTTCACAACATTTTTGATAATATTTTCAATATATTCTGAATCAAACCTAAACAAAGTTTTGATTTCTCCCAAAACAATAACTTTTTGTTTTGTTACTACGGTTTCAATCGCTACTTTAGATTCAGGATCTTGTTTTAAAAAAGCATCTAACAAAGCATCTGAAATTTGATCCGCTATTTTATCAGGATGACCTTTTGTAACTGATTCGCTACTAAATTTTTTCATAAAATATTCCTAATTATTTTAATTCTTTTTTTAATTAAATATTAATTCTAATAAATCTTTTTTAATTAAAAAAAGATTCATTGAATCTTTTTTTAATTAAATATTAATTTTAATACAAAAAAATTAAACTAAAACTATGAAACAAGCTTGTTCTCTGCCATTTACTAATTTAATAAAAAATTCTACTTTATCATTTTCTTCTAATTTTTTATATCTGCTATTTTGATAATGACCTGGAAGTGGTTTTGTATTACCTTGTACAATGTTATTAGCATGACAAAATAAATCGTCTTCTTCTCTTTCTCTTTTATCAACTAACTGTTCGATTTCTGAATTGTCAACTTCAAATTGCTCAGCGATTTCGTTAAATGGGATTTCTCCGATAGGCGTTACTCCTTTAATAAAACCAAAGCTTTTATTTGTATTAAACCATTTTGTAATGCCTTGCCATTTAACTTTTGTTTGTTTTTCCATTAATTAATTTTAAAACTCCTTTTTTTTATAATTAGATGAAACACCAATTTCATTATATAATAAATAATAATAAAATAAACATTTTATTATATTTTAAATTCATTTAATATGATAAAATTAATTATAAACGATTATAAAAAAAGCCTTTATAGTTTAATGGAAAAACATGTCAATGGTAATGACAAAACACAAGTTCAATTCTTGTTAAAGGCACCAGTATAATTTGATATTATAAAATATTTTTTATGTTATACTTTAAAAGTAATCATTTTTATAAATTAAAAAATGCGAATGTCGTATAGTGGCCATTACTTATGCTTGCCAAGCATAAGACGGGGGTTCGATTCCCCTCATTCGCTCCAAGAAAAAGAATAATAAAAAATAAAATAAAAATCATAATTATAAATAAAAAAAAATATCTTAAAATTTTAAGATAGTTTTTTTTATTTATAATTTACTTTTAGACTTTAAATACTTAAGATAAATACTTCTTTTTTTATTTTTAGTTAATAAACCACGTTTAGAATGAAAATCAAATGGATGTTGTTTTAAATGTTTATTTAATTCTTCTATTTCGCAAGATAATAAATCAATCATTGCTTGTATGGAACCAGTATTAATCTCAGAATTAGTAGAATTTAAAATAATCTCTTTTTTTTGTTCTTTATTTAAAGCCATATATCATATTTTCCTTTCAAAATTATTTTATACAATTAATTAATTTTATATTTTTAAAAATTGCTCTATATCTAAAATAAAAACAGTAGCCCCTCCAATAGTAATTTCAGAAGATAAAGGAGCTAAAAAACTCATTTCATTTAAAATATTATTAGGAATTAATTGTGTTTTAGTTTTAGAAAATTTTCTAAAAATATCTAAAACTTGTTCAACCTTTTCCTTTTTTATACCGATAACAAAAGTAGTATTAGTTTCTTTTAAAAAACCGCCTTTAGTATTTAATCTAGTATTAAAAATATTTTCTTTATTTAAAGACGTTTGCACTTTATTAGCATTTTCATTAGAAATTATAGCTATAATTAATTTCATTTCATTATCCATATTAATATTATATATTATTTTTTAAAATAAAACAATTCATTAAATTATTTTATCAACAAAAAAATAGAATAAACATGACATAAATTGGCTAAAATTACAAATAAATGCCAAATAAAATGATAATATTTTTTATATAACTCGTTATAAAATAAAATTCCGATACTATAAAAAAAACCTCCTAAAAATAAAAATAATAATATACTATAATTTTGATTCACAATTGACCATAAATCAAATATAACCCAAATTCCGCTCCAACCTAATAATAGAAATAAAATCAAATGAATTTTATCATCTTTGTGAAATTGAAATATTTTCAAAAGTATTCCGATCAATATTACAAAAGATTGTGAAATACAAAAAATTAAATTAAATAATTTTTTTTCTTCTGAATAAAATAAAAAAGGTAAAAAACTGCCCCAAATTAATAAATAAATACAAATATGATCGAATCTTTGGAAATGTCTTTTAGCTTTTGTAAAAGATAAAGAATGATATAAACAGCTCATTAAATAAAGCATAAACATAGTTAATGTTAATAAAAATACAGGAAATTGAAAAACTCCTTTTTTACTATAAAAAATAAAAAAAATAACAATACTAACAGGAACCATTAAACCATGAGAAACAGCATTTAAAATTTCTTCAAGTATAGTTTGTTTTTCAGTTGTTCTTTTTGACCATTTCATATTTTTTTTAAACCTTTTCAAAATTTTTTTATAATTTTCATTTAAGTTATAAATTTATTTTTCTAAATTCATACGAATGCTTTTCAAAATCGTTTGATAATCATTTTCTTTCATTTTATTAATATTATCAGGTAAAATAATTTTAATTTCATCACTAGAAAAACGAGGTAATAAATGAACATGATAATGAAATAATCTTTGTCCTGATATAAAACCATTATTATTTAATAAATTAATACCCTTACAATTAAAAGTTTTAATTAAAATTTTACTTATTTTTTGAACCACGCCAAATAAATGTCGAAAGACATTTTCAGGAACTTCTTCAATGGTTACGTATTCCTTTTTGGTAACAACCAAAGTATGACCTTTAGTAGCTTGTATAATATCTAAAAAAGCAATAACTAATTCATCTTCATAAATAATATAACCTTTAATTTCTTTTTTAATAATTTTAGTAAAAATAGTAGACATATTTATACCTCTAATTTTATATAAAAACTTTATTTTAATAAATAACAAAAATTACTTTTTTATTATTTATTAAAATAATTTAAATTACTAATTATTTTTAAAATTTAAATATTTCTTATTTTAATAAATAAAAATATTTTTTTATTTAAAATATCTTTTGATATTTACAAAATTACATTTAGCTATTTTTTGAAAAAAAATCAATTCTTTATTTTTTTGATAAATTTCAGCTATTTGTTTATCCACTGTATAACCTGATCCTAAACGTAATTTCATGCCTATTAGATTATTACTTAATTTATCCATTTCCTTTAAAAAAATATTTCTAGCTATAATAGAGGCTAAAGCTACACTTAAATATTTAGATTCAGCTTTAATTTCAAATATAATTTTTTTATATACTTTTTTTTCATTTTTTAAATAATTAAAATAATTTTTAGGACTAGCAAACTGATCTAAAACAACCATTTCTTCTTTATTTATTTTTTTTAAAAGATCTAAAATAACTTTATTATGTAATAAAGCTTTGATATGATTTAAATTATATTTTTGATTTAAAATATTATATTCCAAAGGAGTTAATATTTGAACTGAATAAGCAATTTTATCTTTTGCCATCAACATTATTTTTTGTATTTTATCATTTGACAGTTTTTTAGAATCTCTTATTCCTATTTTTTTTAAAAAGAAGAATTGTTCTCTTGTTACCAAAGCGGCACAAACAATAATAGGGCCGAAAACATCTCCTGTGCCTACTTCATCTGAACCAATAATGTTTTTAAAATTTATATCATCTATTTCTTCATTAAAAGAAATAATATCTTTATTATTTGAAATTTGAGAATTAGAAAAATTATTTAATGATTTATCAAAATTTAAATCCAAAAATTTGCTTATATATTCGATTTCATCGCTCACATCATTTCCTTGAATTAAACAAGTACCATTTTTATAACATGTTATTTTAATGTGTGATTTTTTTATTATTAAATAAATATCTTTTTGGATACTAGGAAAAATAAATTTTTCATAAATTTTTTTTAATGTTTCGAATTGTTCTAATTTTAAATTTTTAAAAACATGTACTCTTCTCATGACAATCACCTTTAAATAAATTAAGATAAATAATAAAGTTTTATTATTTATTCAAATCCCAATAAATAGGTAAGATATGGTTTTTAATTAAATAAAAATTAGTTTTAGAAAAAGGTTTAGAACCGAAAAAACCTTTATAAGCTGAAAATGGAGAAGGATGAGGGCTTTTTAAAATATAATTTTTATCTATATCAATATATTTAATATATTCTTGGGCTATTTTCCCCCATAAAATATAAACTATTTTTTCTTTTTTATTTAAAAATTTAAAAATATTTTTAGTAAACTCTTTCCATCCAATATTTTTATGACTTAAAGGTTTTCCTGCTTCAACTGTTAAAATACTATTTAATAAAAAAACACCTCTTTCAGCCCATAAAGTTAAATTATTAGTTTTTGATATTAAATTCAAATCATTTCTTAATTCTTTGAAAATATTTCTCAAACTAGCAGGAGTTTTTTTATTTTTAACACTAAAAGATAAACCATGAGCTTGATTTATATTGAAATAAGGATCTTGTCCTAATATAACTACTTTGACATCTTCAAAAGGAGTCATAATAAAAGCTTCGAAAATTTTTTTCAAAGGAGGATAAATTTGTTTTTTTATTTTAAATTCACCTTCTAAAAAATTAATTATATTTTGAAAATATTTTTTTTGTCTTTCTTGATAAATTAATTCTTTCCATGTCATTTTATCACTATTATTTATACAGATTATTTTTTTTCTTTTCACTTAAAAATAAATTTTTAAGTAAAAAAGGCATATTAGAGAATATAAACAAAATCAACAAGAAAAAACATAAAAATGTTTTAAAATAAGAAATAGTAAACATATGTTTCGCTAAAATGTCATTATATTTAGTAGGATAATCATTATTATTACCATCTTTAGGTTGATCTTTGCTGTAATTATGATCTCCTTTTGTTTCAATTATTTTTAATGAAGTATTATTGGTTACAACCCTATGAATAATAGGTATATTTTTAGAAATTTCTTTATTTTTAAAAACAACAATATCACCTGTTTTATAATCTGCTTTAAGTTTTTCTTTTTGCTCATCTGAAATTTTCTTAACTACAACAATATCATATGTTCTTATTTTAGGTTCCATACTTCCACTTACAACTTGATAATAATCAATTCCAAAAATGTCCAAAACTTTTTCACGACCAATTTCAGGACCAAAATATATTTTACAAATAGATGCTGTAAATAAACAAAGACAAAAAATATTTAAAATTAAATTAATAACAAAAACAACACTTCTTAAAAAATAATAAATATATTTTTTATAATAATTTGTATTTCGAAACATATATTTTTATTTCTTCTTTCATAATCTAATTATATTAAATAAAGATATATAATAATAAATCATTTAATAATATTTTTGTATAAATGATAAAAAAATTATTATTAAAAAATATAAATAGAAAATAAAAAAATATCAAAAATAAATTATAAAATTTATAATCTTAAATAAAATTTAAATATTTAAATTAATATTTTATATTAAATTTTATAAAATAAAAAATAATTTAAATAATAAAAATTAATATAAAAACAAATATTTTTTGTCTAAAAATTTTAATTTATAAAAATAAAATAATAATAACAAAAATAATTATATAAAAATTTATAAAAAAATATTATAAATCTTAAAATTTAATATATTTTAAATTTCTTTTGTAAAACTTTCTACAATAGCATAATTTTTATCTTTAACAACAATTAAATTAGTTTTTACATGAGGTAAAATATTGGCAATTCTTTGAGGTGGGATCGCGATAAAAAATTGTATTTTTAAACTATTAAAAAAAGACATCATAGCATCTATTCTATTTTCGTCCATATTATTAAAAGCTTCATCGAAAAATACTAAACATCCTTTATATTCACTAGTTTCTGATAATAATTGTTCAAAGCAAATAGCAATAATAATATAAAAAGGTACTTGTGTTTCTCCCCCTGATTTTTCTCTAAAAATTTTAGAAAAAAAGGAAAAATTACCATCTTTATCATAAATTTTAATATCATAATTCAAATAATTACGATAATCTAAAAATTGATAAGATATATTCTCATATTCTTGTTCAAAAGACATAATCTTTTGAAATAATTCATTCAAAACAATATCTTTATAAGATAAATTATTTTCGTAAAATAAGTTTGTTTGATCTAATTTATTTTCTTGTATAAAAAAAGAATAATATTTTTGATATTCAGGTTCATCAGAAGGTTTGAAAATAATCTGATAATAATCTTCTCCGAAAGGTCTATTTTTCAAAATTTGATTTAAATTTTGAATTTGTTGTTGTGCCTCTATAATACTTTTTGTTAATTTATTAATAAATTCTTCTTTAAAAATAATTTCTGTTTTTATAGTCAATTCTTTTGCTTCTTGTTCATATTTAACTAAATTTTTTGAACTAATTAAATTGTATTCTTTCACAAAAAAATCAAAACTTTCTATATTAGATTCAATATTTAACAAATTATAATTATCAATATATGTTTTCATAGAAAATATAAGATCAGTGTTTAAAATATTTTGTTGTTTTTCAATGCTTTTTAAATTTTCTTGAATACTTTTAGAAATCATTTCATAATTATTCGGATATTCATTTAAATAATTATGAATTTGTACAGAAGCTGCTTCAATATTCAAAATTTCTTTTTTTTCTTCTTCGAATAATTGTTCTTTATAAAAAATTAATTCTTTTTCTAAATTATTAATTTGCAAAATATTAATTTTTTCTTTATTTTGGTATTCTGCAATTTCCAATAAAATTTGTTCTAATTTTTTAGTTTTTATTTTTTTTTCTTCTTGTGATTTAAAGATATTATCTTCTAATTTAGTTAAATCATGATTTAACTGTAATTGTGTTATTTTTTCTTCAATATTAATTATATTTTCCTCTTTTTCTTTTTGTTGTTGAAAAAAAGAAGAAAAATCCCAATTAACAATAGAAGATATTTTACTTTTTTTTATCAAAAAAATAATATTTTCATTATCTCTAAAATAATTTTGTTTTTTTAATAATTCTTCAGTTTGTAAAATTAACTCATTTAAAATAATATCTTTACGTATTTTAAAAGAATTAAGACCTATATAAGGAATCTTATAAATTTTAGGATTTAATTTTTTGGCAGAATAATTACTATAAATCATTCCAGAAGGAGTAATAGCTGTTTTATGATTTTTTAAATTCTCAATATTTAATTCGCATTTAATATATGATAATAATATCTTAGCATATTTTAAAGCATCTTTATTATCACTAAAAATATGTGAAGCTAAACTATCCAAATTATTAGGTATATCAGTTATTTTTTCAGTATTAACTAAACCCACATCGTAAATTTTCAAATCATCTTGCAATTTTTCATAAATTTTTAAAGCGGAATCAAAATAACGATAATCTATAATTAAATTGAATTTTCTAGAACCTAAAAAACCTTCTATAGCATTTCTCCATAACTCATCTTTGATTTCAATCAATTCACACAAAGGATAAACAAAAATATTTTTATTATATTTATTTTTTAATTTTTCTTTTAATAAATTATTAATTTTAACAAAATGATCATTTTGTGAAACAAAATTTTGATTAATCATTTCTAATTCATAATTATTTTTATTAATTTTTTCTTTTAAAAGAATTATTTCTTTATTTAAGATATTTTGATTAATATTAATATTAATTATTTTTTGAAATAAATAATTAGATATTTCGACAACATCTTCTTTTAATATAAAAGTTTTTTGTTGTCTAGAATTTTGCAAAAAAGAATTTATTTTTTGAATACTCTCTTTTAAAAAGTTGTCTTGATTTAAAGAAAATAAATTTTCTAAAATAACAATTTCTTCTGCTAATTGTTTTTTTAAAATATCTATTTTTTCTTGAATTTCTTGCACAACTCTTCGATCATTAGCTAAATCTTTTTGCAAAGAATAAAAAATAGATCCTAAATTATTTTGAATCTTATTAGTTTGTAATTTTAAAATATAATCATTTAAATATTCTATAGATTCATTATATTTTTTTTTATTCAATAATAATTTGGATAATTCTTGATTAATTAATTCTTTTGTTTTAATTGCGTTTTCTAATTTTTTTTCATTTTTTTTAACTAAAACCATTTTTTCTGTTAAAAAATAAATTTTCACTTGAACATCTATTTTTTTTAAATTTTTATGAATTTCTATAATTTTAGCTAATTCTTTTAATTTTATTTTTTCTATTTCTATTTGAGATTCAATTTTTTTTAATTGTCTAACATTATTTTTTAAACCTTTAATATTAATAGGATTTTCTTCTAATAAAAAATCAAAAATAAATTTTTGTAAATTCAAAGCTTTAAAAGCTAAAGCTTTGGGTAATATTTTTAAATATTTATAAATATTAATTTGTAAATATTTGCCGACTGCATTTTGATATTGTTTTTTAGTATCAAAGAAATTAAAATCTTTATTAAAAGTTCTTAGATACTCGCGCATATCTTTAATATTTCTTATTTGATTATTATCAAATATAAAAATATCTTTCTTTAAATTTATATTTGGGAAAAGATAAAATTTTTCTTTTAACAAGCCTCTATAAGGCAATTCCAAAACACAACCTAAAATAGTATATTCTTTTTGAATTTCATCATAAAATTCTAAAGCGATATGAGTAATAACATCATTATTTCTTAAAAATTCTTTATTTTCAAGACCAATTTTGCCTTTAATATAACTTTCTAAAGAACGCTTTGCATTTTCATTAGCAGCTATATTAAATTTAACACCATTTCTTTCGCCTATCAAAACATATTGTAAAGCATCTAATAAAGTGGATTTGCCTGACCCATTTTCCCCTGAAATTAAAATATTATCTTTAATTTCTATATCTTGATAAGAAAATAAATGCCAATTGATTAATTTTATTCTAGTTAATTTTTTCATTTTCAGTTTCGTCAAAATCCGAATTCAATAATTTTTTATATTGTTCAATCATATCCAAATCAATTAAATAAAGAATAGAATTATAAATTGTTATGATAGAACCATCAGATAAATCATTATCTATATAATTAATAATATTATATCTTCTAAATAACATTAAAATATTTCTTATTTTTTCTTTAGTTAATTTTTTAACTTCTTTATAAGCAATACTGTTTAATTTATAATAAATATCTTGTAAATATATTGTAATAAGATTACCATAATTAGATTTAATTTCTTTTTTTTGTTGAAATAAAATACGTAAAATTAACAAAATAAGGCTTTCTTCTTTTTTTAATTTTAATTTATTAAAATGATTTAAATTTTTAATAAAAATAACTTCATCATATTTTTTAATTTCTAATTGAAAATCAGAAAGTTGAAAAAAAGAAGAAAATAATTCTTTATATAATAAAATAAAACGATAATCATTAGCATCTTCTATTTTTTGAATAGTTAAATAATTAACTTGAAATAATTTATTCACAATTTTAGAAAAAATATTTTTTTCTTGTTCTTTTAAAATTTTAAATTTTTCTACAAAAATATAAAATTCTTTTGTCTTTTGATCCATTTAAAAAATCCTTCGCTAATTAATGAATAAGAAAAAATTATAAAAAAATAAAATTTTATTTAATATATTTTTTTAAAATAATAAATTATTAAACTAAATTATGTTTTTTGAAAAAATCATACATTTTGTCATCGACAATATGATCAGATATCAAATTAGCTTTTTTTCTAACTTCTTCATATTCGCAATTACCCATTGCGATACCTATATCAGCACGTTCCAACATTTCTTTATCGTTACATCCGTCTCCTACACAAATTATTTCATAATCATTATATTTTTCTTTAATTTTGTTAATGCCATGAAATTTATTAATATTTTTAATTGTTAAATCAACATGACTACTCCAATAATAAGATTCGAAACAATCTAACTCATCTAAAAAAGATTTCATTTTTCTTTGTTCGTCTCCGAACAAATTCAACATAAAAACTTTTTCTTTTAAATAAAATTCATTATCAATAGAAATATTATATTTTGTTTGCCAACATTTAATAATTTCCATTTGATGCAATTGATCTTGATAAAAAAACGATGATTTATCGATACTTATAGCCGCGCCAACAAGTTTATATTGAGAATATAATTTAACTCCTTCTAAAAATTTTTTAATATAATCAACAGGAATCGGATTCTCATCAATAATTTGATCATCTTCTAAAACTAAAGCGCCATTAATTAAAACTAAATATTTAAAATAAGGTAATAAATCACTAATAACATGTAAATTATCATGATTTCGGCCAGTAGCAATACCTAAAATTGTATTAGGAGTATGAAACAACTCCTTAATTAATTTCTTAGTTTGCGGTAAAACTCTTTTTTTTTCATTACAATACAAAGTATCATCAATATCAAAAAAAAATAATCTTTTCTTAATAATAATAAAACCTCTCTTTTTATTAATTTTTTTTATAATAATTCAAAATTATAACAAAAAAATAAATTTTTTTGAATAAAAAAACAAAATTACTTTTAATAACTTATAATTAAACAAAAGTATATCTTGTTAAATTAATTTAAAAATTTATTTCACAAATTAAAATTATTAAAAATAATTTTATTTTATTTATTAATAAAATTTAAAATTTGGTGTGGATAATGAGATTCGAACTCATAAGAATAAAATTCACATATCCCTCAAACATGCGCGTATACCATTCCGCCATATCCACAAAAAAAATAATAAAATGAAATCTTATTATTTTTTTAAAAATGTTAAAAATTTATATCTTCTTAGCAAAAAAATAAATTATAAATATTCAAAAATAAATAAAAAATTAATATTATTCTAACACAAAAACATAAGGATAAATATTATTATTATTTTTTATTTTCTCTATTTCTAAATTAGGAAATTCTTTTTCCAAAAATAATTCCATTTTTTCTAAATTTTGTTCAAATACATTTTCTTTATGATAAAAAATAGTTAAAAAATTATTTTGCAAACTAATCATTTTTTTTAATAAATTTTTAACTAATAAAATTAAATCTTTATTACTTTCTATAGTTTTATTTTCAAAAATTGACGAAAAAATACCTAAATTTTTTGATTCTTTTTTTAAATTAAAAATTTTACCTAATTTAATCTTTTTCATATTTTTTTGAATATTATTCAAATTTTCTTTGAAAGAAAGGGTTTTATTAAAAACTAAAAGAACACTATAACTTTCATGAATACTTTCGGTCGGTATAATTTTTATTTTAAGTTGAGGATTTAATTTACAAGCTTCCTCCATAATAGGGATTAATTTAGATTCGTTCGGAAATAATACTATATTTTTGGCATTAACTTTATTAATTATTTTATTAAAATTTTCTATTGAAAAATTTTCTTTATTTAAATTAATAACCAAATCAGATTGTAATTCTTTAAAAGTATCAAAAATTTCTTCTTCTTCAGATTCAGAAACAAAAGTAATAATAAAATATTTAGCTAATTCTTCTTTATTTTTATTACCAGAAATAAATTCAGAATGTTGTTTTTTCATATCATCAACTTTTGATTTTATCAATTGACCATGAATTAATAAATTTTTTAAAACATCATTCGGATTATTAGTATGAATATGAATTTTTAATAAATCATTATTTTTAAATAAAATTAAAGAATCTCCATAACAACTCATTTGTTTTTTATAATTATTAATATCAAATTTATCTAAATTATTTAATTTAATAATAAATTCTGTACAATACTGATTTTTGAAATCACTTATTTCATGAATATCATAATTCAATTTTAAATCAAAATCTTGAGCGTCATCATTTTCTAATTCAACATTATCTAAATATAATAACATTCCTTCTAAAATGAAAATAAAACCAGCCCCACCACTATCAACTACTTTTGATTTTTTTAAAATAGGTAATAAATTAGGAGTTTTGTTTAAAGAAATTTTAGCATTTTCAATAGTTATTTGAATAGCTTTCTTAATAGTTTTAATTTCTTCTTTTTTTTTAACAGTTTCTTCGATAGATTCTCTTAAAACAGTCAAAATTGTTCCTTCTACTGGTTCAATTACTGCTTCATAAGCTTTTTGGTAACCATTAATCAAAGAAGAAATAAATTCTTCAACATTAATTTTATTCTTTTGCAAATTATCAATGTAATCATGAATGCCAGAAAAAAATTGTGATAAAATAACTCCCGAATTTCCTTTAGACCCCATTAATAAAGCTTCAGCTAAAACTTTAGTTACTGTAATAATAGAAGAATCGTTTATTAATTGAATCTTTTTAACTCCTTCCATCATAGTCATTTGCATATTAGTACCAGTATCACCATCAGGAACAGGAAAAACATTTAAATCATTTATTTTTTGGTAATTTTTTTTTAAATTAAAAGCGCCGTTTATAATCATTTTTTTAAATAAATCGCCATCTATAATTTCGTATTCTATCATTTTATATTATAAAATCCTTTATTGTTTTGATAATTTATTATTATTAATTATTTCGATGAATTAAAATAATTATTTATATTATTTTATTTTTTTTCAATAAATAAAAACTAATTATATTATAACATATTGAAATATTTAAAAATATTATTTTAAAATGAGATAAAATATTATATATCTTTGATTTATAAAAATAAATATGTTTTTTTAATAAAAATATATTATAATAAAGAATATATTTCAATTAAGATATATAATAAGGATAAAAGTTAAAATATTATGAGTAAATGTTATATTACCCAAAAAACAACATTGTTCGGAAATAGACGTAGTCATGCAATGAATGCTACTAGAAGAACACAAAAAGCTAATTTACAAAAAGTAAAAATTATAAATGAAAAAGGTGTAAAGGTAAAAGTTTATATATCAGCTCGTGCATTGAAAAAATTAGAATTCAAAAGAGTTTGATTTTTTAAAAAAAATTCAAAATAAAAAATATTATTTATTTTTTATTTTGAATTTTTTTATTTTTTAAATTATTATTATAGAAATATTTTTATAAATAAAATCATTACTTAATAAAGCAATAACACAAAAAGATAAAAATAATAAAGAATCAAAACGATCTAATAAACCGCCATGTCCTGGTATTATACTTCCCAAATCTTTAATTGAAAAATCTCTTTTCAATTTAGAAGAGATAAGATCTCCAAATTGAGACATAATGCAATTAAAAAAAGTAAAAAAACAAAATGGTATCGTTTGAAATCCAAAAACACATAAAATAATAATAAACGAAACTATAAAACCGCAAAAAAATCCTTCCCAAGTTTTTTTAGGACTAACACTTGGATATAAAAGATTTTCACCAAATAAAATTCCGCCTAAAAAAGCGAAACTATCACTAGAAATAGTAATAATAAAAAGATAAAGAAACCATTTATAATTTAAATAAACTAAAGTAAAAAAACAAGCACTAGAAAAAACAATATATAATAAAATTAATAAAAAAAAATTTAAATGTTCTGTTCGAAACTTATGAATAAATAAAAAAAATATCCATAAACAAATCAAAAAAAACAAAAAACAAAATAAAAAATATTCTTTCACAAATAATTTTTGTAATAATTTTATAATCGGTTGTTCCTCTTGAATTTGTGGGAAAAAACCTGATCCCTTATTCTGAAAAAAATTCAACAAAAAAGATAAAAAATAACAAAAAAATAAAAAAACAAAAATAAAAAAAATAATTTGTACAAATTTACTTTTTGTTACTTTTGCGGCATTTAATAATTCTTTAACAGAACCTATCATAATTACAAAAATACCAAATAAACAAAAATTAGTAAAAACATTTGGATTAGGAATACAATAAAAACATAAAGTTATTAAAAATAAAAATAATCCAATATAAATTTTGTTAAAAGATAAAGATATTTGTTTTTTCATTTTTAAATTTTTAACAATTCATTTTTTTTCTTAGTTTTATCTTCATCAACTAATTTAATAAATTTATTATTCAAATTTTGTATATCTTTAGAAAAATTCTCTTCTAATGTATCTACTTCATTTAATTTTGTTTTTTTACCTTGACGAATAATATTTCTTATCGAAATTTTAGTTTGTTCCGCTATTTTATCAACTTCTTTAATTAAAATTTTTCTTCTATCTTCTGTTGGTTTTGGAAAAACTAATTTTACAACTTGACCATCATCTTGTGGTGTTATTCCTAAATCAGAATTTAAAATAGCTTTAGAAATTTCTCCAATAATGGTATTATCAAATGGTTTAATATTAATTTGGTTTCCTTCTAAAACGCTAATAGTACTAATATTTTTTAAAGGCATTTTTTCATTATAATAATCAACAGTTATTTTATCTAAAATTTTAGGATTAGCTATCCCTGTTCGAATATTATTAAATTTAGATAACATTACTTCTTGAGCTTGTAGCATTTTCTTTTCTAATTTTTCAAAAATTAATTTTGTTAAATCATTCATTTTCATTCCTCATTGATTTTGTCAGATTTTTTATTTTTATTCCTCTTTTAGAAGTAATCAAAGTACCTGTTTTTTCTTTTAAAACAACTTTTTTAATATTTCCTTTTGTATTCATATCAAAAACTAAAATATCAACCTTATTTTCCCAACACAAAGAGACGGCAGTCATATCCATAATATTTAATCTTTTATCTAAAATATCTTTATAATCAATTTCTTTTAATAAAAAAGCATCTTTATGTTTTTTAGGATCTTTATTGTAAACACCTTCAACACCATTTTTAGCCATCAAAATAATATCTGTATTTAATTCTACTGCTCTAAGAGCTGCGGCAGTATCTGTTGAAAAAAAAGGTAAACCTAAACCAGTTCCTAAAACCAGAACTCTTCCTTTGTTCAAATGTCTTAAAGCTTTTTCTTTAATATATGGTTCTGCAACCGTAATAACAGGAAAAGATGTCATCACTCTTGTTTGAATTTTTAAATTATTTAAAGCATCTTGTAAAGCTAAAGAATTAATTAGAGTTCCTAACATTCCCATATAATCAGAACGACTACGTTCCATTCCTAACTCTTGGCCTACCAAACCACGCCAAATATTACCAGCGCCAACAATAATTACAATTTCAATACCTAAATTTTTAATTTCTTTTATTTCTTCAGCAATTGTCTTAACTATTTGAGGATTAATGTTAAAATCTTCTCCTTTTAATGCCTCTCCGCTTAATTTTAAAAGAATTCTTTTGAACATTAACTTACTCCTTTTAAGATAAAAATTCTTTTCTTAATATTTAAATTATCTTTTTATAATAACAAATAAAAACTTAATTAACTTTTTAAATTATTTTTTTCCAACTTCGAAACAATAATAAGCGATAATATCAGTTTTATTATGAGCTAAATATTCTCTTATTTTTTGATTTGTTTCCATATAAAAAGGTTGTTCTAATAAACAATTTTTTTCGATTAAAGTGCTTAAATTATTTTCTATTGCTTTTTCTAATAATTGATCCGTTAATGGTTTACGACTGTTTTTTTGTTTGATTTGTTCTAATAAATTTTCTTTTGCTTTATTTATAAAATCGTTATCTACTGACTCTTTATTTAAAAATTTAGGTTTCATACCAACTATATGAACAGGCAAATGTTCTTCGACATCAGCAGAAGATTTAGTTAAATGAACTAAAGCAGAAATTTTTCCTCCTTGATGTTTATAAAAACCAAAACTTTCTTCATCTTTTTTATAAATTATTTGAATACGTGATAAAACAATTTGTTCTTTAATAAAAAAAATTTTTTCTGAAATTAATTCTTCGATTCTTTTTCCGTTCCATTGATATTTTAAAAAATCATCTAAACTTTTAATAGAAGAATCAACTTCTAATAAAATTTTTTCTAATTCATTGTATAAATCAATAAAATGTTCATTTTTAGCTACAAAATCTGTTTCAGTATTCAACTCATATAAAATAGCTTTATTACCTTTAACAACGACATTAGTTAAACCTTCTAAAATTTCTTTCTTTTTGTCAGGATTATAAGAAAAAACACCTTTTTTTTTCAATAATTCAATTGCCACTTCGATATCTCCTTGAGTATCTTCTAAAGCTTTTTTACAATAAGTTATTCCTACTTGTGTTTTTTGTCTTAATTCTTTGATCATTTCAAGTGTTATTTTCATAATTTTTTTATTTCCCTTTTTATTTTTTTTAAAAAATAAAAATTATTTTATTTTAAAATCGTAATTTAAAAATATTTTCCTTAATTTTGAAACAAATTATAAAAAATTTACATAAAAAAAGATGTTATTAACATCTTTTTATTTAATTCATTTTAATTAAAATATAATTAAAAAAATTTAATGTAACATATAATAAAAAATATTATTTTATACTTGTTTCTTTTGATTCTAATTTTTCTTTTGTATTTTGTAAACTAATTTTAGCATTATTCATACTTATCTCAGCTTCGACTGCTGCATTCGAAATAATAGAAGTTATCAACCTAACTCCTTTGATAGCGTCATTATTAGCAGGAATAATATAATCAACTAAATCAGGATCGCAATCACTATCGATAATACCAAAAACTTTAATATTTAATTTACGAGCTTCAGTAATAGCTATTATATCTTTTTTAACATCTACAACAAAAATAGCTTGCGGCAATTGATTCATATCTTTAATTCCGCCTAAAAATTTTTCTAATTTTTCTCTTTTTCTTGTTAAAGTAATAATTTCTTTTTTAGATAAACCAGACCATAAACCATCTTTTTCTTGTTTATATAAATCTTTTAAAAAATTAATTCTTTTAAAAATAGTTTGAAAATTAGTGAAAGTTCCGCCCAACCATCTATATGAAACATAATATTGTTTTGCTCTTTCAGCTTCTTGTTGAATAATTTCACGAATTTGTTTTTTTGTTCCTAAAAACAGAATTTTTCCATTATTTTTAATTAATTCTACTATTTTAACATAAACAGATTCAATTGCTTCAATTGATTTCCTAAGATCTATAATATGGATTCTATTTCTTACGATAGGTACCCCTTTTTCGTTTGAAAAAAGAAAAGGTTTCATTTTATAGTGGCATTTTCTTACTGCGCTGCCAAAATGAATTCCTGATCCTAATAATTGTTTAATAGAAACGACAGATGACATAAAACAAAAATTAACTCCTATTCAGATTTTTATAAAAATTTAGAATATTTAAATTATCCATAATTATCCATAATAAATAAATTTTTAAAAACATTAAATTCATCATTAATCAAACATCTTAAATAAAATTCAATTTATATTAATAATTTTATATTTTTTTAAAAAAATATTCCTTTAATACTAATCTAATTTATTATAACATATTTTTATTTTTTTGTAATTTCAATTTTAAATTTATATTAAAATTTTCAATTAGTACTTCCAAATCCATCTTCACGAATCTTATTACTTTCGACTAAATCATCATTAGTCAAATAAAAATCTTTTAAAATACCTTGTGCTATTCTTTCAGTTTTTTCAATACTTACTTCTTCATTAGATAAATTATATAAAGGAATAAAAATATGTCCTTCATTTTTTAAATTATTATAATAATCACTATCTATAATTCCTACACTATTAGGCATAATTAATCTTTTTTTTAAAGATAAAGAAGATCTAGGATAAATACACAAAACTTTATCAGAACCAAAAAAAGCTTTTATTCCTGTTGGAACTAAAACTAATTCTTTAGGTTTTATAATAATAGACACAGCAGATTCAAAATCATATCCTGCGCTAAAAAGAGTTTGTCTTCGTGGTAAATTAATACATTTATCTTTAAAAGAATTTACAACCTCGAAAAAAAATTTAACTTTATTATTCACATTAATTTACCTTTTTGTTTTTTTATTTATTTTTTTATCAAAATTCCTAGGATGATTTTCTAAAAATTTATTTTTTAAACAAATATCAGAAATATAAGTATAAATTTGGGTTGTTTTTAAATTAGCATGTCCTAGCAATTCTTGAACAACTCTTAAATCTGCTCCGTTATTTACTAAAATAGTAGCGAACGCATGTCTTAAAGAGTGAGGATATAACGAAACTTTTTCTCCAGTTCGAAGGCTTAATTTATTTAAAATAAATCTAACTCCTTTGCTGCTTAAATGTTTACCTTTATAATTTATTAATAAAAAATCATTTTTTTGTGGATTCAATTTATTTTTTTCATCTAAAAATTTATTTCTAACATTAGACAAGTAATATTTTATCATTTGAACTAAATTTTTATGAAGAGGTAAAAATCTTTCTTTTTTTCCTTTACCATAAATTAAAATTTGACTATTATTCAAATAAATATTTTTTATTTTTAAATTAACTAATTCACTTATTCTCAAACCGCAACTATAAAGCAAATCTAAAATAATATAATTTCTATAACCTAAAAGTTCTGTTGTATCAATAGAATCAAATAATTTTTTAATAAAAGATTCAGATAAAATCAGTGGCAATTTTCTAGGATTTTTTTTTAATTTAATTAATTTAAAAATATTATGTTTCAAATTATATCTTTCAATTAAAAAATTATAAAAAGTTCTTAAAGCAGAAATTTTTCTCATAATACTAATGTTAGAAAAATTCCCATTACTCAAATAAGAAATAAAATAACGAGCTTCATTTTCTTCAGATAATGTTGATAAATTAAATTCTTTTTTTTTTTGGAACAAAAAATTTTTAAATTCTTTTGTATCATGAATATAACTATTAATAGTTAAAAAAGAATAATTACATTCAATTCTTAAAAATAATTCAAATTCATTAATAAAATCCAATTTTTACATCCTACTAACTATTATTATAATAAAATAATTAATATAAATTAGTTATAAAATATAATCTTTCATAATCGTATTTTTAAGATTTAAATATAAATTAAATATTTTTCAAAAAATATTAATAAAAAATATTAAATTTTATTTTTAATCTCTATTTATAAAAAAAATAAAAATTTGAAATATTTAGATTTTAAAAATTTTAAAATATCAAAAACTTTAAATATTAAAAAAATAATAATCAAAAAAGGAGAAATAACTGATAAAACTTTCGCCTTCCTATTATCTATAATTTTTGATAATGGTATTGTTTTAACAACCTTATATAAAACATCTTCATAACTGATTTTTTTTTCAAAATCTAATATTTCTTTATTAGCTTTCCCTTTAGTTGTAATAAATTTATCTTCTTTAGTATTTGATTGTATCTCATGCAATACGAAAGGATTTCGTCTCAATATTTCATTTGTTCTAAATTGTTTATCAACATAAAAAACTACACAATCCTTTTCTTTTAAATTTTGAAGCTCTTTATCGGTTAATTTTTTAACAATGACCAAATCATTTTTTTTAATATCTGGTGACATACTTCCACTAGATACATAACAAATATTAAAAAACATAAATTTATGAGTATATTTAGGAAAAAAATAATTGCAAATATTTAAAAAAATAAAATAAAAAATAATAAATAAAAAAAAATAATATAAAAAAGAAAGAAAAAAATTCAAAAATTTTACTAATTTAACAAAAATAATCATAAATACTCTTTTTTATCACAAATTTCGAAAATAAATTACAAAGGCCTAAAATTATATTAGAGTTTTTAAATTTTATTCTTAATCTTTATTTTTATATTAAATTATTTTTTTTGATTTTTATTATTTATTTATTATTTATTAAAATATTTTTAAATTTTTTTTGCAATTATTCTAAATAACATCAATTATAATTTAAAGTAATTTTCAATTATAGACATATAATTATCATTTTGTTCTGTATTAATATTATTTTGAATTATATATTGTCGTAAATCTTTAGGCATAAAAATTCTAATATCTTCTTTATTATAACCTATAACGATGGATTTTTCATCATAAATAATAGGTTTTTTGAAAATAGAAGGATTTTTTATAATAAACTTTTTAATTTCTTTAATAGTCATTGAAAATAAATCATTTTTTTTATTTTTAAAAAGTTTAGATCGAGTAGATATTATACTTTTAAAGTCTATATTATCATAATTCAAAATTACATTAATATCTTGTTCAGTTAATTGACAACTACTTAAATTCTTTTCTTGATAATTAACATGATGCAAATCTAACCATTTCTTAGCTTTTTTACATGAAGAACAGCGATTACTAGTTAAAATAAAAATCATAAATCATAAAAATTCTTTCTTGCTAAAACATTCCTTTGACAATTGTTTTAAAATTTTTAAAAAACAATAATATAATAATATTAAATTTAAATATAAATTTAAATATAATTTAAAATAAAAAAATAATTTTATAAAATAAAAAAATAATTATTTTAAAAAACACTTCTCCTTAAAATAAATATATTTTGAACATTTCAACAATGAAAATACTTTTAATTATATCAAATTTTATATAATCGATCAACAAAAATGATTTTTTAATAAATTTAAAAAAATCAACAACTTTTAACATTGTAAAAAATAAAAAATTCAAACAAAAAAGTTTAATTTAAGGAATAAAAGAATAACTTAGTTTATTTAATTTAAATTGAAAGTTTTTTGACATTTTAGGTTATAGTGCGGCATTAAATGAGTCTGTTTTTATAACCAGATTCAATTTAAAGAAAAAAAATATGCTATTTATCTTATAATCTAAGATGGACTTACACCCTTAGCTACTTCTTCTGTACCAGAAAGCTTTTAGATTTTTTATATTTTTTGGTTTAGTGAAATACCAATATCTTAATTTAATAAAAATTAAAATGATAATGATATGATAATTATAGTTAAGATAACTGCCAAAATACATATTTTTTTATTTTATATTTAATATTTAGAATTTAATGTTTTTATTAATTTCATTTAAATTAAAAAAATTTTTAAGTTTTAAAAATAATAATTTTAATTTTTTATTATTTCATAATTATTTCATATATAAATTGTAGTTAAAAACAACTTATAATCCTTTTTAATAATAATTTTAAAATCTTTTTAATCTTATCTTATATCTTATGTAAAAATGTAAAAGAAAAAAGTCAAATCATTGATTTCAAAATAAACAATTTGATTTTTAAATTATCACTTTTAAAAAGTTAAAAACCAAGAGACCTAAATATCATGTTATCTAACCAATATACAACATATATCTCATCAAGTAATAAAAGTGGTTTGATTATTCGATATAAAAACAAGTATGAGGAAATATATCTTATAAAAGATTATTTCACCCGAGAAGAATAAAATTATGAAAATCCGTATGCTTGAAAACTTAATCATATGGTTTCAGGACTAGAGAATAACTGTAATAAAAAAGATTTTAATCTTAAACTCAGTTGATTTATCCTTATATTTAAATATTAAACGCAATTGTTTTATCACTATAATTTTAAAATTATATAATAATTAGTTTCATAAAATATTTTTGAAATTTTTTTAATTCTTTTTAATTTATATTTATTTGGTTTTTAAAATAAATATTTATTTTAATTAACTTTTTATTTATATAAAAAATCAATAAATATAATAATTGATTATAAAAAGCTTGTTTTTAATTTATAAAATAATATAATATTAATTAATTAATTAAAAATAAAAAAGAGGTATTTTATATATGAAACAAAACAAAATAACTATTATTGGTGGAGGAAATGTCGGATCAGCGATTGGATTAATTTTATCTCTTAATAAAATTGTTTCTGAAATTGTTATTTTAGATGTTAATCCGATTAAAGCACAAGGTGAAGCTACAGATATCAGTCAAGGCGTTAATTCATTGCATCCTATTAAAATAACAGCTACTAGCGATTATAAAGATACTAAAGATTCTGATATTGTAATTATTACTGCTTCGATTCCGTCAAAAAATTTAAATAATCGATTAGATTTAATTAAAAGTAATTTGGCGCTTTTACAAAAAATCATTAATCCTATTACTTTATATAGTCCTAAAACTTTTTTATTAATTGTTTCAAATCCTTGTGATATTTTAACATATATTACTTATAAATTATCAGGTTTCCCATCTCATCGAGTATTAGGATCTGGAACAACTTTAGATACAGCTCGTTTAAAATTTTTATTATCACAAGAAATGAATATTGATGCTCGTGATATCCAAGGTAATATTATTGGAGAACATGGTGATAGCCAAATAGTAACATGGTCATGTTTAAATATACATGGAGTTTTTTTTGAAGAAAATTTCAAAAAATTATTATCTAAAAAAACTCTCGAAAAACATGAAATAAATGATTTTAAAGAAATGATTGCTAATAAAGTACAAAAATCAGCTTATGAAATCATCAGTCAAAAAGGTTATACTAACTATGGTATCGCAATTTCAGTTTTAAATATTGTAGAAGCTATTATTAAAGACGAAAAAAAAGTTTTAAATACTTCATCTTATTTACAAGGTGAATATAGTATTAAAGATATTTATCTAGGTGTTCCTAGTGTTATCGGAAAATCAGGTGTAGAAAAAATTTTAGAAATTTCATTAAATGATAAAGAAAAAGAACAATTACTGAGTTCTGCTAAATTATTAAAAGGTATTATCGATAAATCTATTTTATAATGATTTTTTATAATAATATAAATTAAATAAAAAAAATTTATAACAGTATTTTTTTTACAACAATAAAAAAAAATGAGAAAAAGAAAAATAGCTATTTATTACCATCACTTTAATCCAAAAAAACAATATATTACTTTACATACTGAGAAAATTAATATAAAAGAAAATTAAAAAACAACTTTTAATTAAAAAAATCCTTTATAACGAATGTATTTCGAATTATACTATTAATAAACAATATAATTCAAAAAAGGAGATTATTATGGAAAATCAAGAAAACCAAATAAACGTTTTTAACTTTGCAAATTATATTATTAAAAACACATCATATCCAGTTACAAATATGAAATTACAAAAATTAATTTATTATGTATATACAAAACATTTAGTTGAAAAAGAGAACCAATATTTATGAATGAAAAAATTGAAGCATGGTTATATGGTGATTTTTTTCTTAAATTATATCATGAATTCAAACACAATACACGAGTTCCCAATAAACAAAAGTTACACCAAAAAGAAATATAGAACATTTAACACAAGAACACAGAAAAATAATCGACAAAATAATTAATTTATGAAGTTTTTTCTTCATAAAAATAATAATTACCTAGATCTTCAAATTAAAGATATTTTTTAAACCTAAATTCAAACAAATCAAACAAAAAAATAAAATTAAAACGCTAAAAAAGAACTAAATCAAATTAGTTCTTTTTTTATTTAAGAAACACACCGCACTGTTATAAATTTTTGTAAATAAATTCATTTTTAATGAATAATTATCGTTTTTATATGGAGATAAAACTGGGTATAGATTTATCGGATTTAAATCATAAAGAAAAGCCTTGGCAAACAGTTTAGGATAAATAAACAGCTATTGGTCTAAAAATGTTATTTATGATGACATAAATTAAAATATTTTAAAAAAAATTTACAAAAAATAAATTAATGTTACGAATTCAGAACCTAAATTCCGTTATTCTTTTGTTAAAAAATATAAACCATTTAGACATTTTAAACATTTTAAAATTAAAGATTTATTCGAAAATTTAATTTATCCGTTGGATAAAGCAATTCAAAAAAACAAGTTTTAAAAATTTTAAAATTGATAGTTTTCATTTTCATAAAGTTGAAGATAACAAACTTATTAAAGCTGTTTTTAAAAATATTGTTAATATTACTGGTGAAGAAAACTTAATCTATCAATTAAAAACAACCAAAAAAGGAGGTTTGTTAGGTATAAAATTTAATTATGTTTTTTATATTCTTGATTTTGATCCAAATCATTTTGTATTTTTATTTAAAAAATTTCTACTTTCTTTTTTATTCAAATAAAAAAAAGAAAAATAAAATTGTTATTAATTTAAAAGTTTAACAACATGGTATGATAGAGTATTTTATCTTTTGACTAAAAACAAAAAAAGAATAGTTTTTTTAAATAGTCTTTTCGGTATTAAAAATGAATTTATTTACAAAAATTTATAAAAGTATGAAAAACAACAGAACTTATTAAATACAAAAAAATAGATATCGAATTTAAAATCGACATCTATTTTATTTGAAAAACATTTAATTTTTTATATATATTTTTTTAATAATTTCATATTGATAAATTTGAAATAATTTTCAAAATATATTAAATTTTTTTGAAAGAATTATGTGTAATGAGAATTTTTTTTATCCCATGAGGTTTAGAAAAAATTATTGACAAGATATCTTTGTTAACAGAGATAATAAAACCTTTTCCAAATATATTGTGCATAACCTTATCTCCTGCTTTGTAAGATGTTTTATTTTCATCTTTTGTTATGTCAATAGACTTATATTTATTAGGTTCCGATATTATTATGTTTTCTTTTGTTTTAGGAAATTTCATTTCTTCTAAAAAAGATACAGGTCGTGTACATTCATTTTGTTTATTACGAAATAAGAATTTTCTAAAATTTGCGCTTGTAAGAAAAAGTAATTCTTTTGCTCTTGTTATCGCCACATAAGCGATTCTTCTATCTTCTTGAACGTTTTCTTTGCCGTATTTTTCTATATCATCTGCAAAAATATTATCTTCCAAACCTATAATAAAAACAATTTTGAATTCTAAACCTTTAACTTTATGTATCGAAGATAAAAGAACTTGATTTTTATCATTATCATCTTTTTCGCTATACAAAGTTATTTTATTTAATAATTCATTTAATTTTTCTAAAAAATTACCTTTTTGTTTTTTATTTTCTAAATTGAAAATTTCTTGCAAATTATTTAAATTATCTTTAATTTTATTTTCTTTTTTTTTATTATAATTATTTTTATCTTTTTCTTTTTGATCTAAAATTTCAGAATATTTAATTTTTTCATTAATTAAATTTATACAATTTGATAAATTACATTTTGATTCATCATGAAAAATTTTTAAAAGTTCTTGAAATGTTTTTTTTAAATTATTAATTTTTAAATTTATTGTATCTTGTTCAGAAGCATAATCCATAGCTTCGAACAAAGAAATTTTTCTTTCGTTAGCTATTTTTTCTAATTTATTTATAGTTGTTTTTCCTATTTGGCGCGGAGGAGTATTAATAATTCGTTTAAAATCAAAATCATTTTTAGGAAATAGAAGGACTTTTAGATAAGCTAAAAAATCTTTAATTTCTTTTTTTTGATAGAAAGAAACAGAATTTTTAATTACATAAGGAATGTGTTGAATAATTAAATTGTTTTCTATCTCTTTGTATAATTTATTTATTCTGTATAAAATAGCTATATCTTTATAATTATATTTTGAATTTTGAACTAATTTTTTGATTTTTTTAGCAATAAATTCTGCTTCTTTTTTATCATTTTGAAATTTTCTATAAATAATTTCTCCGTTAGTAATATTACTTTTGAGATTGTTTTTAAAATAATTTTGTTTTTCATCATAATTATATTTAATTAATAAATTAGCTTTATCTAAAATCTTTTGAGATGAACGATAATTTTGATCTAAATAAAAAATATTGCCCTTGAAATCTTCTATAAATAATTTATTGCAAAAAGAATCTGATCCTCTAAAACTATATATATTTTGGTTTGGATCTCCTACAGCGAAAATAAAATTATTTTTACTTATCATTTTAATTATTTGATATTGAATTAAATCGATATCTTGAAATTCATCTATTAAAATATGAGAAAATTTCTTTTGATAAAAAGAAGTTAAAGAATTATTATTTTTTAATATTTTATAAGTATAAATTATTAAATCATCAAAATCTAGAAAATTATTTTGTTTTAAATATTCTTCGTAAAGATTAAAAATTTTTTTTTCTTCGGAAGAATTAAATCCTATATTTATTTGTTTTTGTATTTTTAATTCTTCAAAAATTTGTTTTTTTATTTTATTGTTTTTTATATAAGAGATTTTTGTTATTAAATCTTTGACTTTATATCTATCTTTATCTAATTTTAAAATATCTATTTTTTCTTTGATAATTTTTTTACTTTCTTTTTCGTCGATAATAAAAAAAGAAGAAGTTAAATTTGAATTAAGATAAGTAATATTCTGTTTTAAAAATGAATACCCAAAAGAATGAAAAGTACAAATTGTTAAACGAGAAAAATCATGAAAAGGAATAAATTCTTTCAAACGTTGTCGCATTTCTTTAGCTGCATTATTAGTAAAAGTTATTGCTAAAATATTATCTCCATCTATATTTAAATCATTGATTAAATTAACTATTTTATTAGTTAAAGTAGTTGTTTTTCCTGTTCCTGCACCAGCATGAAGATAAATAGCTTTTTTATCTGAATTAATAACTTTTATTTGTTTTTCATTTAAATTATTTAACCACTTTTGTTTTTCCATTTTTATTTTAAAAAACTTTCTTTTTTTTTTTTTTTTACATAAAAATTATTCTAAATTATCAGAATATTTTTTATTATACATTTTAAGTCCTATTTTAGTGAAATATAAGAAACTTGACACTTCTAAAGAACTATTTCCTATTAAAACACCATCAATTTCTTTTTGTTTTAAAATAGTTTCTATATTAGATTCATTAATAGAACCGCCATAAATAATTCTTATTTTTTGAGCTAATTCATTAAAAAACAAAGAAGCTACTTTTTGACGAATATTTTTTATAATTTCGTTGGAATCTTCAGGTTGAAGACTTTTTCCTGTTCCGATCGCCCAAAAAGGTTCATAAGCTAATATAATTTTTTCTACAGAATCTTGTGGAACTTTTTGGAAAATATTTTCTAATTGTTTTTCTAAGAATATTTTAGTTTTGTTTTCGTTTTTAGTATTAATATCTTCTCCTATACAAACGATAGGATAAATATTCATATTTAAAAGAGCTAGAAGTTTTAAATTAACTGTTGAGTCTGTTTCGCCAAAAAGTATTCTTCTTTCACAATGTCCGATTAAAGCGTATTTAACACCTAAAGAATGTATATTTTTAGGAGAAATTTCTCCTGTATAAGCGCCTTCATTTTTGTAAAAAACATTTTGAGCGCCTATTCTCAAATTTTTTCCTTCTATTTGAGTTAAAACATCTAATAAAGTTATTTGTGGAAAAATAATAGTTTCTACTTTTTTTCTATCAGGCATTTTATTATTAATTTGATAAATGAAATTCAAAGCTGAATATGACGATAAATCAACTACGTTTAAGATACGAATCTTTTATTACAGTTGGTCCCGTCCCAAACCGTACAAGCAAGTTTTCAAGCATACGGCTTTCCATAATTCTATCTCTAGAATTACTGACTATTTTCACCCTTTAAAGGTTGTTAACCTTCGACTTGGTTGGTCGATTGAATTTAGAGGTATTCCATCCTCATTTTTACTCCAACGATTACTAAATAGTCTCTTTTTCCTTGCCTCTAAGGGCTCAAATAAATTTAAGTTTCATTCAAATAACCTATCCTTATTTGTTTCCAAAAAACTGAGGTTTAGGAATCTACCAGTTACTTTAAATATCTACCTTTTGGACTTAGGTGATTTTGACCCAGCTTGCGGAATTAACCTTAGACAAGAGTTGCTTGCCCAGCTATGGGTGGAGTCTAGGTTTATGATGATTTCACTGCGAAACACAAAGATAATTTCCAGCTATCTAGATTAACGGATTTACACAGTTGCCGTTAAGTTAGAAGATTACCTCACTTTATTCATCTTAGGGTTTTTCATCCTTATCCATATCCAAATTTGCTCACGGAATCTTTTTGACTATACTGTTTCGTCTCAATTCGTTTTTACCTTCTGCTGTAATCTGTTATTCTTTCGTTTAACAAACCGAAGATATGCATTCAGGGGAAATCTTCCCTGGCTATTGGTTAAATAGCACGATATTTAAGCCTCTTGGTCGCCCCTTTACATTTATTCATTTTCCAATTACCAGCTATAACGATTTTTCTCATTTTAATAATATCCTTTATAATTTATTTCGAAGATGAAATGATTTTTAATATTTTGATTGTCTCTTCATTTTGATTTAATAAATAATATTTCTTATCCGTTGATAAGTAAAAAGTATCTCCTTTACTTAAAAAAAACCTTAATTTATCTAAAACTAAAACAACTTCTCCTTCGAGTACAAAGCCAAAAACATCTTCTTTTTTTGCAATATTAATCTTAGTTTGTCCTTTAGGTTCAATTTCTATAATTGTTGGTTCTATTCGATATCTTGTAAGATAAGGGAAAAGATAATAAATAGTATTTTTAAGATTTGATTCTTTGACAATTAAGAAATCTTCAGTTTTATTAATTAATTCTATATTTTGTTCTTCTTGAAAAAATTCTGAAGCTGATTTTTTAAAAATTTTTAATAAAGAAAATAAAATTTTTAAAGAAGGAGAGATTAAATTATTTTCTATTTGGGAAATATATCCACTAGTTACGTTTATTTTCTTAGCTAAATCTTGTTGAGTTATTTTTCTTTCTAATCTTAAATTTCTAATTTTTTGCCCTATGTTCAATTTTCAGTTCCTTTTTTAAATTAAATAATGTAAATAATTAAAAAGAAATATATTGGAAATAATATTTTTTAAAAAAATAATAAACATAAAAAAATTTTATTTTTTATATACAATTAATATTATATAATATTTGAAAAAATTATTGTTAATTTACAAAAAGAGAATAAATTGGTTGTATAAAAATAATTGTATTTTTATTTTATGATTTAATTTTTTTTTATTTTGGAAATAAGTTTTTTTTAATTCTAAATTATTTTTTATGTTTTTTAAATAAAAAAATATTTTCGTTTTCCATATATTAATTTTTTTTATCCAAGAAAAATAAGAAATTTTTTTTTTAAAATTTTTTTTCTTTTTTTTTTTTTGTTTTGATAAAAACAAATTATGTGAATTATATTTTTTTTGTATTTTTATTCTTGTAATAAAAATTTTTTTTTCTTCTTTTTCTTTCATTTTTGTTATTAAATAGTTTTTTTCTTTTTCTATCTTTTGTTTTTGTAAGAATAATTTTTTTTGGATATTAAAGTTTTGAATTAAATTGTTTTCTTTATTTAATTTTTCTATTTCTATTCGATTTAATTTTTTTTTAAAATGGTTTTGGATTTCAATTAAAACATCTTTAAAATTTTCTTTAATAAGAATATTTTCTTTTCTTCTTTGTTGTAATTTATTTTCAAATATTTTTTTGTTATTGAGAAACTGATTATCAAGATTATATTTTTCTTTTATTTGTATTTTTTTTGTTTTTTGGATATTTATTTTATGAATTTCTTGAGTTATTTTTAAAAAATTTTCAGATAGCCATATCATCTCTTGATACGTTTTATTAAGTAATTTTGTTTTTTCTAATTTTATGTCTTTATTCAAATTATGTTTAATTTTCGATAAATAAATGTATTCTTTATTTAAAAATTCATTTATAAATTGAATATTTTTTAACTCTTTTAAATAATAAGAAATGATTTTTTTTATACAAAATCTAAAATAAATTTTTTTAATTAAAGATGGATTTGTTTTTAAATTAGTTATTTTATTTAAATAAAAAGAGATTTTATTTTGATATAAAATATGTTTTTTTATTTTTTTGTCTTTAATTTTTTTGATTTTTTTAATATATTTCTTGTTTTGTAATTGTTTTTTTTCTTGTAATAAAATTAAGGTTTTTTTTAAAAAGATATAATTTTGTTCATAAATTTTAATTTCATTTTCTATTGAAAAGTAATCTTTTTTATTTTTTAATTTATTTTTATTAATTAAATCATGAATATAAAAAATATTTTTTTTAGTATATTTATGAATGTTATTATACAAATCAATTTGTTTTTGAAGATTTAATTGTTCTAAATTATCAATTTTTTCTATTAATATATTAAGAAAATCAAATTGTTTATTTTGAAAATTATTTAAAAATAATTTACATAAATTTTGTATTCTTATTAATTCTTTTGTTTGATATTTTTTTTGTTCTAAATATTTTTTTGTTTGATTTTTAAGATTATGAAATAAATTATTTTGTATTTTATTTTTGGAATCCATATAATCAATGAATAAAATCAAATTATCTAAAATATTTTTTTTATACAAAAAAAATTTTTTGATATCGTATTCTATTTCTAATTTTTCCATATTAGTTCTTTTATGGAAAAATTCTGTTTGTTGTTCGAAATTGATGTTTTTAAAAATATTATTTTTGTAATGTGTTTGTTCTAAATCTATTATTTTTTTATTTAAATTTATTGTTTGGTTAATATTTTGAATTATATTTTCTAAATATTGGGAATCGAATTTTATAAGTTCAATTTTTGATTGAATTTGAATTAAATTTTCTTTTTCTTCTTTTTCTTGTTGAGTGATTATTTTTTTTTTATGATACTCTAAGTAGTTTAATTCAATATCTACTTTATATTTGCTATGTTCATAAGAATATTTTATTTCTTCTCGTTCTTTGTTTTCTTTTAATTCTTTATTTATATTTTCATATTTTTTTATTATTTCAGCAATTTGAAAATTCAATTCCAAAAATTTAATTTCTTTTAGAAAATGATTATCGATAATTTCTTTTTCTTTTTGACAAGAAAATTTATTTTGTTGAATTTTTAAATTATTAATTTTTTCTACCCAAATATTTTCAATATTGATAATTTTGATATTTTTTTGACTTAATGATTTTAAAAAGATATATTTTAGTTGCCAAAAATATATATTTTTAAAATTTTCTATTTTATTTTGTTTATTTTTTTTCAATAATATAATAAAATTTATATCGTTTGTATTATTTTTAAATTCTGGAATAAAAAACATTTTTAATTTATTTGTTTTAATTAGTTTATTTATTTTTTCTTTTAAGTTGTTTTCTTTTTGAAAAAATTTTTGCTGTATTTCGTTTAAAATTTTATTATGTTGATTTAATTTTTTTTGAAAAAAAATATTATTTTTTTGAATTGTTTTTGAAAAATTTTTTTCTTCTTCTTTTTGTTCTTTTTGTATTTGGTTAAAATAGGAATTACATTTTATTTCGATATTTGATATTTGATATTTATGTTTTTGTTTTATTTGATTAATTTGATTATTAGAATGAATATGTTTTTGTTCAAAATCTTTTATAATATCATAAGTAATAATTTTTATTTTTTCTGATAATATTTGATTACATTCTAAAAAAATTTTTTTTAATTTTTCTTTTTTTAAAATTATTTCTTTTTGAATGTTAAAGAAATTTTTTAAAAATTGTTCATTATTTTGTTTTATTTTTTCTTGTTTTACTTTGAATTTTTGATAAATTTTTTTTTTTTCTATTTTTTTTTGTTCTATTTTATTTTTTATTTTTTGAATTATAAAGTTATAATCTTCGTAATTTATTTTATCTTTTTTTTGATATTCTTTTTTTTGATTTATAATTTTTAATATATTATCTTTGTGTTTGATATTTAATTTGTTTATATTAAATAAAAAAAATTTTTTTAAATTACTATTATCTTTAAATTGTTCTTTTTTAAGTTTTGGATAAAATAATTGTTTTTTAAAATCTTCAAAAAAATCATTTTTTTCCAAAAAGATTTCTAATTCTTTTATTTCTGACGATAGAAATTGTTTTGATAAAGTCATATTAAATTTAAATCAACTTTCATTTATTTTAAAGAATTTAAATTTATTTCGTTATTTATTTCATTAATAATGTAATATTAATATATATATTAAATTATTATAACATAAATAAATTTTAATAAAATGATATTTTTAGAAATAAATTAATAAAAAGGATTATGTATTATCAATATGTATTTTTATATTAAAGGTAAAGTAACATTTATTCAAAATGATAGTGTTGTCTTAGATAATAATGGTATTGGTTATCAAAAAGAGGAGCTAACAACAAAAAACCAATATAATTGTTATTTATAATATCTTGACTATTATATTTGGGGTCAAAATTAATACTTATTAAGTATTGGTTTTCTTTTTGATATTTAAATTGATAAGGAGAAAGATAATTTAAATATTTTATTCTTCTTTGAGAATTATAATTTTTAATAAAAAAATTAACAATCTGTGTTAAACGTTTTTTGGTTAATTTTTTTCTTTTTTCTAAATAAATAGTTTCACATTTAAAATTAGCAAAAAAAATTTAAATACAAGCGTTTTGAGCGGGACTCCTTTTTTCTGAGAAACTAGGAATCAAGTTTTTTTCTTGTAAAGTATTTTGAATTATTTTTCCAGTATATTCAACACCTTGGTCCAAATTAAAAAAAGAAGTTTTTTAAATTTGGCAATTGGTTTAAAGGTGTTAAAACTAAATGAGAATCTCTTTTGGCAGAAAGATAATAACTCAAAATTTCTCTATTATACAAGTCCATATATCAATGATAAATAAAGGATTTTAATTTTCTCATTAAAATAAATAAGTAAAATCCGCACACAATTTTTGATAAGGTTGAGTAGATTAAAAATTATTTTTTAAGAGATTTAATTGAGAGATAGGGATATAATAGTTATTATTATAACGTTTAAGATAACGATTTTTTGAGTTTAACATAATAAATAAAATTTTTTGATTTTAAAATAAATTAATTAATAATATTTAAACAAGCATTTTTAAAATTTTGATGTTTTAATTGAAAAATAGTTTTGATTTTATGTTTTATTTGTTTGATTTCCATGGAATTAGGATTTGAGAATTAATATTCAATCTTATATTTATAATTATGACTACTTTTTTGTTGTAAATGGTAAAAAAAAACACAGTGTTCCAAAACTTTAAACTTTTTTTATTTTTATATATCAAAACATATCTTTTTATATCACGAATCACATCATTAATAAAAAAAATATTCAAATTATAACAATAAAAACTTAAATATATAAACTAAAAATATTTATAAATTAAATTTGCCATCTTATTTCTAATAAATTGATCTAAATTAATAGTGGTATTTCTTTATTTTTTTATAATTAAAAATATTTATGAAAATTAATAATTTTATTAAAATAATTTTTCTAAATAAGAGAAAATTATTAATTATTTAAAAAAATAAAACCCCCGTAAAATAAATGAGTTATATAATATAATTAGTAATTTATTTAAATAAATTTAAATTAAATTTATTTTATAATTTTATTTTTATAATCTTTTAAAGATAATGAAATTTGGCCCCTATTATTAATTTCGATACATTTAACAAATAATTGATCGCCTACATTTAAAACATCTTCTACTTTTGCTGTTTTTTTATTATCTAATTGGCTAATATGAATGAATCCTTTAATTCCAGGACAAATTTCAGCTACCGCTCCAAAAGATTGACCTTGTTTATCATTTAAAATCTTTAAAATAGTTACTTTAAAAACTTCACCTACTTTAATTTCTTTAACTAAATTTAAAATATAATTAGCTGTTTTTCTAACAATATCAATATTATTATGAGTTATAAAAATATTTCCATCTTGTTTAATATCTATTTGAACATTATCATGTTTTTCGATAATTCGAGAAATTATTTTTCCGCCTGTTCCTATTATATCTCTTATTTTATCAGTTCTAACACGAATAACTTTAACTTTAGGAGCGAAAGTAGAAACTTCATCATTATGTTTAGGAATGACAGTTCTCATTTGTTTTAAAATTTCTGTTCTTCCTAAACGTGCTTTTTCTAAAGCTTCTTTTAAAATATCGAAATTAATACCTTTTTGTTTTATGTCCATTTGCAAAGCAGTAATTCCTTTTTTAGTTCCAGATATTTTAAAATCCATATCCCCTTCTTTATCTTCAAAACCTTGAATATCAGTTAAAATAACATATTCTTTTTCATCTAAAAACAATCCCATAGCTATTCCTGCGACAGCTTGTTTTAAAGGAACACCTGCATCCATTAAAGCCATTGAAGCTGCACAAATAGTAGCTTGTGAAGAAGAACCGTTAGATTCTAAAATTTCTGAAACTACTCTAATAGAATAAGGAAATTCTTCTTCTGAAGGCAAAAGATAAAATAATGCTTTTTCAGCTAAAATTCCATGACCAATTTCTCTTCTAGAAGGTGCTATATACCTTCCTATCTCACCAACAGAATAAGAAGGAAAATTATAATGCAAAATAAAACGTTTTTCTTCTTCTTCTGTTAAATCATCAATTGTTTTACTTTCTCTTAAGGACCCTAAAGTAACAACAGCTAAACTTTGTGTTTGTCCTCTTGTAAAAAGAGCTGATCCATGAGTTCTAGGTAACAAACTTATTTGGCTTTCAATTTTTCTAATTTCTTCTAATTTTCTACCATCAATTCTTTTTTTATCTTGAATAGTCATTTTTCTAAATTCTTGACCTAATAAATCATAAAAAATATCTTCTATATGATGAAAATTTTGTCTATCTTCTAATAAAAAATCATTATTATTTTGATATTCTACTAATAATTTTTCTTTTAATTGATCAATAATATTTTTAAATGATTTAGAATCGTTTTTATTCTTTGAATTTATATCTAAAATATTTTTTATTTGAATTCGATATTTTTTTTCTATTTGATTGTATAATTCTTCATTCCAATAAGATTCTGCCAAAAGCTGTTTTCTAGGATTAATTTTTTCTTTAATTTCATCTTGAAAAAAACAAAGTTTTTTAATAATTTCATGACCATAAATCATAGCTTCTAATAAAACTTCTTCTGTTGTTTCTTTACAAACAGCTTCTATCATATTTAAACTGTTTTTAGTACCTGCCAAAATCAATAAAAAATCTGATTTTTCTCTTTGTTCTGAATTAGGATTAACAATAAATTTATTATTAATTTTTCCTATACATACTCCTGATACAGAATCTATATAAGGAATATCTGATATTAATAAAGATAAAGAACTTGATAAAATAGCAAATATTTCATTATTGCCATCGTAATCACTACTTAAAATAGTATTCACTATCTGAACTTCTTTTTTAAATTGTTTAGGAAATAAAGGCCTTAAGGTTCTATCTATCAAACGAGAATTTAAAACCTCATGATCAGACGGTTTACCTTCTCTTTTAGCAAAACTCCCAGGTATCTTTCCTACGGCATAAAGTTTTTCTTGATAAACAACTGTTAAAGGAAAATAATTTAAAACTGTGTCTTTTTTACTAGAAACTACTACAGTTAAAATAACACTATTATTATAACGAAGTAATACCGAACCATTAGCTTGTTTAGCTAATTTATTTATTTCAACAGTTAATAGATTATTTTCAAAAACAGTTTTAAATATTTGTGAATTCACTAAAGATTCCTTTTTTCTAATAAAAATATAAAACTATTATTCAAAATAAAATAATTATATAAAAAATACTTTTATATTTTTATTACTATATGGCGCCTATACTAGGGCTCGAACCTAGGACCCTCTGATTAACAGTCAGATGCTCTACCAACTGAGCTATATAGGCCTTTTATAAATAAAATGGTAGAGGATGAGGGACTTGAACCCCCGACTTTCTGCTTGTAAGGCAGACGCTCTCCCAACTGAGCTAATCCTCTTAAAGTAAACCTTGGCAAATCTTATTTTTGCTTTTAAAATCAAAAACTATCTTCAGGTTAAAAGGACTTAACTGCTGTATTCGGAATGGGAACAGGTGTTTCCCCTTTTATTAATTACCAAGGTTCTTTCAAAACTAGATAAACACAACCTTTTTAATTCTTCTTAAAATCAAAGTCAATGGATCTATTAGTACTAGTCAGCTGAAAAAATCACTCTTCTTACACCTCTAGCCTATCTACCTGATAGTCTTTCAGGGATCTCATAGGGAAATCTCATCTTAAAGGAGGCTTCACACTTAGATGCTTTCAGTGTTTATCCTTTCTATACATAGCTACTCAGCTATGGCTCTGGCGAACCAACTGAAACACCAGCGGTATATCCATCCCGGTCTTCTCATACTAGGGACAGCTCTTTTCAAATTTCCAACGCCCACGACGGATAGAGACCGAACTGTCTCACGACGTTCTGAACCCAGCTCGCGTTCCGCTTTAATGGGCGAACAGCCCAACCCTTGGAACCTTCTCCAGCTCCAGGATGCGATGAGCCGACATCGAGGTGCCAAACCGCTTCGTCGCTGTGAACGCTCGGAAGCGATAAGCCTGTTATCCCCAGGGTAGCTTTTATCCGTTGAGTTACGACCCTTCCATGCGGTATCGTAAGATCACTAAGTCCGACTTTCGTCTCTGCTCGACTTGTAGGTCTCGCAGTCAAGCTCCCTTATGCCTTTACGCTCTCTAAATGATTTCCGACCATTTTGAAGGAACCTTATGAACGCCTCCGTTACTCTTTAGGAGGCGACCGCCCCAGTCAAACTGCCCACCAAACACTGTCCCTCGTAATCCACTTACGTAGGTTAGAACATAAAAAATTAAAGGGTGGTATCCCAAAGGTGACTCCCTTTAAACTAGCGTATAAAGTTCTCCGTCTCCCACCTATTCTGTACATCAATTTCTCAAATTCAATATTAAGCTACAGTAAAGCTCCATGGGGTCTTTTCGTCCTGTCGCGGGTAATCGGCATTTTCACCGATAATTTGATTTCACCGAGACTCTTGTTGAGACAGCGCCCAAATCGTTATGCCTTTCGTGCGGGTCGGAATTTACCCGACAAGGAATTTCGCTACCTTAGGACCGTTATAGTTACGGCCGCCGTTCACTGGGACTTCAATTCAATGCTTCGGTTTAACCCTAACATCTCCTTTTGATCTTCCAGCACCGGGCAGGCATCAGCCCCTATACATCACCTCACGGTTTAGCAGAGACCTATGTTTTTGATAAACAGTCGCTTGGGCTTCTTTTCTGTGACTTTTGCTTTTTACACAAAAGTTCTCCTTATCCCTAAGTTACGGAGTAATTTTGCCGAGTTCCTTAACAAGAGTTTTCTCGCGCGTCTTAGTATACTCTACCTACCCACCTGTGTCGGTTTGCGGTACAGGTAAAAAAACAATTAACCCTAGAAGCTTTTCTTGAAAGTATGACATCGGTCATCTTACCTTCGAATCTAATTTTTTAGAATAAGAAAACGGATTTACCTGTTTTCTCAAACTCGATCCTTCAACCCTAATCCATATAAAGGGCATGCCTAGCCTTCTTTGTCCCTCCATCAGTTGTTTTTTTAGTGCAGGAATATTCGCCTGCTTACCATCGACTACGTATTTCTACCTCACCTTAGGACCTGACTAACCCAGGGCGGACGAACCTTCCCCTGGAAACCTTGGGTTTTTGACGGATAGGATTCTCACCTATCTTTTCGTTACTTACACCGGCATTCTCACTTCTGATCTCTCCACCACTGCTTCCGCTATGGCTTCACTGATATCAGAACGCTTCCCCTACCATATTTAACATTCGTTAATATCCGTAGCTTCGGTATAATGTTTGAGCCCCGATAAATTTTCGGTGCGAAGTCATTAGACTAGTGAGCTATTACGCACTCTTTAAAAGATGGCTGCTTCTAAGCCAACTTCCTAGCTGTTTTAACATCTTCACTTCCTTTTCCACTTAACATTAATTTAGGGACCTTAGCTGACGGTCTGGGCTCTTTCCCTTTTGACTATGGACCTTATCACCCACAGTCTGACTGCTGATTGTTTTTTATGACATTCGGAGTTTAATTAAAATCAGTACTTCGAGGTGAAGCCATCACTTATTTAGTGCTCTACCTTCATAAAAACTATTAATCAACGCTAGCCCTAAAGCTATTTCGGGGAGAACCAGCTATCTCTGAGTTCGATTGGAATTTCACCCCTAGCCACAAGTCATCCAAACACTTTTCAACGTGTCCTGGTTCGGTCCTCCATTTAGTTTCACCCAAGCTTCATCCTGGTCATGGATAGATCACCCAGGTTCGGGTCTATGACATACAACTAAACGCTCTTTAAAACTCGCTTTCGCTACGGCTCCGTTCCTTAAAACTTAACCTTGCTCTATATCATAACTCGCCGGTTCATTCTGCAAAAGGCAAGCCATCACTCATTAACGAGCTCTGACTAATTGTAGGCATACAGTTTCAGGATCTATTTCACTCCCCTCTCGGGGTTCTTTTCACCTTTCCCTCACGGTACTAGTTCACTATCGGTCACTAAGAAGTATTTAGCCTTAGGAGATGGTCCTCCTGTCTTCCAACAAGATTTCTCGTGTCTCGCCGTACTTTGTAGGATACTCTAGATAAAAAGTTTTCCCTTACAGGACTTTCACCTTCTTTGGTGTTTCTTTCCAGAAACTTCAAGTTGCTTTTTATTTTGTAACTAGTTAATAGTATCCAAGGCTATTCCGTGTTCGTTCGTCACTACTAGCGGAATCGTTATTACTTTCTTTTCCTGCAGTTACTTAGATATTTCAGTTCACTGCGTTCCCTTTTTGATTTTACAATCAAAAAACTACAATTTTACTGTAGTAGGTTGCCCCATTCGGAAATCCATGGATCTTCATTTATTTACAACTCCCCATGGTGTATCGCCGTTAATTGCGTCCTTCATCGGCTCTTAGTGCCAAGGCATTCACTGTACGCCCTTACTTTCTTCAAATTTAATTGAATTAAGCAAATCATGTTTATCTACTTTTCAAAGAACTTTCTTCGAAGTAAATATTTTCCTGATATAAAATTGGTGGGCCTAAGTGGACTTGAACCACCGACCTCACGCTTATCAGGCGTGTGCTCTAACCAACTGAGCTATAGGCCCTTTGGTCTTTTATATAAGAGAAACACTTTTTTTATAAAAAGAAAAACTTATATTTTAACCTAAGTCTTTCAAAACTGAAGATGATGATTTTTATATGTATGTCCTTAGAAAGGAGGTGATCCATCCTCACCTTCCGGTAAGGATACCTTGTTACGACTTAACCCCAATCATCAACCCTACCTTAGACAGCTCCCTCTTCTTGCAAAGTTAAGCCACTGCTTTCGGGTATTGCTAACTTTCGTGGTTTGACGGGCGGTGTGTACAAACCCCGAGAACGTATTCACCGCGACATGCTGATTCGCGATTACTAGCGATTCCAGCTTCATGAAGTCGAGTTGCAGACTTCAATCCGTACTGAGACTACCTTTTTGAGATTGGCTAAAAACTCGCGTTTCAGCTACTCTTTGTAATAGCCATTGTATCACGTTTGTAGCCCAGATCATAAGGGGCATGATGATTTGACGTTATCCCCACCTTCCTCCAATTTTTAATTGGCAGTCTCGCTAAAGTCCCCACCATTACGTGCTGGCAACTAGCGACAGGGGTTGCGTTCGTTTTAGGACTTAACCTAACATCTCACGACACGAACTGACGACAACCATGCACCACCTGTATCCCTGATAACCTCCACTATATTTCTATAGCTTTGCAGAGTATGTCAAGACCTGGTAAGGTTTTTCGTGTATCTTCGAATTAAACAACATGATCCACCGCTTGTGCGGAGTCCCGTCAATTCCTTTAAGTTTCATACTTGCGTACGTACTACTCAGGCGGAGTACTTAATGTGTTAACTTCAGTACCGAGGTTACCCCCGACACTTAGTACTCATCGTTTACAGCGTGGACTACCAGGGTATCTAATCCTGTTTGCTCCCCACGCTTTCGTGCCTCAGCGTCAGTAAAGACCCAGCAAGCCGCCTACGCTTCTGGTGTTCCTCCATATATTTACACATTTTACCGCTACACATGGAATTCCGCTTGCCTCTATCTCACTCTAGTCAAGACAGTTTCTATAACAAGACAGCGTTAAGCACTGAAATTAAATTATAGACTTATCTAACCGCCTACGCACCCTTTACGCCCAATAATTCCGGATAACGCTCGCCCCCTATGTCTTACCGCGGCTGCTGGCACATAGTTAGCCGGGGCTTATTCATTGAATAACGTCAAGATAGTTTTTCCACTATTTTTTCTTCTTCAATAAAAGAACTTTACATACCGAAATACTTCATCGTTCACGCGGCGTCGCTCGGTCAGAGTTTCCTCCATTGCCGAAAATTCCCTACTGCTGCCTCCCGTAGGAGTTTGGGCCGTGTCTCAGTCCCAATGTGGCTGTTCAACCTCTCAGTCCAGCTACACATCATAATCTTGGTAAGCCTTTACCTTACCAACTAACTAATGTGGCGCAAGCCCCTCTTTAAGCATACCCTCCGAAGAAGGTCTTTTAAAAACAAAAAGATGCCTTTTTGTTTCCTATCCAGTCTTAGCAACCGTTTCCGATTGTTATCCTCGTCTTAAAGGTAGGTTACTTACGTGTTACTCACCCGTTCGCCACTAAAACCTTTTGAAGGGTCTCCGTTCGACTTGCATGTATTAGGCGCGCCGCCAGCGTTCATCCTGAGCCAGGATCAAACTCTTGGTTTATAAAATTTTTGATATTTTAATAACAAAAATTTTGTTTTTATTAATTAAAAATTAATATTAAAATATCATCTTCAGTTTTCAAAAACACAAATTTTTAAATAAAAATATTTTTTGCTGAAATGTTAAAAATAACAACAAGTTCATTATAACATATAAAAAAATATTTTTAAAAAAAAGATCATTTTTTATTTAAAAAATTAAAAATTTTTTCAAAAGGGATATCGTCAATAAAATATTTTAATATATCAACGAATATTGGGAACTTATTCAAAATATCTTTTTTAATTTGCGGTTCAAAAAATCCTAAAACATATTCATTCAAAGGAATTGAAGAATTATTATTAACACCTATCTTTAATCTTTTAAATTGATTTGTATTTAAAATTTCTATAATATTTTTTATTCCATTATGTCCCCCATGTCCACCTTTATGTTTTAATTTAAAATTACCAGCTTTTAAATAAATATCATCATGTAAAACCAAAATATCTTGTATATTAACTTTATATTTTTTAACAATTTTTTCTATAGCTGAACCAGAATTATTCATATAAATTTGCGGTTTTAATAATATAACTGATTTCTTATTTATTTGAACATAGTAAACCAAATTAAATAGTTTTTTTTTTAATTTAAACGGAATTAAATTTTTTTTTAAATAATCTAAAAAAAAATCAATCATCATAAATCCTATGTTATGCAGAGTATTATCATAAATAATACCTGGATTTCCTAAACCGACAATAAGTTTCATTTTCTTTCCTTTAATGTTAAAAAATAAAAAAAGAAAAAAATTTAAACTATTTGCTTAAATTTTTTTTAACTTTTTTCTATTATTAATAAATTTATAAATATAATCAAAAAATAATATTATAAAAATACAAGAAAATAAACAAATATAATGTAAAATTTGTATTTTAGCTGTTCCAAAAAAATCATTTAATGTATGAATGTCTCTTGAAATAATAAAAAATAAAAATAATTCACATAAAATACCAAAATATAAAAGAATATTCTTCTTTTTAAAAGTTTGCCAAAATTGAAGTTTATCAGATCTGCAGGCAAAAACATTACCTATCTGAGCAAAAATAACAGCCCCAAAAGCCATAGTAGAAGCAGTTTTAAATGCTTTTTCTTGAGATAATTTTTCAAATCCAAATTTTAAACCATCGCCTCCTAAACCTGTATAAAAATAAAAAGATACGAAAAATACTAAGGCTAAAAATCCTTCAACTAAGCCTAAAAAACCATAACTTCTTCTTAATACTTTTTTATCTAATAAACGATCTTTTGCAGTAATAGGTTTTTTTTCTAATAAATCTTTATCAGGTTTTTCTGATCCTAAAGCTATAGCAGGAATTAAATCAGTTATTAAATCTATAGCTAAAATTTGCATAACAGTTAAATAAGGAGGATATCCAAACACTGCCATAAATATAACAGGGAAAATTTGTGGAATATTAGAACTAAATACATAAGTTATAAATTTTTTAATATTATCATAAATACCACGAGCTTCTAAAAGAGCTTTAGGAATAGTAGAGAAATTATCATCTAATAAAATAATATCAGCTGCATTACGAGCAACGTCTTTACCAGATTTACCCATTGCAATACCAATATGAGCAGCTTTCATAGCTAAAATATCGTTAGCTCCGTCTCCAATAACTCCTACTATTTCACCATTAGCACGATAAGCTTCTATAATTCTTAATTTATGTTGTGGAGTTGTACGAGAAAAAAATATTGGTTTAGGAGTTTTTAAAATATCTTGTAATTCTTGTTGAGATATTTTATCAATTTTTTCACCATCTACATTTAAATATTGATCATCTTTCACAATACCTACTTGTTTCCCTATAGATATCGCTGTTGGTCCGTAATCTCCTGTAATAACAGTAACTTTTAAACCAGCTTTATATAATTTTTCAATTGAATCACGTACTTCGATTTTAGGAGGATCGTAATTTACTAAAAAACCTAAAAAGACCATGTCTATTTCATCATAATTATCTGTATAAGATTCTATTTTTTTATAAGCAATAGATAATAAACGATAACCTTTACTAGCTAATTCTTCATTATGATTAACAAAAAAATCTTTATCTTTTTGAGAAAATTCGATTACTTTTTTATTTTTATATTGAAATTTACAATCTTTTAATAAAACACTAGGAGCGCCTTTGATAAATAAATATCTTTCATTCAAATCATAATTTTTTTGAGATAAATTCTTAACTAAAACACTCATTTTTTTAGTTTCCGAAGAAAAAGGATTCATTTTTTCTACTTGAAAATTATTTCTAATTTCATCTATATCCAAGCTATATTTACGAGCAGCGATTAAAAAAGAACCTTCTGTAGGACTACCTATTATTTGAAAATCTTTTTTATTAATAGGATCATTGATTAAATTAGCTTCAGAACATATTATAGCAGAAATAAATAATTTGCTTAAAACCTTATCATGTTTTTCTCTATCTAAATTTTTAAATTCGCCTTTTTTATTAAAACCATTACCTGTAATATCAACATATCCTCCAGGGAATAATATTTTATGACAAGTTAATTTATTTTCTGTTAAAGTACCTGTTTTATCAGTACAAATAACAGTAGTAGAATTTAATGTTTCAACTGAAAATAATTGTTTAATTAAAGCGTTTTGTTTAGCCATTCTTTGCGAACCGATAGCTAAACTTAAATTAATAGACGGTAATAATCCTTCTGGAATATTAGCTACTAACATTCCTAAAGCTACAGTAATAGAAGATTTAAAAACATCTGCCCTAGTTATATCTACAACAGTACTATAACGCCATATACAAATTAAAAAAACTAAAAAAGCCAAAGATGAAGCAATAATACTAATTACTTTAATAACTTTATGAATTTCTTTTTCAAGAGTACTTACGCCTTTATCAATATTTTGTACTAAATTAGAAACTTCTCCAATTTGAGTATTTCCAGCGATAGAATAAACAATAGCTTTGGCACTACCTTGTGAAACAGTTGTTCCTGCATATACTAAGTTAGGAATTTCAGAAATAACATCAATATTATTAATATTAGGATTACAAGTTCTATTCAAAGGAACAATTTCCCCTGTTAACATAGAATTATCAACATAAAAATTATTAGATTCTACTAATCTAGCATCAGCAGGGATAACACTTCCTACATCTAAAAAAATTAAATCACCTATTGTTAAATTAATTACATCAATAAATTCTATTTTACCATCACGATAAACTTGAATTTTATTAGGTATCATACTTCCTAAATAAGATAAAATCTTTCCAGCTTTGCGTTCTTGAAAAAAAGAAAAAACACCATTAACAATAACAACCATAATAATGGCTAAACCTACTGGTTTTTCATTAATACAAAAAGCTAAAAAACCCGCTGTCCATAATAAAAAAGCAAATATAGAAGTAAAATGTTTAATGAATTGTCGGAAAATATTTGTATTTTTATTTGATCTAATAACATTCAAACCATGAATAAGATATCTTTTTTTTGCTTCTTGATTGCTTAAACCATCAGAACTTGTATTAAAATTTTTAAAAACTTCTTTTGAAGATAAACAACTTATTTTTAAAAGTTCTTTATTTTTCATATTATTATCTAATTGCCTCTTTTTTAAAAAAACATAAATTTTTTAAAAAACAAAAAATTTCTTTATATATTAAAATATAAAATATATTATTCAATAAATATTTTGAACATAAAAAAATCAATCCTTATTATTATATAAAAAAATTAATAATTTCTTATATTTAACTATATCAATTATATTATTTAAAATTGTTTTAGATTCTATATCAGAAAAAAATTATGATAATTTTTGTTATATTAATTAAAATTTCTTATCTTTGAAAGAAACATTCTTAAATAAAAAACAATTTCGATAAAAAAATATTTGTTTTTTTTATTCCGCACAAAAAAAATAAGTATTCACATAAAAATATCCTTATGTATTTTATAATAATCCATAAACAAAAATAACATTAGCTTTAGGTTTAGAGACAGTTTTTTTAAAATGTATAAAAAATATTTTTATTAATAAATTATTAAAATTAATTGATCGAAAAAATATTTTTTTATATTATATCATTTTTATTTAATTTTTGATATTTATTTAAATATTTTTGATATTTTTCTCTTTCTAATTTGATTTTGTTAGGATTTGCTTTTTCTATAAATGAATTATTACCTAAAATTTCTTCACTTCTCTTGATTTCTTTTAAAAGCATTTCTTTTTGTTGTTTTAAATTATCTTTAATCGCTGTATTATTAATATTTTGCCAATTTTTTTTATCTATCCAAATGGATATATTTTTTTCAGAAAATAAACAAACATAATTTTCATCTAAACTATTAATAATTTTAACTTTATTTACTTGAAAAAAAGTTTCTAAAACTGAACTAAAAATTTTTAATTCTTTATTTTTTTTCGAAAGCGTTTCAATATACAAAGTAAACAAATTATTTTTGTTAATTTTACGCAAATGTCTCCAATTACGAAATTGAACAATTAAAGTTTTTAAACTTTGGATATCATCTAAAGATTTTAAATCCGAATAATCAATTTTCGGCCAAGAAGAATGAACGATAGATTTTCCTAAAGTTAAATCTTCATAAATAGCGTCAGTTACAAAAGGAATGAAAGGATGTAATAATTTTAAAATATTTTTCAAAATAAAAAGTAAAAATTTTTGAGTATTTAAATATTCTTTTTCTTTTTTTAAAAAAACTTTTAAAAATTCTAAAAAGAAATTTCCAAATTCTTCCCAAATGAAATGATATAATAATTCTCCTATAATATGAAATTCATATCTTTCATATAAAAAATCAATTTTTTTAATTAATTTTGAAAAATGAGTTAATAAAGCTTTTTCTGGAAATAATAAAAGCTCTTCATTGAAATCAGTTTCTAAAGTCTGAAGATTTAATTTAATTAAACGACTTATATTCCAAATTTTATTAATTAATTTCCAATTATTAATTATTTTCTTTTCATCATAACATAAATCAGAACCATTAGAAACATTTGTGGTTAAAAACCATCTTAAAACGTCTGTTCCATATTTATCAATAATTTCTCGCGGCTCGATCCCATTTCCTTTTGATTTAGACATTTTTTGCCCTTTAGAATCTCTTACTAAGCCATGTAATAAAACATTTTTAAAAGGTTTTTTTTTAGTTAAATAAAAACTTTGAATAACCATTTTAGTAACCCAAAAAGTTAAAATATCATAACCAGTAACTAAAACATCTACTGGAAAACGTCTTTCAAAAAAATCATTATTTTCTTGATCCCAACATAAAGTATTTAAAGGCCACAAAGAAGAAGAAAACCATGTATCTAAAACATCTGTTTCTTGAATAAAACCATTTCCTGGATCTTCAACTTGAACTTTAATTTCTTCATTTTTATACCAAACAGGAATAGAATGACTCCACCATAATTGACGAGAGATACACCAATCTTCAACGTTTAATAACCAATTATTAAAAATTTTTAAAAATCTTTGAGGAAAAAAATTTATATTATGTTGTTTTAAAACAAAAGAAGATAATTCTTTCATTTTCAAAAACCATTGTAAAGATAATCTTGGTTCAATTATAGATCCTGAAATACTAGAAAAACCTACCATATGTTTATGTTCTTTTATCATAGAAACTAAATTAATTTTTTCTAAATCATTAATTAATTTTCGACGACATTCTAAAATGCTTAAATTTTGATATTTTTCGGCTATTTCATTCATAGTACCGTCTTCATTTATACATAAAATAGATTTTAAATTATTTTTCTTCCCTATTCGAAAATCATTTTCATCATGAGCGGGAGTTATTTTTACCACTCCTGTTCCGAATTCCATATCAACAGAATCATCTGTAATTACAGAAATTATTCTATTGGTAAATGGTATTTTAACTTTTTTACCAATCCAATCACAATATCTTGAATCTTCAGGATTAACAGCCAAAGCTTGATCAGCAAAAATCGTTTCAGGTCTTGTAGTAGCAACTTCTAAAAAGAGATTAGAATCATTAAATAAAAAATATTTTAGATAAAAAAATTTTCCTTGAATTTCTCGATAATTAACTTCTATATTAGATAAAGTTGTCTTAATAACAGGATCCCAATTAATAATTTTATAATCACGGTAAATTAAATTATCTTTATATAATTTAACAAAAACTTTTTCCACTGTTTTAGTTAAAGGAGGATCTAAAGTAAATTTTTCATATTTATAATCTAAAAATAAACCTAATGAAGCCCATTGCTCACGAATAATTTTAGAATAATCTTCTTTCCATACAGAAGCATATTTTAAAAAAATTTCTTTATTTAAATTTTGGTCTAAGAATCCTTCTTCTCTTAGTTTTTGTTTTATTTTATTTTGGGTTGCTATTCCTGCATGATCCATTCCAGGCAAAAAAAGAATATCATAACCTAACATTTTTTTTCTTCTAACTAAAATATCTTGTAAAGTATTATTCCAGGCATGTCCTAAATGAAGTTTTCCTGTAATATTTGGAGGTGGAATAACAATAGTAAAAACTTGTTTTTTTAAATTATTTTCAGTTCTAAAGTAATCTTTATTTAACCACTTTTGATATCTTTCTTTTTCTATTGTTTGAAAAGAATATTTGGCTTTCATAATATATTTTTTTACCCTATTTAAAAATTAATTAACATCTTTTAAAATTTATTATCATAAAATAAAAATACTAAAAAATAATTTTAAATATTTATAAATCTATTTTAGAATAGATGAAATCAATAATATTATTTAATCCATCTTTCGTTTTACAAGATAATAAATACATTAGTATTTCACTGTAACCTAATTGTTCAAAAATTTCTCGAATTTGTTTAAATATATTTATAACCTTATTCGATGAAACTTTATCTTTTTTATTTAAAATTAAACAAGGTTTAAAATTAGATTGTCTTAATTGTCGGTATATTTCTATATCTAAAAAAGTAGGTCCTACTTTAAAATCTATAAATTGAAAAAGAATTTTAATATCAAAATTTTTTTGTAAAAAATTATTAATCATTTTAACAACACTTTTTTTAACTTGCAAACTTTTTTTCATGTAACCATAACCAGGAGAATCTACTAAATAAAAAGAATCATTTAATAAAAAATAATTTAAAGTAATTGTTTTACCAGGAGTTTTCGATACTAAAGCCATTTTTTTATTATTAACTAAAGCATTAATAAAAGAACTCTTGCCAACATTACTTCTTCCGATTAAAAAAATCTCTGATAGTTGAGGCAAGGGGCGATATTTTAAATCAGTAATACTTTTTAAAAAAAGAACTTTGTTAATCACTTTAATTTTTACCTTAATTTAAATATTTAAATATTTTTTTAATATATAAAATTTAATCAATATCAATAATTATATAATATTATAACAACTCTTATAACTAATATATTCGAAAAATTAAATTTAATTCATTTTTAAAATATTTTATACTAAAAAATTATTAAATAATTAATTTATATCAAATTTAAAAAAAATACAAAACAGACAAATATATAATATTATTTTTTATAATTATCAAATTATTATTTATTTTTAATTAATTAAAAAACAATTTTTTTATTTCTAATTATTTTTATTTATTAAAAAATCAAATTTTCCAAATTATAATAAAAAATCAAACTTATTTAAGTTCGATTTTTATTTTTATATTTAATAAATTTGAGAAAAGTCATAATATTTATATGAATGAATACTACTTTTCAAATGATTAATTTTTTTAATTCTTTGAGATTCATTACTATATTTATAAGTGTATAAAACAAAATTTATTTTTTTAAATCCATATATAAAACTAAAAAATTTATTTCTTCTTTTAAAAATATCAGCATAATGAATTTTATTAATCATTTGTCCTTCATCATTATAAACATAATGAAAAATACTTTTTTTTAAAGAATGATTTTCATCAGAAAAAACTTTTATTTTAGCCATTAATTGACCTTTTTTATTATATTTATATTTCGTTTGAAATTTATTTTTATGATTTCTCGAAATAATTATTTTATTTTGATTATTATATTCAAATGTTTTTATTAATTTATGATTTTCAAAATCATATATTGAAACAATTTTATTTTCGTCGTTATATTGATAAATATGAGTTTTATTTGTATCTATATAACATTTGTTTATTATTTTTCCTTGATAATCATAATTATAAATAATTTCTATTCTATCATTTAGATCGTTATATTTTAAAACAGGTTTATAATTCCATGAGCAATCTTTTTGAAAAATATTTTCATCATTATCTTTTATTTTTTCAAAAAAAGGAAAAACATTTTGATTTTCACGAACAGCACATATTTTAAAAATATTATAATTAAAATAAATAAAAAATATAATAATAATAAAAAATTTGAAAAAATATTTATAAATTTTTTTTAGATTCGAATACATATTTGCTTTCTAATTATTTTCTAAATTTATTTTAGAGATTATTTCTCAAATAAACCATCATAAGTATATATTAAAATCATCTATTTAAAATATTAAAAAAATAAAAATCAATTTTAACTTTAAGATTTATTATTTATAAACAAAAAAATTTATTTTTTAAAAATTAAAAAATCAGGAAAAGAAAAATTATAAGAATTTACTTTTATATTTAATTTCTTAATTTGATAAATATTTTTATTTGAATCAGATTTAGCATAAATATAAATAAAAATAAGTCTTAATATATCTTGATTATTTTTTAAAATCATTTCCGAAGCTTTAAAATAATTTTTTTTCTCTAAAAGTTCTTGAACAAAAACATTAATATTTTGACAATGAAAAAGATTTTTTTTATCTAAAAATAATCTTTTTTTTTCTTTCAAATTAAATTCTATTTCTTCAGGAATTGTTTTCAATATAGATAAAGTTATTTCTTTTTTGGGAGATCTTGGTTTATAAAAAGAAAATTCATCTAAATTTTTAATATTCCATAAATTACAAAAAGAGGAAAAATTTATTTTATCACATAAAATTAATTTAATAGTATTATTAAAAAGATTTTCTAAATTTTTTTTTCGATTACTAAAAAATAAAATCTTATCACAAGCTATTTGTAAATATTGTTCATTCTTTTGATCTATAATTTTAATCAATTTATCTGTTGATGATAAATTTGTTTTAATTTCTTGAATTTGTTTTTGAATCAAATTATTGATATCTTCTTTGGAGTTGTTATTTATATTTTTGATTTGTTCCTTCATTTTTTGAAAATAAATAGGATTCGTTTCTATTTCTTCAATAAAGAAATCAATTTGAATACAATATTTTAAAAAATTATCAGTTGTTTTTAAAATATAATAAGAAGAATCGAAAAAATTCTTTTTATAATCTGATAATAATTGTTCTAAAATATTTTGCAAATTATAATTAAAATTAATATTAATTAATTGATTATAAAATCTAAAAATATTAGCTTTTAAAATTTTCAGTTTGGTAACAAGACTTTTTGTTTTTAAAATAGCCTCTTGAAAAGTAGTATACTTTTTGGTAGTAAGAAAAAATTTTAGAAGAGAATAAACACTATAAATATTTCCAATAGATTCTGAATTAATATGATTAAGAGTTTTTTTGAAAAAATAAATCATATCTAAACTATAATCAAAAAAATTTAAATTAATAATATTATAACTAACTTTTTCTTCACTTAACCAACCATTTTTATTAAACAAAGTAATAACTCTTGAAGCTTTTTGTCGATTATTAGTAATTATTTCTTTTTCATCTTCTTCTTGAAATAAAATTTCAGACTTTTCATCGAAATATTTCTCTAACACATTTAAAGCTATATTTTTATCAATATCAAAATTATCATCTTCATTAGATAATTCCTCTAAAAGAATAAGACAGTCAACATAAATATCTTTGTTAACAGAAGACAATAATTGAAAAAAATTAGAAGGAATAATTTTAAATAAACAAGACATATATTTAAATCCTTAAATATTTAAATTTGTAGAAATAAATGAAAAATTTATAATATAAAAATAATTTTATATTTATTTCTAAAAAAAATTATATATATATTAAAAACGAAATAAAAATTTATCTCGTTTTATCAAATTTATCAGCAATCCAATTACCAATTAAATTTACAATTTGAACTAATAAAAATATTATTATAATATATGTTAAAGTTAGTTCTAATTGATTAAATCCTGCTTTTTTAAAATTAAGATTACCATCGTTCCATCCGTATGTATAAATTATACCGATCAACCCAGCTTGGCCTAAAATATGTAAAACACTAGAATAAGCTAATGCAGAAATAAAAAGAGAAACTAATTTTAATATTAAAAAGGATCTAGATTCTTTTAATAAAAAATATATAATAAATTGTTTTTTACTAGCTCCTAAAGTGTAAGCTGTTTGATAAATTTCTGGATTAATTTGTAAAAATACTTGTTCACAATTGCGAGCGAAAACACAAATTAAAACAAAACTTAAACAAAAAAGAGCCGCTTTAAATCCATAATAACATCTAAAATTTGGTCCTAAAAAATGATTAGTTATTAAAATAACTAACATCAAATACGGAGTAGAAATAATAATATTAATAAAATTATTTATTAAAAAATAAGTTTTTGTTTTCTTTTTTATTTTTAATAAATATAAATATATAGCTAATAAAAAACCTAAAATAGAAGAAATAAAACAAGATAAAAAAGTTAATTTGACAGTTGCTAATAATCCTTCTAAAACTAAATAATTACTATTAGAAAAATAACTATTATGGCGATAACTTAAAACTTTAAAAAAAGAAAAAAAGAAATTTCTCATAATTAATTATGAAAAATATTGATTAATTTTATTTGTTATTTTTTCTATCTCGTTAGAAGGTATAAAATCTCCGTTTTTATATTTTCCTTGAAAAAAATCAATTATATCCTGAATACTTAAAATCGATTTTAATTCTTTTATTAATTCATTATTTTTATATTTTTCTTTTATTATCAATGAAATTGTATTAGTTATGGCGAAGTCATTAACTTCAGGTTTTGTGTATTTTTTAATAACATCTATTTCGCCATTTGTAACTCCTGCAATCGCGGGATAATTAATAAATAAATCATATTCGCTATCTTTAAATAATTGAACACTATTTAATAAAGTAACTCCAGATGGTATACATATTTCTATATTTTTCGGAATATCAAAATCATTTTTGTCTAAAAAATATCTTTTATCTTTTATTTTTTGTTCAGTATCTTTTGAAATTTCTTTTCTCGATATAATTTTTAATTTTTCTAAAAAACGTAACATAATATTAATTTGTGCTTTATTATCACAAATTAAAATCTTTATTGGTTCGCTCTCTTGTTTTTTTATTATCTCAAAATCTTCCCAATTTTTTATTTTATTTTTATTTTTTCTAGGTTGTTTGATATTATATAATCCAATATGAGGCCAATATAAAGGATGAGCAACTATTATTGAATCAGAAAATTGCATTTTATCATTCTCATCAATAGAATAAGATAAATGAGAATCTAATTTAGCAATTACTTCATTATTCATTAATAATTTATGTGTTTGCGCATATTCATTAGAAATAAATTGTACGTCCAACTCCATACCTTTTTCTTGTAATCTATTTTTAATCTGATCTGATGTCAAAAAATCCTTTACATTAGATAAAGCAGTAGCAATTTTTAATGTTTTTGTCGTGTCTTTTCCTTTATTATTTATGAAAAACCACCATCCACCAACAATCGAAACAATAATAATTAAAATAAAACCAATTTTTAAATACAAAAATTTTTGTATTTTATTCACTTTATTTTCTCCAAAATATTTTTTATTTATTTAAAAAAATTTCTTTATAAGACGAAGATTTAAAATAATAAGAAGGTGTTAAATCTATAATTTGTTCTATTTGATTTTTATTCAAAATAGCAACCGAATTACATAAAGTTTTTATAACTGAACTATCATGAGAAACTATCACAATAGTCGTTTTTTTTATTTGATTTATTTTATAAAATAATTTTAAAATATTTTTGCTAACTGTTTCATCCAAAGATGAAGTAGGTTCGTCGCAAAAAATAATTTTAGGATTATAAACTAAAGTCCTAGCAATAGCTGTCCTTTGTTTCTGACCTCCTGAAATTTGTTTAGGATATAACTCAATGTAATCGGACAATCCGACAAATTTTATAACTTCTAATACTTTTATTTTAATTTCTTCTTTGGGATAATTTCTTATTTTTAAAGGTAAAGCTATATTATCAAAAATATTTAAATTAGATAAAAGATTAAAATTTTGCCAAATAGTACCGCTTTCTCGATAAGTAAAATTTTTAAAAATTTTAGTTTCTTTTCTTTTATCAGGTTGTTCTAAACCATTCATTATTTTTAACAAAGTAGTTTTACCAGAACCAGTTTTACCTACTAAACCGAAAATTTTTCCTTCAAAAATATTTAGATTTATCTTTTTCAAAATAGAAATATTTTTTTTATTACTTGAATAAGTTTTATAAAGATTTTCTATTCTCAACATTATTTCTAAAAATAATAAATTCTTTCTTATTTAAATTTAAATAATATTTTATTTTTTTACATTTTATTTCAATAAAATGTAAAAAAATAAAATTCAAATAATTAACTAAATATTTTATATTTATCTTATTGTATATTTATCATTTGTAATAATAATTTCCAAGGCATACTAGCGCATTTAAATCTACCAGGAAAATCTTTAATCGTTTCAAAAACAAGTAATTCTTCTTCTAATAATTGTGGATCAAAAATTTCATTTTTCAACATATTACAAAAATGTTTTATTTTTTTTATAGCTAACATTAAATCATTTTTTTTTAAGTGAATAGACATTAAAGAAGCGGAAGCAGTTAAAATAGCACATCCTTGACCTTCATATTTAATATCTACAATATCTTTATTTTCAAATTTCACTTGAAGAATTATTTCATCGCTACAAGAAATATTTTTTTCTTTCATAACGCAATAATGAATTAGCTCATTGTTTTTAATTAAACCTTTATTAAAAGGATTACGATAATGTTTAACTATTAAATCACGATATAATTGATTCATCTTTTTAACAAAACCTTCTACATATTCATTAAAATAAATAAAAATAAAATCTATATTTTTTTAAAATTTAAAAATAATCAAAGCACTAATTTTATTTTTTTTTGTTAACAAAATATATTTAGAACATAAAGATTTTTTAAAATCTAAAACATAATCTAATTTATCAATAGATTTATGAAAAATCTTAATAGATTTGGATATTATCAATATTCTAGCTTTCTTTTTAGAATCAGCTAATTTTGTTTCTAATAAGGCGTTGACTAGAGAAATTTTTTTTTCTTTAACTTCTATAGAAACTAAATATTTTTTCAATAAAAAAAAATCATTTTCATTTAACAATTTTGATTTATCAAAAAACAAAATATTATTAACTTCGAAACATTCTTTGAAAATTTCTTTTCCATGAACAAAAGAAACAATTTGTTTAGCTAATTCTTTTTGAGCTAACCTATAAGAAGGGTTTAACTTAACTTCTTTTTCTAATTCTAAAATTTTATCCACTTCTAATAAGGTTAGCATTTTCAAATAATTAATAACATTTTGATCATCAACATTTAAAAAAAATTGATAAATTTGATAAGGAGTTGTTAGTTTTTTATCTAACCAAATGACATTTTTTTCGCTTTTTCCGATTTTAACTCCTTTATTATCTAATAAAAGAGAACTGCTCATTCCAAAAGGTTTTTTGGATAATTTATCCAAATTTTTTTTTCTAATCAATTCTAACCCAGAAGTAATATTTCCCCATTGATCAGAACCACCTAATTGTAAATTAACATCATATTTTTTATATAAAAAATAAAAATCTAAAGATTGTAAAATTATATAAGAAAATTCAGTATAAGAAATACCTTTATCTAATCTTTTAGCTATTTTTTCTTTAGAAATCATATAATTAATATTAAAATATTTTCCGTAATCTCTCAAAAAATCAATAAGATTAATTTTAGATATCCATTCATAATTATCAACAAAAATAATTTTATCTTTCGGTAAAATTTTCATTAATTGTTTTTTAATTTTAACAAAATTTTTATCAACATCTTCTAAAGATAATAATTTTCTTTCTTCTTTTTCTTTCGGATCACCTATCAAAGAAGTAGCTCTTCCAAGTAAAACAAAAGGATTATGTCCTTTCTTTTGTAATAATAAAACAATTGTAATTTGAACTAAATGACCAATAGTTAAAGAAATAGCGGTCGGATCGAAACCACAATAAAAATTAATTTTTCCTTGGTTCAAAAGTTTTTCTAATTCTTTTTCATTGCTCAAATCTTTAACCAAATTACGCCATTTTAATTCTTGGAATAAAAACACAAAAAACCTCTTATCTATTTATATATTTAAAAAATTAAAGAAATAAAATAATTAATATTAATTAATTATTTTTTTTCTTTAATTTTAATAGCTTTATTTGATAATTTTCTAATATAATACAATTTAGATCTACGTACTATACTACGACGTACAATCTCTATTTTTTCATAACAAGGAGAATGTACTGGAAAAATACGTTCTACTCCTACTCCTGCATAAACTTTTCTAACAGTAAAAGTTTCAGAAATACGACTTCCTTTACGGCTAATAACTATACCTTCAAAAACTTGGATTCTTTTTTTGTTTCCTTCTTCAATTTTATCAAAAACTTTTATAGTATCTCCTGGTTTAAAATCAGGGATGTTTCTTAAATTTTTTTCATTAATTGAATGAATTAATTGTTGACCTTTAAAATTCATTTTCTATTCCTTCATTTTCTTCTTTTTGAATTTCTATTAACAATTTTTGTGATTCTAAATCTAAATTTATTTTTTCTAATAAATCTGGTCTTTTTAAAAAAGTATTCCTTAAACTTTCTTTTTGGCGCCATTTAGCAATTTTAGAATGATTTCCAGATAAAAGAATTTTAGGAACTTTATATTCTTTATAATTTCGAGGTTTAGTATACTGAGGATATTTTAATAAACCTGTTTGATGTGAATCGCGAAGATAAGATTCTTGTTTAATTACCCCTGGTAAAAGCCTAATCAAAACATTCATTAAAATAATAGCTCCGAATTCTCCTCCAGTTAAAATATAATCTCCTATCGAAACCTCTTCATCAACATAATTTAAAATTCTTTCATCTACGCCTTCATAATTTCCACATAAAATTATTAAATGAGAATAATCTTTTAAATATTTAATAGCTTTATATTGATTCAATAAATTACCTTGTGGAGATAATAAAATTACCTTTGTTCTATCCGTCCTTTTTATTTTTTGCAAACATTCATAAAAAGGAGGAAAAGATAATAACATTCCGTAGTCTCCACCATATGGAGTATCATCAACTTGATGATGTTTATTTTGGCTGTATTTTCTTAAATCATGAATATTAATTTGAACTTTATTCTTTTCTTGAGCTCTTTTCATAATTGAATTATTTAAAAGATTGTCAAAAAAATTAGGAAAAATAGTAATAATATCAAATTGCATTATTTTATTTTAAATTAATATTTTTTTGTTTTTTAGCTTTTTTTAATAAATTAGTAACAGTTTTAGTTTTTTGAGAACCAACTGATAACCATTTTTGAACTTTATCTAAATCTACATCGATTAAATTACGAAATGGTTCGTAAGTCCCTAAAATTTCTAAAAATTTTCCGTCTCTTTTGTTACGAGATTCCATAGACACTATACGATAAAAAGGTCTTTTATGGTTACCTAAACGTTGTAAACGTATTTTTGTTGCCATTTTAAATAACTCTCCTTCTTAAAATTAATAATTTTGATTTTAAATTTTAATTTGATAAATCTAGTCTCTATTAGTACTACCGAATAATATTATTAAAGTATCAAATATTCTGTAAAAAATATAAATAAAAAGTTTTAAAAAAACTAAAGATAATTGCCATTCATATTCAATTGGCATACTATTCATAATAATATTATCAACATAACGAAAATGTTCGATTAATATTAACGTTGTAAATACAATCATAAATAAATTAATAGGAATACATATCATAGCGTACAATGTTCCGCTACAAAAAAATAATGCAATAAATTCTATTATAGTCAATGCAAAAAATATATAGCTCATTTTTTTTATTAATTGGAGATTGTCAATCTCTAATAAAGATCCTTTATAATACAAATATGATGTAACTCCGAAAACCGAAGCAGTAGCAAATAAAGCAATTAAACAAATAGGCATAATATTAGGCATAACAATTTCGCATAAATTCAACATAATTCCTAATGGAATACCTGTAAATATCGAACAAACAAAAGAACATGCCTTAGACGCTCCAATAGATCTAGTTCCGATGATCATAAAAACAAAAAAAATTATCCAAGCAAAAGAAATTATCGATGAAAAAATATTAAATATATAAATATTTTTTTTATAATTTATCATAAAACCTGTAAAAAAATAACTTACACCAGAAAAAAAAGAAGCAATAAGTAATAATATAATTGTTTTTGTAGCTATTCCAGCACGTGTTACTCTATTTTGATAAATAATATTTGTTCCAGAAGTAAAGTAAAAATTCTCTTTAATTTTTTTAAAAGCACTACTTATTTTAATTTTATCTCTTAACATTTTTTAAATCCTCTCTATTATCCAATTTAAACAACAATAATAATTCATTTTTTTTAATTAATGTAAAAATCAAAAAATACATAAATATTATATTATATATATTGATTATAATATTTTTTTATTTATTCTTCTAATATAATTTTTAAACTATCTTGTTTGATTTCTAATATTACCTTCTTATCATCACTTTCTTTTTGTAAAAGTTCTAATTTATTTTTTAACTCTTGTTCGTTTAAAAAAGGAATATTAGCATAATTTAAAGATAAAGAAGTCGCTTCACTAATATTATTTACTTTAACAAAAACTGGCGCTATAGGATGAAATTTAGATAAAGAAATAGCATATTTTTTATCATCAACAACAATTGCTGATACAGGATATTGTAAAGAAATTTGAATCGCGCCAAAAGCTAAAAAATCTTCAGGTTCTTCAGAATTATAAAATTGAGATATAAAATCGTAATTAACATTTTTTTCGGCTTCTTTTTGGATTTTAGCCATTGTCATAACTGCTTTTTCTGGATAAAGTCCTGAAGCTGATTCGCCTGATAACATTGTAGCAGTTACGCCTTCTAAAACAGCGTTATAAACATCACTTGTTTCTGCTTTAGTAGGACGAGGGTTTTTTTGCATAGATTCTAACATTTGAGTAGCTACAATAACAGGTTTTCCTGCATGTAAACAACTTTGAATTATATTTGTTTGATAAGAAGGAACTAATTCGCTATAAATTTCAATTCCTAAATCTCCACGAGCAATCATAATACCATCAGAAAACTCAATAATATCATCTAAATTATCTAAACCTTCTTGATTTTCTATTTTAGAAATAATTTTTACATTATGTCCTTTTTTAGAATTTAAAAGTTTCTTAACATCAAAAAGATCTTCTTTTCTTCTTACAAACGAAAGAGCTAAAAAATCATATTTATGTTTGCAAGCGAATAAAATATCATTTTTATCTTTTTCAGAAATATAAGGAATTTGTAATCTAATATTAGGAACATTAACACCTCTACGTGATTTTACTACATGAGTATTATCAGCTTTAACAACTAATTCGCGTTTTTGAGAATCTTTTTTAATCACTTCTAAAGTTAAATAACCATCATCAATAAAAATAAAATTACCTTCTTTAATATCATCATATAAATCATAAGTTAAAGAAAATTTATATTTAGTTCCTAAAACTTCATTAAAACAAATTATTATTTCAGAATCTTTTTCGATTTGAACTGCTCCGTCAAAATTATGAGTTCTAATTTCAGGTCCTTTAGTGTCAAGCATAGTTCCTAAATAACTATTATTTTCTTGATTAATTTCTTTAATAATTTGTAAAATTCTTTCGCTATCTTCATAATTAGCATGAGAAAAATTAAAACGAGCTATACAAAGGCCATTTTTAACTAAATTACTTAAAATTTCTTTTTTATCACAAGAAGGTCCTAATGTAGATATTAATTTCACTTTATTAATCATTTTTTAAATAAACTTTCTTTTATTTTTTTAAAAAACATTAAATATTTTTTTAAAAAACATTAAATATTTTTTTATCTTTTAGAAATAGAAACCCAACCTGTTAAATCTAAACCGGATTCATCTGTTTTTTTATTTTTTTTAATCAATTTTTATTATTCTTTCGATTTCATTTTTGTTTTCATTTGTTTTTTCATTTTCGTTTGAATAAATTATTTTTATTTCAGTTTCATTTTTATTTTCATCTATTTTTTAAATTTTTATTTTCGTCTTTTTTAGAACCTTTAAAAATTTCTTTAATTTTTTGAAAAGGATTTAGAAAACCAAATTTGTCTATTTTTTGTATTATATTTTCGATAATTTTTTCTTTTATTTCTCCAATATTTTTTTCGATTTCTTCTTTCATTAAAGTTGATAATTGATTTTTTAATTCTCCAACTTGATCTTGTAAATTTTTGCTATTTTGTTCAATTTCTTTTTGTATTGAAATTGAAAATTTATTTTTTATTTCTTCTTTATCTTCTTTAAGAGTAGAATAACATTCATTAATTTTATCTTCAACAATTGTATTTAAATTTTCAATATTTTTTTTGATTTCTTCTTGCATTAAAGTTGATAATTGATTTTTTAATTCTCCAACTTGATCTTGTAAATTTTTGCTATTTTGTTCGATTTCTTTTTGTATTGAAATTGAAAATTTATTTTTTATTTCTTCTTTATCTTCTTTAAAAGTAGAATAACATTCATTAATTTTATCTTCCACAATTGTATTTAAATTTTCAATAGTTTTTTTGATTTCTTCTTGAATTAAAGTTGATAATTGATTTTTTAATTCTCCAACTTGATCTTGTAAATTTTTACTATTTTGTTCAATTTCTTTTTTTATTGAAATTGAAAATTTATTTTTTATTTCTTCTTTATCTTCTTTAAGAATAGAATAACATTCATTAATTTTTGTATTTAAATCTCCAATAATTTTTTCGATTTCTTTTTGTATTAAAGTTGATAATTTATTTTTTAATTCTCCAACTTGATCTTGTAAATTTTTGCTATTTTTTTCGATTTCTTTTTGTATTGAAGGTAATAATTTATTTTTTATTTCTTCTTTATCTTCTTTAAGAGTAGAATTCCATTCATTAATTTTTGTATTTACATTTCCAATAGTTTTTTTGATTTCTTCTTGCATTAAAGTTGATAATTGATTTTTTAATTCTCCAACTTGATCTTGTAAATTTTTGCTATTTTGTTCGATTTCTTTTTGTATTGAAGGTAATAATTTATTTTTTATTTCTTCTTTATCTTCTTTAAGAGTAGAATCCCATTCATTAATTTTTGTATTTACATTTCCAATAGTTTTTTGAAGAGAAGCTTCTAATTCATTAATTTTTGTATTTAAAATTCCAATAGTTTTTTTAGATTCTTCTAATACTGAAGAACTCACTTCACCTGTAAAAGCGTTTACTTTACTAAATATAAATAAAATCACAAATAAAGCTAAAATTACAGTTAATAATAATTTAATTTTTATTGAAAAAGTTTTTTTATTATTTTGTTCTAACATAAATTTTTATACTCCTTAAAAATTAATTTCTTAAATTAAATTAAGATATAATTTAATTTTTGCAAACTTTTTAATTTTAAAAAAAGAAAATATCATTAAAAATGATAACTTTTTATCGTCATAAAAGTAAAAAATAAAAACATAAAATATTTTTTAATTTAATAATTAACTTCGAAATGATTTAAAAAAATATTATTGACAAAAAAAATAACCAATAAAATTATTAAATTCATTAGAATTATTAAATTCATTAGTTTAAATAAATTTAATAATTTTATTGGTGGAGATGAGGGGATTCGAACCCCTGTACAAAACTAATTCGTTTTTTAATTTCTACATACTTATTTTGTTTTTTAAAAACAAACAAACTAATTAATAAAAAAATTTAATATAATTCCTATTAGAATCATAAAAAATAATAGGAAATTATAAAACTACTAATAATAGTCTACTATATAATATTAAAATAATAAATTAAATTTCTTGATATAATATCAAAATTTAAACAAGTTAAATTTATAGAAAAATAAAAATTTTAGCTTTGAAATCTATCATAAAACTTTATTTTTATTAATTATTCAATAAAAATAATGAATTAAAAATAAATTTTTTTAAGCAAAAACTAATTGTCCTATTCCATAATTTGAAGGAATAAAATTCATATTTGAAGAAGTAACTTCTTCTTGTTTATTATTGCCGTTTATTTTAACCTCGAACATTTTTACTTGCGTTACCAAGATATGCATAAAAAACTCTTTAGTTTTGGCAAATTCCATAAACATCCCCAATTAATCATTTAATTAATTAAATTATTCTTTTATATCCTTAACCTTTCCATAATAATAATTATACAATATTAATAATAAAAAATTATAAAAAACAAAAAGTATCTAAGGTTTTGGAACTCTTCAAATCAATCCAAAAACAATAAATCTAATAAAATAATTATCAGAAAACAAACTCAAACTCCTAAAATAATTATCGAAACTCAAACTAAAAAAGAAAAATGGTGTCTTAAAATCATTAAAACTTTCTTTAAAATCATCATTTGGTGTATTCTATTATTATTAATTGGTGAGGCGATTTATTGGACCCTTTTCAAATTCTTTCCTGAAGTTTTAAACCAAATCAACGCTTTTACGAGCAACGTCGCAGCTAAAACCAAAATATTATATGATAAAACCACTCAACCAATTCGTCAAGTTATCGAGTATATCTATAATAAAGTAACAGGCAACGATAAAGATCCTAATCATACTCCTTCACCGCAAAATAAATTAGGTTATTATCTAGCAACTACTTTAAGCGTCATCGGGATTTGTTTCGGAATCGGAAAAATCAGTCATTGGTTAAAAGGTGGAACAAAAAAAACCATTAAAAAAGGAACTAAAGCCATCATTCAAAAAAAAGCTACTTCCAAAATAGTGAATGTCGTTGGTAAAATCCTTAAAATTGGTAGTAAAGATTTATTTTGGGTTTCTTTAGCTTCAACTGCTTATGAACTTTACCAATTTTATCAAGAAGAAACCAAAATCCCTAATCCTCCACAACAATTAACCCATAAAATGGAAAATCCTCCAACACCAATCTTACAAATACCATCTATTCAACAACAAACAAACAATGAATTACCAACTATAGTTAATCCAATTCAAGAAGAAACAACTAAAGAAGAAACAAATCAAGAAGAAACAAATCAAGAAGAAAGTAAAACTGGTAACCTTAACAATCCCTTATAAAGGTTTAGTTAAATCAACAACTGAACCTATCTTATTGCAACAAGAACAATTCCAACAAACACCACTACTTGTTGAGGAATTAAAAGAAATTAACAAAACAACTGAAACACAACAATTAACTCCTGAAGAAATCATCAAAGTCAAACACTTATTAGAAATTCAACTCCAACAAGAAAAAATTAATAGTTTAACTTTAGAAACACAAAAAAATAATTTAGAACATGATCTAACTCAAAAACAAGAAGAATTAGAAAACAATCAAAAACTATCTCAACAAGAAAAACAAAAACTTCAAAAAGAAATCAATCAACAAACCGACAAAATCCGTTATAAAGAAAATGAAATCTTTAACCAAGATCAAAAGATTAATCAATTAGAAACTGATCTTCACCAAGAAAAAACGATCAACACCGAAAAAGAAAAACAAATTAATCAATTAATCAATCAAATCGACGAACAAAACCAAATGACCGAACAACTCCAAAACCAACTCCAAGAACAAAAATCTTTAATCGAAAATAAAAACCAAGAATTAATAACCAATCAAGCTTTATCCCAAAAAGAAAAACAAGAACTTAAAAACGAAATCAATCAATTAACTACTAATTTTCAACAAAAAGAAAAAGAATATCAAGCAACTATCTACCAAAAAGACCAAGAAATCACCCAATTAAACCAAATCATCAACGAACAAGCCAATGAAATTAACCGTTTAAGTAAGGAATTAGAACAACAAATCGACAAATGGGTAAAACAAGGCCTACATATTCAAGCTCTAGAAGGAACAATTAAGGCTTTAGAAAATGCTTCTGCTAAATATATTGAAGAAAACGCCGAACTCCTTCATGAAATCAATAAACTCAAAGAACAAATAAAAGACGAACAAAAAGCCCATGGAAAAACTAAAGTAACCTTAGAAGATAATAAAAATAAATTAATCCAAACAAAAACAAAATACGATCAAGTTCAAGATACCATAGAAAAACAAGAAACCTGGAAAGGTTCAATTCAACCCTTTACTAATAAAATTAAAGACGACGTAAACGAAACAGTTAATAAAGTAACTTCTTGGTTCAAAAAATGGTTTTAATTAAAATTCAAAAGTTAAATGTGTTAAAATGTTAGTATATTACAAATTACCCGAAAGGAACTAATCATGTTTAATATTAAAAAAATTATTAAATGGGTTTTTATCGTATTAGGGATACTTCTTTTTTTAATTATTGGTTTTATTGTTTTAACCGAAATGGAAATCATTAAATTACCAAAAGAAGAAATCCCTACTTTAAAAGAAACCAAATTTGAAAACATTGAAGAATGGTATGACGATAATAAAAAATGTACAATGATTAAAGTCAAATACACCTTTAATGGCCTTAATGGAATCGGCTATTATCAACAACAACTTCAAGAAAAAAAAGGTAGTCATAACAATATTTCAATTGTTCAAGAACGCCTCGAAATCCAAAAAGAACCTTCTAACCTTGCTAACTTACATCAAAGACCGTCATCCTTTCGACCGTTGGAATAAAAGAGGTTTAACTTACGATCGTACCACTTTAAACGGATTCAATTCCGCTTCTTTCGATATGGAAGATGACAGTTCTTTATATTCAAATATCAATTTTGAAAAACAACAATTCAAAGGCCCAGGAGGTAACTATTTAATCCTTAAATACAAAGGCCCTAAACATTTCTTAGAAGAAGACAAAGACTATTACCTTGGTCGCGCACGTGTTCACGATTCTGATTTTAAATTAACCCATTTTCACCTTCACTTCAATCCTGTTCGTAAAACTTTATCCATTTATCAAGATAAACACAATAACGATAAAGCCCAAGAAGCCGAAAATAACAAAAGAACCAGATCTGACTGGTGATAAAAATTTTAATAACTTCCAATATGTTAAAATATGTTAAAATATGTTAAAATTAAAAAGAATCAAAATTGAAGGAGATTTAATTAATGTTAAAATTACAAAATCAATTTAAAATAATAAGTATTTGTTTATTCTTTTTATTAGGATTTTTTTTAATTTTTAATACTAAATGTTTGTATGCTTTACCTGGAATAACTTTAGAAACACAAAAGATCCGATTAGAAGAAAGAAAAAATGAACTAAAGTCACAAGAAATATTACTATCTCGAGAACCAAGAAATAATGCAAATATTGAAAGATTATGTCATGTTAGAACGGAAATTGTTAAGATAAATATGGAAATATATATGATAATGCAACAGATTCAAATGCGAGATATCATACAACAACCCTAAACACAAGAAGCCCAAAACATTCCAAGACCAATCGAATAATTCTAAGAAAATATTAGATGATATTAAATATGAATTAAAGGAGATTTTAATTAATGTTTAAAATAAAAAATAATTTATTATTATTAAATATATTTGTATTTATTTTTTTATTAGGATTTTTAATTATTAATAATATTCAAATAATAGCCGCTGCTAATGAAGAGTTTATTGGCGATATGAGAATCGTTAATACAACTTTTTCAGATATTAATCGTATTAAAGATTTTCAACCATTTTCACAATATTTTGATTTTAAAATAAGTGGTCCTTGTTATAATGGAAACATAGCAGAATTTGCAATTATGTGGAAAATTAAGAATCCGCCTCATAATTTATTAGGTGTTTTTTTTGATAATGGCAACAGAGATGATGAAGATGATAAATATACTTTAGAAGATTTAAAACAAATGGGCAATGGAGCTAAAAATATGTATATTTTTTGGCAATATGAACAAAAATAATTTTTCTTAATTAAAAAAGGAGTTTTAATAAATAATGATTAAATTAAAAAACCAATTTAAAATAATAAGTGTTTATTTATGTGCTTTCTTGGGATTATTATTTATTTTTAATAATAAGCAAGTTATTGCGATGAATAATAATAACGTTGGAACAAGCGAGAATGTTTATAATTCTTTAGAAGAATATAGAAATTATCAAAATTTATTAGTTTCTCAACAAACAAAAGCACAAGAAGTTATTAATGCTTTTGAACATAAAGTATCAGAAACAGAAAAAAAACTTTTATTTGATCAACTAGAATTAATACATCAACAAATTATTATAACTCAACAAAGACACTTAGATATTCAACAACAAATAACTATAAATTTAATTTTAAATAATGAAATAACAGAATTAGAAAGACTACATTCATTATTAATGCAAGAAATGACAACAATTATCAATAACATACCTCTTTATGCTTCAGAAGAACAAATTAATCTTTTAAGAAATACACAAATTAGAATAAATCAAAATCAAGAAAATATAAATACAATATTAGAACAAATAAGAAATCAATCACCTATGCCTCGAATTAATTTATCTCGTAATCGTTCTTCTCAAAAACGTTAAAAAATTAAATTTTTTTAATCAAAAAACAAGACCCTCCTTCAGGGTCTTTTTTTTATTTAACAACACACACAACAATTGGAAAGGGAACAAAAACAATGTTCATTAAAAAAATCTTTCAATCTTTACCTAGTAATCTCATTTTTTTCGTCATCACCTTACTTTCATTTATTCCAATTATCACCATTTATTATGTCATTAAATACTATCTTTTCACCATTAAACTAAGCATTCAAAAACTAAAACAAGGAATAGTGGTTCAATTTTATCAACATTTAACCACGAAGCAACCCAATCATGTGGAACCCTAATTAATACTTGGTTAACTAAGTTAAATAATGGTCTTAATAACCTTAGTCATTATTTCTTTACTTATCAAAATCAATGGTTAAACTTAGGTTTATTAACAATTATTTTATTATTTCTTCCTCATCTTTTATATTTAATTGATTTTCTTTTTAAATGTCTTTATCACATTCTAATATTTTTTTATTATTTAGGAAAATATCTTTTATTATTATTAAAGAAAATATTTAAGAAAGAATGAATATTATGAGAATCAAAAACTTAAATCAACGCACTAAATTATGGTACCAACACCGAAAAAAATACATCAACGCTTCCGAAGTTGCTTCGATAACGGGTTTAGATCCCTTTCGTTCCATGGAACAATTAGTTCATGATAAACTCTTTGGCACCACTTTTACCGCTAATCAATACACTCTTCATGGACAAAAAATGGAACCCATTGCTAGAGAATTTTTCATAAAAAAACCAATTTAACTTTTGAAGACGCCATTTTCACTGATGATCAAGTTTGCCTTTTTTCCGCCTCTTTAGACGGCTACAATGACCAACATCAAGCTATTTTAGAAATTAAATGTCCTTTTGTGAACGAAAACCAAGCAGTCTCAACAACTTGGACTGATTTTTTAACCAATCCTCAATTAGAAAATATCCCCAAATACTACTGGGCCCAAGTTCAATGTCAACTCTATTGTAGTCAAGCGAACTTCGCTTATTTTTTGGTTTATTTTAATGACATAAATTATCATGTAGTGCGTATTTACCAAGACAATAACTTCATTAATAAAATAATTATAGATGGTAAAAAATACTTAGAACTTTTAAACAAAGCCAAAGAAGAATTAGAAAAAACCACTTATTTAAAACAATTAAGCAAAATAAAATACAACTAAGACCTTCAAATTTGAAGGTCTTTTTTTATGCCCAAATTAAGAATCAAAGGTGAATTAAAATGTATAAAACAAATAACAAAAATAAAATAAAAACAGTTAATAGAAATTTTAAAAAATTTCATAATATTTTCCACCGCCTTATTTTTAAATATTATTATAGAAATGCCAAAACATTACAAAAAATGGAAAATATGGCTTTAATTGATGTGTTTATTAATAGTTTAGAGAATTAATATACCTTCAAATTCCTAAAAAACAATTAAATTTTTCATTTAAAAATTGGGGCGAAAACTATTCCACATTCAGTTTTGAAATTTACGATAATAATTTCATCATCCACGGGAAAATGGCAGTTTTTTATTTAGAAGATAAAAAAGACATTATTCCCATAATTGAATTAAACCGACAAGAAATTTCTTTTTTTACTGATTTGAATATACTTATTTTTTTAGATCGAAAAGAAAAATTTTTGGTTGCAAACTTAAACAAAACTATTCAAGAATTAAACAAAGGAAACCAATTTTTTACTCAATCAATTGGAAGTGATGTTGTAATTTTAAAATATGACTCATCTCCCTTTTTTAAAACATTAATTTATTCCTTACATTTCCCCATTTTTAAAAACTAAAATCAACCAAACTGAGACCTTCAATTTGAAGGTCTTTTTTTTATGCCCAAATGAAAAATCAAAGGAGAAAACAAATGAAAACAACTAAAAAAGAATACATCGACGATTATGGTTTTAAAATCATTCAAGAATCCGATGAAAAAACTGGTAAAAGTATTAAAGATACTTTTTATCAATCAGATGGAAAAACTATCAACTACATCGATGAATACGACAAAGATACTGGCAATATTATTAAAAAAACTGTGTTTCCGGCCTGATGGAAAAACTATTTGGTATTTAGATGAATACGATAAAAAATATCGTAACAATGTTAAATATATTGAATATCACCCTGACGGAAAAACTATTAAAGAAATAAGAGAATACGATTATTATGAAGAACTAATCAAAATAACATATTACGATCCCGATGGAACAATTAGTGATATTATTAACTTTTAAACCCAAATATAAAAATAAAAGGAGAAAATAATAATGAAATTAATCGTTTTTGAAGGACTTGATGGCAGTGGAAAAACAAGCCTAATAAAAAGCGTCAAACAAAAATTAAAAAAACAAGGAAATGAAGTGATGGTTATTCGCGGATTAGGCAGTTCTACAATTGGTAATTATATACGCAAAACATTTTTAAACCACAATGCTTTACATAATTTAACTAGATATTTTTTAAGTTTTGCGAACATGATTCAAACCCAAAAGAAGAACTCATCAAAACCCACTTAAAAACCAACAAAATCATTTTAGTTGACCGTTTTGGTTAGGCTCTAATTTCGCCTATCGCGTATATCCATCAAAAATTGACAAAAATTACCAAATTTTTAACAAATTAAGTAAAAAATTCATCAAACCTGATATCACTATTTATCTAAAAATTAATCCGCAATTAGGTTTAGAACGCAAAATAAACCAAAAGAATCATCAATTAGATGTGATTGAAACTAGTTCCTTAACTTATTTTCAACAAGTAGAAAAGGGATATTGTGAATTTTTGCAAAACCAAAACCTAGGAACTAAAATTATCTTAAACAATATGAATGATAAAGATGCTAAATTTAATCAACAATATATTATCAAAAAAATAGGAGAAATAAAGAATGGCAATAATAGTTAAGAAAAAATGTCAAAACGGAAATTTATATATCCATTATAGCAACAGCAAAATCAAAACGATTAAAAAAGACGGAACCATTCAATGGCGTACCAAAAAAATTAAATTAAAAAACCAAAAAAGACTCTAATCAAAGAGTCTTTTTTTTATTTAGAAAGGAAATAATAAAATGAATCAATTAACTAATTTGTATTTTGAAAATATCAACATTTTCAATCATAAATCATTATCCGTTAACATCACTAAAAATATAATTTTTACAACTTGTTTTAATAAAAATTTTAATGAATATATGTTCGAATCGCACATGAACCTAAATAAATATTTAACTGATAACAACTATAACTCCCAAAGTCAAAAAGTAATTCGTGTTAAAATCAATGAATACTTAATTTTACTTTATCTAAAAAACAAAGGAATCACAAACTTATACCCTCAATCCTAATTATTCTTCATTCCCAATATTAAATTCGATTTGGTTTTATTCACTAAAACCAAACGCATAATTGCATTCAACTTCAAAACATGCCTGCGAGACCGATACAAACAAGCCATTATCGAAGGTCAACAATTAAAAAAACTCGATACTCGTTTTGAATTTTATTTATTAACTAATTAACACCATTGAATCCCAAAGACTAAACAAAAAAATTGCAAACGGAAAAGTCCAAGGAATTAACCAAGTAATTAACTTATTTTCCAGTTCCGCCAAACAATTTTTACAAACCTTAATTACCACCGAATTCATCCCTTTTTCTAATATCAATATAATAAAAAAGTAAAAAAGGAGTTAATATAAAATGTTAACCAACGAACAAAAAGCGTTACAACAACTAATAAATTATATCGAAAAAGGCCAATGGGAAAAGTTAAATCTTTACTGCCAAATAATCAACCCCAAAAATCTACTTGACCCCAAAAATACAAAAATATTTACAGCTTTAAAATATTTATTTTTAGAAAAGCAAATATCTCATCCGTGGGACAAACACACTACAAAACCAATTATTATCAAAGAGTTATTAACATATTTACAAACTAATTTCTAACAAGATAATTTTACTTTAGATTCTTTAAATTATTTAAATAATGATTTTAATAACCAAAATAATACTCATGTTTTAGACAACCTAAAACACACCTACACCCAAGAAAAACTATTTCAACAACTAATAAAAATCATTAGCCCCACATACGAAACCCAAGACCCTTACCACAAAAATTTATATTACCAAGAAATCTTTGATAAATTAAGAAATTTTATGGCTTTTATTCCCCACAAATCCGACCAAACTTTATTAACTTTAAATCAAATGTCCTCTTTCCATCCTGAATTTTTTGACACTGATAACCAAGCCAAACAAAAAATCCAAGAAGAATATTACCGCTTATCAGAAAAAACTTTCAAAGGATTAAATCAAGCCACGAAAGACTTTAAAAAAGGTAAAATCATCACTATTGGTGGCTATACTGGTTTAGGAAAAACAACTTTTGTCTACAATCTTCTTTTAGATATCGCCAAAACCAAACACCAAAAAATTCGCCATCATCCTCATATCTTAGTTTTTTCTTATGAAATGACTTTAGAAAAAAATTTAAGTCGTTTATTAGCCCACCAAACTCAAATTCCCTTAGATGTTATTTTAGATAAAAATTGGGAAGACGCAAATATCACCACACATACCTACATGGAAAGGATGAATGACGCTCAACAATTTTTTTCCCAACTTAACTTATCATTTAGTTATGATCAAACTAAAAAAATAGATTATATCATTGATTTAGCTTATCGTTTCTCTTTGGAACAAAAAGCGGAGATCATCGTTATTGACCATCTCCAAATTACTAAAGCGTCCAATCATTTAGAAAATGATCGGTTAGCCATTGACGAAATAATGACGAAACTTAAACAATTAGCCATGGAATTAAACGTCGTTATTATCATTTTATCGCAATTTTCAAGAGATACATACAGCAATTACCAAGATAAATCCCCCTGAAATAACAGCTTTAAAAGGAAGTGGTGGCATCGAAACTAACTCCGATATTGTTTTAATGATGTCTGAATTCTAACCCAAACATCCAAAGACCAAGAAAAACCTTTAAATATCTATAATCAAAATTTAAATCAATTATATTTAACATCAAAAAAACAATGAAAATCAAAAAATCATTGAATTATCTATTAAAAAGAATCGGAGTGGCATCAAAAAGAATTTAGTTTATCACTTTGAAATGAGTGCACTGTTCCAAAAGTTTAGACACTTTTTCCTTTTTAAAAATTCTTTAAGACTAACTATTAAGTTAGTCTTTTTTTCTTTTCCAAGGCTAAAAAAATAATTTCCTCTCTTTTCTAAAAACGTTTTTAGAAAGGAATATAAATGTTAAAACAAGAATTATTTAAAGATTTTTTAAAAAATAAAAAGAATTTAGAAATTCGTAATCAATTAATCACACTTCATTTACCATTAGTCAAAAAACTAGTTTATCAATTTAAATATTATCCTCGAGTTTTAACTAAAGAAGATTTATATCAAGAAGGGATTTTAGGATTAATCAAAGCCCTCAATAATTACGAAGATTTAGGTTATGACTTTATTGCTTACGCTACTCCAACCATCAAATCGGAAATCAGAGAACTAATAAGAAAAAGCCATTCACCTTCAATCCCCCAAAAAAATCATAAAGTTGATAATCTTTCTTTTAAAGAAGAGTTTTATGAACCATATCAAATAAATAATTTAAACCCTCATCAATTATGGTTAAAACAAGTTAATCATGAAATTTTTTTAAAAAAAATGAAAGCTAAATTAAGTGAAAACGAATTCAAAATTATCTATTTAAGTTTTGGTGTTCCTTTAGGAAATATTAACGAAGATTATCAAGGATGTTATACCAATACCGAAATAGCTGAAAAACTCAATTTATCTTTAAAACAAGTAGAAAATATTAAAAACATCGCTATCAAAAAATTAAAAAAACGTTAAAACCTATCGCTCGTCCGTAATGACGTTAAACTAGTTATTAAAAACAATAAAAAATAAAAACCAGATTACTTTCAAAGTAATCTTTTTTTGTATCAAAACCAAGCATAAAATTTTTGAAACAACAGTAATAAACGATTCCAACATCAACAAATCAGATAGTCGTTCAATACATTTGTTTTCAAAAGTTTTATCTATAAATAAATAAAAAAATATATCAAAAAGAAGGAAAAATAAAATTATGTTAAATAAAGTTCAATTAATCGGTCGTCTAAGCCATGATTTAGAAAAACAATATATCAATTCAAAAACGAACAAATCGCTAAAATCGATTTTCAATTAGCTCTTAACATTAAAGATAAAACCCAATTCATCCCTTGTATCGCTTTTCGTAATCAAGCTGAAAACATGAATAAATACCTACATAAAGGTTCAAAAATATATGTAGAAGGCACATTATCAATCCAAAAATACACGAATAATGAAGGTCAAACTAAAACTAACACTAAAGTTATTCTTCAAAACGTGATCTTTTTAGATAATAAACCTCATGAATCTTTACCTTTTTAAAAAAAAGATTTCATAACAACCAAATGAACTTAATCATCTAACCAACAAACAATTAAAAAAATCAAACAAAAGGAGTCAAATAATTATGACAAAAAAAGAATTAATTAAAAAAATTGCTTTAGCTAACAAAACTTCCGTAACTAAAACTGAAGAATTTTATAATATCTTCGAAAATAATTTAATCAACGCTATCACTAAGAACGAAGAAATAGTTTTATTTCCTAAAATAGGCAAATTTAAATTAAAATCAAGAAAAGCCTACATCGGTAGAAACCCTAAAACAAAGAAAAAATTAAAAATCCCTGCCAAAACAGTAGTCACTTTCAAACTTTCTAAAACCATCAAAGACAAAGTGAAAACTTTAATTTTAAAATAACCAAATGATTTTCTTTAAAACACCTAAGAAAGGAGGTTATCTATGTCATTAAACAAAAAAATTTATTTGAGTTTGATCGGATTATTGAGTTTAGGTTTCTTGATTTTATTAATTTTTGGCTTTATTAATTCTCGTCCACCAACTCAAAACCCATCATTAACTAAACAACCCTCATCAACACAACAACAAGAGATCGACAACCAAATCAAATTAGAACAAGCCAAAATCCAAGAACTCCAACAACAAGATCAAACCTTAAAAAATCAAATTGATGAAAATGTCAAAACTTTAACTGACATTATTACCAAAATTAAAACTCTACAAACTGAATTAACTAACAATCCGCAATTAACCCCAATCATTAAAACCCAAAAACAACAACAATTAACAGAACTGAAAAATCAACTCCAAACCCAACAAGCCTTAGTCAATAATTTAATGGAACAAAGGAAAGCGTTAAACCAAAATCAAAAAGAAAAACAAGAAGAATTAGAAAAATTAGCTCAAGAAAAAGCCCAACTTCAAACCCAAGAAAACCTCCAACAACAAATTTCCCACTTAAATCAAGCCCTTAATTATGTGGAAGCTAATCAAAAAAGAATTGAAGAATTAAAAACGCAAAAGGAATATCAAAAAAATCAAACCGAATTAAAAAATTTCAAGGATTTTCAACTTTTCTTAACTGATCAAAAATTAGCTTTTGAAAAACAAAAGAAAAATTTAACTATCCAATTAAATCATTTAAAAGAAAACAAACCTCTTCCTCATACTAAAAAACAAGTGACATTCAAAGATGTTTACGGCATGGAAAGCGAAAAAGAAGAATTAGAAGACTTATTAACTTATTTTCGCACGAACCAATCCTTAATTAACTTCGATCAAGTCCGCCCCAAAGGTTATTTACTCTATGGCCCTCCAGGAACAGGAAAAACCTTTTTAATCAAAGCCCTTTGTGGAGAAGCGAACGTTCACTTTATTAATTTAATTCCTTCTAAATTCCGCCAAAAATACATTGGCGAAGGAGAAAAAGAAGTTGATAAAGTGTGGCAAGAAGCAGAAAGTCATGATAAAACCATTATCTTTATTGATGAAATTGAAGGATTGGAAAATCGTAATGATTCTAACATTTCTTCAGGAGGAGTCAATGTGATTAATACTTTATTAGATAAATTAGATGGGTTTAATAGCAGTAATAAAAAAATTGTCTTAATGGGAGCGACTAATAATCTTCATAAAATTGATACCGCTTTACGCAGTCGTTTTAGTAAAGAAATCTATATCGGTCATTTAAAAAATAATGAAATTGAAGGTTATCTAAAACATATTATTGTTCCTTATCAAATTAGTTATCATACTTTCTTAGCTTTAAAAGAGATTACCCAATTATGTCAAGGCAAAAACCTCTCTAATCGTGATTTAACCACCATCATCGAAGAAGCTTACAAAAAAACCGCTAAATGGGCTCAACAAAATCCTCAAACCCACGAAGTCATGTTACCTTCGGATATTGAAGAAGTCTTAAATTTAAAATTAAAAATGAAACCTGATTATAGTCAGATTAAAAAAAGAAGAGAAGCTTGTGAAAACCAATACGCCCAATGGCGCGAAGGAATCCTTCAATATTTAGATAAACCTAAAGATGAAACCAAAACAGAAACCAACTTTACCTTTGATAGTTTAAACGGAATTAACTATTACAATCGTCGCTATTCTCAAATCCAAGCTGAATTAAATAATATTAATCAGCAATTAACTAAAATACACCAAGAAAACAAAATTCCTCAATTGGAACAAGAATTAGTCACTTTAAACCAAACACCTGAAAAATACGAACAAACTATTAAAGATAAAAATCAAGAAATCATCGATATTAAAAATAAACTTCAAACTCTTCCAACTCAAGAAGAAAGTTTAAGAAAAGAATTAAAACTAGTCGATAATCTTCGCGAACTTCAAAAAGAACCATCTAACTTAGTTTGTTACATCAAAGACCGTTATCCTTTCGACCGTTGGAATAACAGAGGATTAACTTATGAGGAAACCTCTATTAATGGATTTAAATTTTCTCATTTTGATACTGAAATAGACAGTCAATTAAATTTATATATTAAATTAGAAAAACAATTTAAAGAAAACTCAAGTGGTAACTGTTTAATCCTTAAATACAAAGGCCCTAAACACTTCTTAGACGACGACAAGGACTATTATCTTGGATGCGCATATGTTTCCAACTCTAACTTTGAATTAACCGATTTCAACCTCCACTTCAACCCTGTCCGTAAAACTTTATCCCTTTACCAAGATAAACATCACACTAAATCTCAAAATAATAATCAAAAATAATTTCACCAACATTAAAAGACTATAAATGAGAGTCTTTTGATTTTAAAACAACTTTAAATCTAAAAAAAGAAAGCGAGTAAAATCATATGGCTAAAAAAACAAATAAAAACACTAAAAATCAATCCAAAAACAATAAATCTAACAAAATAATTATCAAAAGAAAAACTCCAACTCCTAAAATAATTATCGAAACTCAAACTAACAAAGAAAACTTGTTGCTTAAAATCATTAAAAATTTCTTTAAAATCCTTATTTGGTGTATTCCATTATTATTAATTGGTGGGGCGATTTATTGGACGCTTTTCAAATTCTTTCCTGAAGTTTTAAACCAAATCAACACTTTTACAGCTAATGCCGCGACTAAAACTAAAGCGTTATACGATAAAGCCACGCAACCAATTCGTCAAGTTATCGAGTATATTTATAATAAAGTAACAGGTAATGATAAAGATCCTAATCATACTCCTTCACCGAAAAATAAATTAGGTTATTATCTAGCAACTACTTTAAGCGTCATCGGGATTTGTTTCGGAATTGGAAAAGTCGGTCATTGGTTAAAAAGTGGCAAGAAAAAGACTATCAAAAAAGGAACTAAAACGATCATACAAAAGAAAGCTACTTCCAAAATAGCGAATCTCGGTGGTAAAATCATTAAAATTGGTAGTAAAGCTTTATTTTGGATTTCTTTAGCTTCAACTGCTTATGAACTTTACCAATTTTATCAAGAAGAAACCAAAATCCCTAATCCACCACAACAATTAACCCATAAAATGGAAAATCCCCCAACACCCATCTTACAAGCACCACCTGTTCAACAATCATTCAATCCAACCATTATCCAAAATGAAGAATCAACTTTAACTAATAATAATGAAGTTAAAGAAGAGACAAATCAAGAAGAAACAAATCAAGAAGAAACAACTCAAGAAGAAACAACTCAAGAAGAAAGTGAAACTGGTAACCTGAACAATCCCTGATCATGGTTCAGTTGAATCAACAACTGAACCTACCTTACTACAACAAGAACAACTCCAACAAACACCACCACTTGGTGAGGAATTAAAAGAAACTAACCAAACAACGGAAACACAACAACTAACTCCTGAAGAAATCATCAAAGCTAAAAACTTATTAGAAATTCAACTTCAACAAGAAAAAATTAATAGTTTAACTTTAGAAACTCAAAAAGCTAATTTAGAACATGATTTAACTCAAAAACAAGAAGAATTAGAAAACAATCAAAAACTATCTCAAGAAGAAAAACAAGAACTCCAAAAAGAAATCAATCAACAAACTGACAAAATCCGTGCTAAAGAAAACGAAATCTTTACCCAAGATCAAAAGATTAATCAATTAGAAACTGACCTTCACCAAGAAAAAACCATCAACACTGAAAAAGAAAAACAAATTAATGAATTAATCAACCAAATCAACGAACAAAACCAAATGACCGAACAACTCCAAAATCAACTTCAAGAACAAAAATCCTTAATTGAAACTAAAAACCAAGAATTAATAACCAATCAAGCTTTATCTGAACAAGAAAAACAAGAACTCCAACAGGAAATCAATCAATTAACTACTAATTTTCAACAAAAAGAAAAAGAATATCAAGCAACTATCTACCAAAAAGACCAAGAAATCACCCAATTAAACCAAATCATCAACGAACAAGCAAATGAAATTAACCGTTTAAGCGAGGAATTAGAACAACAAATCGATAAATGGGTCCAACAAGGCCTTCACATTGAAGCTTTAGAAGGAACCATTAAAGCTTTAGAAAATGTCTCTGGTAAATATCTTGAAGAAAACGCCGAACTCCGTCATGAAATTAATAAACTTAAAGAACAAATAAAAGACGAACAAAAAGCCCATGAAGAAACTAAATCAACATTAGAAACCGAAAGTGAGAAATTAACGCAAAAAATACAAGATTATAAACTAATCGAATTAAAACTCAAAACACAAGAGAATAGCTATAGCACCGCAATTCAACCTTTGAAAACAGTATTTAAAGAAGACATAAGACAAAGAATTAAAGGCGCAAAGGAAAATGTTAATAAAGTAACTTCTTGGTTCAAAAAATGGTTTTAATTAAAATCCAAAAGTCAAATATGTTAAAATGTTGGTATGTTATAAATTACCCGAAAGGAACTAATAATGTTTAATATTATTAAAAAAATCATTAAATGGTTTTTTATTATTTTAGGGATACTTCTTTTTTTATTGATTGGTTTTTTCGTTTTAACCGAAATGAACATAATTAAATTACCAGAATTACCAAAAAAAGAAATTCCCAGCATAAAAGAAACCAAATTCGAAAACATTGATGAATGGTATGACGATAATAAAAAATGTACAATGATTAAAGCTAAATACACCTTCGATGGTCTTAATGGAATCGGCTATTATCAACAACAACTTCAAGAAAAAAAAGGTAGTCATAACGATATTTCAATCGCTCAAGACCGCCTCGAAAAACAAAAAGAACCATCTAACTTAGTTTGTTACATCAAAGACCGTTATCCTTTCGACCGTTGGAATAACAGAGGATTAACTTATGAGGAAACCTCTATTAATGGATTTAAATTTTCTCATTTTGATACTGAAATAGACAGTCAATTAAATTTATATATTAAATTAGAAAAACAATTCAAAGAAAATTCAAGTGGCAACTGTTTAATCCTTAAATACAAAGGCCCTAAACACTTACTTGACGCAGACAAGGACTATTATCTTGGACGCGCATGGTTGGAAAATTCAGAATTTAAAAACGAAGATTTCAACCTCCACTTCAACCCTGTCCGTAAAACTTTATCCCTTTATCAAGGCAAACACAATAACGATAAAACCAAAGAAGCCAAATATAATAAAAGAACAAGCTCTGACTGGTGATAAAAAAGAATAAAAATAAAAAGGAGATTTAATTAATGGTTAAATTAAAAAAACATTTACTATTATTTAATATTATTTTATTTATTAGTTTAGGATTATTATTAATAAATAATAATAATCAAATTATAGCAATGGACAAATTAAATAATGAATTAAATAAAGAAACAAATATTAATAAATGTCAAGAACAAATTCAACAATTAGAAAAAATAACAAAATATAGTAAAGAAGATGAAAAAATAAAAAATGATAATTTGGAAAAACAAAAAAACCATTTTTTTAAATTGTTTATAAAACAAATAGTTATAAAATTGATTTTTATAGAAATTAATATAAATTTTTAAACATAAAACAAGCAAACAAAAATATCCAAATTTACAATTATACTCAACAAAAAATTAAAGAAAAACACCAAATTAAAATCCTTGAAATAATTATGTACCTTAATCATTTTTTTTAAATATTCAATACATGAAGTTGTATAATAGTAATATATTCAAATTTTCATATTTGATAATTTATAACCATTATCAGAGGGATAAAAAAATTAATAAATATTAGTAATTTTTTAAAAACACAATATAAAAATAATATCTTATTTAAACTAAACTATCTCTACATTATAATCCCATCTGAGGGATAAAAAATAAAAAAAGGAAATCAAAAAAATGGAAATTAAATCATTTATTTTAATAATAAGTTTAATTTTGAATGTTATTTTAATACTTTTCTCCATAATTAAAACAATACAATGTAACAAAAAATTAAAATTCGAAGATTTGACTGAAAAAGAATTTGAACTAAAATGTGTTGAATTAATATGTTCGGGAGAAATGAGTTTTGAAAATAATAAAAAAGTTTTAAAAGCAATGCAAAAATTACACAAAGAAATATTTTTAGATACAATTTCCAAAGCAAAAGAATAATCACAAACAAAGACCCTTCAGGGTCTTTTTATTTTCACAACGAAAGGAAACAAAAACTATGTTAATAAAAAAATCTTTTCATCTTTACCTAGCAATCTTATCTTTTAATCATCACTCTACTTTCATTTATTCCAATTATCACTATTTATTATGTCATTAAGTTCTATCTTTTAACCGTCAAACTAAGTATCCACCAATTAAAACAAGGCATAGTGGTTCAATTTTATCAACATTTAACCACGAAGCAACCCAATCATGTGGAATTTCATTAATACTTGGTTAACTAAATTAAACAATAACCTTAAAACTATCAGTCATTATTTCTTTACTTATCAAAATCAATGGTTAAACTTAGGTTTATTAATAATTATTTTATTATTTCTTCCTCATCTTTTGTATTTAATTGATTTTCTTTTTAAATGTTTTTATCACATTCTAAGGTTTATTTATTATTTAGGAAAATATCTTTTATTATTATTAAAGAAAATATTTAAGAAAGAATGAATATTATGAAAATTAAAAACTTAAATCAACACACCAAATTATGGTATCAACACCGAAAAAAATTTATTAACGCTTCCGAAATCGCTTCCATTACGGGGTTAGACCCTTTTCGTTCCATGGAACAATTAGTTCATGATAAACTCTTTGGCACCACTTTTACCGCTAATCAATATACACTTCATGGACAAAAAATGGAGCCTATTGCTAGAGAATTTTTCATTCAAAAAACCAATTTAACTTTTGAAGACGCCGTTTTCACTGATGATCAAGTTAACCTTTTTTCCGCATCTTTAGACGGCTACAACGAAAAACATCAAGCTGTTTTAGAAATTAAATGTCCTTTTGTGAATGAAAACCAAGAAGTCTCATCCACTTGGACTAGTTTTTTAACTAATCCTCAACTCGAAAATATCCCCAAATACTACTGGGCCCAAGTTCAATGTCAACTCTATTGTAGTCAAGCGAACTTCGCTTACTTTTTAGTCTATTTTAACGAAACTAATTATCATGTGGTACGAATTTATCAAGATCAAACTTTTATCACGAAAATGATTCAAGATAGTCAAAAATACTTAGCTCTTTTAACCAAAGCAAAAGAAGAATTATCACAAACAACTTATTTAAAACAATTAAGCAAAATAAAATACAACTAAGACCTTCAATTTGAAGGTCTTTTTTTATACCCAAAACCAAATAAAAGGAGAAATCAATAATGAAATTAATCGTTTTTGAAGGACTTGATGGGAGCGGAAAAACTTCTCTTATCAATTCCCTTCAACCCCATTTAAAAACTCCCTTTCAAACTTATCAAGGCTTAGGGAGTAGTTCACTTGGAAAGGAAATTAGAGATTTATTTTTAAATTTTCAACAAGTAGATTACCTCACTCGTTTTTATTTAAGTCTCGCCAATATGGCCCAAATCCAAGCGGAATTAATTATTCCTCAATTAAAAAATAACCAATTAATTATTTTAGACCGTTGGTTACCATCTACTTATGCTTATCAATTATTTCCTTTTTTCAAAGAAAAGAAACAACTTTTACTTTTAAAAAAGATCTTTAAGATAAATCATGAAACTATTTTAAAAAAACCTGATTTATTAATTTATTTAGATATTGATCCGCTCATCGGCAGAACCAGAAAGAAAAAACAAAAAAACCATCAAAGAGATGTGATTGAAAGACAATCATTAACTTATTTTCAAAATGTTAGCCAAGGATACGATCATTATTTCACTCATTATACTAACGGCATAAAGAAATTAATTTTAAGCGGAACTGACGCCCTTCAAACTAACGTTCAAAAAATCTTAAAATATCTAGGAGAAAGATAATGGCGATTGTTATTAAGAAAAAATGTCAAAACGGTAATCTCTATTTTTATTACCATAACGGGAAAATTAAAACCATCAAACCTGATGGGACCATTACTTGGAAAACAAAAAAAATTAAGAAGAAAAGACCTTAAAACAAGGTCTTTTTTCTTGAGAAAGGAAAAAGATGTTAACGAACGAAGATTTTTACCACATTAAACAACTTAATACTAACACTCAATGTGTTAATATTTTAAAAAACTTTAAAAAAACATCATTTTCACTTAATTTTAATGAATATATGTGTCATCATCACCATTTACTCGATCAATATTTAATTAATAACAATTACAACTCCCAAAGTAAAAAAGTAATCCGCGGTAAAATCAATGAATATCTTATTTTACTTTATTTTAAAAACCAAGGAATCATCAATTTATACCCCAAGCTTATTTATTCTTCATTCCAGATATTAAATTTGATCTCGTTTTATTTACCAAAACCAAACGAATAATGGCGTTTAGTTTTAAAACCTGTCTTCGTGACCGCTATAAACAAGCCATGGTCGAAGGTCAACAATTAAAAAAACTCGATACTCGTTTTGAATTCTACTTATTAACCAACGATGCCGTTGAAACTCAAAGATTAAACAAGAAAATCAATCAAGGGAAAATCCCAGGAATTAACCAGGTGATTGATTGTTTTTCACCTCCAGCGAATGTCTTTTTAAAAACTTTACTTAATAATCAATTCCTCCCTTTTAGTGATATTAACATGATTAAAAAAGAAAAAAGGAGTTAATATAAAATGTTAACCAATGAACAAAAAGCATTACAACAATTAATAAAATATAGCGCACAAGGCCAATGGGAAAAGCTAAACCTTTATTGCCAAATCATCGACCCTAAAACTCTACTGGACCCCATAAATACCAAAATCTTTCAGGCCTTAAAATATTTATTTTTAGAAAAACAAGCATCTCATCCATGGGATAAAATCAAATCTCAAACGGAGATCATCAAAGAATTACTTACCTATTTCCAAACCCATTTTCCCCAAGATCACTTTACGAAAGCATCTTTATCTTTTTTAAGTGATGATGTTAATGAGGAAAATAACCTTGATTTTTTAGCTAACCTAAAACATACCTATACCCAAGAAAAACTGTTCCAACAACTCTTAAAAATTATTAGTCCTTCTTTTGAAAATAAAGATCCTTATCACAAACATTTTTATTACCAAGAAATCTTTGATAAATTAAGAAAATTTATGGCTTTTATTCCTCATCAATCAGATAAAACCTTATTAACTTTAAATCAAATGGTTTCTTGTCATCCTGAATTTTTCCAGTTCGATCAACAAGCCAAACAAAAAATTCAAGAAGAATATTACCGCTTATCGGAAACTTTCAAAGGATTAAATCAAGCCACCAAAGGCTTTAAAAAAGGTCAAATCATCACTATTGGTGGCTATACTGGTTTAGGAAAAACCACTTTTGTTTATAATCTTTTGTTAGATATCACCAAAACTAAATACAAAGAAACTCATCATCATCCCCATCTCTTAGTTTTTTCTTATGAAATGACCTTAGAAGAAAATTTAAGTCGTTTATTAGCCCACATAACTAAAATTCCTTTAGATGTTATTTTAGATAAAAATTTCGAAGATTCAAACATCACACAACATAACTACACGGAAAGGATGAATGACGCTCAACAATTTTTTTCCCAACTTAACTTATCATTTAGTTATGATCAAGGCAAAAACATTGATTATGTAATTGATTTAGTTTATCGCCTTCATTTAGAAAAACAAGCAGAAATCATCGTCATTGACCACCTTCAAATTACTAAAACTAGTAATCATTTAGAAAATGACCGTCTAGCAATTGACGAAATTATGACTAAATTAAAACAATTAGCCATTGAATTAAACATCGTTATTATCATTTTATCTCAATTTTCAAGAGATACATACAACAATTACCAAGGTAAATCACCAGAAATCACCGCTTTAAAAGGAAGTGGTGGAATTGAAACTAACTCAGATATCGTCTTAATGATGTCTAAATTCCAACCCAAAATATCCAAAGACAAAGAAAAACCATTAAATATCTATAATCAAGATTTAAATCAATTATATTTAGAATCAAAAAATAACGAATCTCAAAAAATTATTGAATTATCTATCAAAAAAAATCGAAGTGGTACCAAAAAAAACTTAGTTTATCACTTTGAAATGAACACTCAAACCTTCCAAGAAATCGGTTATGTTTTGCCTTATCCATTAGAAAATTATTAAGGAGTTCATCAATGAATTATCAAAATAAAATAAAACACATTCAAACTCATTTCCCCATGTCAGTTTTATTAAAAAAATTAAAAATTTTACCTCTAAATTTTAATAACCACCACCGTTTCCCTTGCCCCATCCATCAAGGAAAGAATCCCACTTGTTGTCATTTCACTTCAACTAATAAAATTCATTGTTGGAAATGTGGGAAAGATTACGATATTATTGATGTTTATATGACTATCCGTCAAATTCAATCCTTTCATGAAGTGATCCAAAGAATAGAAGGATTTATGAATTCTTTCGAATTTAAAACCTTAAATCAACAAGAAAAAGAAATAACGAAAACAACTACTAACCCTTTTCAACAACCATATCATTCAATGAAACCAAAACAACCAGTTGACGAAGAGAAAATTAATATCAAAAAGAAACAATTATTTAAAAAAATCTCACCCTTATTCAACCAAATTAGAGATTATTATCATTATTTATTGACTTCTAACCAAAATAACGAAAGTCAACCAGGATTAACTTATTTAACTCAAAAAGAAAACTTACTTTAAAAACCATCAAAGAATTTAAACTTGGTTACGCTCCTTTAATGGATAAACCACTATCTTTTCGTCTCATAAATTACTGTCAACAGAAAAATATTAATATCGATCAATTATTAGAATATGGTTTTATCAAAGAAAAAACCAGTCAACAAAATAAAAAATATTTTCATGATGCTTTTCATGGTTCCATTATTATCCCCATCGAAAACGGTTATCATCAAACTTTTCATTTTTATCAAAACCATTTCCGCGAAGTTTCTTACTTTCAACCCAAATACCAAGCTTTAACTAATTTTAGTCAAACGCCGACCTTTCATTTCAGTTATCGGTTTTTTGAAGCATTACCATATATTAAAAAAACAAAAACCACCATCATTCATGAAGGTTTTTTTGATGTCATTAGTTGTTGGCAAAACAATATTAAAAATGTTGTCGGTCTCATTTGTGTCGCCCAATTACTTTCCCAATCTCAACTAGAAATTCTCCAAAAAGAAAATATCAAAGTCATTATCGCCTTAGATAACGACGAAACAGGGCGAAAACGCAGTGAAGCCTTAGGTGAACAACTCAAAGAAGCAAATATTATATACGAAATCAGAAGGATTTTGCCTCCTTACGATCAAACTTGTAAAGATGTTGATGATTTATTACGTCAATACGGAAAAGAAGCTTACCAAAAATGTTTTTTAGCTCCTTATCTCTCTTATGAAGAGGCCCAAAAGAAAATCATCGTCGATTTAGCCGTTCATTTCTTTGGTGAAGACAAAGTTGAAGTAATTAGTTAAATTATTTTTTTACACCAAAATATATAATATCTACACATATAAAAAAATTAACACACTCTCATAAAAAAATATATATACCCTAAATTTAACTATTTATGGTTTTTATTTTTATAACAAAAAATCAAATAAAAAGGAGAAAAAAATGAAAAATGACACTAGTCAAGAAATTAGAATAGGAGGTTGGGAAACAAAATCAACCCCCAACGACTTAGTTCAAATCAAAAACTTTTTACAAACATTAAAACAAGATTTATTAAATATTACGATTGTTTCTCATTCTAAAAAGAAAAATACCTACCAAGAAGCTAATTACCGCCCTAAAAACCAAACTCTTTTTGTCGATCCTCAAATCTTAGAAGAAATTAAACAAACAAAAATAACCTTAATTAATGATAATTTTTCTTCTAGTAATAGTAAACTATTACTTTCAGATTTAACCCCTCTTAAAAGCCAAAATAACCCCCTTAAACACCTATATCCTCTTTTTCAAATCAATTATCAAAATGAAACTAAAAACCGTATCAAAGAATTGATTGGGAAAATTGATGTCAATAAATTAGAAACTTTACAGTTATATCAATTAGACCCTCAAAAGTTGGATAAATACCATAATCCCATGAAAAATAACTATAAAAAAGGGTTAAACATTCTTTATTATCAAAAAGAAGATTTAAAATACATTCAATCTTTTTTGACAAAAGATAAACAAGGTTATCGGGTGAAAAAGCTACATCCCAAATATAAATATATACCAAAACAACAAAAATGACACTTCACTGACACTTCACTGACACTTTTATGACACTTTTATGACACTTTTATGACACTTTTATGACACTTTTATGACACTTTTATGACAGTTTTATGACAGTTTTATGACAGTTTGACTTTGAAAATAATCTATATAAAGATTAACTCATTGAAGGAGTGATATTTGATATTTTATATCGATAATGATAATGATACTCGATATTTGATATTATCGCATTATCATTTTTCATATCATTATTATTTATCGATATCATAAAAACCTCTTTTTAGATCATTTTATTTTTTTAATTTATTTTAATCATTAAAAAAACTTTAATTTTTAAACTAATTGCCTTACCAAGTGTTGAAAATATATATCTATGAAACAAAAAGAAGAACGCGCTGAAGCGCTTATTTAGAGTTATAATAGTTGATATATTTAAAATAATTTAAAAAGATAATTGGTATTAAGATGCAAAAATTAAAACAAAAAATGAAATTATTACAAAAAATGATTGAAAAAATTAAAAAAATTGATAAAAAAATGGTTTTTCATTTAGTCAACCAATTCAATCAAACTCTTAATTTAACCACTATTTTAAAAACAATTCAAATCAAAAGAAGTACTTATTATTATTGGTTAAAAGTTAAAAATAAACTAAAAGAAAAAGAAGAAAAATATCTGTTACAACAAAAACGGATTAAAGCTTTATGTCTCTATTATCAATATTTTTACGGTCATCGGAAAATCACTAATTTATATCAAAAAACCTTTAACGAATTCATCACCAAGAAAAAAGTTTACACCATTATGAAAAAAAACGACATTAGTTGTCGTTTAAGAATCAAAAAAAATTTTACTTACCGTAATTTAAAAAATAATCTCCAAATAATTCCTAATTTAATCAATCAAGATTTTATTTCCACCAAACCTCTTCAAAAACTCTTTACTGACATCACTTATTTCAAAACTAAGCAAGGTTTTCTCTATTTTTCTTGTATCATTGACTCTTTTAATAACCAAATAATTACTTCACATATTTCAAACCAACAAAATAAAAATTTAGTTTTAAATACTATTAAAAAATTACCTTCATTAAAAGAACCTTGTATTATCCATTCCGATCAAGGAGCAGTTTATCAATCGCCAAAAGTTCAACAAACCTTAACGAAAAAAGGTTTTTTAATCAGTATGTCAAGAAAAGCTACCCCACGAGACAACGCCGTCATTGAAAACTTTTTTGGTCAAATGAAAACCATCTTACAATATCAAAATCCTTTTTTCTTTCAAAAATCTCCTGATAAAATGAAAAAATTAATCAATCAATTTCCTCAATTTTGGAATAATAAATGGATTTTAATCAAATTAAACCATTCAACTCCATCTCAATATGTTCAAAATCTGAGATAAATTTTTAATTGAATTAACATCAAATAATATAACCTTGTAAAAGGTTACTTTAATACGCCTTTTTTTAAAGAAAAATGTTAAATTTATATCAAAGATTATTTTCTTTTCATTTTGTTGACGAGTTTTTCACTTTTTTTACCTAACTATATAGTGAAGGGTTAAAATATTAAAAAAATATCTTTTGAAACTAAAGAATTATCAAAAAAAGTTTAGACACTTTTTTAAACGAAAAAAATATTTCCTTAGTTTGAAAAGATAGGAAATTATCAATTAATAGTTAGTCTGAAAGAACAATTTTAAAATAAAAAGTTGTATGAAAAAACGGAACAGCTCAGAGCAAACTTTCCAAGAAATCGGTTATATTTTACCTTATCCATTAGAAAATTATTAAGGAGTTCATTGATGAATTATCAAGAAAAAATAAAAGACATTCAAACCCATTTCCCCATGTCAGTTTTATTAAAAAAATTAAAAATTTTACCTCTAAATTTTAATAACCACCACCGTTTTCCTTGCCCCATCCATCAAGGAAAGAATCCCACTTGTTGTCATTTCACTTCAACTAACAAAATTCATTGTTGGAAATGTGGTCGCGATTATGATATTATTGATGTTTATATGGCTATCCGTCAAATTCAATCCTTTCATGAAGTGATCCAAAGAATAGAAGGATTTATGAATTCTTTCGAATTTAAAACCTTAAATCAACAAGAAAAAGAAATAACGAAAACAACTACTAACCCTTTTCAACAACCATATCATTCAATGAAACCAAAACAACCAGTTGACGAAGAGAAAATTAATATCAAAAAGAAACAATTATTTAAAAAAATTTCACCCTTATTTAACCAAATTAGAGATTATTATCATTATTTATTAATTTCCAACCGAAACAATAAAAGTCAACCAGGATTAACTTATTTAACTCAAAAAAGAAAACTCACTCTAGAAACTATTAAAGAATTTAAACTAGGTTATGTCCCATTATCTGATAAACCTTTATCTTTTCGTCTAGTAAATTATTGTAAAAAGAAAAATATTGATATCGATCAATTATTAGAATATGGCTTTATCAAAGAAAAAACCAATCAACAAAATAAAAAATATTTTCATGATACTTTTCATGGTTCCATCATTATCCCTATTGAAAATGGTTATCATCAAACTTTTCATTTTTATCAAAACCATTTCCGCGAAGTTTCTTATTTTCAACCAAAATACCAAGTCTTAACTAATTTCAGTCAAACACCTACTTTTCATTTTAGTTATCGTTTTTTTGAAGCTTTACCTTATATCAAACAAACAAAAACCATTATCATTCATGAAGGTTTTTTTGATGTCATTAGTTGTTGGCAAAACGGTATTAAAAACGTGGTCGGTCTCATTTTGTGTCACTCAATTACTTTCTCAATCTCAATTAGACATTCTCAAAAAAGAAAATATCAAAGTAATTATTGCCTTAGATAATGATGAAACAGGCCAAAAACGCAGTGAAGCCTTAAGTGAACAACTTAAAGAAGCAAACATTTTATACGAAATTAGACGCATTTTACCCCCTTACGATCAAACTTGTAAAGATGTCGATGTTTATTACGTCAATATGGAAAAGAAGCATATCAAAAATGTTTTTTAGCTCCTTATCTCTCTTATGAAGAGGCCAAAAAGAAAATTATCGTCGTTTTAGCTGTTCATTTATTTGGCGAAGACAAAGTTGAAATAATTAATTAAATTATTACTTTGTTACACCAATATATAACATCTATACATATAAATACATTAACACACTCTCATAAAAGTATATATAAACCTAAATTTAACTATTTAGGGTTTTTATTTTTATAACAAACAAACAAAAAGGAAAAAACAAATGAAAACAATTATAGAAAAATTTATTAATAATGGCAGGCAAAAATTTATTGATGAATACGATAAAGAAACTGAAACAGCCATTAAACAAATTTATTATCAACCTGATGGAACAACTATTAAATGTGTATATGAATACAATAAAAATAATAAAAAGCCATTTAAAAAAACTTATTACCGATCTGACGAAAAAATTCTTAAAAGTGTATATGAATACGATAAAGCCACAGGTAAACTAGTTAAATACACTTATTATCAATTTGATGGTAAAACTATTAATTTTGTAAATGAATACAATAAAAATACTGGTAACAAGGTTAAAAAAACTCATTATCAATCAGACGGAAAAACTATTAGAAAAATAACTGAATACTAAATAACCCAAAAGGAGAAAAGAAATGAAAAACGACACTAGTCAAGAAATTATAATCGGTGGTTGGAACACGAAAGCCACCCCAAACGATTTAACTCAAATTAAAAACTTTTTAAAAATATTAAAAGAAGATTTAATTAATCTCACTATTATTGCTCATTCTAAAAAGAAAAATACCTACCAAGAAGCTAATTACCGTCCCAAAAACCAAACTCTCTTCGTCGATCCTCAAATCTTAGAAGAAATTAAACAAACGAAAATCACCTTAATTAATGATAATTTTTCTTCTAGTAATAACACAAAACTATTACTTTCTGATTTAACCCCGCTTAAAAGCCAAAATAACCCCCTTAAACACCTATTTAATATCTTCCAAATTAATTATAAAAATAAATTTAAAAATATCATCAAAGAATTAATTGAAAAAATTGATGTCAATAAGTTAGAAACTTTACAGTTGGTTAAATGATTATTATTGAATCTATTTTTTTAAAAAGGTAAAGTTTCTTGAGGTTTATTATCTAAAAAGATCACGTTTTGAAGAATAACTTTAGTATTGATTTTGGTTTGACCTTCATTATTCGTGTATTTTTGGATGGATAATGTCCCTTCAAGATAAATTTTCGAACCTTTATGTAAATATTTTTTTATGTTTTAGGCTTGCGTTCGAAAAGCGACACAAGGGATGAATTGGGTTTTATCTTTATTATTAACCGCTAATTGAAAATCAATTTTAGGGATTTGTTCGTTTTTTGAATTGATATATTGTTTTTCTAAATCATGGCTTAGACGACCGATTAATTGAACTTTATTTAACATAATTTTATTTTTCATTATTTTTGATATATATTCTTTTTTATTTATTCATAGATAAAACTTTTGAAAACGAATGTATTGAACGAATATCTGATTTGTTGATGTTGGAATCGTTTATTACTGTTGTTTCAAAAATTTTATGCTTGGTTTTGATACAAAAAAAAGATCAATTTGGAAGTAATCTAGTTTTTATTTTTTTTATCACTTAAACGAAATGTTTTGTTGAATTACTAGTTTAAGGTCATTACGGACGAACAATAGGTTTTAACGTTTTTTTAATTTTTTAATAGCGATGTTTTTAATATTTTCTACTTGTTTTAAAGATAAATTGAGTTTTTCAGTAATTTCGGTGTTGGTATAACATCTTTGATAATCTTCGTTAATATTTCCTAAAGGAATCCCAAAACTTAAATGGATAATTTTGAATTCGTTTTCACTTAATTTAGCTTTCATTTTTTTTAAAAAAATTTCATGATTAACTTGTTTTAACCATAATTGATGAGGGTTTAAATTATTTATTTGATATGGTTCATAAAACTCTTCTTTAAAAGAAAGATTATTAACTTTATGATTTTTTTGTGGAAGAGAAGGAGAATGACTTTTTCTAATCAGTTCTGTGATTTCCGATTTGATAGTTGGAGTAGCGTAAGCAATAAAGTCATAACCTAAATCTTCATAATTATTGAGGGCTTTGATTAATCCTAAAATCCCTTCTTGATATAAATCTTCTCTAGTTAAAACTCAAGGATAATATTTAAATTGATAAACTAGTTTTTTTACCAAAGGTAAATGAAGTTCGATTAATTGATTACGAATTTCTAAATTCTTTTTATTTTTTAAAAACTCTTTAAATAATTCTTGTCTTAACATTTAATTCCTTTCTAAAAACGTTTTTAGAAAAGATAAAAAATTATTTTTTTTAGTCTTGAAAAGAAAAAAGACTAACTTAATAGTTATTCTTAAAGAGTTTTTAAAAAGTAAAAAGTGTCTAAAGTTTTGAAACAGGGCAAACACGCCCAATTATTGTTTTTAATTTTGTTTTTATTTTGTATTTTCATTTCAAAAATTTTCTAAATAAAAAAAATAAAATTGTTCTTAATTTAACAGTTTAACAACATTTATGGTCTATTATTTTTTATTTTTAGTAAAAAAAAGAAAATACTCAACAACCAACCCCTAATTGAGAAAAGGAAATTACAAATAAAAAATTAATTAAATATTTTTCTAAAAAAGAATCTTTTTAAAACAGATAAAGACATTAAGAATAAGTATATTTAAAAATAAAACAATTAATTATTAAACAAAAAAAGCCGTTTTAAAAACGGCTATTCTATTTTCAAACTAAAAAAAATGTTCAGTAAAAAAAATAACTTAGTTTAGTCAATTAAAATTGAAATTTTGTTTATATTTTAGGTCACAATCGAATTATTTTAAATTTTTTAAAAAAGATTATTTTTTTATCCTAATAATTTTAATTGATTAATTTCATTTTGTTTTAAAACACGATATTCTCCTATTTTCATTTTTTCTAAAGTTAAAAAAGAATATCGATAACGTATTAATTTGACCACTTGTAATCCTAAAGCAGAAATCATTTTTCTGATTTGTCTATTTTTGCCTTCAGTAATAATAATTTTTAACCATAAATTTTTTTCTTTATGATAAGAAGGTTTAAGTAAAGAAACTAATTTTGGAATAGCTAGATAATTATTATCAATCAAAACTCCTTTTTTTAAAAATTTTAAATCTCGAGAGGATAAATTTTGATTCACTTTAACATGATATTCTTTAGGAACTAAAGAAGTAGGATGAGTTAATTTATGTGTTAAAGACCCATCGTTTGTTAATAATAATAATCCTTCAGTTAAAAAATCTAATCTTCCTACAGGATAAACTCGGTTGTTTAAATCTTGCGGCTTTAATAAATTTAAAACTGTTTTTCTTTGACGATCATCTCGAACAGTTGTTAAATAACCTTTAGGTTTATATAACAAAAAATAAACTAAAGGACTCAAAAAAATTTTTTGCTCATCTACTAAAATAATATCCGATGTACTAACTTTAACTCCTAATTTAGAAATAATTTTTCCATTTACTTTAATTTTTCCAGCTAAAATCATCTTTTCAGCATCTCTTCTTGAAGAGATATTTGCTTGAGATAAAATTTTTTGTAATTTTTGTAATTTTTCCATCTCTTTTCCTTTATTATTACTCTAAATATCAAAATAAATTAAATTTATATTTATAAATATAAATTTAATTCAACATTATTTCTAAATTTAATTTTTAAAAGTATTTTTATTACTACTATTTTATGGTTTAATTTTATTAATTAATATTAATAAAGAATCTTTTAAAGAAACAACATAATTAAAAATTCTTTATTTTAATAAAAAAATAATTTTATTAAAAATATTTTATTAAAATAAAGAATTTTTATTTTTTTCAAAAACATAATTTATATTTTAATTTTTTGAAATGTTATTTTCATATTTAATGTTGAAAAATTTATTAATTTGATATAAGAAGTTATCAAATGAAATAATTTTATTAATTTTGATTCATTAATGATAATCATTTTGAATGATAATCATTTTGTTTATTTCATTAAAAAATCATTTTTGTTATATTTATCTTTCGAAAAAAATTTAATTTATAATTTTTTTCTTCATAAAGAATTATTTTTAAAAAATATCTTATTAATTTATTGATAAAATTATTTTGAAATTATAATTATTTTAACAATATTCTAATTCTTTTCGATATGTTTCTAATTTTTCTAATTATTACTATTATATATCCATTATAAATTCAAATCTTTTATATTGGTATGTATTTATTTATAAAAAAATGTTTTAAAAGAAAAAACCTTGTGAATAAAAATTTTGTTTTATTGAGTGGAAATAATTATATTATATATGTTGTTTGTTTGTATATCTATATTTTTTTTATCTTAAGGATATCATCTTGATTTTGAATTTTTTTAATTAACAAGAATAAAATTTTTTCAAATTTTATCATCTTTTAGATTTAATAATTTTCGATATTTTCATTTATTTTATTTAAATTTTAAATTTAAATGAATAATTTATTTTTATATTTACTTTTAATTTTACAATTTCTTAATTTTCATGATTTTACATTATTCAAAGGTTCAACTTATTTATATTATACAATATTCATTTTATTTTTAATTTTTTTGAAAATAATTTATTAATTATTTTAGAAAAAATTTTATAAATATTTTTTTAAAACAATAAATGGTATTTTTTTGATTATTAATAAATAATTGAACTTAATAAAATTTTATTCGCACTGTTATAAAAATTTGTAAATGTTTTTTTAAATTCATTTTTAATGACTAAATTGTCCCGCTCCATCAAAATGGAACCAGTTAAAAAGTTAATTTAAGTCAAACTATTTATTAAAAAAATATTTTGACTTATTTTTTTTGTTTCAAAATAGTCAAACTAAAAAAGGATATTTAAAAAATAAAAAAAATTTTTAATTTAAAAGAAATAATTAATTTTTTGATTCAAAATAATTATTTTAAAATTCGTTTATTCAATTAAAAAACTAATTATAATTTGGATAATCAAACTTTATATCTTAATTATACTGACCTTTATGAAACTATCATTATGTTAAAAACAATAAAAATCCACCTTTTAAAATCTAAATTGATTTTCTAATGGATAAGAAATATACTTTTAATCTTTCAAATAAAATTTTATATTTAAAACAAGAACCTGAAATAAATAAGATGGTTGTTTTAAATGAAAAAATTATATCAACAAGCATTTGGTAATTCTGAGTCTCGAGATGTTTATTATGATTTAATTGAAAGAACTCAAAAAAAACTTTTTGGAAATAATTATTTCTGATGAAAAAAACACAAAATAATCAAATCATCCTTACTTATCAAAAAGAAATTAAAAATAAAATAAAAAATTCACAGAATTAAAAGGTTTGATTTATGGCCAAGATTATCACGAAGAAAATTTAATCACCATCGACAATTATTTAAAAGATGAAAAAGAAACACCTTTTGGTTATCAATTAATTTTGAAAAAGAAACAATATATAAATATGGTTTATAAAGAGACTGACCAAATTATATTTCATCGTTTTCAAAATAAACTTCAAAAAATCCACTCTTTATTTAATCAAAGTTTAAATTTAGAAAATTTAAAAAAAATTAATATTAAAACTTTTAAAAAAAATAGTTCAAAAATATTGAAATGATTTTGAAAGCGAACAAACAAAACCTAGTTTATATCTCTATGGCGATTTTAATACTGGTAAAACATTCTTCTTTAAATTAATGATGAAATATTTTTTAAAAGAAAAACAAGATTTCTTGTTATTATTTCTACCAGATTTGCCTAGAATAAGCCAAGGATGGTTTGATGAAGAATTAAACTATAAAATAAATTATTTAAGAAACATTCCCTATTTATTTCTAGATGATTTAGGAGCGGAAAATTTAAAGGTTTATTTTCGAGATGATATTTTATATCCCCTTTTAAATGCTCGTCAAGAAAAAGGATTAATTACTTTTATTAGTAGTAATTTAAATCCTCAACAATTTTTAGAACATTTGAAAATTACTAACGATAATAACCAAACTATGAAAGCTTTTCAAATCATTAATAAATTAAAAAAAATGTGTCAATTTTATAATTTAGATTTGACTCATAATAATTTAAATCAATCTCAAAAAGAATTTTTAAAATGAAAATTAATTTAAAACAAAATAGTTGGGCTTGGTACCAACATCGTAAAAATTTTGTGAACGCTTCTGAAATAGGAAACATTATGGGTTTAAATCCTTATGAAACAAAAAAAGAATTAATTAAAAAAAATTATTTAAAAGTGGTACTTTTATTTCTAATCCGGCAATGGAAAATGGTAAAAAAACAGAGCCAAAAACGAATTTATTCTTTTCAGTTAAAAAAAAAGAAATTATGAGCCTACAGTATTTACGAAAGATATTTTTTCCGCTTCTTTGGATGAATACCATGAAGAAAGTAATACTATTTTGGAAATTAAATGTCCTTTTGATAAAAATAGTTCCTCATGGAAAGATTTTTTCGAAAAAGGCATTATTCCTCCTTATTATTGGGCACAAATTCAATGTGGGTTATTTTGTTCCGAAAGTAAAAGTGTCTTTTTTTTAGTGTACTTTAATCCCCAAGAAAATTATCTTCAAGAAGTATTTTTAAAACCTTCTTTTATTGAAGAGATGAAAATTAAATGTCGGGAATATCAAAAAATATTACAAAAATATCAAGTTTTAATGAAAGAGGGAAAAGAAGATTAATATGATAGTTCGGAAAATAGAAAGGAACATCACATATGTTAGAAATTATTTTCGAAGATGGCCAAAACAATATTAAACAAGAAAAGAATTTTTATTTTGAAGGGTTGCCCTGTTCCGTTTTTTTATACAACTTTTTATTTTAAAATTGTTCTTTAAGACTAAAAATTAATAGATAATTTCCTATCTTTTCAAACTAAAGAAATATTTTTTCGTTTAAAAAAGTGTCTAAACTTTTTTTCATAATTCTTTAGTTTCAAAAGATATTTTTTTTAATATTTTATCTTTACACTATATAGTTAGGTAAAAAAAGTGAAAAACTCGTCAACAAAATGAAAGAAAATGATATTTTTTTAAATTTTACTATTTTTCTTCAAAAAAAGCGCACTAAAGTAACCTTTTTCAAGGTTATATTATTTTATATTCATTCAACTAAAAATTTATCTCAGATTTTGAGCATATTGAGATGGAGTTGAATGGTTTAATTTGGTTAAAATCCACTTAGTATTCCAAAATTTAGGAAAATAATTGATTAATTTTTTCATTTTATCAGGAGATTTTTGAAATAAAAATGGATGTTGATATTGTAAGATCGTTTTCATTTGGCCGAAAAAGTTTTCAATAACGGCGTTATCACGAGGGGTGGCTTTTCTTGACATACTGATTAAAAAACCTTTTTTTATTAAAGTTTGTTGAATTTTAAGTGATTGATAAACTTTTCCTTGATCGGAATGGATAATACAAGGTTCTTTTAATGAAGGTAATTTTTTAATAGTATTTAAAACTAAATTTTTATTTTGTTGGTTTGAAACATGTGAAGCAATTATTTGGTTGTTAAAAGAGTCAATGATACAAGAAAAATAGAGAAAACCTTGATTAGTTTTAAAATAAGTAATATCAGTAAAGAGTTTTTGAAGGGGTTTGGTAGCCACAAATTCTTGATTGATTAAATTAGGAATGATTTGGAGATTATTTTTTAAATTACGGTAAGTAAAATTTTTTTTGATTCTTAAACGACAAATAATGTCGTTTTTTTTCATAATAGTATAAACTTTTTTCTTGGTGATGAATTCGTTAAAGGTTTTTTGATATAAATTAGTGATTTTCCGATGACCGTAAAAATATTGATAATGGAGACATAAAGCTTTAATCCGTTTTTGTTGTAACAGATATTTTTCTTCTTTTTCTTTTAGTTTATTTTTAACTTTTAACCAATAATAATAAGTACTTCTTTTGATTTGAATTGTTTTTAAAATAGTGGTTAAATTAAGAGTTTGATTGAATTGGTTGACTAAATGAAAAACCATTTTTTATCAATTTTTTAATTTTTTCAATCATTTTTTGTAATAATTTCATTTTTTGTTTTAATTTTTGCATCTTAATACCAATTATCTTTTTAAATTATTTTAAATATATCAACTATTATAACTCTAAATAAGCGCTTCAGCGCGTTCTTCTTTTTGTTTCATAGATATATATTTCAACACTTGGTAAGGCAATTAGTTTAAAAATTAAAGTTTTTTTAATGATTAAAATAAATTAAAAAAATAAAATGATCTAAAAAGAGGTTTTTATGATATCGATAAATAATAATGATATGAAAAATGATAATGCGATAATATCAAATATCGAGTATCATTATCATTATCGATATAAAATATCAAATATCACTCCTTCAATGAGTTAATGTTTATATAGATTATTTTAAAAGTCAAATGATGAGTAAATGATGAGTAAATGATGAGTAAATGATGAGTAAATGATGAATAAATGATGAATAAATGATGAGCGAAGGATGATAAAATGATGAGTTAAAAAGAAAGTTAATTATTTTATGATTTTTATTTTTTTAAATATCTTTTATAATCAGGACGTAATTTTTTCACCCGATAACCTTGTTTATCTTTTGTTAAAAAAGATTGAAGGTATTTTAAATCTTCCAATTGATAATAAATAATGTTTAACCCTTTTTTATAGTTAGTTTTTATGGGTTTCTGATATTTATCCAGCTTTTGGGGTTCTAATTGATATAATTGTAAAGTTTCTAATTTATTAACATCAATTTTCCCGATTAATTCTTTAATACGATTTTTAGTTTCATCTTGGTAGTTAATTTGAAATAGAGGATAGAGGTTTTTAAGGGGGTTATTTTGGCTTTTAAGCGGGGTTAAATTAGAAAGTAATAGTTTTACTATTACTAGAAGAAAAATTATTATTAATTAGGGTTATTTTCGTTTGTTTCATTTCTTCTAAGATTTGCGGGTCGACAAAGAGAGTTTGGTTTTTGGGGCGGTAATTGGCTTCTTGGTAGGTATTTTTCTTTTTAGAATGAGCAATAATAGTGAGATTAATTAAATCTTCTTTTAATATTTTTAAAAAGTTTTTAATTTGATTTAAATCGCTCGGGGTGGTTTTCGTGTTCCAGCCCCCGATTCTAATTTCTTGGTTTGTGTCGTTTTTCATTGTTTTTCTCCTTAATTTGGTTTATTGTTAAATAAAAAATAAAAACCCTAAATAGTTAAATTTAGGGTATATATACTTGTTAATATTTTATATGTGTAGATGTTATATATTTTGGTGTAAAAAAGGAATAATTTAATTAATTACTTCTACTTTGTCTTCTCCAAAGAAATGAACAGCTAAATCGACGATGATTTTCTTTTTGGCCTTTTTGTAAGAGAGATATGGATCTAAAAAACATTTTTGGTAAGCTTCTTTTCCGTATTGACGTAATAAATCATCCACATCTTTACAAGTTTGATCGTAAGGGGGTAAAATCCTTCTGATTTCGTATAAAATGTTTGCTTCTTTAAGTTGTTCTCCTAAGGCTTCGCTGCGTTTTCGCCCTGTTTCGTCATTATCTAAGGCGATAATTACTTTGGTATTTTCTTTTTTGAGAATTTCTAATTGTGATTGAGAAAGTAATTGAGCGACACAAATGAGACCGACCACGTTTTTAATACCATTTTGCCAACAACTAATAACATCAAAAAAACCTTCATGAATAATAATGGTTTTCGTTTGTTTGATAGAAGGCAAGGCTTCAAAAAAACGATAACTGAAATGAAAAGTCGGTGTTTGACTGAAATTAGTTAAAGCTTGGTATTTTGGTTGAAAGTAAGAAATTTCACGAAAATGGTTTTGATAAAAATGAAAAGTTTGATGATAACCATTTTCAATGGGGATAATAATGGAACCATGGAAAGTATCATGAAAATATTTTTTACCTTGTTGATTAGTTTTTTCTTTAATAAAACCATATTCCACTAATTGATCGATATTGATATTTTGCTTTTTACAATAATTTACTAGACGAAAAGATAAAGGTTTATCAGATAATGGGGCGTAACCAAGTTTAAATTCTTTAATAGTTTCTAAAGTGAGTTTTCTTTTTTGAGTTAAATAAGTTAATTCTGGTTGACTTTCGTTATTGCGGTTAGAAGTCAATAAATAATGATAATAATCTCTAATTTGATTGAATAAAGGGGAGATTTCTTTAAATAATTGTGCTTTTGTAGCGTTAATTTCTTTTTCATCAATTGGGTTGTTAATTTTTTTAGGTTGATATTGGTATTTGAAGGGGTTTGATGGTAAATTAGGACTTGAATTTTGTTGTTTTATTAAGGTTTTAAACTCTTGGGTTTGCATAAAGTTATTAATTCTTTTGAGGGCGTTATTGAAGGTTTTAATTCCTCTTATTTCCATATAAACATCAACAATATCGTAATCTTTACAACATTTCCAACAATGAATTTTATTAGTAGAAGTGAAATGACAACAAGTTGGGTTTTGACCTTGATGGATCGGACAAGGGAAACGGTGGTTGATGTTAAAGTTTTGGGGTAAAATTTTTAATTTTTTTAATAAAACAGACATGGGGAAATGAGTTTGGATGTGTTTGATTTTATCTTGATAATTCATTGAGTTTTCTCCTTAATAACTTTCTAATGGGTAAGGTAAAATATAACCGATTTCTTGGAAAGTTTGAGTGATCATTTCAAAGTGATAAACTAAATTCTTTTTGGTACCACTCCGATTCTTTTTAATAGATAATTCAATGATTTTTTGAGATTCGTTGTTTTTTGATGCTAAATATAATTGATTGCAATCTTGATTATAGATATTCAATGGTTTTTCTTTTTCTTTGGATAGTTTGGGTTGGAATTCAGACATTATTAAGACGATATCTGAGTTAGTTTCAATTCCTCCTGATCCTTTTAAAGCAGTGATTTCAGGGGATTTACCTTGGTAATGACTATAAGTATCTCTCGAAAATTGTGAGAGAATGATAATGACAATATTTAATTCCATGGCTAATTGTTTTAATTTAGTCATGATTTCGTCAATGGCAAGACGATCGTTTTCTAAGTGGTTTGTTGCTTTTGTGATTTGTAAATGATCGATTACGATGATTTCAGCTTTGTTTTCTAAATGTAAACGATAAACTAAATCAATGACATAATCGATGTTTTTGCTTTTATCGTAACTAAATGATAAATTAAGTTGGGAAAAAAATTGTTGAGCGTTATTCATCCTTTCCGTGTAGTTATGTTGTGTGATGTTTGAATCTTCGAAATTTTTATCTAAAATAACATCTAAAGGAATTTTAGTTATGTGGGCTAATAAACGACTTAAATTTTCTTCTAAGGTCATTTCATAAGAAAAAACTAAGAGATGAGGATAATGATGAGTTTCTTGATATTTAGTTTTAGCGATATCTAACAAAAGATTATAAACAAAAGTTGTTTTTCCTAAACCTGTATAACCACCAATGGTGATAATTTGACCTTTTTTAAAGCCTTTCGTGGTTTGATTTAATCCTTTGAAAGTTGCTGATAGGCGGTAATATTCTTCTTGGATTTTTTGTTTGGCTTGTTGATCAGACTCAAAAAATTCAGGATGACAAGAAGCCATTTGATTTAAAGTTAACAAAGTCTTATCGGAGGGATGAGGCATAAAGGACATAAATTTTCTTAATTTATCAAAGATTTCTTGATAGTATAGATGTTGATGATAAGGATCCTTGTTTTCAAAAGAAGGACTAATAATTTTTAAGAGTTGTTGGAACAGTTTTTCTTGGGTATAGGTGTGTTTTAAATTATCTAAGAAATCAAGATTATTTTCTTCATTAACATCATCACTTAAAAAAGATAGTGATTCTTTCGTAAAGTGATCTTGGGGGAAATGGGTTTGAAGATAAGCGAGTAATTCTTCGATTATCTCAGTTTGAGATTTGATTTTATCAAAGGGATGAGTATTTGTCTGGTTTAAAGTTAAATATTTTAAGGCCTGAAATATTTTTGTATGTTGTTTATCTAAAAAAGATTGTGGATCAATAAGTTGAAAATAAAAATTTAATTGCTCAGCTTTATTTTGGTTCATATAGGAAATGATTTGTTTTAACGCTTTTTGTTCGTTGGTTAACATTTTATATTAACTCCTTTATTATTTTTTAATCATGTTAATATCACTAAAAGGGAGGAATTGGTGAGTAAGTAAAGTTTTTAAAAAGACATTCGCTGGAGGCGAAAAACAATCGATCACTTGGTTAATACCGAGAATTTTGCCTTGGGTGATTTTCTGGTTTAATCTTTGAGTTTCCACAGTGTTATTAGTTAATAAATAGAATTCAAAACGAGTATCAAGTTTTTTTAATTGTTGGGCTTCTACCATGGCTTGTTTATAGCGATCACGAAGACATGTTTTAAAATTAAAAGCGATGATTCTTTTTGTTTTCGTAAATAACACTAAATCAAATTTAATGTCTGGGATAAAAATTAAATAAGCTTGAGGATATAAATTGATGATTCCTTGGTTTTGAAAATAGAATAAAATGAGGTATTCGTTGATTTTACCGCGGATCACTTTTTGACTTTGAGAGTGATAGTTGTTATCAGTTAAATATTGATCTAGTAAATGGTGATGATGATTCATATATTCATGAAAATTAAGTAAAAATGATGATTTATGAAAAAGTTTTTTTAAAATATTAACACATTGAGTGTTAGTGTTAAATTGTTTAATTTGGTAAAAATCTTCGTTCGTTAACATCTTTATTTCCTTTCTTCAGAAAAAAAGACCTTATTTTAAGGTCTTTTTCTTTTTAATTTTTTTCGTTTTCCAAGTAATGGTTCCATCAGGTTTGATGGTTTTAATTTTTCCATTATGGTAATAAAAATAAAGATTACCGTTTTGACATTTTTTCTTAATAACAATAGCCATTATTTTTCTCCTAGATATTTCATAATTTTTTGAATATTAGATGGAATGGGATCACTTCCTTTTAAGATTAATTTCTTAATGTTGCTAGTATAATTAGTTAAATAATGATTGTATCCTTGGCGAACGGTTTGAAAATAAGTTAATGATTGTCTTTCGATCAGATCTCTTTGATGATTTTTTTGTTTTTTCTTTCTGGTTCTTCCGATGAGAGGATCAATATCTAAATAAATTAATAAATCAGGTTTTTTTAAGATAGTTTCGTGATTAAGCTGAAAGATCTTTTTTAAAGGGAAAAGTTGTTTCTTTTCCTTTGACAAGGGAAATAATTGGTAAGCATAAGTAGATGGTAACCAACGGTCTAAGATAATTAATTGATTTTTTTTAAATAATTCCGCTTGGATTTGAGACATATTAGCGAGACTTAAATAAAAACGAGTGAGATAATCTACTTGTTGAAAATTTAAAAATAAATCTCTAATTTCCTTTCCAAGAGAACTACTTCCTAAACCTTGATACAGTTGATGAGGGGTTTTTAATTGGGGTTGAAGCGAATTGATAAGAGAAGTTTTTCCACTCCCGTCGAGTCCTTCGAAAACGATTAATTTCATGATTGTTTCTCCTTTTTTGATTTTTGTTGGATTTAAAAGTTAATAATATATTTAACAGTTCCGTCGGGGCGGTAAAATGTCGCTTTGATTCGTTCACCAGTGTTTTTATCATATTCCCAAATATTAATAATAGTTTGTCCGTCAAATTGATAATAAATGTCTTTAATAGGTTTACCAATATTTGGATCGTATTCATGTACAGAACTAATATTTTTCCCGCCAGGATAATAATGAGTTTGTTTAATTATCTTATTAGTTATTTGATCGAATTTTTGAGCGACTTTATATCCGTCATTGTCGATAAATTCTTTGATATTTTTTTTCATTTGTTTTCTCCTTTGATTCTAATTTTGGGCATAAAAAAAGACCTTCGATTTGAAGGTCTAAAAGTATTAATCAATTATTTGATTTTCCTTAATTGTTTTAAATAAGTGGTTTTTTCTAATTCGTCTTTGGCTTTGGTTAAAAGAGCTAAGTATTTTTCGCTATCTTGAATCATTTTGATAATGAAGTTGTTATCTTGATAAATCCGTACCACATGATAGTTTTGATCGTTAAAATAGACTAAAAAATAAGCGAAGTTAGTTTGCGAACAATAGAGTTGACATTGAACTTGGGCCCAAGTAGTATTGAGGGATATTTTTTATTTGAGGATTGATTAAAAAACTAGTCCAAGTGGATGAGTCTTCTTGGTTTTCATTCACAAAAGGACATTTAATTTATAAGACAACTTGATTTTGTTCATTGTAGCTATCTAAAGATGCAGAAAAAAAGATTAACTTGATCATCAGTGAAAAGGTGTCTTCAAAAGTTAAATTGGTTTTTTGCATGAAAAATTGACGCGTGATTGGTTCCATTTTTTGACCATGGAGGGTGTGTAATATTGATTAGCGGTAAAGGTTGTCCCAAAGAGTTTATTATGAACTAATTGTTCCATGGAACGAAAAGGGATCTAAACCCCGTAATGGAAGCAATTTCAGAAGCGTTAATATATTTTTTTCGATGTTGATACCATAATTTGGTGGGTTGATTTAAGTTTTTGATGCGCATAATAATTATTCTTTTTTAAATATTTTCTTTAATAATAATAAAAGATATTTTCTAAATAATAAAAGAAACGAAAAAGGTGATAAAGACATTTAAAAAGAAAATCAATTAGATATAAGAAATGAGGAAGAAATAATAAAATAATTGTTAATAAACCTAAATTTAACCATTGATTTTGATAAGTCAAGAAAGAACTACTTATCTTATGAAGGATATGATTTAACTTAGTTAACCAAGTATTAATGAAATTCCACATGATTGGGTTGCTTCGTGGTTAAATATTGATAAAATTGAACCACTATTCCTTGTTTTAGTTGGTTAATACTTAGTTTAACGGTGAAAAGATAGAATTTAATGACATAATAAATGGTGATAATTGGAATAAATGAAAGTAGAGTGATGATTAAAAGATAAGATTGCTAGGTAAAGATGAAAAGATTTTTTTATTAACATAGTTTTTGTTTCCTTTCGTTGTGAAAATAAAAAGACCCTGAAGGGTCTTTGTTTGTGATTATTCTTTTGCTTTGGAAATTGTATCTAAAAATATTTCTTTGTGTAATTTTTGCATTGCTTTTAAAACTTTTTTATTATTTTCAAAACTCATTTCTCCCGAACATATTAATTCAACACATTTTAGTTCAAATTCTTTTTCAGTCAAATCTTTGAATTTTAATTTTTTGTTACATTGTATTGTTTTAATTATGGAGAAAAGCATTAAAATAACATTCAAAATTAAACTTATTATTAAAATAAATGATTTAATTTCCATTTTTTTGATTTCCTTTTTTATTTTTTATCCCTCAGATGGGATTATAATGTAGAGATAGTTTAGTTTAAATAAGATATTATTTTTATATTGTGTTTTTAAAAAATTACTAATATTTATTAATTTTTTATCCCTCTGATAATGGTTATAAATTATCAAATATGAAAATTTGAATATATTACTATTATACAACTTCATGTATTGAATATTTAAAAAAAATGATTAAGGTACATAATTATTTCAAGGATTTTAATTTGGTGTTTTTCTTTAATTTTTTGTTGAGTATAATTGTAAATTTGGATATTTTTGTTTGCTTGTTTTATGTTTAAAAATTTATATTAATTTCTATAAACATCAATTTTATAACTATTTGTTTTATAAACAATTTAAAAAAATGGTTTTTTTGTTTTTCCAAATTATCATTTTTTATTTTTTCATCTTCTTTACTATATTTTGTTATTTTTTCTAATTGTTGAATTTGTTCTTGACATTTATTAATATTTGTTTCTTTATTTAATTCATTATTTAATTTGTCCATTGCTATAATTTGATTATTATTATTTATTAATAATAATCCTAAACTAATAAATAAAATAATATTAAATAATAGTAAATGTTTTTTTAATTTAACCATTAATTAAATCTCCTTTTTATTTTTATTCTTTTTTATCACCAGTCAGAGCTTGTTCTTTTATTATATTTGGCTTCATTGACTTTATCATTATTCTGTTTATCTTGGTAAAGCGATAAAGTTTTACGGACAGGGTTGAAGTAGAGGTGGAAATTTTCGTTGTTAAATTCTGAATTTTCCAACCATGCGCATCCAAGATAATAGTCCTTGTCGTCGTCTAAGAAGTGTTTAGGGCCTTTATATTTAAGGATTAAACAGTTACCACTTGAGTTTTCTTTAAATTGTTTTTCTAAATCGACATATATAAATAATTGGCTATCAATTGTTGTGTTGAAACGAGAAAATTTAAATCCATTAATAGAGGTTTCCTCATAAGTTAACCCTTTATTGTTCCAACGATCGAAAGGATAACGGTCTTTGATGTAGTTGGCGAGGTTAGAAGGTTCTTTTTGTTTTTCGAGGCGTTCTTGAATTTTCATCAATTCAAAAGATCCGATGTTTTCTTTGTTAGCAAGTTGTTGTTGATAATAGCCGATTCCATTAAGACCATCGAAGGTGTATTTAGCTTTAATCATTGTACATTTTTTATTATCGTCATACCATTCATAAATTTTTTCAAATTTGGTTTCATTTAAACTAGGGATTTCTTCTTTCGGTAATTCTGGTAACTTAATGATTTCCATTTCGGTTAAAACGAAAAAACCAATAAATAAAAAAAGAAGCACCCCTAAAATAATAAAAAACCATTTAATGATTTTTTTAATATTAAACATGATTAGTTCCTTTCGGATAATTTATAACATACCAACATTTTAACACATTTGACTTTTGAATTTTAATTAAAACCATTTTTTGAACCAAGAAGTTACTTTTTCAACTTTTTCTTTTGCACCCCTAATTCTTTGTTTTACATCTTCTTTAATACAAACTTTTAAAGGTTGAATTGCGGCACTATAGGTGTTTTCTTGTGCTTTGATCATTAAATCTATTTTTGTTAATTCTGCTTCTTTTTTTACTAATAGATCATTGTTTTTGTTTAATTCTACTTTAGTTGCTTCATGGGCTTTTTGTTCGTCTTTTATTTGTTCTTTAAGTTTATTAATTTCATGACGGAGTTCGGCGTTTTCTTCAAGATATTTACCAGAGACATTTTCTAAAGCTTTAATGGTTCCTTCGAGGGCTTCAATATGTAGTCCTTGTTTCACCCATTTATCGATTTGTTGTTCTAATTCCTCGCTTAAACGGTTAATTTCATTTGCTTGTTCGTTGATGATTTGGTTTAAGTGGGCGATTTCTTGGTCTTTTTGGTAGATAGTTGCTTGATATTCTTTTTCTTTTTGTTGAAAATTAGTAGTTAATTGATTGATTTCCTGTTGGAGTTCTTGTTTTTCTTGTTCAGATAAAGCTTGATTGGTTATTAATTCTTGGTTTTTAGTTTCAATTAAGGATTTTTGTTCTTGAAGTTGATTTTGGAGTTGTTCGGTCATTTGGTTTTGTTCGTTGATTTGGTTGATTAATTCATTAATTTGTTTTTCTTTTTCGGTGTTGATTGTTTTTTCTTGGTGCAGATCAGTTTCTAATTGATTAATCTTTTGATCTTGGATAAAGATTTCATTTTCTTTAGAACGGATTTTATCGGTTTGTTGATTGATTTCTTTTTGAAGTTCTTGTTTTTCTTGTTGAGATAGTTTTTGATTATTTTCTAATTCTTCTTGTTTTTGAGTTAGATCATGTTCTAAATTAGCTTTTTGAGTTTCTAAAGTTAAACTATTAATTTTTTCTTGTTGGAGTTGGATTTCTAATAAGTTTTTGGCTTTGATGATTTCTTCAGGTGTTAATTGTTGTGTTTCCGTTGTTTGGTTAGTTTCTTTTAATTCCTCGCCAAGTGGTGGTGTGTGTTGGAGTTGTTCTTGTTGCAATAAGGTAGGTTCAGTTGTTGATTCAACTGAACCTTTATCAGGGATTGTTAAGGTTGCCAGTTTCTCTTTCTTCTTGATTTGTTTCTGTTTTATCTTCATTATAATTAGTTAAAATTGATTCTTCTTTTTCGATAATTGTTGGATTGAATGATTGTTGAATAAATGGCGCTTGTAAGATTGGTGTTGGGGGATTTTCCATTTTATGGGTTAATTGTTGTGGTGGATTAGGGATTTTAGTTTCTTCTGGATAAAATTGGTAAAGTTCATAAGCAGTTGAAGCTAAAGAAACCCAAAATAAAGCTTTACTACCAATTTTAAGGTTTTTACCACCGAGATTCGCTATTTTGGAAGTAGCTTTTTTTTGAATGATGGCTTTAGTTCCTTTTTTAATGGTTTTTTTCTTCCCACTTTTTAACCAATGACCGACTTTCCCAATACCTAAACAAATCCCGATGACGCTTAAAGTAGTTGCTAGATAATAACCTAATTTATTTTTCGGTGAAGGAGTATGATTAGGATCTTTATCATTACCTGTTACTTTATTATAAATATACTCGATAACTTGACGAATTGGTTGCGTGGCTTTATCGTATAACGCTTTAGTTTTAGTCGCGGCATTAGCTGTAAAAGTGTTGATTTGGTTTAAAACTTCAGGAAAGAATTTGAAAAGCGTCCAATAAATCGCCCCACCAATTAATAATAATGGAATACACCAAATAAGGATTTTAAAGAAATTTTTAATGATTTTAAGCAACAAGTTTTCTTTGTTAGTTTGAGTTTCGATAATTATTTTAGGAGTTGGAGTTTTTCTTTTGATAATTATTTTGTTAGATTTATTGTTTTTGGATTGATTTTTAGTGTTTTTATTTGTTTTATTATTATTTTTTGATTGATTTTTTTTGGTTTCAATTATTTTTTTTGACATATTTTTGCTCGCTTTCTTGATTTGATTTATTTTGATTTATCGTAAGTTCCTTTAAATTATTTAAATCTTCATCGAATTTTTCAAAATTACTTTTTGTGTCTTGTCGGAATGTATCGATTTCTTTTTCAATAAGATTAATTTTTTGTTTTAAATGATTGTTTTGAAGAATAATATATTCTTTTAAATTATGATTATTGAAGTTACAGAGGATAATTGTTGTTAAAGTAAAAATTATTAAACAAATATAAGGTGAATATTTTTGAATAATTTTCATTTTGTTTTCTCGCTTTCTCTTTGGTTTTAAAAGTTTTTTAAAATAAAAAAAAATCTAAATGAGAGTCTTTTAATGTTGGTGGAATTATTTTTGATTATTATTTTGAGATTTAGTGTGATGTTTGCCTTGGTAAAGAGATAAAGTTTTACGGACAGGGTTAAAGTGAAGATGGAAATTGGTTAATTCAAAGTTAGAGTCGGAAACATGAGCATTACCAAGATAATAGTCTTTGTCTTCGTCTAAGAAGTGTTTAGGACCTTTGTATTTAAGGATTAAACAGTTACCGCTTGAGTCTTCTTTGAATTGTTTTTCTAAATCGACATATATAAATAATTGGCTATCAATTGTTGTGTTGAAACGAGAAAATTTAAATCCATTAATAGAGGTTTCCTCATAAGTTAACCCTTTATTGTTCCAACGATTGAAAGGATAACCTTCTCTGATGTAGTTGGCGAGGTTAGAGGGTTCTTTTTGAAGTTCGCGACGATTTTCAACTAGCTTTAATTCTTTTCTTAAATTTTCTTCACGAGTTTGAAAAGTTTTAAGATTATTTTTAATGTCAATAATTTCTTGATTTTTATCTTTAATGGTTTGTTCGTATTTTTCAGGTGTTTGGTTTAAGGTTACTAATTCTTGTTCTAATTGTGGAATTTTGTTTTCTTGGTGTATTTTAGTTAATTGCTGATTAATATAATTTAAATCAGATTGGATTTGAGAATAGCGACGATTGTAATAGTTAATTCCGTTTAAACTATCAAAGGTAAAGTTGGTTTCTGTTTTGGTTTCATCTTTAGGTTTATCTAAATATTGAAGGATTCCTTCGCGCCATTGGGCGTATTGGTTTTCACAAGCTTCTCTTCTTTTTTTAACCTGACTATAATCAGGTTTCATTTTTAATTTTAAATTTAAGACTTCTTCAATATCCGAAGGTAACATGACTTCGTGGGTTTGAGGATTTTGTTGAGCCCATTTAGCCGTTTTTTTGTAAGCTTCTTCGATGATGGTGGTTAAATCACGATTAGAGAGGTTTTTGCCTTGACATAATTGGGTAATCTCTTTTAAAGCTAAGAAAGTATGATAACTAATTTGATAAGGAACAATAATATGTTTTAGATAACCTTCAATTTCATGATCTTTTAAATGACCGATATAGATTTCTTTACTGAAACGACTGCGTAAAGCGGAGTCAATTTTATGAAGGTTATTAGTCGCTCCCATTAAGACAATTTTTTTATTACTGCTATTAAACCCATCTAATTTATCTAATAAAGTATTAATCACATTGACTCCTCCTGAAGAAATGTTAGAATCATTACGATTTTCCAATCCTTCAATTTCATCAATAAAGATAATGGTTTTATCATGACTTTCTGCTTCTTGCCACACTTTATCAACTTCTTTTTCTCCTTCGCCAATGTATTTTTGGCGGAATTTAGAAGGAATTAAATTAATAAAGTGAACGTTCGCTTCTCCACAAAGGGCTTTGATTAAAAAGGTTTTTCCTGTTCCTGGAGGGCCATAGAGTAAATAACCTTTGGGGCGGACTTGATCGAAGTTAATTAAGGATTGGTTCGTGCGAAAATAAGTTAATAAGTCTTCTAATTCTTCTTTTTCGGTTTCCATGCCGTAAACATCTTTGAATGTCACTTGTTTTTTAGTATGAGGAAGAGGTTTGTTTTCTTTTAAATGATTTAATTGGATAGTTAAATTTTTCTTTTGTTTTTCAAAAGCTAATTTTTGATCAGTTAAGAAAAGTTGAAAATCCTTGAAATTTTTTAATTCGGTTTGATTTTTTTGATATTCCTTTTGCGTTTTTAATTCTTCAATTCTTTTTGATTAGCTTCCACATAATTAAGGGCTTGATTTAAGTGGGAAATTTGTTGTTGGAGGTTTTCTTGGGTTTGAAGTTGGGCTTTTTCTTGAGCTAATTTTTCTAATTCTTCTTGTTTTTCTTTTTGATTTTGGTTTAACGCTTTCCTTTGTTCCATTAAATTATTGACTAAGGCTTGTTGGGTTTGGAGTTGATTTTTCAGTTCTGTTAATTGTTGTTGTTTTTGGGTTTTAATGATTGGGGTTAATTGCGGATTGTTAGTTAATTCAGTTTGTAGAGTTTTAATTTTGGTAATAATGTCAGTTAAAGTTTTGACATTTTCATCAATTTGATTTTTTAAGGTTTGATCTTGTTGTTGGAGTTCTTGGATTTTGACTTGTTCTAATTTTATTTGGTTGTCGATCTCTTGTTGTTGTGTTGATGAGGGTTGTTTAGTTAATGATGGGTTTTGAGTTGGTGGACGAGAATGAGCGATACCAAAGATTAATAAAATCAATAAACCTAAACTTAATAATCCGATCAAACTCAAATAAATTTTTTTGTTTAATGACATAGATAACCTCCTTTCTTAGGTGTTTTAAAGAAAATCATTTGGTTATTTTAAAATTAAAGCTTTCACTTTGTCTTTGATGGTTTTAGAAAGTTTGAAAGTGACTACTGTTTTGGCAGGGATTTTTAATTTTTTCTTTGTTTTAGGGTTTCTACCGATGTAGGCTTTTCTTGATTTTAATTTAAATTTGCCTATTTTAGGAAATAAAACTACTTCTTCGTTCTTAGTGATAGCGTTGATTAAATTATTTTCGAAGATATTATAAAATTCTTCAGTTTTAGTTACGGAAGTTTTGTTAGCTAAAGCGATTTTTTTAATTAATTCTTTTTTTGTCATAATTATTTGACTCCTTTTGTTTGATTTTTTTAATTGTTTGTTGGTTAGATGATTAAGTTCATTTGGTTGTTATGAAATCTTTTTTTAAAAGGTAAAGATTCATGAGGTTTATTATCTAAAAAGATCACGTTTTGAAGAATAACTTTAGTGTTAGTTTTAGTTTGTCCTTCATTATTCGTGTATTTTTGGATTGATAATGTGCCTTCTACATATATTTTTGAACCTTTATGTAGGTATTTATTCATGTTTTCAGCTTGATTACGAAAAGCGATACAAGGGATGAATTGGGTTTTATCTTTAATGTTAAGAGCTAATTGAAAATCGATTTTAGCGATTTGTTCGTTTTTTGAATTGATATATTGTTTTTCTAAATCATGGCTTAGACGACCGATTAATTGAACTTTATTTAACATAATTTTATTTTTCCTTCTTTTTGATATATTTTTTTATTTATCCATCAATAAAACTTTTGAAAACAAATGTATTGGACGATTATCTAATTTGTTGATGTTGGAATCGTTTATTACTGTTGTTTCAAAAATTTTATGCTTGGTTTTGATACAAAAAAAAGATTACTTTGGAAGTAATCTAGTTTTTATTTTTTTATTGTTTAAAATAACTAGTTTAAGGTCATTACGGACGAGCGATAGGTTTTAACGTTTTTTTAATTTTTTGATAGCGATGTTTTTAATATTTTCTACTTGTTTTAAAGATAAATTGAGTTTTTCAGCTATTTCGGTATTGGTATAACATCCTTGATAATCTTCGTTAATATTTCCTAAAGGAACACCAAAACTTAAATAGATAATTTTGAATTCGTTTTCACTTAATTTAGCTTTCATTTTTTTTAAAAAAATTTCATGATTAACTTGTTTTAACCATAATTGATGAGGGTTTAAATTATTTATTTGATATGGTTCATAAAACTCTTCTTTAAAAGAAAGATTATCAACTTTATGATTTTTTGGGGATTGAAGGTGAATGGCTTTTTCTTATTAGTTCTCTGATTTCCGATTTGATGGTTGGAGTAGCGTAAGCAATAAAGTCATAACCTAAATCTTCGTAATTATTGAGGGCTTTGATTAATCCTAAAATCCCTTCTTGATATAAATCTTCTTTAGTTAAAACTCGAGGATAATATTTAAATTGATAAACTAGTTTTTGACTAATGGTAAATGAAGTGTGATTAATTGATTACGAATTTCTAAATTCTTTTTATTTTTTAAAAAATCTTTAAATAATTCTTGTCTTAACATTTAATTCCTTTCTAAAAACGTTTTTAGAAAAGAGAGGAAATTATTTTTTTAGTCTTTGAAACAAAAAAAGACTAACTTATTAGTTAGTCTTAAAGATTTTTTAAAAAGGAAAAAGTGTCTAAACTTTTGGAACAGGGCAGTTACTTCAAAGAAAATTTTTATATACCCATAATCAAATAACTCTCTAAAGTATTTTAGTATGAATATAATGATAAAAAAGAGTTAATTCAGACAAAAGAATATGATTATAATACTTATTATTTTCAATTTTATAATATGGGTTTTAAACAAACAAAAAAAAGAAAAGAAAGAAGGCAATTAAACCATGTCTACAAAAAACAAAAAAAATAATCAAAAACAAGAAGCAAAATTTTATTTTACAAAAGCCGATTTAATTAAACAAATAGCTAAAGAAGGAGGAGCCACTATTACAGAAACAGAAGATTTTTATAACATCTTTGAAAAAGTGTTAATAGAAGTAATTACTAATTATTTAGAAGTAATTTTGTCAGCAGGTTTAGGAAGATTTGTATTAAAAACTCAGCCTGCTGTACAATTAACAAATTTTACAAGAAAAAAATTTTTTTATCCTGAATCTACAATTATTAAATTTAAAATCTCAGATGCTTTAAAAAAAGTAGTTAAAAAAATTAAATTAACTTAATTTAAATAAATAAAAATAATTTAACTTTTCCACTTTATAAAAGGATATAAGGTTTTTTTAAACGAAAATAAATCTCCTTTTTGTCTTTAATATAAAGAACTGTCATCTTCCATATCGAAAGAAGCGGAATTGAATCCGTTTAAAGTGGTAAGATCGTAAGTTAAACCTCTTTTTATTCCAACGGTCAAAAGGATGACGGTCTTTGATGTAGTTGGCGAGGTTAAAAGGTTCTTTTTGAGTTTCGAGGCAATTTTCGACCAGCTTTAATTCTTTTCTTAAACTTTCTTCTTGAGCTGGAAGAGTTTTAAGTTTATTTTTAATATCAATTATTTCTTGATTTTTATCTTTAATCGTTTGTTCGTATTTGTCAGGTGTTTGGTTTAAAGTTACTAATTCTTGTTCTAATTGGGAGATTTTATTTTCTTGATGGATTTTAGTTAATTGATTTTTAATATTATTTAATTCCGATTGGATTTGAGAATAACGACGTTGATAATAGTTAATTCCGTTTAACCCATCAAAGGTATAGTGACATTCTATTTTAGTTTCATCTTTGGGTTTATCTAAATATTGGTTGAATCCTTGACGCCATTGGGCGTATTGGTTTTCACAAGTTGCTCGGCGTTGTTTTACTTTTTGATGATCAGGTTTTATTTTTAATTTTAGTTGTAAGACTTCTTCAATATCAGAAGGTAACATGACTTCGTGGATTTGAGGATTTTGTTGAGCCCATTTAGCGGTTTTTTTTGTAAGCTTCTTCGATAATCGTGGTTAAATCACGGTTAGACAGATTTTTGCCTTGACATAATTTAGTAATATCTTTTAAAGCTAAGAAAGTATGATAACTAATTTGATAAGGGGTGATAATATGTTTTAAATAACCTTCAATTTCGGAATCTTTTAAATTACCGATATAGATTTCTTTACTAAAACAACTGCGTAAAACGGTGTCAATTTTATGAAGATTATTCGTAGCTCCCATTAAGACAATTTTTTTATTACTGCTATTAAACCCATCTAATTTATCTAATAAAGTATTAATCACATTGACTCCTTCTGAAGAAATATTAAAATCATTACGATTTTCTAATCCTTTAATTTCATCAATAAAGATAATGGTTTTATCATGACTTTCTGCTTCTTGCCAAACTTTATCAACTTCTTTTTCTCCTTCTCCGATGTATTTTTGTCGAAATTTCGACGGAATTAAATTAATAAAGTGAACGTTAGATTCCCAACAAAGAGCTTTGATTAAGAAGGTTTTTTCTGTTCCTGGAGGACCATAGAGTAAATAACCTTTGGGGCGGGCTTGATCGAAGTTAATTAAGGATTGGTTCGTAAGAAAATAAGTTAATAAATCTTCTAATTCTTCTTTTTCGCTTTCCATGCCATAAACGTCTTTGAATGTCACTTGTTTTTTAGTATGTGGAAGAGGTTTGTTTTTTTTAAATGATTTAATTGGATAGTCAAATTTTTCTTTTGTTTTTCAAAAGCGAATTTTTGATCAGTTAAAAAAAGTTGAAAATCATTTAAATTTTTTAATTCAGTTTGATTTTTTTGATATTCTTTTTGCGTTTTTAATTCTTCAATTCTTTTTTGATTAGCTTCGACATAATTAAGGGCTTGATTTAATTGAGAAATTTGTTGTTGGAGGTTTTCTTGGGTTTGAAGTTGAGTTTTTTCTTGCGCTAATTTTTATAATTCTTCTTGTTTTTCTTTTTGATTTTGGTTTAAAGCTTTACGTTGTTCTATTAAATTATTTACTAAAGTTTGTTGAGTTTGTTGTTGATTTTTCCGTTCTGTTAATTGTTGTTGTTTTTGGGTTTTAATTGTAGGATTTAATTGAGGATTATTAGTTAATTCAGTTTGCAGAGTTTTAATTTTGGTAATAATTTCAGTTAAAGTTTTGACATTTTTCATCAATTTGGTTTTTTTAAGGTTTGATCTTGTTGTTGGAGTGCTTGGATTTTGGATTGTTCTAATTTTATTTGGCGGTCGATCTCTTGTTGTTGTGTTGATTTGGAGGTTGTTTAGTTAATTTTGGGTTTTTAGTTGGTGTGCGAAGAATAAATAAAGCCAAAAATTAATAAAATCAAGAAACTTAAACTTAATAATCCGATCAAACTCAAATAAATTTTTTTATTTAATGACATAGATAACCTCCTTTCTTAGGTTGTTTAATTTACTACTTTTTTTCTTTGGTTGGTTTATTATTGTTATCTTTTTTTGGGTTTTTCTTGGAAGTTGAAAAAGATAATCAAGAAAGTAATTAAAAAACTAATGATTGAAACAATCCCACAAAGAATTTGGGCTGATTGGTTTTCCATTTTTGACCTCTTTTTTTATTTTAAAATTAAAGTTTTAACTTTGTCTTTGATAGTTTTTGAAAGTTTGAAAGTGACTACTGTTTTGGCAGGGATTTTTAATTTTTTCTTTGTTTTAGGGTTTCTACCGATGTAGGCTTTTCTTGATTTTAATTTAAATTTGCCTATTTTAGGAAATAAAACTACTTCTTCGTTCTTAGTGATAGCATTAATTAAATTATTTTCGAAGATATTATAAAATTCTTCAGTTTTAGTTACGGAAGTTTTGTTAGCTAAAGCGATTTTTTTAATTAATTCTTTTTTTGTCATAATTATTTGACTCCTTTTATTTGATTTTTTTAATTGTTTGTTGGTTGGTTTTTTTATCATATTCAATGATTTTTTCGATAGTTTGGCCATCCGAACTAATAGATCAATCTTTTAATAAATTCGCCAGTAATTTTGTCAAATTTGGCGATATAATTGACAATTTTGTCATTAAACTGATAATATCGTGTTTCTTTTATTTCTTTGCCAGTCGCTTTATCGTATTTAATAATTTGATCGACAAAAAAATTTTGATGATATTTGGTTTGTTTTAATTTATGACCAGTTAATGGATTATATTGAATGATATAATTGATGGGACCATCGCCACGATAATGATGTATTTCTTCGATTAATTGTTTGTTGGTGTTGTATTTTTGAATCACTTTACTTCAGTAATCGTCAATAAATTCTTTTTTGGTTGTTTTCATTTTTTTCTCCTTTTTTTAATCAAAATCAAGTTTCATATCCAATTTAATGTTCTGACACGATGGTAAAAATTTTAATTATACTCATAATTTTTAATAATGATTTCTTGATTGATGTTTTTGTTGGTGAGATGATGGCTTATTGTTGTTTTTGTTTTAATTATGTTATAATTTGGAAATAAATTAAGAATTGGGGTTGTTTCATAATTGGTGTATAACCATTTGACACCCCTTTTGGTTGCTTGGTGTAATTCTAAGGATAATTGTTGATGATCAGTAAAAGAAAATGGTTTTTGGTAAAAATCTTTATCTTTAATTCCTTCATAGTAATATGGTGGATCACAACAAAAAGAAAATCGCCTTGTTGAATATTGGCGATAATTTGACGAAAATCCATACAATATAAAACATGTTTTTTCTTTTGGAAGTGATGTTGGAAGGTGATTAATTCGTTTAAATTGATAATTAGGAGTTTTTGTTTGGATTTATAACCAAAATTTGTTTTTAAATTACTTTGATTATCATAACGAGTGATACCACGAAAAGAGTATTTATTTAAAACATAAAAGATAGCTGACCTGGTTAATTTTTTTCTTTTTTTTGAATTTTAATTATATTGGTTTAGTAAATTTTTGTAAGCTTGTTTTTGGTTCTTTTGGTTGTGATATTGGTAAATATAATTTTCCATGGCTTTAACCTTATTAACTAAATGATGGGGATTTTGGAGACTTTGTTTCCACATAGTGATTAATTGGTTATAATTATCGTTTAAAATCGCTTTTGATGGTTGTAAGTAAAAATAAAGAACACCACTGTCTAAAAAAGGTTCATAATAAGTTTTAAATTGAGAAGGTAAATGAGCAATAATTTGGGGTAAAAGTTTTTTCTTACAACCAATCCAATTGATTTCATCTTTCTTCTCCTTATGCCATAAATAAAATAAAAAGAAAATATCAAAGAAGATGGCGATTGTGGCGTTAAATTTTAATCCTAATTCAAAATTAAAAAATAAGGCCATGATATTACTGATGATGAAAAATAAATAGGAAATCATTAATAAAATAGGATATCTTTTTTTCATTTTGTCTCCTTGATTTTTTTATTTCTTTTAGTGTCCTTGCCAATTTGATGTATTTTTTTTAAATAAAAAAACCCCTTTTGAAAAAGGGGTTAAATGATTATTATTGAATCTATTTTTTTAAAAAGGTAAATTTTCTTGAGGTTTATTGTCTAAAAAGATCACGTTTTGAAGAATAACTTTAGTGTTGATTTTAGTTTGACCTTCATTATTCGTGTATTTTTGGATGGATAAAATCCCATCAAGATAAATTTTCGAACCTTTATGTAAATATTTCTTCATGTTTTCGGCTTGTTTACGAAAAGCGACACAAGGGATGAATTGGGTTTTATCTTTCATGTTAAGAGCTAATTAAAAATCGATTTTAGGGATTTGTTCGTTTTTTGAATTGATATATTTTTTTTCTAAATCATGACTTAGACGACCGATTAATTGAACTTTATTTAACATAATTTTATTTTTCCTTCTTTTTGATATATATATTCTTTTTTTATTTATTCATAGATAAAACTTTTGAAAACGAATGTATTGAACGACTATCTGATTTGTTGATGTTGGAATCGTTTATTACTGTTGTTTCAAAAATTTTATGCTTGGTTTTGATACAAAAAAAGATCACTTTGGAAGTAATCTAGTTTTTATTTTTTTTATCACTTAAACGAAATGTTTTGTTGAATTACTAGTTTAAGGTCATTACGGACGAACGATAGGTTTTAACGTTTTTTTAATTTTTTGATAGCGATGTTTTTAATATTTTCTACTTGTTTTAAAGATAAATTGAGTTTTTCAGCTATTTCGGTGTTGGTATAACATCCTTGATAATCTTCGTTAATATTTCCTAAAGGAACACCAAAACTTAAATAGATAATTTTGAATTCGTTTTCACTTAATTTAGCTTTCATTTTTTTTAAAAAAATTTCATGATTAACTTGTTTTAACCATAATTGATGAGGGTTTAAATTATTTATTTGATATGGTTCATAAAACTCTTCTTTAAAAGAAAGATTATCAACTTTATGATTTTTTTGTGGAAGAGAAGGAGAATGACTTTTTCTAATCATTTCTGTGATTTCCGATTTGATAGTTGGAGTAGCGTAAGCAATAAAGTCATAACCTAAATCTTCATAATTATTGAGGACTTTGATTAATCCTAAAATCCCTTCTTGATATAAATCTTCTCTAGTTAAAACTCGAGGATAATATTTAAATTGATAAACTAGTTTTTTTACCAAAGGTAAATGAAGTTCAATTAATTGATTACGAATTTCTAAATTCTTTTTATTTTTTAAAAACTCTTTAAATAATTCTTGTCTTAAAATTTAATTCCTTTCTAAAAACGTTTTTAGAAAAGATAAGAAATTATTTTTTTAGTCTTGAAAAGAAAAAAGACTAAATTAATAGTTAGTCTTAAAGAGTTTTTAAAAAGTAAAAAGTTTCTAAACTTTTGGAACACCTCAAAATTTGTTCTTTAATTTAACAGTTTAGCGACTGTATGGTCGAGTATTTTCACTTTTTACTAAAAACAAAAAAAATACTAGTTTTTTTAAATATTCTTTTCGGTATTAAAAATGAATTTATTTATAAAAATTTATAACACTACGCCGCAAAAAAAATAAATTTTTAAATTTTTTATTTTTGTTTTTCGAGTTAATTTTGGTTATTTTCCTTTTTGGATGCCATTTTGATGTCAATAAAAAAGTTACTCTTTTTATTTATTTTGTTAGTTAACAAAATTTTATTTTTTTATTTACATTTTAAAATAAAAATAAGACAAATATTCGTAAAATTAGGATTAAAATTTTCAACTAACAAAATGAATTATTTTTTTAAAACAGATATTAAAATAAAAAACTATTTATGAATAATAAATCATAAATAGTTTTTTTATTCTTATTCAAATTAAAAAGTATAAACACTAACAGGAATGAAACTAGTAATAAAAATTAAATCTTCTTTTGGTTTTATATTTATTTCTCTTTCTTTTGTTTCAAAAAATTTAAAACGATAATTCATAAATTTAATTTTATTTTCTTTAATTATTTTATTAATGTTGTTTTCAAAATTTATAAAATCGGATTTGTCAAAAATACTTATAGGTAAAGTAGAAACAATTCCTTGAATTTTATCTGGGGATATTTTATTTTTTTCTAATAAATCTATAAAAACTGCTGCGTTCCCCTGAATTACTGTTAAACCAGGATATTCTTTTCTTAAAAATTCACATAAATGCGAATGCCATTCAATAGATATTATGTTTTCTGCTCCAAATTTTTCTATTAAATATTTAGTAACATTTCCAGTTCCAGCTCCTAATTCTAAAATTTTATATCCTTTTTCTTTTATTTCATTTTTTGTTAAATTAGAAACATTTGTAAAATATTGTGACATTTCTTGTGTTTCTGGGAAAATACCAGATCCTGAGTTTGATTCTGAAAATAATGATGTAGAATGTTTCCATTCTTTTAAATTAAAAGTAATGACGGATAATAATAACATAGTCAATATTAATAAAAATACTTTCAAAAAAAAATATTTTTTAATTCTTTGGAAAAGAATAATTATACTAGTTAAATATGTAAAAGATATTATGATTTGTATATAAGGAATTAGAAAATATTTTGCCGATTTGTTATCGGGATTAATCAATTGTTCTTTTAAAAATGTTTTGATATCATCAAAATTGTGTATTAAATTTAAAATAAAATTAATTATTAAATAAAAAATAAAATTCAATAAAATAATTATTATCATTTTCCACGAAACTTTAAATTTATTCAAAAAATAAAAAAATAAAAATAAAGATGGAAGAAAAAGAAATTCTAAATAGTAAATAATTAAATTAAAATATTTAATATCAGAAGGGTAAATATTTAGATCTCTTATAAAAGAACGAAAACAAAAAGTATTTATTAAAATATTTATTAAAGAACATAGTGCTATAAAATTAGTTATTTTATATTTTTTATTATTTTTGTTCTCTTTAAGTATTATAAAAAATAATGATAAAATAACTAATAGACTGTATTTAGAAAAAGATATGAAATGATACCATTTTAAATTAGGTAAAGACAAATAATTTTGTTTTTGATTAAATTTATAAATTTTAAAACTATGAAAAAAATCTAAAAATAAAATTGAAACAGTTAAGATTAATAAAAAATAAAAAAATTTATTTTTGGAATTTTTTATATTTTTTATAAATGGTGTTTTTATGGAAATTTGTTTAAGCAATATAAACCCTCATCTATTATTAATTAATTAATAAAAATATTTTTCAAATAAATATTATTAGAAATTTAATTTAAAATATAAATAAAATATATTTGAATAAATGAACTAAAAATTTAATTAAAAATATAAAATAATTATAATTAATATATGTAATATATACAATTTATATACATATAATTATATAAATAAATATACTATAACATATATAATTATAAAGTAAGTTAATATTTTATAATTCAAAATTTTTTGAATTATATAATTATATAAAAAAAATAATAAATGTGTTATAAATAAATATTTAAAAGACTAGGTAAAAATATGCAAATTAAAAAAATAAATAATGATTTTATTCAATATCATTTTGAAATAAATAAAAATGATTTTGATACATTTATAGAAGAAATTTATAATAAAATAAAATATAAAGTAGAATTAAAAGGTTTTCGAAAAGGTTTTGTAACAAGAGATATGTATGAAAAACATTTTGGTCCGCATTCTTTATATGAGGATGCTTTTACATCTTTAATTCAAACAAAATTGAAAGAAATATTTGAACAAAAAAAAGAATATGATATAATTGGGGAACCAAAAATAATTAATTTTGATCCAGAAGCTTTAACTAAAAAAAAAGATTTTTTCAATTTTGGCATAGAATTTATGTTAAAGCCAGAAATTAAAATATGTGATTATAAAAAAATTCCAGTAAAAAATTATAATTTAGAAATTACAAATGAAGAAGTCCAGAAAAAAATAGATTTTTTATTTAAACATAATCCTATTTTAGAATCAAAAGAAAAAGATGCATCTTTAGAATTAGGAGATGTTGCTATTTTTGATTTTCAAGGTTATTTAAATGGAAAATTATTTGAAGGCGGATCAGCTACTAATTATACTTTAGAAATTGGTTCTAATCAATTTATTCCTGGTTTCGAAACAGGAATGATAGGTTTAAAAAAAAATGAAGAAAAAGATATTAATATTTGTTTTCCTGTAGATTATGAAAAAGAAGAACTTGCTGGAAAAGAAGTTTTTTTTAAAGTTTTAATACATGATATTAAAAAAAAAAAAGATGTCGTTTTAAATGATGAATTAATAAAAAGTATGAAATTCCCTAATATTAATAATGTTTCAGAGTTCAAAAAACAAATTAAAAAAGAATTAGAAATTCAAAAAAAATATGAAACAGAAAATAAAAGAAAAGAAGAGATTTTAGATTTTTTAGTTAAAAATTGTAATTTTAAAATTTCTCAATTTTTGATCGATGAAGAAGAGAAAAATTTAAAAAAAGAGTTAGAAGAAGAATTAAAATCTAAAAAAGTAAGTTTAAAAGAATATTTAAAACAAATGAAATTAAACGAAACAAAATTTTCACAAGAAATGCAAAAACAAGCTTTAAATAAAATTAAATTGAATTTTTTATTAGATGAAATAGGAACTAAAGAAAAAATAGAAATTAGTCCCCAAAAATTAGAAGAAACTTTTAAACAAGTAAGTACTGAATATAAAACAGATATTCAAATGATCAAAAAAAATTCATATTTTGTTAAAAATATAAAAGATTATTTAATAAGACAAAAAGTTGTTGATTTTTTAGTAAAAAATAACATCACAAATAATGATAAATAATGAAAAATTTTTATATTATAAAAAAATTAAAATTTTAATATTTTAAATTATTAAAATTTAATTTTAATTTTAAAAATTTAATAAAAGGATTCGAGGATTCCAAAATTTATAATGGTTAAGAACGATAAAGAGTTAGAAAATAATTTTATTCCTGAAGAGTTACCTGCTATCATTGTTAGAGATACTGTTCCAATCCCTTTTAATGATTTAAGAATTGAAGTAGGTAGAACTTTTTCTATAAATGCTTTAATTTATTCTGAAGCTAATAAATGTCCTTATGTTGTTGTTTTATTACAAAAAAATTTATTTCAAGAAAATCCTAAAATATCTGATATAGAAAAATTTGGAGTATTAGCAAAAATTTTAGTTTCTATCAAAATTAATGATGAAATTTATAAAGTAAAATTACGCATTATTAAAAGAGTTCAAATTAAAAAAGCATCAAAAAAAAAAGATTTATATATTGCTAAATATAAAGAATTACCGATTACTTTTGGGGATTTGAAAGAAGAAAAAACTCTTATTAAATTAATAATGGAGAGAATAGCTTCTAATATTAATCAACTTTTTTTAATTTCAGAAACTGCTTTTTTAGAACAAATAAAAGATGGAATTACAACTGAAAAAGCTGCAGATTTAATTATTTTTGCTTTAAAAATCGAAGAAAAATATAAATATAAATATTTAAAAGAACCTAATTTAAATAAAAGACTTATTTTAATTTTACAAGATATTGAACTAAAATTAGATTGCATAAATTTAGAAAATAAAATTAATGCAGAAGTTAAACGTAGTATTGATGAAAATCAAAAAGAATTTTATTTAAGAGAAAAAATGCGTGCCATTCAAAATGAGTTAGGCGATAAAGCTAAAAAAGAGGAAGAAATAGAAGAATTAAGAAAAAAAATTAATATTTCTAAAATGCCTAAAGATATAAAAGTTAAAATATTACAAGAACTTTCTCGTTATCAATCAATTTCTTCTAATTTAGCAGATTCTTTTGTTATTCGTAATTATTTAGATTTTGTTATTGCTTTGCCTTGGGGAAAAATAAGTAAAGATATTGATGATTTAAAAACAATAGAAAAAGTTTTAAACAAAAATCATTACGGTGTAAAAAAAGTAAAAGAACGTATTATAGAATATGTAGCTGTTAAAATAATGACTCAAAAAAATCCTCAAACTATTATTTGTCTTGTAGGTCCTCCTGGTGTTGGAAAAACTACTTTAGCTATTTCTATAGCCGAAGCTTTAGGTCGTAAATTTGTTAGACAATCTTTAGGCGGTTTACAAGAAGAAAGTGAAATAAAAGGCCATAGAAAAACTTATGTTGGGGCAATGCCAGGCCGTATTTTGAGCGGTTTAAAAGATGCTGGAGTAATGAATCCTATCTTTTTATTAGATGAAATAGATAAATTAGTTAATAATTACCAACATGATCCTGGTTCTTCTTTATTAGAAGTTTTAGATCCACAACAAAACCAAACTTTTACAGATTTTTATTTATCAGAACCTTTTGATTTATCTAAAGTGTTATTTATAACAACTGCTAATGATTTAAGTAATATTTCAGAACCTTTAAAAGATCGTTTAGAAATTATAGAATTGAATTCTTATACAGAACAAGAAAAAGTAGTTATTGCACAAGAACATTTAATACCTAAACAGTTAAAAGGACACGGAATTATTGAAGAAAACTTTTCTATAGATAAAGAGACAATTCTTTTTTTAATTAGACATTATACTAAAGAATCTGGAGTTAGAGAATTAAATCAAAAAATTGCTACTTTAGTAAGAAAAACAGTTAAAGAAATTTTATTTAATAAAGTTAAAAAAATTAAAATAGAAACTAATAATATTGAAAAATTTTTAGGAAAAATTGTTTATCAACATTTATTAATTAATAATAAAGATCAAATTGGAGTTGTAAATGGATTAGCTTATACTTCTTTTGGTGGAGATATTTTACCTGTCGAAGTTACTCATTTTAAAGGTAGTGGAGAATTAGTTTTAACTGGACATTTAGGTAAAGTTTTAAAAGAAAGCGCAATGACATCTTTTAGCTTTTTGAAATCTAATGCTGAAATGTTAGGCATTGAATATAGTGTTTTCAAAAATAATGATTTTCATATTCATTTTTTAGAAGGAGCTGTTCCTAAAGATGGTCCTTCAGCTGGTATTACAATAGCTACTTGTATTTTTTCAGCTATTCAAAAGAAATTTGTTAGAAAAGATATTGGAATGACTGGTGAAATTACTTTAACTGGTTCTGTTTTACCTATAGGCGGTTTAAAAGAAAAAGCTATTGCTGCCGATAGAAGTGGATTGAATGTTATTTTTATTCCTAAAGATAATTTAAAAGATTTAGATGATATTCCTGAAGAAGTTAAAAAAAAAGTAAAAATTATTGTTGTTGAAAATGCTCAAGATGTTTTCGCGAAAGCTTTAATTTAATTTAAAAAAAGTGAGGATTATAACATGACATATTTATCAGTTACTTATATGTATATTAATTGCATGTTAATAATTTTAGGAGTTTTATTTACTACAGAAAAAAGTATAATAGATATTTTTTCAGAACAATACGGAAATAATAGACCTGATGGCTCTCAAGTTGTTTTAAATCGTTTTATTTTTTGTTTAGTTTGTATTTATTTTGTTAATTCCTTTTTATATTTAAAACATATTTTAAACAATCCATTAAATATTTAAAAAAATTATTTTTTTGTTTTATTTTTATTTATTTATGATAAAATATTTTATATGTTTAAAAAATAATATTAAAAAATGTATTTAGATATTATTTTGATTATTTATTTTTATAATTTAAATTATTTTTTATGCAGAAAAGGAGTTGATTAAATGATTAAGACTATCGTTCGCAAAGAAGAAACTTTTGACGAAACTTTACGTCGTTTTAAACGTGATGTTTCTAAATCAGGAAATTTAGCGCAAGCTCGAAAAAAAGAATATTATATTAAACCAAGTACAGAAAGAAAAAACCGTAGAAAATTTTCAAAAAAAAGATATTAAATTTTAATAAAAAATTCACCTTATAATTTATTAGGTGTTTTTTATTTTTAATAACGATTTTATAAGTTTATTATTAAAATATTTTTTATATTTAGTAATTTAAAATATTAATGACAATTTTCAGAAAAGACATCATTATAGATGATTATTAAAATACATAACACAACAACACAAAAAATTAAAAATTTTAAAAAAATTTTAATTAAAATTTTTGATTTTATAGAAGATACGAAAAAAATTAATATTATTTTTATAAATAATAATAAAATGCAAGAAATGAATTTTTATTATCGCCAAAAAAACTATCCTACTGATGTTTTAACTTTTCCAAATACAAATTATGATGATTATTTGGGTGATATCTTTATTTCTTTAACGAAAGTTTTTGAACAAGCTCAAAAAATAGGTCATAGTTTAGAAAAAGAAGTTGCATTTTTAGTTATTCATGGTTATCTTCATTTAAAAGGATATAATGACGATACTGAAGAATCTTTACAAGAAATGATAGATATACAAGAAGATATTTTAAACAAAAATAATATTATTTAAAAATTTAACATTATTTTTAATTATTAATAAAATTTTATAATTTTTTTGTTCTAAAGGGAGGTTTTGGCGTTTGTTTAAATCAGGTTTTATTACTATGATAGGTAAGGCTAATGTAGGTAAATCTACTTTATTAAATTCTTTGTTAGAACAAAAAATTTCTATTACAAGTGATAAACCTAATACTACGAAAAAAAAAATTTTAGGTATTTGTAATAGTCCTGATTATCAAATTATTTTTGTAGATAATCCAGGTTTAATATATAAAAGACAAATGTTTTTAATTTCCAAAATGAATTTTATAACTTTCAAAAACATTCAAGAAGTCGATGTTATTTTATTTTTAGTCGATGAGGAATGTCGTCAAAGAGATAAAAATATTTTAGATTTTATTCAAAAATATAACAAAAAAATTATTTTAGTTATTACTAAAATTGATATTTTAAAAAAAAAGATTTTAATTGATAAAATTATTTTAAGCTATTTAGAACATTTTTCTTTCGAAGCTATTATTCCTTTGTCTAGTATTAAAGACAAAAACTTAAACATTTTGAAAAAAAATATTGTTTCATTATTAAAAGAAAGAGAACCTTATTTTTCAAAAGATGTTATTACTAATCTTTCGCAAGAAGAATTAATATCAGAATTTGTGAGAGAAAAGTTTTTTTATTATTTAGATAAGGAATTACCTCATGTTTGTTCTGTTTATTTAGAAAATTTAACTTATGGCAAAGATTTATCTTCTTTAACAATAGATATTTTAATTTTAGTTTCGAAAATAAGCCAAAGAAAAATTTTAATTGGTACTAATGGTTCCACATTAAAAAAAATTCGAATTACTGCTGAAAAAGATATTAAGAGATTTTTGAAAAAGAAAGTTTCTTTAAATTTATGGGTCAAAGTAGATACAGAATTGAATATTAGAAAAAAAGTTTTTCGTTCTCCTTATGTTTCATATACAAAATAATAGAAAAATATAATTAAAAATTGGTTATTTAAATTATGTGCGAAAATATAAACAATATTTCTTTAAAAGATATCGTTAACTTTATGAAACAAACTGGTTTTGTTTTTCCTGGTAGCGAAATTTATAATGGTTTAGCTAATAGTTTTGATTACGGTCCTTTAGGTAGTTTATTAAAACAAAATATTAAAAAAGTTTGGATTAAAAAATTTTTTCAAGAAAATGAAAAAAATATTTTGTTAGATAGTTCTATTATTATGAATCCTAAAATTTGGGAAGCATCAGGACATTTATCTTCATTTATTGATCCTTTAGCTGAAAATAAAGACGATAATAAACGTTATAGAGTAGATAAATTAATTAAAAATCATAATCCTCAGATAAATGTCGATAACTTAACTTTTCAAGAAATGACAGATTATTTAATTGAACATAAAATTTTAGGAACTAAAAATTGGACTTCTGTTAAAGAATTTAATTTATTATTTAAAACTTCACAAGGTGTTATTTCTGAAAACAATCTTCCTTTATATTTAAGACCAGAAACTTGTCAAGGTATTTTTGTTAATTTTAAAAATATTTTGTATTCTACTAGAAAAAAAATTCCTTTTGGTGTAGGTCAAATTGGAAAAGCTTTTCGTAATGAAATCACTCCTGGTAATTTTATTTTTCGTACTTGTGAATTTGAACAAATGGAATTAGAATTTTTTTGCCATCCTAAAGAATATTATGAGTGGTTTTGTTTTTGGAAAGATTATTCTTATAATTTTCTTTTGCAATTAGGTTTTAATCTCCATAATTTGAAATTTAAAGATTATAATTCTGATGAATTAAGTCATTATGCCAATGCTACTACAGATATTTTATTTCGTTTTCCTTGGGGATTTGATGAATTATGGGGAATATCTTCAAGGACAGATTTCGATCTAAAAGCGCATCAAAAATTTTCACAAAAAGATTTAAAATATCTAGATATATTAACTAAAGAAAAATATTGGCCTTTTGTTATCGAACCTTCTTTAGGGGTCGAAAGATTATTTTTAGCTATTATAATTAATTGTTTACAAAATGAAAAATTAAAAAATGATACTACAAGAGTAGTTTTGAAAATTCATCCTTTTTTATCTCCTTATAAATTAGCTATTTTGCCTTTAATAAAACAAAAACATAATTTTAAAGCTAAAGAATTACAAAAAAAATTATCTCCTTTTTTTGAAGTATATTATGATGAAAATCAAAGTATAGGTAAAAGGTATCGACGACAAGATATGATAGGTACACCATTTTGTTGTACTATAGATGAAGAAACTTTAATCAACAATACAGCGACTATAAGAGATCGTGATTCTTTAGAACAAGAACGAATATCAATTGAAGAAATTAAAAAATATATAGAAGATAAAATAATATTTTAATTTTTTTAAATAAATAAAAAAATTTTTAATTAATATAAAAAATTAAGTCTTATGAATAATGTAAATAATAATTTATTTGAGATATTAAATAAAAACATCCCCATTTATGATTTAATTACTAAAATGGGAATCGTTGTGAAAAAACAAGGAAAAGGTTTTTTTGCTTTGTGTCCTTTTCATAAAGAAAAAACTCCTTCTTTTTCTGTTTCTACTGAAAAAAATATCGCTTTATGTATGAGTTGTCGTAAAGGTGGTTCTCCAGTTAAATTTTATTCTCAATTAAAAGATATTCCTGCATCAGAAGCGATTAAACAATTAGCTAAATTTTTTAATATTAATTTACCTAAACAAAAATTAAAATATGAAGATCCTTTAACTTCTATTTTAAAATCAGCTAATGAATTTTATCAAAAAGCTTTGTTATTTATCTTAGATAGAAAAGAATTTTCAAAACATCCTTTATTAAAATATTTATTTGAAGAAAGAAAATTAAATAAAGAATTAATTCAAGAGTTCGGGTTAGGTTATTCTCATAAAAACTCAAGAGCTTTAATTAAACATTTAGTTGAAAAACTTAATTATAAATATGAAGATATTTTAAAATTAGGTTTGATTTCTAAAAAAAATGATTCAGATGAATATTTTGATTTTTTTATTAATCGTTTAATATTTCCTTTGACCGATGAAAACGGTAAAATAATTGGTTTTTGCGGACGTTCATTAGAAAATAAACAAAATAAAACTCAATTTAATATTCCTAAATATTTATTTAATAGCCAATTTAAAAAAGAAAATTTTTTATATCGTTTTTTTGAACATCAAAAAAATATCCAAGATAAAAAAGAAGTTATTTTATGCGAAGGTTTTTTTGACGTTATCGCTTTTTATAAAATAGGGATGAAAAATGTTGTAGCTAATTTAGGAACTAATTTAAATCGAATTCAAATTACATCATTGAAAAAGGTAACGCAAAATGTTACTGTCGCTTTAGATTCTGATAACGCAGGAAAAGAAGCTGAAAAAAAAATTTCTTTTTTGTTAAATAAAAATAGTTTTAGAGTTAAGGTTTTAAATTTTCCTTCTAATTTAGATCCTGATGAATATATTTTATCTAAAAAAAATAATATAAGTTTATTAAAACAAAAATTAGAAGAAAGAACTAAAGATTATATTTTTAATCAAATAGAAGAATTTAGAAAACAAAATTTAAGAGACGATCAAATAAATTCGAATATTAACATTTTATTAAAATATCATAATAGAGACAATTTAGAATATTTTCAAAATAAAATAAATGAAAAATATCAAATTCAAACTAATTTATTTTCTTTTATTTCTATGAAAGAAATAAACAACCAATTATTACAAAGCACAAAGGATAAAATTTCTTTAAAAGGAATAATTGGGAGTTATGAAAAAGAAATAAGTCTTTTGACTGAATTATTTTTAAATCAAGAATATATTGATTTGGTTATAGAAGAAATTTATAAATACGAAAATATTAATGCTGATGTTATAGATTTGATTCGTAAGATTAAAGATTATTATATGAAATATTTAAAAGAAGAAGAAAAAAATGGCATAAATATTTCTAATTTTAAAAATGTTTATAAAGAATTTTTAAATCATATGTTAAATTCTAAAATAGTATATAATTTATTATTACAAGTAGAAAACAATCCTATATTTAAACAAAAAAAAAGAATCCAAAGCCAAGAATATTTAAAAGACATTTTTATTCCTTTTAAAATGAAAGATTATTCAACGATCCAACAAGAAATTAAGAAAGAAATAAAGATAATTAAAAATAAAATTAATGAAAAAAATAATAATGATGAAGATGATAGTCCAGAAACAAATAAATTATGGGATGAATTAAAACAAAAAGAAAAACAATTATCAAATATTCAACAAAATCAATTTGAAAATAAAATATAATAATTTTATTTTATTAATTATAAAAAATAATTATTATAAATGGATAAAAAGGAAATTTTATGAATTTAAGAAAAAATTTTAAAAAAATCTATAAAAAACATCATTTAAAAATAGAAAAAGAAAATAATTCATTTATTATTACTCCTGTTGAACAAAAGATGCAATGGTTAGAAAAATTTTATAAAAATAAAGATTTTTTTAACTCAAGACTTATTAAATCCATAATCATGTATGAAAAAAAATTCAAAAATAAAAGAAATAATTCTAAACAAAAAAATTCATCTAAAAATGACCTTTTTAATAAATTATATTCACAAAATAATGACATGTATAATAAAGAAGAATCTCAAGAAAATTTAAATTTGGAACAAATTGCTAATTCTATTAAAGTAAACGATCCTGTTAAAATGTATCTTAAAGAAATAGGTCAAATTCCTTTATTAACTTTAGAAGAAGAAAAAATTAAATCCAAAATGGTTTATGAAGGATTGATAGCTAAAAAACAATTAGAACAATATAAAAAACAAGAAATAGAATTAACATATGAACAATTAGAAGAAATAAATAAAAAGATAAAAGACGCCGAACAAGCTAAAAGTAAATTAATCGAAGCTAATTATCGTTTAGTAGTCTCAATAGCTAAACGTTATATAGGAAGAAAGATTTTATTTTTAGATTTAATTCAAGAAGGAAATATGGGCTTAATGAGAGCAGTCGATAAGTTCGATTATACTAAAGGCTTTAAATTTTCTACTTATGCTACTTGGTGGATAAGACAAGCGATTACAAGAGCTGTAGCTGATCAAGCTAGAACAATTCGAATTCCAGTTCATATTATAGAAACAATGAATAAAATTTCTCGTTGTTTAGGAAAATTAACACAAGATTTATTGCGTAAAGTTGATAATCAAGAATTAGCTATGAATATGAATATAAAAAAAAAAGAAATTGTTGATATTCAAATGATAGAAAAAGAAACTATTTCTTTAGAAACATCATCTAGAGAAGAAGTTGATTCTTCTTTAGGAGATTTTATAAATGATCCTAATACTATTTCTCCTCATGAATATATGTTGCAAGAAATGTTAAAAAAGACTTTAGATGAATCTTTAGAAGAAGTTTTAACAGATAAAGAAGAACAAGTTTTAAAAATGCGTTATGGCCTTACAGATGGACATATTTATACTTTAGAAGAATTAGGTAATAAATTTAACGTTACTCGTGAAAGAATTCGTCAAATAGAAGCTAAAGCTTTAAGACGTTTAAGAAGTCCTTCTAAACAAAATAAATTAAGAACATTATATAATAATATTATTAAAAAATGAAAAGAATTCTTTTTATTGCTTCTTTATTAAAAGGTTATGATATAGTCATTGATATCGGAACAGATCATGGTTTAGTTTTAAAAAAAGCATTAGATTTAAAATATATTAAAAAAGGAATCGCTTGCGATAATAAAATTAAACCTTTACAAAGTGCTTTTCAAAATTTAAAAAATTATCCTGTTAAATTTTATTTAAGTGATGGTTTTGATAAAATAAACGATGATTTTGATTTAGCTTTAATTTGTGGCATGGGTCCGCATACTATTTCACAAATTTTACAAAGATCACCTTATAAAAAAAAATATTTTTTATTAGGCTGTCAAGGAAAAATTAATTATTTAATTGATTGGTTAAATAATAATAATTTTGATATTTTAGAATATTATAATTTTTATGATAAATTGAGCTATATTTTTTTAAAAGTTTTTCAAAAAGAATAAAAAAATCATTTTTAGTAATAATAAATGAAAAAAATAAAATTTTAAAGTATAATATAAGTTGATTTCATAAAAAGTTTGAGTAGCTCAGCTGGATAGAGCAACGGCCTTCTAAGCCGTCGGTCAGGGGTTCGAATCCCTTCTCAAACGCCATTATTTTAATTTTAATATAAAATTATTTATTTTTTAATATTGAATAGGAAAATTTAAAAAAGATCTTTTATTATCAAATAAATATTTTGTTAATATTTTGCGAAAAATTTTTATTTGATAATAAAAAAATAGGAGATATAAAAACATGGCTGTCCCTTTTAGAAGAACAGGTAAAACTGCAAAAAGAAAAAGACGTACACATAAAAAATTAAATAAACCTAACTTAATTATTTGCCCTGATACTAAGAATTTTACTTTATCACATCGTTTAACTGCGAATAGCTCTCATTATAAAGGCGAATTTATTTTAATTAAAAATAAAAAGAAACAAAAAGAAGTAGAATAAAGATATATTTTTTTATTGAAAAAAACATTATATAAAGGAAATTATGAAATGAAAAAAATGACTACCAATGAAATTAGAAAAATGTGGTTAGATTTTTTTGTTGAAAAAGGGCATCATTTAGAAAATTCATCTTCTTTAATTCCTGAATTTTCAGATCCTAGTTTATTATGGGTTAATGCGGGAGTAGTTCCTTTTAAAAAATATTTCGATGGTTCTGAAAAAGCTTTTTATCCTAAAATAGTTAGTATTCAAAAATGTTTAAGAACAAATGATATTGAAAATGTAGGCAAAAATTCTATTCATCATACTTTTTTTGAAATGTTAGGTAATTTTTCGATAAGTAATTATTTTAAAAAAGAAGCGATAGATTTGGCTTACGAATTATTGATATCTAATAAGTGGTTTGCTTTTCCGAAGGATCGTTTATATATTACTTATTTTTATCAAGATCAAGCTACATATGATTTATGGTTAAAAAAGGGAATCGATTCAGATCATTTAATTCCTTTAAAAGATAATTTTTGGGAAATAAGTGAAGGACCTTGTGGTCCTTGTACTGAGATTTTTTTTGATCGTGGAGTTGAGTATGACCGAAGAGATTTAGAATTACTTTACGAAGATATTTCTAATGATCGATTTTTAGAAATTTGGAATATAGTTTTTTCAGAATATAATAGTGAATCTGGGAAAAATAGAGAAGAATATCTTGAATTACCAAGCAAAAATATCGATACTGGTGCAGGATTGGAACGTTTAGCTTGTATTTTTCAAAACAAAAAAACTAGTTTTGAAACAGATCTTTTTTTTCCTATTATTCAAAAAATTAGTTTTTTAATTAAAGTTAAATATTCAAAAAAAAAAAAAACTTTTCGAATTATCGCTGACCATATCAAAACTTTAGTTTTTGGAATTGGGGATGGAGTTTTATTTGCTAATGAAGGTCGAGGATATATTTTAAAAAAACTTTTAAGAAGAGGTTTTACTAAAGGAAAAACATTAGGTTTTCAAAAACCTTTTTTATTTAAATTAGTTTCTGTTGTTATTGATATAATGAAAGAATTTTATCCTTATTTAATTGATAAAAAAGAAATTATTGAAAATATTATTAAAAAAGAAGAAGAAAAATTTGTATTTAATTTAAATAAAGGTCAAAAATTATTTTTCCAATTAGTTCAAAATAATATTCTTTCAGGAGAGAATTTTTTTAAACTTTATGATACTTATGGTTTGCCTACGGATATTATATATGAATATGCGAAGCAAAATAATATTCATATAGATGAACAAAAATTCCAAATTTATTTAGAAGAACAAAAAAAATTATCTCGTGGCGCCCAAAATAATAAATATAGTATGAATAAACAAAATGATCTTTTTTTAAAATTTAATGAAAAAAATGAATTTGTAGGTTACAATAAATTTTCGATTAAAACAAAAGTTTTAAAAGTTTTTGATGAAGGTATTGTTTTAAAAGAAACACCTTTTTATCCTGAAATGGGCGGTCAAATTTATGATATAGGAATAATTGATGATTTAGAAGTAGTTAAGGTTACTAAATTACCAAATCAACAAATTATTCATCAATTAGATCGTTCAATTACTCCATTAATAAATTTTTTCACCGAAGGAAAAGAAGTTACAGCTTCTATTGATACCTTACAAAGAAAAAAAACTTCTTATAATCATACAGCTACTCATCTTTTATATGATTCTTTAAAATTAATTTTAGGAGAACATGTTAAACAAAGAGGTTCTAGCTTAAATTCTAATTATTTGAGATTTGATTTTAATCATTTTCAAAATTTATCTTTTGAAAATTTAATAAAAATAGAAAACAAAGTTAATGAATGGATTCATCAAAAACATCCAGTTATTATCGAAGAAACATCTTTATTAGAGGCTAAAAAAAGAAAAATTCAATTTTTAGAAAATACCAATTATCAAGATAAAGCCCGAATAGTTAAAATTGGTGATTTTTCAATTCAACTATGTGGTGGAACGCATGCGAATAACACAAGTGATTTAAAAAAATTTGCTATTGTCAATTATAAAATCATTGGATCTGGAATTTATAGAATAGAAGCAGTTACTGATTCTAATGTTTTTTATACTTTAAATAAAAAAATAGAACCTTTTATCTTAGAAGAAAAAAAAATTTTTTCTAAAATAGAAGAAATACATAAAGATATTTATTTAGAAGAATTTTTATCAAAAATAAAAAAAATTGCTATTCAAAAAAATTATAAAGACAGTTATGCTTATATTCAAAATTATAAAAATTATTTACAAGTTGTAAGAAAAGAATTCAGTGAATTTAAAAAACAAATTTTAAAAAAAAGAAATGAACAAATTATAAAAAAATATAAAAAATTTATTCCTGACAAAATCGAGCCTTATTTAATGATTGTTGTTGATAACTATCATGATGAACTAACAAATAATGAATTAAAAGTATTATTAGATCATCTATTTAACATATTAAAAGTAGATTTTTTATGCTTATGTAAAAAAAAATTAGATCAAGTTTTTATTTTATGCAAAAGTAAAATAATTAATGTTGATAATTTTATTCAAAAAGTTGTTAAAAAAATGAATGGTAAAGGTGGAGGAAATAAAAATTTTGGGCAATTAACTATTTATGAAGTAAATAGATTTATTGAATTTGAAAATAATTGGAAAGTATTTTTATGACAAAAGAAAATGTTTTTTTAGGTTTAGATTTAGGAGAAAAAACCTTGGGTATTTCTATATCTGAATCTGGTATTATTGTTAATAATTTAAAAACAATTTTTTTTCGTAATAATCAATATCAAGAATTAATTGAACCTTTAAAAACAATTATTGAAAATTTTAAAGTTACCACAATAATTTTAGGTTATCCAAAACATATGAATAATGATGTAGGAATTAAAGCTCAAATTAGCATTGATTTTTCTAAAAGAATTAAAAAAAATTTCTCTTCTGTAGAAGTCATTTTATGGGATGAACGTTTATCTACTCAGCAATCATATCAAATATGTCGTTTAAATAATCATAATAAGAAAAAAATAAAAAACTTAAAGGATAAAATATCAGCAGGTATCATTTTACAAAATTTTTTAAATTATCATAATAATAAGTTGCTAAATAATAGTTAGAAGATTTTTATATTATGAAAAATGAAAAAGAAAAATTTTTGAAAAATATTAAAACATATGCTTTAGAAAATAATATTCCTATTATTCATGATGAAACTCTTATATTTTTACAAGATATAATTAAAAAAAATAATTTAATTAATATTTTAGAAATAGGAACTGCTATTGGTTATAGCGCTCTCGCTATGAATAATTACCAAAATAATATCCAAACCATAGAAAGAGATTATAATAAATATAAAATAGCTTTAGATTTTTTTCATGAAAAAAAATTTAATATCGAATTTATTTGGTCAGAAGCTCTTTTTTATCAACCTAATAAAAAATATGATTTAATTTTTATTGATGCTGCTAAAGTTCAATATCAAAAATTATTTGAAAAATATAATATTTTTTTAAATAAAAATAAATTTATTATATGTGATAATTTAAATTTTCATAATTTAGATATTAATAATCCTAAACTTTCGAGAAGTACTAAACGTTTAATTCAAAAAATGAATTATTTTAAATTTTTTTTAAAGAATAATTATTTTTTTGAAACAACTTTTTTAAATATAGGAGATGGCATTAGTATTTCACGTAAAAAAATATTATAAAAAATTCAATAAGGAAACAAATAAAATGAATAAAAATAAAAAAAATTATGAATTAACACAATCAGGAGTAGATGAATTAAAAGCAGAATTAGAACATCTTATAAATGTTAAAAGACATGAAAATTTAGAATCTCTTAAAGAAGCTAGAGAACAAGGTGATTTAAGCGAAAACGCTGATTATAACGCAGCTCGTGATGAACAAGCTTTTATAGAATCTCGTATTTTAGAAATTCAAAATATTTTAAAAAATGTTAAAATTATTAATACTTATAGTACAAATAAAGAAATTAATATTGGTAAAACAGTTACATTACAATTTTTAGATAGCATGACAGAAAAAACTTTACATTTAGTAGGTGTTTTAGAAGTTAATCCTTTTAAGAATAAAATTTCTATCGAATCTCCGATAGGCCAAAGTATTCAAGGTTATCAAGAAGGAGACCAAGTTTTAGTTAAAACAGAACTAGGAAAAAGTTTTAAAGTAAATATTTTAAAGGTTAAATAAAATGATAACTAAACATAAATATTTACCTCGTTTTTATTATGAATCTGTTTTTGATATTCCTTATGATAATTTTTTTTCTAAAGATAAAATTAAAGTATTGTTTTTTGATTTAGATAATACTTTATTAAGTCCTCAAGAAAATAAATTAAATTTAAATATTCGAAAATTATTAAAAAGATTAAATAAACGTTTTAAAATTGTAATTATTTCAAATGCTTCATTTAAAAAAGTTCATTATATAGCGAAAAAAAATAATTTAGATTATATATATTTAAATATTTATCACAAAAAACCTTCTATATGGGGTTTTAAAAAAGCATTAAAATTATTCAATTTTCGTTCCGAGGAAATTATGATGATAGGTGATCAATTAAGAACTGATATCGCAGGAGCTAACAAGATGAATATTATTTCTGTTTTAGTAAAACCTTTAAATAGAAAATATGAATCTTTTATAACTAAATTAATTCGTTTTTTAATAGAAAAACCTTTTATTAAAAAGATAAAAAAAATTAATTTACAAGAATATCAAAAAAAATTTCAGAATTTTATTAAATCATAAAAATTAATTATCATGAATCAATTAATAAAACAAATTTTAAAAAAATTAAAAGAAAAATTTAAAAATGATGACAAAAGATTTAATCATATTTTAAGTGTTTGCAGAAAAGCAGTTCAATTAGCTCGTTTTTATAAAGTTGATATTGAGAAAGCACAAATTGCTTCTTTATTACATGATTATACTAAAAATGAACCATTAGAATTTCATTTATCATTATTAAATAAAACGAAAATTAATAAGTATAAACAAGCTCCTTTTATTTATCATGCTTTTAGCGCAGCTATTGTTGTTAAAAAAGAATTTAATATAAAAGATATACAAATTTTAAACGCTATTCAAAAACATGTTTGGGGATCTATCAAAATGAGTAAATTAGATAAAATAGTTTTTATTAGCGACAAAATAGAAAATAATAGAGATTATCCGAATGTTGATTATTTACGAAAGTTATCTTTAGAAAATTTAAATAAAACTATTTATTATTTTTTAAAATTAACTTTTTCATATTATAAAGAAAATAATTTTACAATTTTCCCTCAACAATTAAAAGTTTTTGATTTTTTCAAGAATAAAATAAAAAAATTAATTAATAAAGAATAATAAAGTATGTTATATATTATTTCTGGAAAATATAAAGGTTGTAAAATTAATTCTGTTTCTTCTACAAAAACAAGAAGCACTTCACATGCATTGAGAAAATCTTTATTCGATACTATAAGAGAGTTTATTAACGAAAATATTGTTTTAGATTTATTTGCTGGATCAGGTGCTTATGGCTTCGAAGCTTTAAGTAGAAATGCTAAACAAGTTTATTTAGTGGATAATTTTTTACCAGCTTTTAAAATTATTAAAAAAAATATAAAAAAATTAAATTTGCAAAAAGAACAAATTAAATTATTTTATAATAATGCTTTTCAAATGTTGAAAAAATTTAATAAAGAAAATTTAATTTTTGATCTAATTATTTTAGATCCTCCTTATTTTTTTAATTCATATTTACTTTTATTTTCGTATTTAGAAAAAATTACTAATAATAAAAGTTTAATTATTTTCGAAACTCATTATAAAACTTTATTGCCTTCACGACAAGATAATTTTATTTTATTCAAAGAAAAAAAATATGGAACTAAAAAATTATATTATTATCGCAAAAATTCTTTTTGTTAATTTTAATTATTATTTATTTTTTTCATTATATTATAATAATGAGTAGATTATTTTTATTTTTTTTAAAAAAATAATATTTGAAATAAAGAAAGGTTAATATTTATTATTATGTCTTCGATTATAACTGGTTTATTAGCATTAGTTTTAGGTATTATAATAGGGGCTATATTGATGTTTTTTTGGTTTAAAAAATATTTACAAAAAAATCCTCCTATTACAGAAAGACAAATTAAAGAAATGTTTAAACAAATGGGAAGAAATCCTAGCCAAAAACAAGTTAAACAGATTATGAACAATATGAAAAATAATAAGTAAGCGAGGAAATATTTATGAGTTCTATTTGTATAATATTTTTTATTATTTTTATTATATCTATTTTAATGATTATGAATATTTTTTATGAATTTAATGAAAAAAATAAAATTAAAAAATATTTATTAAAATGTGGTAAATTAGAAAAAAATCTTTTAAAATCTATTTTAACAGAAAACAAAACAAAAGAATTCACCTTAACTAAAAATCATGCTATTACTAAAAAATTTATAAGTCTAAATATAGTTTTAAAAATTAAGGATAACGAAGTTAATAAAAATCAATTTATTTGTCGTTTAAACATAAAAGTCTTTGATTTAATTTCAAATGATTTTTATTTAAAAAAAATCTATTTATAAAAAAATTAAATATTTTTTTTAATTTTTAAAAATCAAAATAAGGATTTTAAAAAGTGAATGAACTAAAAATTATAGCTTATTATGAAGAAAAATTTAAAGATTTAGGTATTATAAAAAATGATTTAAAAACTAAGTTAGTTTCTGCTTTAATGAATAGTGAAGAAGACTACAGCCAACCGAATGAACTATTATCTTTATCTTTAATTTATTGTTTTTATAAGACAATTAAGGCTATTACATTTATTAGAAAAAAAGATGTCGCAGGAGAAATTAAAGTAAAAATTTTATGCAACACTTTAAAAGACGAAAAAGGGTTTTATTTTAAAATTGATTTATTTTGTGGCATTCAGAATTTATCTATAGCAGAGATTAAAGAACTTATAGATTTAACTCATCAAAAATGTCCTGTTTCAAGAATGTTTGATACATATCCTCATGTTAATTTAAAACCTATTTCTTTTGAAGAAATTTAAAAATATGAAATTTATTAAATAAAAATTTTTTTGTAAATTAAAGAAATTTAAAAATATAAAAATTTATTAAATAAAAATTTTTTTTGTAAAAAAATATATTTTTTGTTTATAATATTAAAAAAAAGTTTTTTGAATTATTAAAAACTTTTTTTAATATTATTAAAATATTTAAATATAGAAATATAATTTATTTTATTTTTTTATTTTAAATAATTTTAAATATTTGTTAATTTAGTAATTTTTATATTTACATTTTATGTTTAGTTTATATTTAAATAATTAATAATTAACATAATATTTAATTATTATGAAAGAAGAAAAGAAGATTTTTTCTTTTTCTCTTTGATAATAAATTATATATTTGTTATCAAAGATTAAACACCCTTTAAAACCCTTTTGAATTTTATATAAAGATTTTTAAGGGTTTTGAAGACAATTACAAAAATAAATTTATTAATTAATTCGATCATTTAATGAATTTTTTTATAAAAACTTGAGTAAAAATATTTAAATTCTATTTAAAATCGTGTTTAAAACTATTTTTTATAAATAAATATAAAAGATATTAAAGTTGTATAAGTTAAATTTTTTTATCAAATTTAAATTTTTAAAAAAAAATTTAACATAATATTTTTAATATTGAAAAATTTAATTTACAAAAATAAAATCCAGTTATTTATTAACTGGATTTTATTTTTGTAAATTATTAAAATTAAATTTATGTATATAGTTTAAAAATTTAAATATTAATCAATTTTTAACTAAAAATAATTTTATAAAAAGAAGACAATTATAATCTTAAAAAATCAAAAACTTTTCGGTAAGACTGAAAATATTTTAGAAGAAAAAAAACATAAGATAAAAATAATTAAAACTAATTATGCTAAAATCTATAAAGGAGAATGAAAATTATATAATAATATATTTAATTACCCTACACCTTTAAACATTATTAAAAAGTATAAAAAAAAATTAAAAATAACTATTTTTTATTTCGAATAAATTATAAAAATGAAATTAAAAAAAATAATGATTAAGTTTAAATTAATTCAAAAAAATAAAAAAGAATAAAATTAAAAAAAATATTATTAATTAATTATAAAAAACAATATAAATATTTTTTAAATCAGATATTATTATAAATTTTCAATCTAAATAAAATAATTACATAAATTAAATTTAAACATTTTAATTATTATTATTTAAATTTTAAATATAATTTAAATAATAATATATTTTTATTATTAAACGATAGACAATAAATTATAATAAAAATAAGTAATAAAATAATATAAAAAAATTAAAATAAATAACATAAAATAATAAAAAAGGAAATATATTAAATGTATTCATATAATTTTAACAATATTATTAATCATTATAATAATTCTCATAAAAACAAAAAATATTTAAAATTTATTTTTTATTTTAAATATTTTTTAGTTTTTTTTCGAAAAAATAAATTAAATCTTGATAATTTGAAAATTTAATATGAAAAATAATAATTATCGTTTATATTTTCCAATTTTTAAAAATCATAAAAACAAATTTATTTATTTCGATTCTGCCGCAACTTCTTTAAAACCAAAAGAAGTTATAGACGCTATTTATAATTTTTATAATTATAACGGTTTAAGTTATAAATCTTTTGGTCCTCTTTCTCTACAAGTTGAACAATTAATTCATGAAACTAGAAAACAAACAGCTCATTTTATTAATACTAGTTATACAGAAGAAATTATTTTTACTAAAGGAACTACTGAATCTTTAAATATATTAGCTCATATTTTAAGTCAAGATATTAAAATTGGTAGTGAAATTATTACTTCTGAATTAGAACATAATTCTTCTATATTGCCTTGGATGAAAATTGCTAATCAAAAAAAAGCTAAATTAGTATTTATTCCATTGAATGAAGAAAATAAAATCACTTGCAGAAATTTTAAAAAAGTTTTATCTTCGAAAACTAAAATTGTAGCTTTACATCATATTTCTAATACTTTTGGTTACGAAACTCCTATCAAAGAAATTATTAAAGAAGTTCGAAAAACAAAAGCTCTAATTATTTTAGATGCTACTCAATCTGTAAGTTTTAAAAAAATAGATGTCCAAGATTTAGATGTAGATTTTATGGCTTTTTCAGCTCATAAAATGTATGGTCCTTTTGGTTTAGGAATTCTTTTCGGAAAAAAGAATCTTTTAGAAAAGTATAAACCTTTTTTTATAGGTGGAGGTAGTGTTAAAGATGTTAATCATCAAAATTTTAATATTCAAAATTTGCCATATAGTTATGAAGCAGGAACTCCGAATATAAGTAGTATTATCGCTTTTCAAAAAAGTTTAGAATTTATCAAAAAAATAGGATTAAAAACAATTCAAAAACATAATAAACATATAATTGAACAAATAAATTTTCGATTAAAAAAAATACCCCAAATTAAAATTTTTAATCCAAACGCCGATCATATAATTAATTTTAATTTAGGAAATATTCATCCTCATGATGTAGAAGAATTTTTAATAGCCAAAAATATTTATGTTCGAACAGGAAAACATTGTGCAGATTTAGCTATTAAAAAAATAAATCAAACAAGTACAATTAGAATTTCTGTAGGAATTTATAATAATTCTGAAGATATTGACATTTTAATAGATGCATTAAAAAAAATAAATAATTTTTTTTAATTAATTTATTAAAAATAAGATTAATTTTAAATTTATTCTTATTAAATACTAAAAATGATTTTTATAAAATTATATAAAAAATTAATTAATGATTTTTTTGATTTTAAAGATTAATTTTTAAAATAAAAAGGGATAAAGATAATATAAAATATTTTTCATTTGTCAAAACAGATTTTAAATTAAGACATTATTGCAAAAATAAATTTTATCATACTAACTAAAAACCCTCTTTTATTTAATTTGTTTTGATATTTAAGGATTGATAAACAGCACCTTGATCAGAATTAAAAATACATGTTCCAGTAATTATTGTTAATTTTGTAGATTATTTTTAAAACTAATTCTTTATTTTGTTTATACAGAGATATACCAAACGATAATTTGTTTATTAAAAGAATTGATAATACAAGATAAATATAAAAATCCTTAAAAAGTTTTGAAATAAGCAATATTATTAAATAGTTTTTGAAGGGATTAAATTGATATAAAATTTTGATTAATTTAAATTATTAAAATTAATTAAGTTATCATAATTATCATAATTAATATTTATTTTTTTGATTCTTAAATGACAAAAAATTCCATTTTCTTTCATAATAGTGAAAATTTTTTCTTTTTGTAATTAATTCATTAAAAGTTTTTGAGTATAAAACAATAATTTTGTAATGACCGAAAAAATATTAATAGTGTAAAAATAAAACTTCGATTTTTTTGTTGTAATAGGTGTTTTATTCTTTTTCTTATATTTTGTTTTTTTATTTTTATTCCTTTCTAAATAAAAAAAGACCAAAGAATTTTCGGTCTTAGATTATTCATTATGTTAATTGAGTAATTTTAGTTGAAGTTGTTTCGAATTGAACTGTTCCGTTTTTTCATACAACTTTTTATTTTAAAATTGTTCTTTAAGACTAAAAATTAATAGATAATTTACTATCTTTTCAAACTAAAAAAATGTTGTTTTCATTCAAAAAAGTGTCTAAACTTTTTTCATAATTCTTTCGTTTCAAAAGATATTTTTTTTTAATATTTTATCCTTACACTATCTAGTTAGGTAAAAAAAGTGAAAAAGTAGTCAACAAAATGAAAGAAAATAATCTTTGTTATCAATTTAACATTTTTCTTTAAAAAAATGCGTAGAAAAGTAACCTTAAGACGTTGGAAGAAAGAATAAAAGAATTCAAAGAAAACAATCAAACCTTAAAACAAAACAAAACTCGTTGGGAGAAAGGAGTAGATATAGCCAAAACATCATATAGTTTATATGGTAATATAGCGTCTGGAGTAACTATAGGTTCTAGTATGATGCCAGGAGTCGGTACTTTTTAGTAGGAGGAGCTGTAGGTTTAGGTATTGGAGTTGTTAGTAATTGGGAAAGAATCAGGAATTCATTTTAAGTAAAAAAACAATTATTCATAAGATATTATGTTAAAATAAACAATATTTCTTATAATAAAACATTTATTCTAAAAAGGAGATTATATTATGTTTTCCAATTTTCAAATTATTATTCTAGTTATTGAAACTCTTGCCTTATTAGTATTAGGACCTTATTTAATCATTCGTCATAACAAAAAATTAAATCAAAATCAAAGCTCAAAAACAAGTCCTAAAAGGAAACTTATTTCTTATTTGATTCTTAGTGTTATGATTATATCATTTCAGGTTTTTACCATGTATACAGATAATATAACGGAAGTAAAAAAAGAAAGTAAACCTATTCCTGAACCCCAAATAGAAACTAAAGCCGAATATTATTATAAAAAAAATGAATACGGTCACGATATAACATCAATTAAATACGCTTTAACTGAAGAAGATAAACCTTTTTGTAATTCTCAAGGCAAATGGATGTTAAATAATGTAAGCGGTGAAATATCAGAACCCATCATTGAAAGAAAATATACTTTCTTTGGTTTCAACGGTTTAGATAATTGTCAATATAAAGATAAAGTTCCCAAAGATTTAGCGCCTTTTATTAGAGAACCTTTTAATAATTGGTATTATATAGGGAAAATGAAACCTTATAAAGATCATGGGGGAAGTGTGAGCTGTTCCGTTTTTTCATACAACTTTTTATTTTAAAATGACTCTTTAAGACTAAAAATTAATAGATAATTTCCTATCTTTTCAAACTAAAGAAATATTTTTTCGTTTAAAAAAGTGTCTAAACTTTTTTTGATAATTCTTTAGTTTCAAAAGATATTTTTAAATATTTTAACCCTTCACTATCTAGTTAGGTAAAAAAAGTTAAAAACTCGTCAACAAAATGAAAGAAAATGATATTTTTTTTAAATTTTACTATTTTTAGGTAAAAAAAGCGCACTAAAGTAACCTTTTTCAAGGTTATATTATTTTATATTAAATCAACTAAAAATTTATCTTAGATTTTGAGAATATTGAGTTGGAGTTGAATAGTTTAATTTGCTTAAAATCCACTTAGTATTCCAAAATTGAGGAAATTGATTGATTAATTTTTTCATTTTGTTAGGAGATTTTTGAAATAAAAATGGATTTTGATGTTGTAAGATCGTTTTCATTTGGCCGAAAAAGTTCTCAATGACCGCGTTATCACGAGGGGTGGCTTTTCTTGACATGCTGATTAAAAAACCTTTTTTTGTTAAAGTTTTTTGAATTTTGAGCGATTGATAAACTTTTCCTTGATCGGAGTGAATGATACAAGGATTAATAATTTTTGGAAGTTTTTTAATAGTATTTAAAACTAAATCTTTATTTTGTTGGTTTGAAACATGTGAAGCAATTATTTGGTTGTTAAAAGAGTCGATAATACAAGAAAAATAGAGAAAACCTTGATTAGTTTTGAAATAAGTGATGTCAGTAAATAGTTTTTGAAGAGGTTTGGTGGCCATAAAATCTTGATTGATTAAATTAGGAATTATTTGGAGATTATTTTTTAAATTACGGTAAGTAAAATTTTTTTTGATTCTTAAACGACAACTAATGTCGTTTTTTTTCATGATGAGATAAACTTTTTTCTTGGTGATAAATTCATTAAAGGTTTTTTGGTATAAATCAGTGATTTTTCGATGACCGTAAAAATATTGATAATGGAGACATAAAGCTTTAATCCGTTTTTGTTGTAAAAAATATTTTTCTTCTTTTTCTTTTAGTTTATTTTTTATTTTTAACCAATAATAATAAGTACTTCTTTTAATTTGAATTGTTTTTAAAATGGTGGTTAAATTAAGAGTTTGATTGAATTGGTTGACTAAATGAAAAACAATCTTTTTATCAATTTTTTTAATTTTTTCAATCATTTTTTGTAATAATTTAATTTTTTGTTTTAATTTTTGCATCTTAATACCAATTATCTTTATAAATTATTTTAAATATATCAACTATTATAACTCTAAAAGATTTTTTATTGGATAAATAAGCGCTTCAGCGCGTGCATCTTTTTGTTTCATAGATAATATTCATTACTTGGGAAGGCAGTTAATTTAAAAATTAAAGTTGATTTAATGATTGCAATAAATTAAAAAAATAAAATTACCTAAAAAAAGAGGTTTTTATGATATCGATAAATAATAATGATATAAAAAATGATAATGCGATAATATCAAATATCGAGTATCATTATCATTATCGATATAAAATATCAAATATCACTCCTTCAATGAGTTAATCTTTATATAGATTATTTTCAAAGACAAATGATGATAAAAAGATGAGCGAAGTATGATAAAAAGATGAGTGAAGTATGATAAAAAGATGAGTGAAGGATGATAAAAAGATGAGTGAATGATGATAAAATGATGATTTAAAAAAGAAAGTTAATTATTTTATGATTTTTCTTTTTTTAAATATCTTTTATAATCAGGACGTAACTTTTTCACCCGATAACCTTGTTTATCTTTTGTCAAAAAAGATTGAATGTATTTTAAATCTTCTTTTCGATAATAGATGATGTTTAACCCTTTTTTATAGTTAGTTTTCATGGGTTTATGGTATTTATCTAGTTTTTGAGGGTCTAATTGATATAACTGTAAAGTTTCTAACTTATTGATATCAATTTTTCCAATTAATTCTTTGATGATATTTTTAAATTCATTTTTATAATTGATTTGGAAGATATTAAATAAGTGTTTAAGGGGGTTATTTTGGCTTTTAAGCGGGGTTAAATCTGAAAGTAATAGTTTACTATTACTAGAAGAGAAATTATCATTAATTAAGGTTATTTTTGTTTGTTTCATTTCTTCTAAGATTTGAGGATCGACAAAAAGAGTTTGGTTTTTGGGGCGGTAATTGGCTTCTTGGTAGGTATTTTTCTTTTTAGAATGAGAAATAATGGCGAGATTGATTAAATCTTCTTTTAATATTTTTAAAAAGTTTTTAATTTGGGTTAAATCGTTCGGGGTGGTTTTCGTGCGCCAACCCCCGATTCTAATTTCTTGACTAGTGTCATTTTTCATTTTTTTCTCCTTTTTATTTGATTTTTTGTTATAAAAATAAAAACCCTAAATAGTTAAATTTAGGGTATATATATTTTTTTATGAGAGTGTGTTAATTTTTTTATATGTGTAGATATTATATATTTTGGTGTAAAAAAATAATTTAACTAATTACTTCAACTTTGTCTTCACCAAAGAAATGAACAGCTAAATCGACGATGATTTTCTTTTGGGCCTCTTCATAAGAGAGGTAAGGATCTAAAAAACATTTTTGGTAAGCTTCTTTTCCGTATTGACGTAATAAATCATCAACATCTTTACAAGTTTGATCGTAAGGAGGCAAAATCCTTCTGATTTCGTATATAATATTTGCTTCTTTGAGTTGTTCACCTAAGGCTTCACTGCGTTTTCGCCCTGTTTCGTCGTTATCTAAGGCGATAATGACTTTGATATTTTCTTTTGGAGAATTTCTAGTTGAGATTGGGAAAGTAATTGGGCGACACAAATGAGACCGACAACATTTTTAATATTGTTTTGCCAACAACTAATGACATCAAAAAACCTTCATGAATGATGATGGTTTTTGTTTTTTAATATATGGTAATGCTTCAAAAAACCGATAACTGAAATGAAAGGTCGGCGTTTGACTAAAATTAGTTAAAGCTTGGTATTTGGGTTGAAAGTAAGAAACTTCGCGGAAATGGTTTTGATAAAAATGAAAAGTTTGATGATAACCGTTTTCGATGGGGATAATAATGGAACCATGAAAAGCATCATGAAAATATTTTTTATTTTGTTGACTGGTTTTTCTTTGATAAAACCATATTCTAATAATTGATCGATATTAATATTTTTCTGTTGACAGTAATTTATGAGACGAAAAGATAGTGGTTTATCCATTAAAGGAGCGTAACCAAGTTTAAATTCTTTGATGGTTTTTAAAGTAAGTTTTCTTTTTGAGTTAAATAAGTTAATCCTGGTTGACTTTCGTTATTTTGGTTAGAAGTCAATAAATAATGATAATAATCTCTAATTTGGTTGAATAAGGGTGAGATTTCTTTAAATAATTGTTTCTTTTTGATATTAATTTCCTTTTCGTCAATTGGCTTTTTTGATTTAATAGGTTGATATGATTGTTGAAAAGGGTTAGTAGTTATTTTTGTTATTTCTTTTTCTTGTCGTCTTAAGGTTTTAAATTCGAAAGAATTCATAAATCCTTCTATTCTTTGAATCGCTTCATGAAAGGATTGAATCTGACGGATAGCCATATAAACATCAATAATATCGTAATCTTTCCCACATTTCCAACAATGAATTTTATTAGTTGAAGTGAAATGACAACAAGTGGGATTCTTTCCTTGATGGATGGGGCAAGGGAAACGGTGGTGGTTATTAAAATTTAGAGGTAAAATTTTTAATTTTTTTAATAAAACTGACATGGGGAAATGAGTTTGAATGTGTTTTATTTTATTTTGATAATTCATTGATGAACTCCTTAATAATTTTCTAATGGATAAGGCAAAACATAACCGATTTCTTGGAAGGTTTGAGTGGTCATTTCAAAATGATAAATTAAGTTTTTTTTGGTGCCATTTCGATTCTTTTTAATAGATAATTCAATAATTTTTTGAGATTCGTTATTTTTTGATTCTAAATATAATTTATTTAAATCTTGATTATAGATATTTAATGGTTTTTCTTTGTCTTTGGATATTTTGGGTTGGAATTTAGACATCATTAAGACGATATCTGAGTTAGTTTCAATTCCGCCACTTCCTTTTAAAGCTGTTATTTCTGGTGATTTACCTTGGTAATTGCTGTATGTATCTCTTGAAAATTGAGATAAAATGATAATAACGATGTTTAATTCAATTGCTAATTGTTTGAGTTTCGTCATAATTTCGTCAATGGCTAAACGGTCATTTTCTAAATGATTAGTCGATTTGGTAATTTGGAGATGGTCGATAACGATGATTTCAACTTTTTGTTCCAAATAGAGGCGATAAACTAAATCAATGATATAATCTATTTTTTTACCTTGATCATAACTAAATGATAAGTTAAGCTGGGAAAAGAATTGTTGAGTGTCATTCATCCTTTCCATGTAGGTATGTGTGGTGATGTTTGATTCTTCCCAATTTTTATCTAAAATAACATCTAAGGGAATTTGAGTTTGGTGGGCTAATAAACGACTTAAATTTTCTTCTAAGGTCATTTCATAAGAAAAAACTAAGAGATGGGGATGATGATGAGTTTCTTTGTATTTAGTTTTAGTGATATCTAACAAAAGATTATAAACAAAAGTGGTTTTTCCTAAACCAGTATAGCCCCCAATGGTGATGATTTAACCTTTTTTAAAGCCTTTTGTGGCATGATTTAATCCTTTGAAAGTTTCCGATAAGCGGTAATATTCTTCTTGGATTTTTTGTTTGGCTTGTTGATTGAACTCGAAAAATTCAGGATGACAAGAAGCCATTTGATTTAAAGTTAACAAAGTCTTATCGGAGGGATGAGGTATAAAGGACATAAATTTCCTTAATTTATCAAAGATTTCTTGGTAGTATAGATGTTTATGATAAGGATCTTTGTTTTCAAAAGAAGGACTAATGATTTTTAAGAGTTGTTGAAATAGTTTTTCTTGGGTATAAGTATGTTTTAAGTTATCTAAGAAATCAAGGTTATTTTCCTTACTAAAATCATTACTTAAAAAAGATAGTGATTCTTTAGTAAAGTGATCTTGGGGAAAATGAGTTTGAAGATAAGTGATTAATTCTTTGATAATTTCAGTTTGAGATTTGATTTTATCAAAGGGATGATTAGTTGTTTTTTCTAAAATTAAATATTTTAAGGCCTGAAAGATTTTTATATGTTGTTTATCTAAAAAAGATTGTGGATCAATGAGCTGAAAATAAAAATTTAATTGGTCAGCTTTATTTTGGTTCATATAGAAAATGATTTGTTTTAACGCTTTTTGTTCGTTGGTTAACATTTTAATTAACTCCTTTATTATTTTTTAATCATGTTAATATCACTAAAAGGGAGGAATTGGTGAGTAAGTAATTTTTGTAAAAAGATATTCGCTTGAGGCGAAAAACAATCAATGACTTGGTTAATTCCTGGGATTTTCCCTTGAGTGATTTTCTTGTTTAATCTTTGAGTTTCCACAGTGTTATTAGTTAATAAATAAAATTCAAAACGAGTATCGAGTTTTTTTAATTGTTGGGCTTCTACCATGGCTTGTTTATAGCGATCACGAAGACATATTTTAAAATTAAAAGCGATAATCCTTTTATTTTTTGTAAATAACACTAAATCAAATTTAATGTCGGGGATAAAAAATAAATAAGCTTGAGGATATAAATGAATGATTCCTTGGTTTTGAAAATAGAATAAAATAAGATATTCATTGATTTTACCACGGATCACTTTTTGACTTTGAGAGTGATAGTTGTTATTAGTTAAATATTGATCTAGTAAATGGTGATGATGATTCATATATTCATGAAAATTAAGTGAAAATGATGATTTATGAAAAAGTTTTTTTAAAATATTAACACATTGAGTGTTAATGTTAAGTTGTTTAATGTGGTAAAAATCTTCGTTAATTAACATTTTTTATTTCCTTTCTAAATAAAAAAAAGAACTCGTTTTAAGGTCTTTTCTTCTTAATTTTTTTCGTTTTCCAAGTAATGGTTCCATCAGGTTTGATGGTTTTGATTTTTCCGTTATGGTAATAAAAATAAAGATTACCGTTTTAACATTTTTTCTTAATAACAATAGCCATTATCTTTCTCCTAGATATTTCATAATTTTTTGAATATTGAATGAAATGGGATCACTTCCGTTTAAGATTAATTTCTTAATGTCGTTAGTATAATGAGTTAAATAATGTTCGTATCCTTGACGAACAGTTTGAAAATAAGTTAAGGATTGTCTTTCAATCAGATCTCTTTGATGGTTTTTTTGTTTCTTCTTTCTAGTTCTTCCGATGAGAGGATCAATATCTAAATAAATTAATAAATCGGGTTTTTTTAAGATAATTTCATGATTCAGCTTAAAGATCTTTTTTAAAGGGGAAAGTTGTTTCTTTTCGTTTGAAAAGGGGAATAATTGGTAAGCATAAGTGGATGGTAACCAACGGTCTAAAATAATTAATTGGTTGTTTTTTAATAATTCCGCTTGGATTTGGGCCATATTGGCGAGACTTAAATAAAAACGAGTGAGGTAATCTACTTGTTGAAAATTTAAAAATAAATCTCTAATTTCCTTTCCAAGTGAACTACTCCCTAAGCCTTGATAAGTTTGAAAGGGAGTTTTTAAATGGGGTTGAAGGGAATTGATAAGAGAAGTTTTTCCGCTCCCATCAAGTCCTTCAAAAACGATTAATTTCATTATTGATTTCTCCTTTTATTTGGTTTTTGTTGGATTTTTAAAAGTTAATGATATCACTAATTGTTCCATCGAGATTGTAATATGTTGTTGTGATTGGTTCTTCATCATAATCGTATTCGCTTATTTCTTTAAAAGTTATTCCATCAGGTTGATATTCAATATATTTAAACATGTTACGATACTTTTTATCGTATTCATATGCATAGTCAATAGTTTTTCCATCAAGTCGATACACAGTTTTTTTAATAATATTGCTAGTAGCTTTGTCGTATTCATCTATGTAATGAATAGTTTTACCATCAAGTTGATAAAAAATGTCTTTAATAGATGTACCAGTATCTTTATCGTATTCTTGAATAACTTTATATCCGTAATTGTCAATAAATTCTTTTTGGTTGTTTTCATTGTTTTCTCATTTTAATCTTAATTTGGGCATAAAAAAAGACCTTCAATTTGAAGGTCTAAAAGTATTAATTAATTATTTGATTTTCCTTAATTGTTTTAAATAAGTAGTTTTTTCTAATTCTTCTTTGGATTTGGTTAAAAGGGCTAAGTATTTTTGACTATCTTTAATCATTTTAGAAATAAAATGATTATCTGGATAAATTCGTACTACATGATAATTAGTGTCATGAAAATAAACTAAAAAGTAAGCAAAGTGCGCTTGAGAACAATAGAGTTGACATTGAACTTGGGCCCAGTAGTATTGAGGGATATTTTCGAGTTGAGGATTGGTTAAAAAACTAGTCCAAGTGGATGAAACTTCTTGGTTTTCATTAACAAAAGGACATTTAATTTCTAAAACAGCTTGATTTTGTTCATTGTAGCCGTCTAAAGATGCTGAAAAAAGGTTAACTTGATCATCAGTGAAAATGGTGTCTTCAAAAGTTAAATTAGTTTTTTGTATGAAAAATTGACGTGCGATTGGTTCCATTTTTTGTCCATGAAGCGTATATTGATTAGCGGTAAAAGTAGTTCCAAAAAGCTTATCATGAACTAATTGTTCCATGGAACGAAAGGGATCTAACCCTGTAATGGAAGCGATTTCGGAAGCGTTAATATATTGTTTGCGGTGTTGATACCATTCTTTGGTGCGTTGATTTAAGTTTTTAATTCTCATAGTAATCATTCTTTCTTAAATATTTTCTTTAACAATAATAAAAGATATTTTCCTAAATAATAAATAAACCGTAGAATGTGATAAAAACATTTAAAAAGAAAATCAATTAAATACAAAAGATGAGGAAGAAATAATAAAATAATTATTAATAAACCTAAGTTTAACCATTGATTTTGATAAGTAAAGAAATAACGACTGATAGTATTAAGGCTATTATTTATCTTGGTTAACCAAGTATTAATGAAATTCCACATGATGATTGGATTGTTGCGTGGTTAAATGTTGATAAAATTGAACCACTATTCCTTGTTTTAATTGGTGAATACTTAGTTTGACGGTGAAAAGATAGAATTTAATGACATAATAAATGGTTATAATTGGAATAAATGAAAGTAGAGTGATGATGAAAAAGATGAGATTACTAGGTAAAGATTGAAAGATTTTTTTTATGAACATGGTTTTTGGTTTCCTTTCCAGTTTTGCATGTGTTGTTAAATAAAAAAAGACCCTGAAAGGTCTTAATTAAAATAGTAAAATTTTATATTATATTAAATTATTTTTATAAATCATCAGGTTTTTTTGAAGAAGAACCTTTTTTTTGGTTTTGTTCTTCTTTAGCTTTTTCTCTTAATGTTTTTATTATTTCTGGATTTGATAACATTTGAATAATTGTATTTCTGTCTTCTTCTGAACAACTTTCAAGATTATTATATAATTCATAATAATTTTTCACATCTTTTTTATCTTCTTCTTTTGAAGAAATTATATTTTTTCCATGATCTTTTTTAGGAGCAGCCATTAATTGATGAACATTATTAGTCATTAAGAACATCCCTAAAATTATAAATACAAATATATTTAAAAATAATAAATTATTTTTAATTTTAAACATAATTTAAATCTCCCTTTTTATTTTTTATAATCGTTCTTTTTAGAACTTTCTGGTTTATCATTTGGACATTTAGAAGTGCTTTTCATTAAATTCATAGGCTGAAGTTCATCATCTGATAATTCGTTTTCATCATCATTATTTATTGCAGAACTGATGTTTCGTCTAGAACTTTCTGGTTGTTCACCATAAGTTGTTGATAATTGATTATTGTTTTTTCGAATTGTTAAATGTGTAATAAAAATAAATTTTTCAACTTTCATTTTTGAAACTAGAAATAATATTTATGACACATAATAGTTAATATTATATTTATTTTTTGTTAGTTATTTTTTTATAAAATAACACAATCACATTTAAATTTTTTAATTATTTCTATTTGTTCTATTTGTTCTATTTGTTCTATTTGTTCTGGTTGTTCTGGTTGTTCTGGTTGTTCTGGTTTAAGCGAAAGTTTTTTTTGATCAATTAATTTTTTCAGTATTTTTTGAAAATCTCCAATTTTAATAACTTCTCTTTGTAATAATTCATCAGCAAGGGGAGATAAAAATTCTTTATATTGTTGAATTATTTCTTGTGTTTTTGTTTGAGCAATATTTTTTATTTTATCTTTTCTTATTTCTAAAGAATCTGTTGATAAATATAAATCACCTAAAAACCATCCTCTTTCTGTGATATATTGAGCCGTTTTTTCGATATCTTGTTCATCATGTTGACCTCTATTTTTAATTTCTTCTATAGTTGTTGTGATAGTTTTTTCCACCTCTAACCCACCATAATAAACAGATAATGCAAATAAATGTCCAAACATATTGTTTATATCAAAAGAAAAATCGGTGCTACCATCAATTGTTTCATCATTCTGTTTTAATTCTATTCCTTTAAATTTTATAAGATTTGGATATTCTCTATGTCTTTGACTTAATTCAAAAGCAACTACAGCATGCCCTATTTCATGTAAAGACACAAATTTTTCTTTAGTCATAATATTTGTTTTACTTATATTATTTGTTATTTCTTCATTTTCTTCTGACTCTGTCTCTGTAATTTCTTGAATTTCTTCATGAAATAAACCTTCCATAGCCATTACTTGATGAACATTATTAATAATTAAAAATAATCCTAAACTAATAAATAAAATAATATTAAATAATAGTAAATGTTTTTTTAATTTAACCATTAATTAAATCTCCTTTTGATATTTATAATAAAAATAAAGCATATTTTAAATTATTTTAACGTCTTCTATTATTATTTGGTCGATTTTGGTTATTTTGTATTTGATTTCTAATGATATTTATTTGTCTTTGATTTTGATCTATTCTTGTTTGAATATTTCTTAAAGTATTTATTTGTTCTTCCGAAGCATAAAGTGGTGTATTATTAATGGCTGAAATCATCTCTTGTGTTAACAATAAATATTCCCTTTCTAATTGAACTCTTGTCATATTATTATCAAAATTTCTTAACATTCGTTCTTGATTATTTAGTTGTCTTTGTTGATAAGTTATTATTTGTTGGTGTATTTGTTGTAGTTGATTCGAAAAAAAATTAATTTCCGTTTCTGAGCTATGATTAAAAAGAGCATTAATCAATTGTTGAGATATTCTACCTTGGGTTAATAATAAGTTTCTAAAAATATTATATTCATCTATATGATTATCAACAACGGAATTATTTTCAGATATGCCATCGTTATTATCCATTCCCATTGTTTGTTGATTATTAGTAATGAAAATTAAACCTAAACCAATAAATAAAATAATATTAAATAATAGTAAATGTTTTTGTAATTTAAACATTAATTAAATCTCCTTCAATTTTGATTCTTTTTTATCACCAGTCATCGCTGGTTCTTTTGTTATTTTCGGCTTCTTTGGTTTTATCGTTATTGTGTTTATCTTGGTAAAGCGATAAAGTTTTACGGACAGGATTGAAGTGGAGGTGGAAATGAGTTAATTTTAAATTGGAGTTGGAAACATGTGCGCGACCAAGGTAATAGTCCTTGTCGTCGTCTAAGAAGTATTTAGGGCCTTTGTATTTAATGATTAAACAGTTACCACTTGAGTTTTCTTTGAATTGTTTTTCTATTTTAATATAACGCCATAAATAACTGTCATCTTCAGTATCAAAACGAGAATATTCAAATCCGTTCGCTGAGTTTTCCTTCCAAAGGTCGAAGGGATAACGGTCTTCGATGTAATAAGCTAAGTTAGAGGGTTCTTTTTGGGTTTCGAGGCGTTCTTGAGCGATTGAAATATCGTTATGACTACCTTTTTTTTCTTGAAGTTGTTGTCGATAATAGCCGATGCCATTAAGGCCATCGAAGGTGTATTTGGCTTTAATCATGGTACATTTGTTATTATTGTCATACCATTCTTCATGAATTTCCATTTTGGGTTCATTTAAAATAGGAATTTTTTCTTTTGGTAATTTATTGATTTTTTTTTCGGTTAAAACAATAAAACCAATAAAAACGATAATTAAAAAAAGAAATATCCCTAATATGATAAAAAACCATTTAATGATTTTTTTAATATTAAACATGATTAATTCCTTTCGAGTAATTTATAACATACCAACATTTTAACACATTTAACTTTTGAATTTTAATTAAAACCAACTTTTGAACCAAGAAGTTACTTTTTCAACTTTTTCCTTTATACCTTCAATTCCTTGTTTTACATCTTCTTTAATTTTTGTCGTCAAAGGTTGAATTGCGGTGCTATAGTTGAGTTTTTGATTTTGGATTATTAAATCGATTTTTGTTAATTCTTTGTGTTTTTCGATTAATTCGTTATTTTTTATTTTTAAATCAGATTTAGTTGCTTCATGGGCTTTTTGTTCGTCTTTTATTTGTTCTTTAAGTTTGTTGATTTCATGACGGAGTTCTGCGTTTTCTTCGAGATATTTGCCAGAGACGTTTTCTAAAGCTTTAATGGTTCCTTCTAAAGCATTCAATGTGAAGACCTTGTTGCACCCATTTGTCGATTTGTTGTTCTAATTCCTCGCTTAAACGGTTAATTTCATTTGCTTGTTCGTTGATGATTTGGTTTAAGTGGGTGATTTCTTGGTCTTTTTGGTAGATAGTTGCTTGATATTCTTTTTCTTTTTGTTGAAAATTAGTAGTTAATTGATTGATTTCCTTTTGGAGTGCTTGTTTTTCTTGTTCTGATAAAGCTTGATTAGTTATTAATTCTTGATTTTTAGTTTCAATTAAGACTTTTTGTTCTTGGAGTTGGTTTTGGAGTTGTTCGGTCATTTGATTTTGTTCGTTGATTCGGTTGATTAATTCATTAATTTGTTTTTCTTTTTTGGTGTTGATCGTTTTTTCTTGGTGAAGGTCAGTTTCTAATTGATTAATCTTTTTATCTTGGGTAAAAATTTCGTTTTCTTTAGAACGGATTTTATCATTTTGTTGATTAATTTCTTTTTGAAGTTCTTGTTTTTCTTGTTCAGATAGTTTTTGATTGTTTTCTAATTCTTCTTGTTTTTGAGTTAAATCATGTTCTAAATTGGCTTTTTGAGTTTCTAAAGTTAAACTATTAATTTTTTCTTTTTGAAGTTGAATTTCTAATAAGTTTTTGGCTTTGATGATTTCTTCAGGAGTTAGTTGTTGCGTTTCAGTTGTTTTGTTAGTTTCTTTTAATTCCTCGCCAAGGGGTGGTGTTTGTTGGAGTTGTTCTTGTTGCAATAAGATAGGTTCAGTTGGAGATTGTTCAACTGAACCTTTATCAGGGATTGTTAAGGTTACCAGTTTGACTTTCTTCTTGATTTGTTTCTGTTTTATCTTCGTTATTATTAGTTAAAGTTGATTCTTCATTTTCAATAATAGTTGGATTGAATGATTGTTGAATAGATGGTGTTTGTAAGATTGGTGTTGGGGGATTTTCCATTTTATGGGTTAATTGTTGTGGTGGATTAGGGATTTTAGTTTCTTCGTGATAAAATTGGTAAAGTTCGTAAGCAGTTGAAACTAAAGAAACCCAAAATAAAGCTTTACTACAAATTTTAAGGATTTTACCACCGACATTAGCTATTTTGGAAGTAGCTTTTTTTTGAATGATGGCTTTAGTTCCTTTTTTGATAGTCTTTTTCTTCCCGCTTTTTAACCAATGACCGACTTTTCCAATTCCCAAACAAATCCCAATGACACTTAAAGTAGTCGCTAGATAATAACCTAATTTATTTTGTGGTGAAGGAGTATGATTAGGATCTTTATCGTTTCCTGTTATTTTATTATAAATATACTCGATAACTTGACGAATTGGTTGAGTGGCTTTATCATATAACACTTTAGTTTTAACCGCAGCGTTACTGGTAAAAGCGGTGATTTGGTTTAAAGCTTCAGGGAAGAATTTGAAAAGGGTCCAATAAATCGCCCCACTAATTAATAATAATGGGATGCACCAAACGAGGATATTAAAGAAAGTTTTAATGATTTTAAGAAACCATTTTTCTTTTTTAGTTTGAGTTTCGATAATTATTTTAGGAGTTTGAGTTTTTCTTTTGATAATTATTTCGTTAGATTTATTGTTTTTTGATTGATTTTTAGTGTTTTTATTTGTTTTTTTAGCCATATGATTTTACTCGCTTTCTTGATTGGATTTATTTTGATTTATTATAATTTTTTCTAAATTATCTATATTTTCATCTAGTTTATCGACTTTTTTATTAACTCGGTCAATATTTTCGTTTAAATTATCGTTTTGAAGGTTAATATATTCTTTAAAATGATGATTAATGAAAATATAAATTATGTTTGTTATTAACATAATGCCCATTAATGTAAATAGAAATACAATTCCTTTAAATTTTTTCATTTGTTTTTTCCTTTTTTAGTTTTTTTAAAATTAAAAAACTCGCTAAAATGAGCGAGTTTTATTAATTAATTTTGAATAATTAAAAGTTAATTTTTTTTAGAAATAGTCCAGGCCGTTTTTTTTGTTTTCGGCTTCTTTGGTTTTATCGTTATTGTGTTTATCTTGGTAAAGGGATAAAGTTTTACGGACAGGGTTGAAGTGGAGGTGTGAATTGGTTAATTTGAAGTTAGAGTTGGAAACATGTGCGGCGACCAAGATAATAGTCCTTGTCGTCGTCTAAGAAGTATTTAGGGCCTTTGTATTTAATGATTAAACAGTTACCACTTGAGTTTTCTTTGAATTGTTTTTCTATTTTAATATAACGCCATAAATAACTGTCATCTTCAGTATCAAAACGAGAAAATTCAAATCCATTAATAGAGGTTTTCTCATAATTAAATCCTCTATTGTTCCAACGGTCGAAAGGATAACGGTCTTTGATGTAGTTAGCGAGGTTTGATGGTTCTTTTTGAATTTCACGACGATTTTCGACCAGCTTTAATTCTTTTCTTAATCTTTCTTCTTGAGTTGGAAGAGTTTTAAGTTTATTTTTAATATCGATTATTTCTTGGTTTTTATCTTTAATGGTTTGTTCGTATTTGTCAGGCGTTTGGTTTAAAGTGATTAATTCTTGTTCTAATTGTGGAATTTTGTTTTCTTGGTGGATTTTAGTTAATTGCTGATTAATATCATTTAATTCAGATTGGATTTGAGAATAGCGACGATTGTAATAGTTAATTCCGTTTAAACCATCAAAAGTAAAATTGGTTTCTATTTTGGTTTCATCTTTGGGTTTATCTAAATATTGAAGGATTCCTTCGCGCCATTGGGCGTATTGGTTTTCACAAGCTGTTCGGCGTTGTTTTACTTGTTGATGATCGGGTTTTATTTTTAATTTTAGTTGTAAAACTTCTTCGATATCCGAAGGCAACATGACTTCATGGGTTTGAGGATTTTGTTTAGCCCATTTAGCGGTTTTTTTGTAAGCTTCTTCAATAATTGTCGTTAAATCACGGTTAGAGAGGTTTTTACCTTGACATAATTGGGTAATATCTTTTAAAGCTAAGAAAGTATGATAACTAATTTGATAAGGAACAATAATATGTTTTAAATAACCTTCAATTTCGGAATCTTTTAAATGACCGATATAGATTTCTTTACTGAAACGACTGCGTAAAGCGGAATCAATTTTGTGAAGATTGTTAGTTGCTCCCATTAAAACAATTTTTTTATTACTGCTATTAAAACCATCTAATTTATCTAATAAAGTATTAATAACATTAACTCCTCCTGAAGAAATATTGGAATCATTACGATTTTCTAAGCCTTCGATTTCATCAATAAAGATAATGGTTTTATCATGACTTTCGGCTTCTTGCCAAACTTTCTCCACTTCTTTTTCTCCTTCACCGATGTATTTTTGGCGGAATTTAGAAGGAATTAAATTAATAAAATGGACGTTCGCTTCCCCACAAAGCGCTTTGATTAAAAAGGTTTTTCCTGTTCCTGGAGGGCCATAGAGTAAATAACCTTTGGGGCGGACTTGATCGAAGTTAATTAAGGATTGGTTCGTGCGAAAATAAGTTAATAAGTCTTCTAATTCTTCTTTTTCGGTTTCCATGCCGTAAACATCTTTGAATGTCACTTGTTTTTTAGTATGAGGAAGAGGTTTGTTTTCTTTTAAATGATTTAATTGGATAGTTAAATTTTTCTTTTGTTTTTCAAAAGCTAATTTTTGATCGGTTAAGAAAAGTTGAAAATCCTTGAAATTTTTTAATTCAGTTTGATTTTTTTGATATTCTTTTTGAGTTTTTAATTCTTCAATTCTTTTTTGATTAGCTTCGACATAATTAAGGGCTTGATTTAATTGGGAAATTTGTTGTTGGAGGTTTTCTTGGGTTTGAAGTTGGGCTTTTTCTTGCGCTAATTTTTCTAATTCTTCTTGTTTTTCTTTTTGATTTTGGTTTAAAGCTTTTCTTTGTTCTAATAAATTATCGACTAATGTTTGTTGGGTTTGTTGTTGATTTCTTAGCTCTGTTAATTGTTGTTGTTTTTGGTTTTTAATGGTTGGATTTAATTGCGGATTATTAGTTAATTCGGTTTGCAGAGTTTTAATTTTAGTAATAATGTCGGTTAAAGTTTTAACATTTTCATCAATTTGGTTTTTTAAGGTTTGATCTTGTTGTTGGAGTTCTTGGATTTTAGCTTGTTCTAATTTGATTTGGTTATCGATCTCTTGTTGTTGTGTTGATGGAGGTTGATTAGTTAATGTTGGATTTTTAGTTGGTGGACGAGAATTAATAAAGCCAAAAATTAATAAAATCAAGAAACCTAAACTCAATAATCCGATCAAACTCAAATAAATTTTTTTGTTTAATGACATAGATAACCTCCTTTCTTAGGTGTTTTAAAGAAAATCATTTGGTTATTTTAAAATTAAAGTTTTCACTTTGTCTTTGATGGTTTTAGAAAGTTTGAAAGTGACTACTGTTTTGGCAGGGATTTTTAATTTTTTCTTTGTTTTAGGGTTTCTACCGATGTAGGCTTTTCTTGATTTTAATTTAAATTTGCCTATTTTAGGAAATAAAACTACTTCTTCGTTCTTAGTGATAGCGTTGATTAAATTATTTTCGAAGATATTATAAAATTCTTCAGTTTTAGTTATGGAAGTTTTGTTGGCTAAAGCGATTTTTTTAATTAATTCTTTTTTTGTCATTTTTGGGTTTCTCCTTTTTGTTTGATTTATTATTATTTTTAGTTTTGGGTTTTAATTTGCTGCGGTCCTTGAAGTAAGTGCCGCGCGAAATTTCAGTCATGGCGTCGCTCATATGATTTTTTATTCTCCTTTTATTTTGGTTTTCTTTTGAAAATTACTGTTATTTAAATTAAAATAGAGTTTCGCTTAAAATTTAATGTTCTGACACGATGGTAAAAATTTTAATTCTATTCATAATTTTTAATAATTATTTCTTGATTGATGTTTTTATTGGTGAGACGATGACTTGTTGTTGTTTTTGTTTTAATGATGTTACAGTTTGAAAATAAATTAAGAATTGGGGTTGTTTCGTAATTGGTATATAACCATTTAACACCCCTTTTGGTTGCTTGGCATAATTCCAAGGCTAATTGTTGATGATCAGTAAATGAAAATTGTTTTTGGTAAAATTCTTTGTCTTTAATTCCTTCATAGTAATATGGCGGATCGATAAAAAGAAAATCGCCTTTTTGACTATTGGCGATAATTTGACGAAAATCCATACAATATAAAACATGTTTTTTCTTTTGGAAATGTCTTTGGAATGTAACTAATTCGTTTAAATTGATGATGGGAGTTTTTTGTTTGGGTTTATACCCAAAATTTGTTTTTAAATTATTTTGCTTATCATAACAAGTAATACCGCGAAAAGCGTATTTATTTAAAACATAAAAGATAGCTGACATGGTTAATTTTTTTCTTTTTTTGGCATTTTGATTATATTGGTTTAATAAATGCTTAAAAGCTTGTTTTTGATTTTGTTGATTGTGATATTGAAAAATATAATTTTCCATGGCTTTGACCTTGTTAACAAAATGATGGGGATTTTGGAGACTTTATTTCCACATAGTGATTAATTGGTTATCATTATCGTTTAAAATCGCTTTTGATGGTTGTAAGTAAAAATAAAGCACCCCACTTCCTAAAAAAGGTTCGTAATAGGTTTTAAATTTAGAAGGCAAATGAGCAATAATTTGTGGTAAAAGTTTTTTCTTACATCCAATCCAATTGATTTTCATCTTTCTTCTCCTTATGCCATAAATAAAATAAAAAGAAAATATCAGAAAAGATGGCGTTTGTAGCGTTAAATTTTAATCCTAATTCAAAATTGAAAAATAAAGCCATAATATTACTAATGATGAAAAATAAATAGGAAATGGTTAATAAAATAGGGTATCTTTTTTTCATTTTGTCTCCTTTATTTTTTTATTTCTTTTGGTATCCTTAACAATAATTGTGTGTTTTTTTCAAATAAAAAACCCCTTTTGAAAAGGGGTTAGATGATTAAGTTTATTTAGTTGTTAAAGATTTGACACTAATGTTCTTTTATTTTAAAATAAAAATAATGGTAGAAAAAAATACCATTATTACAGAAATAGAGCCTCCGCCGAGGTTTTATTTTTTTAAAAAGGTAAAGATTCATGAGGTTTATTGTCTAAAGGTTTATTATCTAAAAAGATCACGTTTTGAATAATAATTTTAGTGTTGATTTTGGTTTGACCTTCATTATTCGTGTATTTTTGGATGGATAAAGTTCCTTCAAGATAAATTTTCGAACCTTTATGTAAATATTTCTTCATGTTGTCAGCTTGTTTTCGAAAAGCGACACAGGGGATGAATTGGATTTTATCTTTATTATTAACCGCTAATTGAAAATCAATTTTAGGGATTTGTTCGTTATTACTGTTAATGTATTGTTTTTCTAAATCATGGCTTAAACGGCCGATTAATTGAACTTTGTTTAACATAATTTTATTTTTCTTTCTTTTTGATATATATTCTTTTTATTTATTCATAGATAAAATTTTTGAAAACGAATGTATTAAACGACTAATTTGATTGATTGATGTTGGAATCGTTTATTACTTTTGTTTCAAAAGTTTTATGCTTGATTTTGATATAAAAAAAAGATTACTTTGAAAGTAATCTGAGTTTTCTTGTTTTATTGTTTCAAATAACTAGTTTAACGTCATTACGGACGAACGATAGGTTTTAACGTTTTTTTTAATTTTTTGATAGCGATGTTTTTAATATTTTCTACTTGTTTTAAAGATAAATTGAGTTTTTCAGCTATTTCGGTGTTGGTATAACATCCTTGATAATCTTCGTTAATATTTCCTAAAGGAACACCAAAACTTAAATAGATAATTTTGAATTCGTTTTCACTTAATTTAGCTTTCATTTTTTTTAAAAAAATTTCATGATTAACTTGTTTTAACCATAATTGATGAGGGTTTAAATTATTTATTTGATATGGTTCATAAAATTCTTCTTGAAAAGAAAGATTATCGGTTTTATGATTTTTTTGGGGGATTGAAGGGGAATGACTTTTTCTAATGAGTTCTCTGATTTCCGATTTGATGATGGGAGTGGCGTAAGCGATAAAGTCATAACCGAAATCTTCGTAATTATTGAGAGATTTGATTAATCCTAAAATCCCTTCTTGAGATAAATCTTCTTTGGTTAAAACTCGAGGATAATATTTAAATTGATAAACTAGTTTTTTTACCAAAGGTAAATGAAGTTCAATTAATTGTTCTCGTATTTCTAAATTCTTTTTATTTTTTAAAAAATCTTTAAATAATTCTTGTCTTAACATTAGAATCCTTTCTAAAAACGTTTTTTAGAAAAGATATGAAATTATTTTTTTAGTCTTTAAAACAAAAAAAAGACTAACTTAATAGTTAGTCTTAAAGAATTTTTAAAAAGTAAAAAGTGTCTAAAGTTTTGGAACAGGGCAGTGAATGATTTACTTTATAAGTTCGGGGTTTTAATATAGATAACTTAAGCAATAAAGAATCTAAATTCAGACCAACAAATAGTGGTTTTAATAATTCTTTTGTCGCCAGAAATCATACTATCAAAATGGATTATGAAGGCTATAAATACTTACTAGAAGAAGATAAAGACTTTTATGTTAACGAAGTCGAATGTCCTTTACAAGAAGAGAAAAGATTTGAAAGTAAAAATAAAACTTACTACCTTCACTTCAATCCAAAACAAAAATATATTACCCTTTATACTGAAAAAATGAATACCAAAGAAAATTAAAAAAAATTTACCACAAAAAGAGAGATGAAAAAAATAACTTTTAATCAAAAATTCCTTTATAATAGAATTTATAATAGAAAAAGATTTTTGATCTAAAAGAGAATTGGAGCTTTTTGTGGCTAATCCCACTGAAAAAAAAGAAATATTATGATTTCGAAACTAAATTTCAAGTAATTATCGCTAAAGAAAAAGGAATGTCTAATAAAGAAATTCAACAAAAATTTCAAATTGTCGCTGTTCAACAAATTTATCGTTGGGTGAAATGGTTTAAAGAAAGAAAATTTTTTCATCTTCAACAACAAATAGGCCATAATTATACATATAAAAAAATTATTTTTTATGGCAACAAAAAGACAAAAAATTACAAGTCATTAAAAAAAAATTAAACATCCAAATACAATTATTAAGAAAGAAATTTATTTTCAAATTATTCATCAATACCGAAAAGAAGTGTCCTTAGTTAATTTAATTAAATTTTTGGGTCTTTGTAAAGCTTCTTATTATCGTTGGGTAGCTAATCAAAAAGAAAAACCTCAAATAATATCTTTTTTAACTGATTTAGAACTAAAAATTCGAAAAATTTGTTTTCAAAACAGATATCAAAATTATCAAGGAAAAAATTTTTTTGTTTTAGGTCATCGTAAAGTTTATCAAGAACTTTTAAAACAAAAAGTTAAAGTCAATCTTAAAACAGTTTATTTGAAAATGAAAAAAATGAATTTATTATGTCAAACGCGAAAAAATCGTTATTTAAAACGTTATCAAAATAGAAATTACATTCCTCTGTCTCAATTAAATCTGTTAAAAAATAACTTTCAAGCCAATCGTCCTTTTCAAAAACTGTGTGTGGATGTTACTTATTTAATTTATGAACAAAAACAAATTCTTTATTTATCAGTCATCATGGATTTATATAATCTAGAGATTATTAGTTATTATCTTTCTAACAAAAAAGATATTAATTTAGTTTTAAGAACTTTAAGTAAATTACCTACTTTCAAACAACCTGGTTTATTTCATTCTGACCAAGGAGCCGAATATACTGGAAAAATAACACAAAAAACTTTACAAGCAAAAAACCTCATTCTTAGTCTCTCCGAAAAAGGCAGTCCTGCTCAAAACGCTTGTGTAGAAGCTTTTTTCGCTAATTTTAAATGTGAAACCGTCTATTTAGAAAAAAGAAAATATTTAACTAAAGAACGATTAACTCAAATCGTTAATACTTTTATTGAAAATTATAACAATCAAAGAAGAATGCAATATTTAAATTATCTTTCTCCTTATCAATTCAAAAATCAAAAAGAAAACCAAAAACCTACTCTCAGATCATAATGAGAGTTTGACTTGTTGGTTTTCTTTTTGAAATAATTTATGGCCTCAATGATAATTCAAATAATTTTTCAAAAATTTAGAAACCATAAAATAGAGTTTGAAATGAACCTTAAAATGCTCTATAAGGTATCAAATAGCTAAAATAAGACATTTTTAATGACTGAGAATAGAAATTTTTTATACTACTCACTATTTTTTCATAATGAATAGATGCCTTATACGTTGTCATTTTTTCTTATTTTGTTAAATTAACCTGGGTTATTAAGCCTTTTTGAACTATTTTTTTTATTTATCTAAAGATTTTTCATCAAAAAATTTATAAAATTAATTTATAAAAAATTTTTAAAATCTTGTATCTTGTAATCTTGTTTTTAATTTTTAAAATTTTTAAAATCTTAAATCTTTAATCTTATTTTTAATTTTTAAAATTTTTAAAATCTTAAATCTTTAATCTTGTTTTTAATTTTTAAAATTTTTAAAATCTTAAATCTTTAATCTTATTTTTAATTTTTAAAATTTTTTATTTTTTTAAAAGACTTGAAAAAATATTATTTTTAGATTATAATAAAATTAAAAAAAGAAAAAGAAAAGAATCAAAAGAAAAAGAAAAAAATAAGATTTAAGATTTAAAAAATATTATATATAAAAAAAAAAATAAGATTTAAGATTTAAGATTTAAAAAATATTATATATAAAAAAAAAAATAAGATTTAAGATTTAAGATTTAAAAAATATTATATATAAAAAAAAAAAAAAAAAAATAAGATTAAAGATGTAAGATTTTAAAAATTATAATATATGTTTTCTTTTTTTCTTTTTCTTTTGATTCTTTTCTTTTTCTTTTTTTCTTTGTTTAATTAAATTTTTAAAAAAAATAAAAAACTTTGTAAATTTAACTTGATATATTATTTTTTTATGTTACGATTAATTTACAAGCTATAAAAATCATTTTGTTTTAAAATTTTAACTTTTTTCAGTTGTCTCATTTCGATGAAACACTGCCTTATGAAAAAAGTTTAGACACTTTTTTGAATGAAAACAATATTTCTTTAGTTTGAAAAGATAGTAAATTATCTATTAATTTTTAGTCTTAAAGAACAATTTTAAAATAAAAAGTTGTATGAAACAACGGAACAGTTCACCAAATTATTTATCATTTACCTAAAAAATTTAATACTTACTATGAATCTTTTTTAGGAAGTGACGTTCTTTATTTTTACTTACAACCATCAAAAACGATTTTAAACGATAATGATAACCAATTAATCACTATGTGGAAACAAAGTTTCCAAAATCCCCATCATTTCGTTAATAAGTTTAAAGCCATGGAAAATTATATTTACCAATATCACAACCAAAAGAACCAAAAACAAGCTTTTAAGACTTTACTACATCAATATAATCAAAATTCAAAAAAAAGAAAAAAATTAACCAGGTCAGCTATCTTTTATGTTTTAAATAAATATGCTTTTCGCGGCATTACTTGTTATGATAAGCAAAATAATTTAAAAACAAATTTTGGTTACAAACCCAAACAAAAAACTCCCATAATCAATTTAAAAGAATTAATCGCCTGCCAACATCACTTCCAAAAGAAAAAACATGTTTTATATTGTGTTAATTTTCGTCAAATTATCGCCAATAGTCAACAAGACAATTTTCTTTTAATGAGATCCTATCAACAATTAGCCTTGGAATTACACCAATCAATCAAACGGGGTGTCAAATGGTTATATACCAATTATGAAACAACGCCAATTCTTAATTTATTTTCAAAATGTAACATCATTAAAACAAAAACAACAACCAACCATCATCTCACCAATAAAAACATCAATCAAGAAATCATTATTAAAAATTATAAATAGAATTAAAATTTTCACCATTGTTTCACATCATTAAATTTTAAGTAAAAATCTATTTTGATTAATAAAAGGAAAAAAAATGAAAAAAGACATTGAAAAACAAATAAAAGAATTAGAAGCAAAAATAAAATAATACGAAGCATAATCACAAATGTTAATAAAAATATCACAAAATTTCCAACAGAAGCTCAAACAATTCAGAACAAAAGAAAAAAATACACAATAAAAACAAAAAAACAAGCATTAGGACAAATGTTTTCAGTAGCATCCAAAGATTATAAAACGCAAGCACGAAAACGAACAGCAGAAGTCCAAGATTACAAAGACAAAATAAAACAACTCAAAAACCAAATAAAGGAGAAAAATAACTATAACTAAAAAAGAATTAATCAAAAAAATAGCTGAGGCCAAACAAACCTCAATTTCAAAAACAGAAAAATTTTATAATATATTCGAAAAGACTTTAATCGAAGCCATTACTTCTAATGAAGAAGTGGTTTTATCACCTCAAATTGGTAAATTTAAATTAAAATTAAGAAAAGCCTACATCAGCAGAAACCCTCAAACAGGCAAAAAAATAAAAATACCCTGCAAAAACGGTTGTTAGTTTTAAAATGTCAAAACCAATCAAAGATGAAGTCAAAAAACTAAAATTAAAATAAAAAAATAAAGAGAATAAATAAAAGAATGAATTCAATCCCAAGAAAAAATAATTTTTGACATTAATTAAAAAATACTTTATCAAATATATTGTTAAAAAAATAATTAAATTTATAATTTTTTCTTTTTTTATGGAATTTTTCTTTTGTTCATAACTTATTTTATATTTAAAAGATTTTATTAATAAATACTAAGAAGTTTCTATCCAAATATGAATTTAATAAGAATTATTAATTTTTTTTAATTCGAAATAATATCTAAAAACAATAATTATTTCATCGCGATATAAATAAATACCAGATTTTATTTTTATATAACTTTTTGCAAAATAAACTTTTTGATTTAAAAAAGTATCAATGTTTTTTAAAATTATTTAATTTTTTTGAACATCATAAATAAATCCCTTGTCGTGTAAGGTAATATTGAAGTTTTTAATAATTTGTTCTTCTATTTCATAAAATCACTAACGCCTGAAAAATATTGATTTGATTTATTTATTTTTTGTAATTCTTTTTGGTTTATTAAATTTTGAGGATGAAAATTAGTTTTAAAATATCTTTCAGAAATTATAAAATTATTTATTTGAGAATCTATTTTATTTGCTGTATTTATTATTTTATGAGGGAACAATAAAATTATATAGAAACAAAAAAACATAAAAATTATAGAAAAAATATAATTAATGATTAATCTCTTTTTTAAATTAACTTTTTTAATTCTATTTTTATTCCTTTGTTTTTCTATTAAAAATCTTATTAAAGGAAATATTAAATTTATAATAAAAACAAAAATAAGGCAAAATATTTGAAAATTAAGCAAATTCATAAATTCTCCTAATTATTTTAATAATATTTATTAATAGCATTCTATCAAAATATCTTATCATTTAAAAGAATTTCTTTATGAAATAGATAAAAAATTTAGCTATTTCATGTATGAAGTTAGAAATGAATTTGAGGAATTAAACAAACAAAAAGAAAAAGAATATCAATTAACTGAAGAAAAATTAAAAGAAATTTACGAAAGTGAATTTCAATAAAAACCCCCACATTTAAATGAATAACCAACAAAAAATTAATGAAAAAGTTAAAAAAAGTATTGATGAAAACCAAAAAGAATTAATCAAAAAAATAACTGAGGCCAACAAAACCTAAATAACAAAAACCGAAGAGTTTTACAACTCATTTGAGGAATGCTCTAATCGAAAGAGAATCAAATCAAACGAAGAAGTAGTTTTATCACCTCAAATTGGTAAATTTAAATTAAAAACTCGAAAAGCCTACATCGGTAGAAACCCTAAAACAAGGAAAAAACTAAAAATCCCTGCGAAAACAGTAATCACTTTTAAATTATCTCAAACCATTAAAGACCAAGCGAAAACTTTAATTTTAAAATAACCAAATTATTTTGGAATACCTAGATTAAAATATGTTTTTAATTCAATAAAAACAAATTTAGTAGTATCATAAAAAGATATTAATTTTAAAAATAAAGGAACTAAAATATCTATTCTATTTAGTTTAATTTTTACTTCATGTTCAATATTAATTAAATATTCATATTTTTTTTATTAAAATTAGCAATATTATATGATAAAAGAAATTTATCTTCGTTATTACCAACAGTTTTATTTACTATAAAAATAGGGAATTTATCGCTAATCGAATTTTGTCTATTCTTTATTTGACAAAGAAGTTTTCTAAAAGGAAAAATAAATGCAATACTAAATAAATAAAAAGAATAGAAATAGTTATAATTATTTTTATTTTATATTTTAATTTAAAAAATTTTATCATTTATTTTTTTATTTTATCTTATATTGATAATAATTTATTAACAATTAAAATTATTACATAAAAAAAACAAATTTTAAGTTCTTGAAAATAAAAATTAAAATTTAGTATTTTATTTTCTTATATAAAAAACTTTTTAAATTCTTTTTTATTTATTTTAGATATCGCTATTCTAAAAAAACATAAATTATTTACCAAAAATTATTGAAGAAAATTTTTTTATCTTCTTTTTTATCTTCTATTACACAAATGCTTTATAGCTTTTATACCTGTTAATTTTAACTTGATTTTAATTAAGTTATTTTTATGATTCTCAAATTTTTGTCTATAATATTCCTTAATAATTTTGGTTCACTTTAAACAATATTATATTCTTCTCAATGAGATGTCTAAATTTTGTTTGAAAATCGCTTAAATTGTAAATTAAAATACTGTTTATTATAATAATTTAAAGAATAATTTTGCCATATCTCTTTAAAATTTCCAGCCTTAGAGTATCATTAACTTTATCTCGAATTTTTAAATAAATAAGTACTTTTAACGATGAGATATTTACACCTTATCTTTTTATCTTAATCTTGAAATAATTTCTTGACTAGTTAATTCGTCTTAATCCGTTTTCATGACTGTTACAATTATCTTGTTCTTTCGTCCAGAAAATCATTGGAATTTCTCCTTTTATGTTATTTCATATTATCATTGCAAGAATAACAATTGGCTAAATTATATCATTATATTGTATCTTTTGCCCTCAAAAATTAAATAAGTTTTTTTTATTTTAATAAGAATCAAAATTATAAAAGTCAGTTAATTGCTTAATAATCCTGATTATTTTCAAAGTTTTGATATCATTATGAAAATCTTTATTATAATTAAAATAATTTTGTAATTCTTTTTCATCAAAATTACTACTAAAAAAAATTGGTAAATTATGTTCATAACGATAATATAAAAGAGGTAAAAAAATATCATCTCTAAAAAAAATATTCATATTTTCAGAACCAAAATCATCTAAAATTAAACAAGGAATATTTTTTAAATAATTAAATTTACTTTCTAAAATATCACTATTATTCCAAGTATTTTTAAATTGTCTTGTTAAATCCGGCATAAAAATAAATAATACAGGAATATTTTTTTTAATTAAATTTTTAGCTAAACTTTTAAGAAGAAAAGTTTTCCCTGTACCAAATTTTCCGTGAAAATAACATCCTTTTTTGATATTATAGAAATTTTTCATTATATTTTTTATTTGCATCAAAGCTTTTTCTTTATTTGGAAAATTTTGTGTTTCAAAATTTTTTAATTCAATATTATTTAAATTTAAATTTTGATGAAATAAAATATTTTTTTGGTATAAATTATTTTCTAAATTAATTTGTTTAGATTTGGAAGTTTCTTTATAAATAATTGAAATATAAGGTTTTGTTTTTAAAATCATTTGATAACCAAAATAATTTTTTTGATCTTTGTTTTGTAAATAATTATAAACTGTGATAACATCTTCATCATTTATTTTTAAATTTTTAGTTTCTTCATGTTGTGTAACGAATGCTTTAATTTTTTGAAAATCTAATTTTTCGAAAGTAGACATTATATTTAAACACCTTTTTAATCATCCAAACCTAATTCTTTTTCTACTTCATCTAACCATTTAGGACGATTTTGTTTATAGGTTTGTGTATTTTGAAATTTATTATCTTCCATTAAAAAATCATAGGCTGTTTCTGCCGAAATAATTCCTTTTTTAGACCATGAATTTAAAATAGTTTTAAAATAATTAAAAGTAGGAATAAAGTTTTTATTTGTATTTTTTTTTATTTTTAAAACATACATAAGTAAAGCATTAATAACTCCAATATCGGTATTTGTTTGTTCTATTAATTTAAAAACTATATCAATTAAATCAGAATAAATATGAGCACTTGTAGCAAAATTTTTTATAATTCTATTTGGTTCTGTATTTTTTAAGTAAAGAATCATTTCATTTTCTTCATTTATACTAGGAACATTAGTTAATGTTATTTTTTTAAAATATTTTCTAGTTAAAATTATTTTTAAATCATTTAAATCTATATTTTCATTATTTTTATTAATAAAAGTTTTTTGATATAAAGATGCCATTTCTTCAGGTTTTAAACCATAAACAAAACTTAATTTCGTAATATATTCAATACTTTTCCATTCTAATAAAAAAGGTTTTTTGAAACGTTGTGGTAATTTTTCAATAAAAATTTCATAATTAAAATATTTTTGTAATGAAGAGGAGGATTTGTTATTTTTCAAATGTTGAAAATTATTAATTGTTTTTGGTAAATTTATTTTTTGAAAACAATAAATATCTGAAAAATTTTTACTTATATTTTCGTAATTTTCTAATATTTTTTGTTCTCCGTCACTAGCAAAAAAATTATGTAATTGCGAATAAAGTTCTTCTCCTATTTCGCTTAATAAATATTGATTTAAAATTGGGTCTTGAAAAAAATTAATATAATTTAAAGGAGATTTTAAAAAATAAAGTTTTTCTTTTTCTTTATTTTCAAAAGTTTGTAATAAATTAATTACTTCAAGTTTTTCTTTATATTGGATAAAAGTATCTTCATCAATATTTAATAAATCAAATAAAAATTGATGATTATAATTAAATTTTGATTTATAATTTTGATTTAAAAAATAAAAAGTATTATAAAGGCTTAAAGCCCCTAAACCTATTAAAGGTTGATAAAGTAAATATAAAATTTTTTGTTCCTCATTATTCAAAGTATAATTGTTTTTGATATTAAATTTTTGTAATGTAAACAAAAAAACACCTCTTTTTATTTATAATAGTTGTTAATTGTGTTTTTGGCATCGAGAACAAAAATAAGAACTTCTTCCGCCTATTTTTATTTTGTTAATTTTATTTTTGCATAAAGAACAATTTTCTTTATCTTTTTTATAAACTAAAAGTTGGTTTTGATAAGAACCTTTAACCCCTAAAGCTTCAAAACTACTAATAGAAGTGCCGCCATAAGAAATTGCATTTTTTAATATTTTTTGTGCTATTGAGATAATGATTTCTACTTGTTTTAAAGTTAAAGAATCTGTTTTTGTTTCAGGATGAATTTTAGCCAAAAATAAAATTTCACTAGCGTAAATATTACCAATTCCCGATATTACTCTTTGATCTAATAAAATTTTTTTAATCACTGTTTTCTTTTTATGAATTTTGTTAAAAAGAGTTAAAGCTTCTATTGAAAACGGATCTTGAGCTAATTGATTTAATCCGCTTTCTTCTAAATATGTTTCTTTTTTGTATAAATAAAAACGACCAAATTTTCTAAAATCATAATATCGGAAAATTTTATTATTATTTAAAAATATTCGAAAATTTTCATATTTGTGAATTGTCTTACATTCTTCTAAAGTATGAATATATATCTTGCCCTCCATCCGAAAATGTCCTACTAAAACCCAATCAGAGCTTAAAAAAAATAATAAAAATTTACCTTTTCTTTGAATATCTAAAAAAGTTTTTTGTTCGAGATTATCCAAATTATGAATACTTTGTAATGAAGGTTGATGAAAAATTTCTATTTTTTCTATTCGAGAATCAATTATTTTTTTTCTTAAATTACAAATTGTAATTTCTACTTCTGGTAATTCTGGCATTTTTTCACTTATTTTCATCAATTTTTTATAATATTAAATTTTTTTAATAAAAAAAGAAAACCATCTATAAATAAGATAGTTTACAATATGAATTAAAAATTAAAGCAGAAAACTAAAAATTTTTTATTTTTCTGCTGCTTGTCGAAATTTATAAACTGTTAAAATGTATTTATTTCCAGAAGATTCTTCCATTTCTAATTTACTTTTAATAATATGAATGATTTGTTCTGGTTGCAAAAAAAACTCTGGATTATCTTCATCAATATGATCAAATTTAATTATTACTTCTGATAAATAATAATCTTTATTTTCAAAATTAAATTGAAAATTTTCAAAAAACCATTCTCTTTTTTTATTTTTATTTTTTTGTGGAATATATCTATTCTGAATTTCAATATTAAAACTATTTAAGAAAATAGGTTTTTTTAACTTATTATATCTTTCCTTAAAATCCATAATCAAAAATATAAACTCTTTTCATTTTATTTTTCTAAAAAATAAATCAATATATTAATATTATATAAAAATATATAAATTATTTTAAATATAAAATAAAAGTAATTTTATATTTTTTATATTGTTAAAATAATAGGAATTATAATTGGGTTTCTCAAAGTTAAGTCATAAATTTTAGGAGTTATAAAATCAACAATAATCTTCTTTAATTGATTTTTATTTATTTTGTCATTTTTATATAAATAATCTTCTATTATTTTTTTAATTTCAAAAGAAAATTTTTTCATTAATTCTTTGTTGCTTTTCATGTAAATAAAACCACGTGAAAAAATAATTGGTAAATTTAATATTTTATTATATTTTAAATTAATACTTGCGATAATAGAAAATAAACCCTCTTCGCTCAAAATTTTTCTTTCTTTTAATACACAATTACTAAGATCGTCTGTTCCTGATTCATCAATGAAAATATTATTTGCTACAATTTGATTATCTAATTTTTTAACAGATTGCTCATTTATGCCAACTACATCTCCATTATCTAAAATAAAAATATTTTCAGATTTAATACCGCAATCAATAGCTAATTTTTTATGAGCCATTAACATTATATACGATCCGTGTACAGGAATAAAAAATTTAGGTTTAACTAAATTTAATAATAATTTTAAATCGTTTTGGCTCGCATGTCCTGAAGTATGAGTATTAACAACGTCTCCATGAATAATAACATCTACATCCATTTTAAAAAGTAAATCTAAAACTTTATTTATACTATCTTGATTGCCAGGTATTGGAGAAGAAGAGAAAATAACCGTATCTTTTTTAAATAATCTAATTTGTCTATGAATTCCATGTGCCATTCTGCTAAGAGCGGCCAATGGTTCTCCTTGTGATCCAGTACAAATTAAGGTGATATTGTGATATTTTTCTATATTATTTCCATTTACAATTGTATCTTTTGGAATATTTAAATAACCATTTTTAATTCCGTTTTCAACAGCTTTTTCCATACTACGTCCAAAAATAGCAATTTTTCTTTTTGTTAAAATACTAGCTTCAATAATTTGTTTGATACGATAAAAATTAGAAGCAAAAGTAACGATTATAATTCTTCCTTTGATTTTATAAAATAGTTGATCAATAGTTTTTCTTATTTCATTTTCTGAAGGAATACTTTCTTTATTTTGTGCATTTGTAGAATCAGACAAAAGACATAAAATATTTTTTTTATTTAATTCGAGAAGTTTTCCATATTCTGCTAAAGGTCCAACAGGTGTATTATCAATTTTAAAATCTCCTGTATAAAAAATAATTCTATCTTTATTATTAAATACTATACCAAAAGTATCAGGAATAGAGTGATTCATTCTTATGAAAGAAATTTCTGTATTTCCGAATTTAAATTTAGAATCATTATTGTATTTTGTCATGATGCGTATATATTTATGTAATTTATGTTCAATTAATTTGGATTCAATTAAATTGAATGCTATACCAGAAACAAATATATTATTAATTTTAATTTTTTTTAATAAAAAAGGAATACCGCCAATATGATCTTCGTGACCATGTGTAATAAAAAGACCGACAATTCTATGTTCGTTTTGCAATAAATATTCATAATTAGGAATAACATAATTAATACCTAAAAAAGAATCTCCAAAAAAAGAAATACCTGAATCAATGATAAATATTTTTTGTTCGATTTCTAAAATATACATATTTTTTCCGACTTCGCCTAGGCCTCCTAGAGCGTAAAAAAATATATCAAAATTTTCTAATTTAGGATTTTTATTTAATAAATCCATTTGTTTATTTCCTTTGTAAATTTTATTAGTTTTGGTTTTAAATTTATGAATTGATAGTTATTAAAATAGGTATGATAATTGGTTTTTTTTGTGTTTTTTTAAAAATTAATTTTGATAATTCTTCTTTTAAATAATTTTTAAAATCACTCCATTTGGTTTGTTTATTTTTTGTTAAAAAATCTTCAATTAATTTAGAGAAAAAAAATTTTAATTCTGATACTAATGAAGTAATTTTCATTTTATCTAAAAAACCTTTATGAATTAATTCTATATTATTACCTACATTTTTTTTAAATCTTAAATCTAAATTACAAGCTATTATAATAACACCATCGTTAGCTAATAATTCACGATCCTTTATAATGTAATCGTTGCCTTCTAATACTGGTGTACCATCAATTAAAAATTCTCCTAATTTGTTAAAAAAATTTTTATTAATATAAGGAGTATTTTTAAAATTACAAGTCCAATTATCAGAATTTTCAAGCATAAAAATTTTATTTTCAGGAAAATCAAAATTTTTAGCAATTTTTTTCATTTGGTATTGGTGACGATATTCTCCTGCAATTGGTAAAAGATATTTAGGTTTTAATAAATGTAAAATTAACTTAAAATTTTCTTCATAATTATAAGAAGCTGTTAATAAATCTTTTACTAATAAGTCAACGACAAAACCATTACGAGCTAAAGAATCTAGGGTTTTAGTTTGAATTTTATCAATACCAGTTATTTCAATCGATAATAATAAAATTTTATCTTTAGGATTTAATACCATTAATCGATCTGTTTGTTTGGACATTCTTTGTAAGCGATAAAGAGGTTCAAAACGTTTTCCGACTATAATTACTACTAAATTTTTATATTTTAAATAATCTTGCATTCCTTTTAAATTTACTAAAAAACCACTAGGAATTTTTAAATATCCTTTTTGAATAGCAATATCTACAATTTTTTCATTTTTTCTTCCTAATAAAGCTATTTTTAAATTAAATTCTACTGCGATATCAATAATTAATTGAATTTTTAGTAAATCTGGAATTAAAAAAGAAATAATAATATTATTTTGGATACTTGCAAAATAACTACTTAGAGAATATTCTAAAACTTCGCTTTTGTTTTGTTTTGTAATATGGAAAGCTCCTTGAGAAGCGATCATTAATGCTAGAACTTTTTTAGAATTTAATTTAGATAAAGCTAAAAAATTAGTTTGAAATTTTGGATTTTTAGATTGTAAAAAGTGCATTTCACTAATATATACTAGATAACCTTCAGATGTTTCAAAAGATAAACCTAAAGTTTCTGGTAAAAAATCAGCTACTCCGAAAAAATTTACTTTTGTATCTATGAAATTAATTTCAGAATTTTCATTTACTGTTTCAAAATCTAATTTTGATACATCTAAATTTTTATGATTTTCTAAATTAGATTTTAGAATATTTATAACAAAATCAGAAGCATAAATAGGAGCTTGTAAATATTCAATTAAATAAGGAAGAGAACCAGAATGAGTTTCAAAAGCGGAAGTTACAAAAACACCTTTAATTTTTTTTTTTATTTTTTCTAAAGCGGTATACTCAGGAATTATAGAATCTATTCCGCTCATAGAAATATTAGGATATTTTAATCCTGAGTCTAAAACAAAATAAGAGGAATCAATTCTTAATAAATATAAATTTTTTCCATTTTCGCCTATTCCTCCTAATACAGAAAAACCAATTTCTTGCATATGCAATAAAACTCCTAATAAAAAATTTTTTATAATATAAAATATTATTATTTGTTATGAATAAAAAACTGACAATATTTTAAAAAAATATAGAGAAAGTAAAATATAAAAATGCTAAAATATCCTTTTCAGAAAAAAAACATAAATAAAGCAAATTTAGGTAGTAATTTAGAAAAAGATATTAATTTAACTAATCTTTTTTATCAAGATAAAAAAATTGCTTTAATTTATAAAAAAGAAATACTGATAAAAGTCATTAAAGTTGATTATTCTTCTAGACAAAGAGCTAAAATTATTGAAGTTTATTATCATTCGAAATCTTTTTACCTGATTATCAAGGACTTTATCGTGGTAAATATTTATGTTTTGATGTTAAAGAAACTAATAATAAAACTAATTTTTCTTTATTTAATATACCCTCATCAACATCAAATACAAAAATTACAACTTATAGAAAAATTTAATGGCATCGCTTTTTTTATTATTCATTTTAAAATTAAAAATAAATATTTTTATCTTCAAATTGATTTTTTGAATAATTATATCCAAAATTCTAAAATGAAAAGTATTAATTATAAAATTTTTGAAGAAAACTTATATCAAATTCCTTTAGCTTATTCACCTATAATAAATTATTTAAAAATAGTAAATAATTTCATATAATAATTTACAAATTAATAAAATTTATAGATTAAAATAAAAAATTTCATTTTCTTTAACAAATTTTTTTATAAAAAAAATACAAATACTAATAATTAAATTAGTTATTATAATAGAAACAAAAAAATATAAAAAAATAGCTATATTTCCCCTGTCATCATGATCATGAAAAATATGTTCTAAAATATGATTAGAATTTATTTTGGGATAAAATACAAAACTAAATACAGCATAAGAAATAATTTGAATAACTGTGATTAATAAAAAACTATTTACAATATCTTTATTTTTGCATAAATTATTAGAATTGCTTGATCGAAACAAACCTGTTAAAGAACAAACAATATAAGGAATTATAAATAAAAATAATAAAATGCCTATTATTAGTGTTTTATCATGATTTATTTCTTGTAATAAATTATATCCCTGAAAAATATGTGAACTTTCTAAAATAATATGTATAAGAACAAATAACAAGTTAGAAAAAATACTATATTTAAAACCAAAAAAAAACCCTATTAATAAAAGTGGTAATAATTCTAATTTTATTAAAGAGTTTTGACAATTATGACCAAAAATTGGTTTAGTTATTATAAACTCCATAATTAAAGAAATGGATATAAGAAAGGAAATTATAATTATTTTTCTTAATGAAATTTTATTCATTTTTTTAATTATTCCCTTTCTTAAATATATAAAGTACTTATTAATATTTTTTATTACAGTTTAAAAAATTCAAACTTTATATTATTAAATAAACAGAATCATATATTTAAATTCAATAAATAATTTATTATTATTTTTTGAATTTAAATATTATTCTTTTGTATTATTTTTTACTATTTTTACTAAAAAATTAAAATAATTTCATAAATTTTTTTAAAAAATTATATTTTATAAGATAGAATTATATTTTTCAATTTCTTAAATATTATAACAAATATAATGGTAAATGTAAAATAAATTCGCTAACTTATTTATTTTTTATAAATAATAAATCAAATTTTAAAAGTTTTTTATGTTTCAACCATTTTTGGATATAATAATTTCTTCTTCGTTTTTCTAGTGATTTTTATATTTTGTAAATTTATATGATTATAATAACTTTTAAAATAGATTCTTTTTCCGCCATTGTAATAAAAACAATAAATAATTTTGATTTTTTTATCATTTTGAAGTTATAATTCATCTATATATTCGATTTTTTTCATCTAGATAATTTAATATTTTTTATTTTCGTAATGTTTTAAAAAAATGTAAATATTTTTTTAATTCATTTTTAATGACTAATTATTTTTTTGATTTTTATTATAATCCAAAATGCTAAAATTTAAATTTTTTAAAAAAATATTATTTCTTCTAAACTATTAAATGACACCAAAAAAAATGATAAAAAACAATCTATTTTTTATCATTTTTTTTATTTTTATTGAAAAAATTACAATAATAAAGAATTTTCATAAGTTGTCAATTTTTTTCTTTTTTTGAAATAGTGTTGAAAAAATAATTTTTAAGAAATTAAAAACAATTAATAAATAGCCAATTATTAAAATATTTAAAAATAACCAACAAATTACAAATTATTTTTTAAAAGATTTTAAAGGATGTTAATTTTTATATGTTTTTTTACTTAGTAGTATATATGGGATCCATTACTTGTTAAAATACCTATTTTTGAGCCTGATTTTATAACTTTTATATTTTTTTTCCAATTTTCGTTTTTAATATCTTTATCTTCTATAAATAACCAATGAATAATTTCTAATTGACGAGTTAATTTATAAATTAACTTACTTTTTAACTTACTTTGAATAATAATACTTTTTCTTTATTTTATTACCTCTATATCTGTATTTAGATGATTATGGTAATTACATTATTTCTATTTGCTTATCATTTTTTTGAATAGTAATACATAATTGATCTTTTTGATTTTAGACCAATATAACCCTTAATTAGAGGTAATTTATTTTTTTATATTTATCTTTAAATTCATCAATTAATTGTAAAAAATCAGCAACATCTAGGCATTTTTCTATAGAATATTTTATTTTTTGTTTTTCTTTTTTTCTCTTTATTTATTTTCTTTATATATTTAAAACATATTAAAATTATTGAATTTTTTACATGCTGATATTGTAATGATATTGTAATACATTTTTCGAAAAATAACAATTTTTTTATTAAATTATTAATTTGTTTTTAAATTTTTTTAATTTGATTTTCAATTGTTTGTACCTTCTGTCTTTAAGTTTATAATTAAGATGAAATAAAATATTTAAATTTTTTTATTTTTTTTCTTAATATACATTTTGTTTTAAATATTTAGATTAATTATAACGTAATTTTTTAATAAATATTTTAACTATTTTTTTAGTTATTTTTATATCTTTAACTTCTTAAAAAAGTTTGTTATCTTTATTATAAAGTTAACTAAATAACCTTAATTTTAATTTAAAAAATTAAAAATAGCTTTATAACAAGCTTTATATTTTTGTTTTCTAGAAGATGTTTTGTAATATCTACAATTTTACTTTCATTATTAAAAAGTTTAGGACAAATATAATTTTCTTTATTTCTGTAAACAATTAAACAAATATTTTATATTAATATCTTTTTAATATACAATATTTTTATTTTTAAATAAAATAAAATTAAAATTAATGAAGATTAAAATTTATTTAAAATATTATAAATATTGATATAATAATACTATCTAATTCAAAAAATATTAATTCTTAAAAATAATTATTTTATTGTAAAAAAATTTAAATTTTTAAATAAATTTTATTTTTTTAATTTATTATTTTTTTAAAATATCTTAAAATAGAAAATTTATTGATTTAAATTTCAAAAAAAGATGTAATTTAAAAAAAATAAAAATTTATTCAAGAGGGAAATAATGTGTTCTGTTAAATATCTTTATAACAATTACATTTCAAATGTAAATAAAAAAATTTTTATTAATGGATGGATTAAAAATTGTCGTTTTCAAAAAAATTTATTTTTTTGTGATTTAAGTGATGGTACTTTTGTCAAAGAATTACAAGTAGTTTATAAAAACGTTCAAGAAAATTATTTTTTAGAAATCAAAGATAAATTACAAGTAGGAGTTTCTTTATATTTAGAAGGTAATTTAGTTCTTAATTCTAATGCAGCTCAACCTTTTGAATTATTAGCTGATAAAATAATTATTTTAGGTAAGAATCATGGTTCTTATCCTATTCAATCTAAAAAACATTCTAAAGTTTTTTTACGTCAAGTAGCGCATTTAAGATTTAGAACGAAACTTTTCGGAACTATTTTCAGAATTAGAAATACAGCTAGTATGGTTATTCATGATTTTTTTCAAAAAGAAGGGTTTATTTGGGCACATACCCCTATTATTACTACAAGTGATGGCGAAGGCGCAGGAGAATTATTCCAAGTAACTACTTTAGATTTAAATAAAGTACCTTTAGATAAAGATAAAAAGGTTGATTTTAAACAAGATTTTTTTGAAAAACCAACTTTTTTAACTGTTACCGGCCAATTAGAAGGCGAAGCGATGGCTTTAGCTTTTAAAAAGATTTATACTTTTGGTCCTACTTTTAGAGCTGAAAATTCGAATACTTCCAAACATATATCAGAATTTTGGATGATCGAACCAGAAATGGCTTTTTGTGATTTAAAAAAAAATATGCAAATAGCTCAAAAAATGCTTAAATATATTATTAAAAATTGTTTAGAAAAAAATAAAGAAGATTTTTTATTTTTAGAACAAAATGTCGAAAAAAATTTAATTCAAAGATTAGAAAAAATAGCTAATTTAAAAGAATTTAAAAAAATTAAATATGCTGAAGCAATTGAAATTTTATCAAAAAGTAACATTGAATTCGAAAATAAACTTTTTTATGGTTCAGATTTATTTACAGAACATGAAAGATTTTTAACTAATTTTTTTGATGAACCTGTTTTTGTTATCGATTGGCCTATTGAGATCAAAGCTTTTTATATGAAAAATAATCCAGATAACAAAACTGTGGCAGCTATGGATTTATTAGTTCCTAAAATTGGAGAATTAATAGGTGGTTCTCAAAGAGAAGAAAATTTAGAAGTTTTAAAAGATAAGATGCATAAATTTAATATTTCTCAAACGGAATTGGAATGGTATTTAGATTTACGTCGTTTTGGCGGTTGCATACATTCAGGTTTCGGAATAGGATTCGAAAGATTATTACTTTATTTAACTGGTTTAGATAATATTAGAGACGTTATAGCTTTTCCTAGAACTTCTAAAAAAGCTTTTTTTTAAAATAATAAAAAATTATTAGAGGATTTTAATTATGGGAATAATATTAAATAACATTTCTAAAGTTTTTATAAATAAACAAAATAAAAAAAAATCTTACGCCGTTGACAAAATTAATTTAGAAATTCCTACTGGTGAGTTAGTAAGTCTTTTAGGACCTTCAGGATGTGGCAAGTCCACTATTCTTTATATGATTGCCGGATTATCCAAAGTTACTGAAGGTAAAATTTTTTTTGATGATAAAGATGTTACCGATCTTCCTCCTGAAAAAAGAGACATTGGTTTAGTTTTTCAAAATTATGCATTATATCCGCATATGACTGTGCTTCAAAATATTATTTTTCCTTTACAAAATTTAAAATTTTCAGAGGAACAAATTGAAAAAGAAGTTAAAAGAATTTCTATTTTAGCTTCTATTGAAGAATATTTAGATAAAAAACCTTCGGAACTTTCTGGAGGGCAACAACAAAGAGTCTCATTAGCTAGAGCTTTAATTAAAAATCCGAAAATTTTATTATTAGATGAGCCTTTATCTAATTTAGATACCCGACTTCGTTTAAAAATGAGAGAAGAAATTAGAAGAATTCAAAAAAAAACAAAAATTACAGCTATTTTTGTAACTCATGACCAAGAAGAAGCGATGTCTATTAGTGATAAAATTTATGTCATGAATAAAGGTGTGATTCAACAAAAAGATATTCCGAAAAAAATTTATGAAGACCCCGTTAATTTATTTGTAGCATCTTTTTTAGGCGTTCCACATATTTCTATTTTTAACGGACAAATTAAAGATAAAAAATTAATGATAGGCGAGACAGTTCTTTTAACTCATTCTCGATTTCATAATCTTAATCAAGAAGTTCATGTTGCGATCAGACCAGAAGGATATACTATAGAAAATAATGGTCTTTTTGAAGTAGAAGGCATAGTTTTAGAAAATATTGGCAGAGAATTATTTTTATTAGCCAAACATCCTCATTCAGTTCATAAAACCTTTCAAATTATTATTCCTACTTATAAACAGAAATTATTAGATTTATCTTATGTTTATAAAAAAAAATTTCGTTTCAATATTGTTGAAAATAGATTTTTTATTTTTGATAAAAAAAGCGGTAATAGGATTTATTAAATGTTCAATATTATCAATAAGAAAAAAAATAATCATTGGTTTTATTTAACTCCTGCTTTGATTATTTTGACTATTTTTACTTTTTATCCTTTAGTTAAAGTTTTCATTATTTCTTTTACTCATTATAATAAATTTAGTGATACTTGTGATTTTCCTATCAGTTTTATTAATTATCAAAAAGTTTTTCAAGATACAGAATTTCTTTACGCTTTGAAAAATACTTTAATATTAATTATTGTAGTAGTTCCGATTTCTATTTTTATTGCTTTAATGATCGCCTTAGCTTTAAATAATGTTAAAAATTATTTTTTTAAAAATACTTTTAAAACTTTTTTTTTCTTGCCTTTAATTTCTAATAATGTAGTTATGGGAATGATTTTTGGTATTTTCTTTTATTATAATTTTGGCATTAGTTCTAATAAACCCAATGGTTTATTCAATACATTTATAGGAAAATTAGGTTTTGGTTATAACCATGAATGGATTAATAGAACCGCACCTTATAATCACAAAATGTTTGTTTTAATTTTATATAATATTTGGAATAGACTATCGTTTAAAATTTTTGTTTTTATTTTAGCTTTACAAGACATTGATAAATCATATTATGCTGCTGCTAAAATTGACGGAGCTTCTAGATGGCGTATTTTTACTAAAATCACTTTGCCTTTAATTAAATCTGTTATTTTTTATCAATTTATTATAGAGATGTTAGCTGTTTTTAAAGAATATGAATCTGTTGTAGGTTTATTTGGACATAATCATAATTATAAAATAAGAACAATCGTGGGCTATATTTATTATCAATTATCTAGTTCGACTTTTAAATCTTATACTAAAGGAACAACAGCGGCGATTATATTATTTATGATTTCTATTTTATTTACGATCACAAGTTTTATCTTTTCTAAAAAGAAAATAAATTAATTTAAAGGTTATAAAAATATAATGAATAATATAAAAAAACATTTATTAAATATTTGGCATAATTTAATAATGAAAATTAAAAAAATTGATTTTTTATCTCTTTTGAAATATTTATTTTTGTTTTTAGTTACTTTTTTATTTATTTTACCTTTTTACTTGATGTTCATTACATCTACGAAAACACCATTAGAAATTATTCAAGATAATAATGCCTTATCATTACCTAAAAGCGGATTAAATTTTCTAGAAAATTACGGAAAAGCTTTCCAAGGACAATTTAAATTTATACCTTATTTTTGGAATACTTTGAGAGTTACTTTTTTATCTACTTTATTAGGAACTTTTTGTTCTATTGTGACCGCTTATGCTTTAAGTAATATTTTTCATTTTCATTATAAATCTGTTATAAAATTGTTATTATATTTAGCTTTAATGACAACAAGTGAAACATTAACCATCATTAATTATAGAATTGTTTCTAATTTAGGTTGGGTTGATTATGGTAGAGGTCCAAGAGTTATGTTTGGGACGGATTACGCTTTAATTTTTCCTTATTTAATTAATATCGTTCATATTTTGCATTTATTAATAACTTTTAATAATGTTCCTAAAGAATTATATTATAGCTCTAAAATAGATGGTGCTAGTAATTGGAAGTATCTTTGGAAAATATTAGTTCCTATTACGAAATCGAGTATTATTGTAACTGTTATTTTTAGAATAGTGGCTATTTGGAACGCTTATGCTTGGCCAGAATTAATGGGAGCTAAATTATTAACTAATATGGCCAGAAAAACTTTTGATAATGAAATAGGGGAAAATATAAATATTCAAATGGCGGTGGCTTTTTTAATTAACATACCTTTAATTTTGATTTTTATTTTTTTTAGAAAATATATTGTTTCAGGAGAAAATCAAAGTGGTATCAAGGGATAAAATTAAAAATTTTTTATTTCTTTTCGGTTATTTTTTATTGTTATTTCTTATTGCTTGTATATTTAATATAATAGCTATTTCTAACAAAAACAATTTCAAAGAAAAACCTTTTATATTAAAAGAAGGACGATTAAAAGAAGCTCCAGAAGATTTTAAAAATCGTAAAGAAAAGGTTAAAATTACTTTTTGGCATAATTTATATGATAAAGAAGCCGCAGTATTAAAAAAAATTATTAAAGACTTTGAAAAAGATTATCCTGGTATCGAGGTTTTAGCAGATAATAAAGGCAGTTGGGGACAAATTTTTAAACATGTTTCTAACGCTTTAACTGTGGATAAACAACCTAATTTAGTTGTTTCTTATCCGGATCATGTAGGCTTTTATCACAAATCTAATAAAGTGCTTCCTTTAAATATTTTTATAGAAAAAGATGAAAAATTTCAAAAAGAACAAAATAATTTTTTAAAATTTTATTTTGAAAAGATCAAAATAGAAGATAAAGAAGAAAATTATTATTTACCTTTTTTAAAAACCACAGAAATTATGTTTTATAATAAAGATTTATTAAAAAAAGCAAAAGAATCTTGTCAGAATAAGGAATTGGATCAATTAATAAATGATAAAGGCGAAATTACAAAAGATTCACTGACATGGGATGAAATGTATCAAGTATCTAAAAAATTAAAAGATTTAAATAAAAAAGATTTTATACCAATAGTTATTGATAGTGAATCTAATTTATTTATCATTTCTACGAAACAAAAAGGAATAAATTACCCCATAACAAAAAAAGACACTAAAAAATTTTTAAAAGAACCTAAAGTTAAAAAATTATTAAAAAATTTTAAAGAAAAATATGATGAAAAATATTTCACTTTAGGAAAATTAACTGGCGAAATAGATAAAATTCCTGAACTTTTTATGAACAACAATATCGCTTTTTATATTACATCAACAAGAAGATTAGAAACTTTATGTATCAAAAATGATTTTATTCCTAAATTAGGTTATACAAATATACCTACTTTTGATAGTAGTAATTTAAATCAAAATATTTTACAAGGTTCAAATGTTAATTTATTTTATTCTCAAAATGAAGACGAAATGTTAGCTTCTTGGTTTTTTTTAAAATATTTAACTTCTGAAGATGTTTATAAAGAATTTTTAAAAGAAAATAAATTTTTTAATATTACACGTCAAGTTCCTAAAAAAAAAGAAAAAATTAATGAGATATATAAGAATCTAGAAAAAACAAAATCAAATGAAGAGACAGAATTACAAAAATTAAGAAAAGATTTTTTTGAAAATTTTATTTTAAAGAATGCAAAAAGAAACAATTTTTTTACTACTTCGATTTTTGAAAATTCAGATTTTTTTAGAAATATTATAGAAGATTTATTTATAGACATTTTAACGATTGATGCCAAAGATGTCAATAAAGAAAAAAAAATTGAAGAATTATTAAATGAAGCTATTCAAAGAACATTAACAAATTAAAAAAATCATTTAGATATGAAGATATTTTAATAAATATCATTCTTTCATTCAATGAAAATTTTTTAAAAATCAAACAATTAATAATTATAAAATTTTATCAAAAAGGATGATATTAAGATGAAATTTATTAAAAAACAAATTGAAATGAATGATACAATTATTATTCATGGTCATAAAAAACCTGATGGAGATTGTTATGGTTCTCAATTCGGTTTAAAAGATATAATTATGACCACTTATCCCAATAAAAAAGTTTATGTTGTTGGAGAAGAAGAGCCTAAATTATCCTTTTTAGGTATCAAAGATAAAATAACAGATGATACTTATAAAGAAGCTTTAGTATTTGTTGTCGATTGTGGACAAAATTCAGTGATCAGCGATCATAGATATAAATTAGGAAAAATGATTATTAGAATTGATCATCATTTATTTATAGAAAAAATTGGTGAATATGAATGGATCGATAGTAATTTCGCTTCTTGTTCAGAAATGATTTATCATTTTAAAGAATATCATAATTTAAAATTAACTAAAAAAGGAGCTTTACCTATATATACAGGTATAGTCACTGATACAGGTAATTTCCGTTTCTCAAGAGTCAATTCTAATACTTTAAAATATGGAGCTAGTTTATTAGAATATGGTTTTGATGTTTTTGAAATCGATCAAAAAATAAATTTTAAAAGTTTAGATTTATTAAAATTTCAAGGCTATGTATGCAATAATTGTGTTACTGAAGAAGGTTTAATTTATTTTAAATTTTCTAGTCAAACCATTCAACAATTTAAGATAAATATTGAACAAGCTTTTTCCATTTTAAATATTTTAAGTTATGTTGAAAATAATCCCGTATGGGCATTTATTTTCGAATTACCTAATGGTAATTTTAAATTGAGTATTCGTACTCAAGGCCCAGAAATAAGTGATATCGCTCATCAATTTGGTGGTGGTGGTCATAAAAAAGCTTGTGGAGTTATTCTTAAAACAAACGAACAATTAAATGGAATTATTCAATTAATAAAAGAATCTATTAAAAAATTTAATTTTGAAAATAATCCAAAATAATTTTATTTATGTTGATTCAAATGAGGTAAAAAATCAAGATTATGTTTGATCATGATAATATCGCTGCTATCGCTACTCCTTTAGGAACCGGAAGTATCAGTGTAATAAGGGTTAGTGGATCGGAAGTCATACAAAATATTAATAAAATTTTTAAAAGTGCTAAAAAAAATTTTGATTTGTTAAAAGCGTCTTCGCATACTATTCATTATGGTTTTATTTTAGATCAAAATCAAAATATTTTAGATGAGGTTTTAATTTCTGTTTTTAAAAAACCTCATTCTTTTACTGGTGAAGATGTTGTTGAAGTTCAGGGTCATGGTGGTATTTTAATAACGCAGTTGTTATTAGAGAGAATTTTATCTTTAAATATTAGATTAGCTCAACCAGGAGAATTTAGCAAAAGGGCTTTTTTAAATAATAAAATAGATTTGATTCAAGCAGAATCCATTATGGATTTAATTTTTGCTCAAAACGAAAATATCGTTAAATTATCTAATTTAGGTTTGCATAAAAAAAATTCTCAATTGGTAGAAAATTTAAATAAAAAAATTATGAAAATAATAGGGCAAATAGAAGTTAATATTGATTATCCTGAATATTTAGATATTGAACAAATGACTAATGAAATTATTTTACCTCAAGTTCAAGAATTGATTACTCAAATGGAAAAAATTTTAAATTTATATTTTAAAAATCGTTTTTTAAAAAACGGCATCCAAACTTTAATTATTGGAAAACCAAATGTAGGCAAATCTAGTTTATTAAATGTTTTATTAAAAGAAAAAAGAGCGATTGTGTCTGATATCGCAGGAACTACCAGAGATTATGTAGATGGCTTTTTAAATATTAAAGGTGTTTCTTTGTTTTTAATCGATACAGCAGGAGTTCATGAAACTAATGATCCAATAGAAAAAATAGGAGTTGAAAAGACTAAACAACTTTTACAAAAATCAGATTTAGTTTTATTATTGTTAGATAAAAGTAATTATTTAGAAAAAGATGATGAAATATTACTTGAATTAACTAAAAAATATCCTAGAATTATAATAGGTAATAAATCTGATTTGCCTTCAAAAATTAATTTGGAGCCAAATTTAAAAGAAATGGTTTCCATTTCTAATCATACTCAAGAAGGCATTGAAGATTTAAAAAATAATATTTTAAAAATTTTTCAATTAGATCAAATTAAAGATAAAGATTTCAATTATTTATCTAACGCTAGACATATTCAACAAATCAATATCGCTTTAACATCTTTGAGGAATATTATTTTAGATATCGAAAATCAAATGCCTATAGATATCCATACCATTAATTTAAAAGAAGCTTATGACGCTTTAAATAATATTTTAGGTAAAAATATTCCAGATGGATTACTAAATGAATTATTTTCTAATTTTTGTTTAGGAAAATAAAAATATTAAAATTAATAGTAAATATAATAATTAATTAAAAATTTGTTTTTTATTTTATTTAATATTAATTTTATATATAATTTCTCTTATTCAGATAAAAATAAAAAAGGAATTATAAATTTAAAATGATTAATATCAAAATTAAAAATGATTTAACTAGAACATTTTCGGGAGGAATTAATGTTTTAGAAATTATAAAAAAAAATAAAATGAATTTTTCTCAAAAACCAATAGCAGCTTATTTCAATAAAAAACTAATCGATTTAAAAACAAAATTATATACTGATGGAGATTTAGAAATTATAACTTCGAAACATACAGAAAGTTTAAAAATTTTGAATTATAATACGGCTTTTTTAACATTACAAGCTATTAAAAAAATTTATCCCGATTCTCTTTTAGTTAAAATATCATGTCATAAAGAAGGTTTTTATTGCGAAGTAGATTTTAAAGATATTGTTTTTGCTCATAATGATTTATCTGCAATAGAAAACATGATGCAAAAAATTTCTCAAGAAAAATTAGATATTATTAAAAAACAAATAACTCATAAAGAAGCATGTGATAAATTTACTTTCAATAAATATAAACTATCAATATTAAAAAAAAATAAAGATATTGATTTAATTGATATTTATTCTTGTCAAGATTTTGAAGATTTACATTTAGAAAATGTTCTTTTGACTAATACTAATATTATGAAAAATTTTAAATTATTAACAATATCTGGTTCTTATTTTAAAAGCGATGTTAATAATCCTTCTTTAACAAGAATTTATGGAATTTCTTTTTTTAATAAAAAAGATTTAAAAAAACATTTAAATTTATTAAAAGAAAGAAAACAAAGGGATCATAAAAATATTAACAAAGAACAAAATTTTTTCATGTTATCACCAGAAGTAGGTTTAGGACTTCCTTTTTGGTTACCTAATGGGGCTACTGTCAGACGTATTATAGAAAGATATATTATTGATAAAGAGCTTAATTATGATTATCAACATGTTTATACTCCTATTTTAGCTAACACTAAATTATATGAACAATCTGGTCATTTAGAACTTTATAAAGAAAATATGTTTCCTATAATGGATCTTACTAATAAAGAAAAATTAGTTTTACGCCCTATGAATTGTCCTCATCATATGATGATTTTTAAAAAACAATTACGTAGTTATAAAGAATTACCTTGGAAAATTGCAGAATTAGGAATGATGCATCGTTATGAACATTCAGGAGCTGTTTCTGGTTTACAAAGAACAAGAGAAATGACTTTGAATGATGCTCATATTTTTATTCACGAAGAGCAAATTAAAGAACAAATTACTCAAATTATTAATTTTATTTTAGAAGTTTATAAAGATTTTGATATTACAGAATATAGTTTTAATTTAAGCACAAGAGATGTTTTAAATAAAAATAAATATTTTGATAATGATTTAATATGGAAAAAATCAGAATCTATTTTAAGAGAAATATTAGTAGAAAATAAAATTCCTTTTAAAGAAGTTAAAGGAGATGCTGCTTTTTACGGTCCTAAATTAGATATTCAAGTTTTAACTGCTTTAAAAAATGAAGAAACTTTATCAACTATTCAATTAGATTTTTTATTGCCACAAAATTTTAATTTAAGTTTTGTAGGTTCTGATAATAAAAAAATTACCCCTATTGTAATTCATAGAGCTATTATTTCTACTTTAGAAAGATTTATTTCTTATTTGATGGAAAAAAATAAAGGAGTTTTCCCTTTATGGCTTGCTCCTATACAAATTATTTTAATCCCTGTGAATAATCAATTTCATTTAGAACACGTTCAAAAAATTAAAAATTTATTAATTAAAAATAATTTCAGAGTAAAGTTAAATGATAAAGAATTAAGTTTAAGTTATAAAATAAAAGAAGCGCAAAAAAGTAAAATTCCTTATCAAATAGTTATAGGCAATCAAGAAATCAAAAGTAATTTGTTAACTTTTAGAAAATATCAAAGTAACAAACAAGAAACATTGTTTGTTAATGATTTTATTCAAATGTTAAATAAAATTATTATAGAAAAAAAATAAATTTCTCAATTATAAAAATATTTTTGTATTTTATTAAATTGATGAAATTATTTTTTTTAAAAAGCGTTTTAATTAAGTGATTTTTTAATTTAAATTGTTTTGTTTATTTAATTTTTTATTATTTGATATTTTAAGCAAAATAATAAAAAAAATATTTAAAGGAAAATATTTTATGCGTATTGAAACAGTTAGAATATTCCAAAAAAATCATAAAATAACTTATGATACATGGTTAAAAATTTTTAATGATATTCGTTATACTCCTTCTTCTTTTAATTTACAACCTTGGCGTTTTTTTGTTTTCGAAAGTAAAGAAAATAAAAAAAAATTAAAAAAAGTTATTCAAGGTAATTCGGTTCAATTAGAAACTAGTTCTGCTATAGTTTTGGTATGTGGAAATTTAAATAAAAAAAATTCAGGAGAATATATTTATAGTCAAAAAGTATTAAATAAAGAAATGACTAAAGAAACTAAAGAACTTATAATGAATAAAATAAAGCATTATTTTGATAATATAAGTTTTAATCGATTGCAAAATGAAATTTTTTTAGAAGGTGGAATTGTTTCTCTTAATTTTGTTTTGACTCTTCAAAATTTTGGATATAATTCTTGTTTTATGGGTGGATATGATTTTACAAAAATAAATGCTCTTTTTGATATTCCTGATTTTTATACTCCTATGATTTTGATTGCTGTGGGGAAAGCCGAAAAAAATGTTATAAAAAATAAAAAAACTTTTAAATTAAATCCTAAAGAATTTGTTTCTTTTTTATAAAAAAAATACATAATCGAGAGTATATATTTTTTTCATTCTTAATTTTTTTAACTTGATATATAAATAAAAAACCACTAATTAAGCGGTTTTTTTTATAAAATAATTATCTATTATTTAAAATATCAATTGGTTTTTTTGTAGACCATTTATAAATAATAAAAGATATAAAACAAATTGTTATAAAGAAAACAAAACTAAAATTTAAAAGAATGAAATATAAAACTCTTAAAATAGGATGCCAAATTAAAAAAGGCAAAAATAAATTTCGAAGAAAATTAACAAAATAATTAGATTCATTTTTATCTAATAATATTTCGGGTTGACATTTAACTGCTTTACAAATCAAGTCATCAAGTTCATCTATATGGTTAATAAAATGATTATTTATATCTTCTTTTTGTATCGGTTGTATAGAAATAGAACTAAACATCAATGGAGATGCAAAATATAATATTAAAACAAAAATAAAAAGTGTTTGTATAAGTGCGAAGATAAAACCTTCTAAAATCAAAATTTTCCCTACATTAATACCATTAGAACCTAAAGATCTTAAAATTCCTATTTTACCTTTTTGTAGTTTAATACTCATATGAAAATAAAGCCAAATCGTTATACCAGGAATAAATATAATCCAAAATAAAACCCATTTATTAATAATATTATCAAACAATAAAAGAACTCCAGTAGAAATTACCTTCATTTTTAGTTCCAAAAGCAACTCTTTAGGTATTTCAAAGTTATACTTGACATTAAGTTCATCCGATGTTTGCGTTTCCCATCTTTGTATTGTTTTCATATGAGTAATGAATCCATTACTTTTTAAAGCTAAAAAATAAAAACACATACAACCAACAAAAATAAATGTAAGAAATACAGTTACTATAGTGGCTAAAACTAAAAAAAATTTTTTATTTTTAAAACTTTTCCAAGCATTTTTAAAAATAAAATTCAAAGGTAAACAGCTAGGAAAAGAAATAAAGTCGTGTCTTTCTTGGATAATTTTATTTGAATCAGTTGGCGAGAAATTATTTGAAAAATGATCATTTTGATTTATCCGTTGTTTTTGTAAATTATTTAACATTTCTTTAGTTAAAGTTTGCCCTACTTTCAAATAATTTTCTTCTTGTACTTTATCTTTAATATTATGTTTGCGTATGAAATCAGATATTATTTTACCGTCTTTCATTTCAATTATACGATCTGCGTATTTATAAGCATTTTCATTATCATGAGACACAACAATTACTAATTTTTCTTTAGATAAATCTTTTAATAAATCAAAAACTTGACTAGATGATTCACTATCAAGATTACCAGTAGGTTCGTCTGCAAAAATAATATTAGGGTCTTTTACTAAAGCTCTTACGATCCCTACTCTTTGTCTTTGCCCTCCTGAAAGTTGATTTATTTTACGATTCAAAAAACTTTTATCTAAATCTACTTTTTCTAATAAACTGTAAATTAAATTAATATCAGGTTTTTTATTTTGCAATTGATTAGTCAAAATAATATTTTCGAATACGGTCATATCTTCAATTAAATTAAATTCTTGAAAAACAAAACCAATCATCCCATTACGATAGTTATCTAAAAGTCTTTGATTAAAATTAGTAATATCAGTTTTAGCAACACTAACTTTTCCATCACTAGCAGTATCTATTCCAGTTAAGATATTAAAGAAAGTAGATTTTCCAGAGCCTGATTTACCTAAAATAAAACACATTCCTTTATCAGATAAGGTAAGCGAAATATTAGATAAAGCTGGCGTAATAAAACCACCTTTAGCAATATAACTTTTATTTAATTTATTTATTCGAAACATATATAATTCATTTCTTTCCTTTATAAAAATAATTTTTTTATTATATTGAGACGTTATCAACTTAATAAAAAACTTAATAAAATATAAAAAAATAATATAGATACATAAAAAAATTTGTGCGCAATGTTATAAATTCTTGTAAATAAATTCATTTTTTAAATAAATAAAAACATATTTATTAAAAAAAATATCCATTAATCGTGAATATTATAACATAAAAATATGTAAATTCAAATTCTTGAGACTCAGAATTAACAAATGCTTGTTGATATAATCTTTCCATTAAAAGCGACCATATTATTTATTTCAAGTTCTTATTTCAAATATAAAATTTTCTTTAGAAGATAAAAAATATATTTCTTATCCATTCGAAAATTAATTTGAATTTTAAAAAGTAGAATTTTTATTTTTTTTAACATCATAATAATTTCATAAAGGGAATCATAATTAAAATATAAAGTTTGATTATCCAAGTTATAATTAGTTTTTTTTGATTAAATAAAAGAATTTTAAAATAATTATTTTGAATCCAAAAATTAATTATTTATTTTAAATTAAAAATTTTTTTCATTTTTTAAATCTTTTTTTTAAGTTTAACCATTTAGAAACAAAAAAAATAAGTCAAACTATTTTTTTTAATAAATAGTTTAACTTAAATATAACTTTTAACTTGTTCCATCTGAATGGATAATGACATATTTTAAAAAATATATTTTTGTTTTAATATAAAAAAATAATGTTGAAATATAAATGAATTCTTTAACCAAACTTTAGAAAGTTATTTTTTATTTAATATTTTTAAAAAAATAAAACTTTTTGAAATTGAAAACACTACTTTTAATTTGAGGAAAATTAATTTATTTTTATTTATATAAATAATTTTTTAAAAATTGATTAAAAATAGATGTTTTTTATTAATTAATTATTAAGTTTAATTAATTATTAAATTTATTTAAAAAAATTTATAAAAAAATCTTTAAATTTTAAAAAAATTTATTTTTTTAATAAAAAATTCCTTCTTCTAATAAAGATAGTAAATCTTCATTAGAGGCATCGATAATATAATTTTTGATATCAATATTTTTCAAAAGTTCTTTTAAACTTTTTTTGTTATAAGAAACATTGATAAATTTTTCTAAAAATTCTGATAAATTATTTTCTTTATGAAAAAAATCTCCTTTAAAAATTATTTTCAATATTTTGCCGTTTTTTAAAGATAAGAAAATTTCTAAATTACCCCAATGAAAACGTTTTTTTAATCTTTTATCATATTCGGGATGTTCTCCAAAAATCCATTCTTTAGAAGAATATTTTTTTGCCATTTTTTCAATTTTATATATTTCATCTAAAGTTAAATTATATTCTTCATTTGTTAAATAATTATTTAGATAATCCATCAATTTTTGTTGAGACATTCCATTTAAATGTTCTTTTAAATTAATAACTCTTGAAGAAACACTTGTAATTCCTTTAGAAATTAATTTTTCATTATTAGCGGTAATACATCTTACCATGGTATAAATATCACAGTCATACAATAAAGTTCCATGAATTAAAATACCGTTTTTATTTTGCATAAAGGCATTTCCTGAAACTTTTTTTTCATTTAAAAGAATATCATTTCTACCACTAAAATATAAATTAATTCCTAATTTTTGAAAAGCTTCGATAATTTTTCCTAAATATTCTCGAAAATTAAAATTTTTATCTTTTTTAGCAGTAATAATACTAAAAAGAGGTGTTTGAGGATCATTATAAACGCACCCTCCGCCAGTCGGTCTTCTAAATAATTTAATTTTATTTTTTGTAGTAAAATTAAAATTTACTTCATTTTCAATAATTTGATTTTTCCCTATAACTACACCTTTGATTTGCCATTGAAAAAAAAACACTTCGTCTTTTTTTAAAAGATTATTCAAAATATATTCTTCTAAAGCGAAATAAAAATAAGGCTTAAAATCTTTTAATCTATTATATTTTACTAAAATCATTGATTTTCCTTTCAAAATAAAAAAAGAATATTATAAAAAAATTTTAATTTTTTATTTATTATATTGATAAATAAAATTTTTTGAGAAAAAAATTTTATTTTCCTTAAAAAAACCAAGATTTATTTTTTTTGATATTTTCGTTAAATGTGTCCAATTCTTTAATTTGTTCAATAAGTTTTTTTTGATGACTAGATAATTTATTAGGAGTTTTAATTTTGACAATAACAAAATGATCTCCTTTACGAAAATTGGAATGTAAATAAGAAATACCTTTATTTTTTAATTTAAATTTAGTATGAGTTTGTGTTCCTTCTGGTATTTTTAATTCGACTTCGCCATAAATAGTAGGAATACTTAATTCTTTTCCTAAGATAGCATCATAAAAATTAATCCAAACAGTGGAAATAATATTTTGTTTTTCTCTTTCAAAAATTTCATGAGGTCGAATTTTAAAAGTTATATATAAATCACTATTTTTTGAATTTAAGTGTCCTCTGTGTCCTTGTTGATCAAGTTTCATTGTCATTCCATCTTCAACTCCAGCAGGAATATCAATGCTTATTGTTTTAACATTTAAAACTCTTTTAGAAGATTTACAAAATGAACATTTTTTAGCAATTATTCGACCTGCTCCTCTACAATAAGAACATACTTGTTGGGTGCTGATATTTCCTAAAAAAGTTCTTTGATATTTTATAATATGCCCTGTTCCATTACAATAATTACAAATTTTAACATCTGTTTTATTTTGTGCTCCTGTTCCATGACATTGTTTACAATCTTCTTCAAAATCAACCTTAATTTCTTTTTTTCCGCCTAAACACGATTCTAAAAAATCAATAACACATTCTACGTATTTATCTTTAATATTATTTGTATTTTTTTGTTTATTAGTTCTATTTTCTCCAAAAAAACTTCCAAAAATATCATCAAAATTACCAAAATCGGAACTACTAAAACCTTGGTTAAATCCTTGAAAACCACTATTATTAAAATTACTATAGTCTTGGTGCCCAAAACGATCATAATCACTTCTTTTTTGCGCGTTACTTAATACTTGATAAGCTTCTTGAACTTCTTTAAATTTTGTAGCAGCATCATCTTCTTTAGATACATCAGGATGATATTTTTTAACAAGCCTATGATAAGATTTTTTAATTTCTGTATCACTAGCATTTTTAGAAATTTCTAAAACATCATAATAATCCCTTTTAGATTTCATAATAAAACCCCTCTAGTTTTATATTAAATTTTATAGTTAATAAAGAAACCAAAAAAAGATTAATTTCTTTTTTTGGTTTGCATTCTGTCAAAGAAAATTATTTCTTCTCTTTAAATTCGGCGTCTACTACTTCATCTGGGTTAAAAGTTTTTTCATTTTCTGGTTTAGAATTATCATGAGTAGAATTTTCTTTTGATTTTTCTTGAGCTTTTTGATAAGCTTTTACAGCTATTGATTGAGTTTCTTTTTCTAAAAGACTCATTTTTTCTTTAATAATTACGACATCTTCTTGTTTTAAAGCTTCTTCTAAATCTTTAATTTGTTCTTCAATTTTATTTTTTTCTTCTGGTTGAAATTCATCTTTTAAAGTTTCTAAAGATTTTCTAGTTTGGAAGATTAAGTTATTAGCTTCATTTAAAGTATCAATTTTTTCTCTTTTAATTTTATCAGCTTCTGCATTTTCTTCGGCTTCTTTAATCATTCTTTTGATTTCGTCTTCTGATAAAGAACCGCTTCCTGAAATAGTAATTTTTTGTTCTTTGTTAGTTCCTAAATCTTTAGCTTTAACAGAAACAATACCATTAACGTCAATATCAAAAGTAACTTCTATTTGCGGAATGCCTCTTTGTGCAGCTTGGATGTCATCTAAACGGAAATTACCTAAAGTTTTGTTTTCTCTTGCTAAAGGTCTTTCTCCTTGTAACACATGAATATCAACTGAAGTTTGGTTATCTTCTGCAGTAGAAAATACTTGTTTAGCTGTTGTCGGAATTGTTGCATTTCTTTCGATTAATTTAGTAAAAACATTTCCTAAAGTTTCGATTCCTAATGAAAGTGGAGTAACATCTAAAAGAACGATATCTTTAACATCTCCTGATAAAATACCACCTTGAATAGAAGCTCCCATCGCAACTACTTCATCGGGGTTAATACTTTTATTTAAAGTATTTTTATTTAATTCTTTTTTAACTAATTCTTGAACAGCTGGAATTCTAGTTGAACCGCCTACTAATAAAACTTGATGAATTTCTCCTGGAGTCATATCAGCATCTTTCAAAGCACGTTTTAAAGGAACTAAACAACGATCAACTAAATCTTGAGTTAATTCATTAAATTTAGCTCTTGTTAAATTATATTCGAAATGAATAGATTCACCAACAGAATTTCCTTGTTCTTGTCTTTGGATCATTGTTAAAAATGGTAAAGAAATTTGAGCAGACATAGCATTACTTAATTCTTTTTTAGCATTTTCTGCAGCGTTTTTTAATCTTTGCATTACAGCTTTATCTTTACTTAAATCTACTAAATGTTCTTTTTTAATTTCTTTTAGTAAAAATTCAATGATTTTGTTATCAAAATCATCTCCACCTAAAAGATTATCTCCAGAAGTTGATAAAACAGAAAAATTACCTTCTGCTAAATTTAAAATAGAAACGTCGAAAGTTCCTCCGCCTAAGTCAAAAACTAAGATATTTTGTTCTTTGTCACTTTGCTTATCAATACCGTAAGCTAAAGCAGCAGCTGTTGGTTCATTAATAATTCTTTTTACTTCTAAACCAGCAATTTTTCCAGCATCTTTAGTAGCTTGTCTTTGAGCATCATTAAAATAAGCAGGTACAGTAATAATTGCATTTGTTACTTCTGCTCCTAAATAATCTTCAGCTTGTTTTTTTAAATTTCTTAAAATCATTGCGCTTATTTCTTGAGGTGTATATTTTTTATCTTTAATATTAACTGTAAAATCTTTTTCTCCCATATGTCTTTTAATAGACAATATAGTATTTGGATTAGTTAACATTTGTCTTTTAGCAACTTCACCTACTAAAATTTCATCATTTCTGAATGCTACAATTGAAGGTGTAGTTCTTCCACCTTCTGAATTAATAATAACTTTAGCTTCTTTGCCTTCCATAACAGAAACACAAGAATTAGTTGTTCCTAAGTCAATTCCAATAATTTTATTTGTTTTCATTTGAATTATCACTCCATTCGTTTATTTTTACCATTGCTGGTTTAATAACTAAATCTTTATATAAAAAACCTTTTTCTATAACTGCTAAGTTAATTCCGTTTGGTTTATTTTTATCTGATATTTTTTCAATTGCATGATGAAATTCAGGATTAAATTTTTCGCCTAAAGCTTTAATTTCTTGAACACCATCTTTCTTCAAAATATCTTTTGTTTGTTTAAAAATCATTTTAAAACCTAATAAAAAATTTTTTAATAAAGGTTCTTCAGTAGTCATTTCTAAAGCTTTTTCTAACTGTTCTAAAGGGGTTAACATTTCAGTAATTAAATTCATAGAAGCGTATTTTAAAGAATGAATTTTTTCTTTTTGAATTCTTTTTTGAAAATTATCTAAATCTGCTTGATATTTTAATTTTTCATTATCATATTTTTTAGTGATTTCTAATAAATTTTCTTGTAATTGTTTTTTTTCTATTTTTAATTTTTCAATTTCTTCTTTATTGTTAACTGATTCAAAACAATCATTAGTGCATTTTTGATCATCTTTATTTTTATTAAAAAGACATTTATTATTGTCTTTACAACAGAAATTGTTTTCGCATGAATACTCTTGCTCACAAGTTCCTTTTGGACAATTGTTTGTTTGACATTCGCCTTTGTCACAAGTATCTTCTTGACAACTTCCTTGTGCACAATTACCTTTCGGACAATTTCCTTTTTGGCCATTTTCTTGCTCACAAGTTCCTTTTGGACAATTGTTTGTTTGACATTCGCCTTTTTCACAAGTATCTTCTTGGCAAATTTCTTGTGCACAATTACCTTTCGGACAATTTCCTTTTTGGCCATTTTCTTGCTCACAAGTTCCTTTTGGACAATTGTTTGTTTGACATTCGCCTTTTTCACAAGTATATTCTTGGCAAATTTCTTGTGCGAAATTTTTTATATTCTCGTTTTCTTTAGTTTTATCACAAGAACAGTTTTGGCAATTTTTATCTTTTTTTTCATTCATTTTAACTAAAATAAAACTCCTTTTTATTTATTTTTTTTCATATAAATGAGATATATGAGCTGATAAATATTCTAAAATAGGTATAATTTCTGAATATTTAATTACGTTAAAACCTAAAACAGCTATAAATCCTTTTTCATTTTCGCTAATATTGTAAGGAATAGAAACAAAAATAAATTTTTTATAAGGAATTAATCTAATTTGATTAGCTAATTTACAAATTACTTCCTTCGAATCGTAAAAAAAATTAATTAATTTTTTTGTATTTAAAATTTCGTATATATCTTTAATATTTATAATTTCTTGTTCTGTTTGAGAAGTTAAAAAATTAGAAATACCATAAAAAGAAGTATTATTATTATAAAATTTATAAAAAGCTTCTAAAAAAAATTGTATTAATTCTTCTTGATATTTAATATGTTTTTTGATTTGTTCTTGACAAAGATCGCTTTGAATAATTTGTAAAGCTTCGTTTAAATATTTATTGATTAACAAATTATTAAAAATATTTACAATTATTTTTAAATCTTCTACTTTAAATTCTTTATCTTCATCTAAAAAAATATTTTGATGTTGCAAATGACCTTTATTTGTAAGAACAAAAATAACTGCTTGCCTAGGATTAACAAAAATTAAATCAATTTTTTTAATTTTACTTGTTTTTAAAATATCAGGTTTGATATCTATAATAGCATGATTTGTTAAATTGCATAATAATTTTAAAACTTCTTGAACAATTTTTTCTTTATTTAAATTTTTTTTTTGAATTATTTTTTCAAATAAAGTTAAAATTTCTTTAGTTTCTGGCTTACGAGTCATTAAATTATTAAGATAAAAAACATAACCTTTTAAGGAAGGAATTCTACCACTAGATTTATGATTTTTTATTAAATAACCTTTTTCTTCTAATTGCAACATATCATAACGGATAGTAGCGCTGGAAAATTTTAAATAAGGTATTTTAGATAAAAAATCAGAACCTATAGGTTTAACTTCTTTAGAATAATTTTCTATAACAGCCTTTAAAATTAATCTTTTGCGATTTGAAAGCAATGCTCATACCTCTAGTGTCGATCAATTCTAGCACTCATTTATAATGACTGCTAATATTATTATATTATTTTTTTTATAAATTACAATAATAAAATTAATATTTTTAAAAAAATAAATAAAAACTTTTTTAATTCATATATTATTAATAAGTAGAGTATTTTGTAATTTTTAAATTAATTATTAATTTATTTATATTTTTATAATTGTAAAAAAATATTATTGTATAGATTTTTAAAATTTAAAACAATAATTTAGAAAATGAAAAAACACTTGAAAAAAATAGATAGTATCATTTTATCTTTTATAAATAAAAAAAGATTTCTATTATTTTTTTTGATATTTTTATTATTTTTATTTTTTTATTATAAATATTTATTTATTAAATATCAAAATCAAATTATTCAAAATGATTATAAAAAAAACCAAATTACATTTAATTTAAAAGATAAAGTTTTAAAAGAAAAAATTCAAATGATAGAAGACATGCAAAAAAAAATTCAAAATATCTTTGATTTTAAAAAAGATAAACCATCCTTTATTTTAAAACCTCATCGTTTTAATAAAGGAGATGTAGTATATGCTTTTACTTTAGATATTGTATCTCATATAGAACCTTTTCAAGAAGGTATTGTAAGTAAAAATTATGATTTAAGCGATAAAGAATATTTGCCTATTTCTATCAAAGGAGAAAAAAATAAAATATTTTTCAATACTAAAGGAGAATTTATAGGTATTTCTGTACCAAATCAAGATCCGAATATTACAATTAATCATATAATAACATCTAATTCTATTTTTTATTTTCTTAAATGTCAATTTAATTTAAAACAACCAGAATCATCTTCTGAAAAAGATATTGATATTACAAATAAATATTATTTTTTGCTAGAATTAGATAAAAAGAAATATAAAATTTTTTTAAATCAAGAAGGATTGTTTTTAGGGTTGTATAATAGTGAATCCAAAATTGATTCTAAAAAAAATTTTTTAAATTATATTTTCGATCAGATAATATTATATAAATGCCAAATAAATCAATTGAATATCGAAAAGAAAAATTTACAACAAAACAATAACCTAGAAAATACAAAATTAAATTATCCTTTCGATGAGGAAATAAAAAATTTAAATAAAATCACTTTTTTGATTAAAGTCGAAAATTTTATGAAAAATAAATTTTTTAGTTTAGGTTCTGGTTTTATTTTTTGTGTTAAAGAAATAATGGAAAATAATGAAATATTTTATGATTATTATGTTTTAACTAATAGACATGTATTTAGAAATGTATTAAAAAAAGATTCAGAATATTCATCAATAAAAATTGAACTTTTTAACATTTATTTTCAAGAAGAGGCGGAAATATTTGGTTTTATAAATAATCAAGATGTATATGATGATATAGCTATTTTAACTTTTAGAAATAAAAATAAAAAAAATTTTGAAGAAATAAAAACAATTTTAGATAAAGTTTTGCCTAAGAAAAAAATAAATGTTTATCAAGGTGAAGTTGTTTATAGTATGGGATCTCAAATTTCTCAAATTAAATTAAAAAAATTAACTTTGGATAATTTCGATACTTTTTCGAAAGATAAAGATATAGATTTATCTTTAAAACCAAATATTATTTGGGGAGTTAATTTATTAAAAAAAGGTAATATTGTTGATTATAATGAAAAAGAAATTTCTTTTGATATCCAAATTGATTCAGGTAATAGTGGAGGTCCTGTTTTTAATACTCATTTCGAAATTATAGGCATAAATAAAAGTGTTATTATGAGTGATTATATGCCAGATAGAACTTCTCAATGTCTTAATATTAATCATGTTAAAAAAATATGTAATAGAATAATTGAATTGCATAAAAAAAATCCAATTAAAAAATTTTTTAAAATTTTACCAGAAGATTATAATTATTTAAAAAACGAATTAAATTCATTTCCGCCTTTTAATCAAAATCAAAATTCTTTAATAAAAACTAAAAATAATATTACTATTAAAATTGAAGAATTATTAAATTATTTTCGAAATAACAAAATAAAATCAATTACTTCTGAGTTAATAAAAGAAGAAAAAGAATTAAAATTAAATATTAAATTAGTAGTTATTTTTTATAAAAAAGAGCAAATATTTTCTTTAAACCCCAAAAAAGAGCAAATAAAAATCGCTTATAATGAGGAAACAAATGACATTATTTTTGAAAAAAAAGATTCAAATAATTTAAATGAAATTAAAATTTATAATATCGATGATATTCGCTTAAAAGAACAACATGAACCCTTTATATCTTTAGAATTGGTTTATCCTTATGAACAAAATAATGATAATATGGAAATAAATGAAAAATTTCAATTTGATAATTTAAAGAAAATAAAAAATTCTTTAATTTGTTGGGATAAAAATAAAGAAATTAGTGGTAATGGAATTGTTTTTCAAAAAAAATCTTTACCAAATAATAATTTTTTATATTTTGTTTTATCTACTTATACAAATAATAAGAATAAATTATTATCATTAATAGAATCGATTAAAAATATTTTTTCTAATGAAATTCAAATAACTATTTTTCATAATGATAATTATGAAAAAGAAAAAGGTCAAATTAAAAGTTTTTTATTAGGAAATAATAATTTGATTTTAATAACTTTTGAATCTTCCAATAATTACGATATTATTCCAACCAGATCTTCTAAAAATTTAAATTTAGGAGAAGAAATATTTTTTTTAATAAATAACTATAATGATAATTATTTTCCTCAAATGTTCAAAGGTGTTGTAAGTTATAAAAAAGATGATTTTTTCTTGTGTGATTCTGTATTTGATTTAAAAAATAAAAATAAAATTGATAATTCTAAATTTAATTTTTTATATTTTGACAATAAAGGTAATTTTCTAGGATTTAATAATATTTTGGAAGAATCTAATAATTTACCACATAATTTTATTAAAGTTTCTTTATTAAAAGAAAAAGATATATTTAATTTTTTTAAAATATACAAATTAAAAGAAAATTTGACTTTAATTTTTTCTTTTTTATTTGTTCTTATTGTTCTATTTATTGTTATTATTTATTCTAATAATCGTATAAAAAAAAAATTTTGATAATATTATACTTTCAAAATATTGTCTTAATGCTGAAAATTTTTTATTTTTGTAAATTATCTTTTATTTGTTCAAAATTTTTTAATTCGAAATTCATTATATTATAATTTTTATATTGTAATAATATAAATTTTTTTAAATAAATGTTTATAATTTATTATTGTAGAAAATAATTATAAACTAGTTTATAAAGAATTTATTTTTCAAATCATAAAATAAAAAAAGGATTTAATTCTTCTTTTTTTTATAATATTTTTTAAAAAAAATAAAAAAGACCTTAAAAAGTCTTTTTTTTATTTAAAAATTTTTATCTAGAATTTTTTTGTTATTTCCAAACAAAAAAACCAACAGATCCAATTATAATAAGTATTATTATCGTACATAACCATTTATTTTTTAAAAAAGAAGTATTTTCTTTATTTGATTCTGTAACGATTTCAGAAGTTTTATTTATATTATCATTTATATTTTCTTTTTTTTCAACAGTAAAAGTAACTTCTACTTCTCCTGTATAATCATTATTATTAGATTTAACTATAGCTTTATTTTCTTTTGGATCATTATCTATTCTTAAAAAATTTGATTCTTTCAAACTATTGTTCAATTTTTTTACTTGATCTATAACTTCATCTTTAGTAGGTTGTTGACCTTTTGTTGTTATTGTTCCTAATTCTCTATATGTTAAAATATCGGATAATGGTTTTTTGTATTTTTCAACAGTAAAAGTAACTTCTACTTCTCCTGTATAATCATTATTATTAGATTTAACTATAGCTTTATTTTCTTTTGGATCATTATCTATTCTTAAAAAATTTGATTCTTTCAAACTATTGTTCAATTTTTTTACTTGATCTATAATTTCATCTTTAGTAGGTTGTTGACCTTTTGTTGTTATTGTTCCTAATTCTCTATATGTTAAAATATCGGATAATGGTTTTTCTTTATCTGCAAAAATTAATGAGTTATTAGAAATTAATAAAATAATTGGAATAAATAAAAAGAATAAACGTTTTAAATTTATTTTATTTTCAATTTTTTGCATTTGTGTTATATTTAAACCTTTCATTAAAATGTATTTTGAAATAATATATTAAATAAAATTTTTATTATTTTAAATATTTTAAATAAAAAATTTTTTTATAATCAAACGAAAAATAAAAAAATAATATAATTTATGTCTATGTTATTAATTATAATTATTTTTTATAAATAATAATTTAAATTATATTTTTTTAATTATTATTATTTTTATATAATAAATTAAAAATTGTATTTATAAATTATTTTATCTTTTTTCGCAAAAGAAATTCCTCTTTATTATCTTTTTTTAACAACCGATTAATTATTTTTAATACAAAATATTTGTTTTTTTAAAATTTTTTCCGAATTAATTATTCTTCGATAATAATATCTTGATTAAACATTTTGAATTCAATATTTTATATTAATATTTTTTTATTTATTTCTTCGTTACTATATGATTAATTAAAAGTGTTTTTTATTATAAAAATAATAAATTTTTTTAGTAAATAATTGATTTATAACAAATCATTCATGTTCATATTTATAAATTTAATTATGAAAATTAAAATTTATTATAATTACAAATCTATTATATTTTTTAAATTAATAATTTTATTTATTTTTTAAAATAAAATGAAGTTTTTATCTAATAAAGTTTATTTTATTTAAATAATATATTAAAAAACAAAATAATGATGAAGAACCAAAACTCAAAAAACCTAATAAAAAATATTTATTTTTAATTACCATATTCATTTTTAGCCTTTTTTATATTTATTTTTAATATATTTAAAATATAAATTAATAATAAATTAAACTAAAAATAAAATAAAAAAATAATTTAAATAATTTTTAAGATAAGAAATAATACTTAAAAATATTTATCTAAATTATTATAATAATAAATTAAACATATTATAATATCAAATTAAATAAATTTAACAAATTTTAAAAAATTTAATTAATTTTAAATATTTTTAAAATTAAATTTAAAAAAATATTATAAATATAATAAATATAATTAAAAAAATATTTTTTAAAGTAAAATATGTATATATATTACATATTTTAAATAATATAAATTATTTTAGAAACTAGTTCGAAAAAATATTAAAATATAGTAAAAAATAAATTATTTATGTTTATTATTTTTTAAAAAAATAATAAACAAATTAACAAAATAAAAAATATATTTAGAAATTAAAAAGGTTAATAATTAAAATTATGAAAGTCGGAATAGTAGGTTTACCTAACGTAGGAAAATCAACTTTATTTAACGCTATAACAAATATGAAAGTTTTAGAAGCTAATTATCCTTTTGCTACTATTCAACCTAATGTCGGTGTTGTAGCTGTTCAAGATAAACGTCTTGATTTTTTAGCTAATTTTTCACAATCTCAAAAAATTATAACAACTCAAATCCAATTTATAGATATTGCAGGTTTAGTTAAAAACGCCTCTAAAGGAGAAGGTTTAGGAAATCAGTTTTTAAAACATATTAGAGATGTGGATGCTATTTGTCATGTAGTTAAATGTTTTGAAGATCCAAATATTATTCATGTTAATGATAAAGTAGATCCTATTGAAGATAGTTTTATTATTGAAACAGAATTAATTCTTTCTGATTTAGAACAAATCGCAAAACGTTTATCCAAAATTAATAAACAAAAAAAATCTTCTTTAAATAAAGAAATTTTAGAGGAAGAAGAAATATTAAATAAATTAAAATCATATTTAGAAAAAGATATTAATATTTCTCAAATTAGTTGGAATAAAGAAGAATTAAAAATAATGAAAAATTTTAATTTATTATCTTTAAAACCTATGATTTATATTGGTAATTTTCAAGAAAAAGATTTATCAGATTTAAAAAATAATATTTTTTTTAAAAAAATGTACATGCATAGTAAAACAAAAGGAAGAGAATTTATTCCTGTTTGTATTTTATTAGAAAAAGAATTATCTCTTTTAAATAAAGAGGAACAAAAAAATTTTTTATCTATGTATAATTTAAAAAATAGTGCTTTACAAGAAATTATTCAAAAAAGTTATAAACTATTAGGTTTAAACACTTATTTTACTTCAGGAAAAAAAGAAACAAAAGCATGGCCTTTTTTAAAAGGCATGACTGCTCCAGAATGTGGCGGTATAATTCATAGTGATTTTCAAAGAGGGTTTATTAAAGCGGAAATTTGTAATTATGTAGATTTAGTTAACGCTCCTAATTTTATCAAAGTTAAAGAAAAAGGTAAATTAAGATTAGAAGGAAAAAATTATTTAGTTCAAGATGGAGATATTATTACTTTTTATTTTAATGTTTCTAAATAAAAAATAATAAGATATCTATAAATTTTTATACAATTTTAATTAAAAGAGAGTATTATGATAAATAAAGATTATAAAAAAACTTTGTTAATGCCTTTGACAAATTTTCCTATGAAAGGTAATTTAAGTAAAAAAGAAATTGATATACAAAATAAATGGAAAAATATTAAATTATATGACAAGGTTTTAGAAAAAAATAAAAATAATATTTCTTTTTTTCTTCATGATGGTCCTCCTTATGCTAATGGAAATATTCATATCGGACACGCTTTAAATAAAATTTTAAAAGATTTTATTATACGTTTTAAAACAATGCAAGGTTTTTATGCTCCTTATGTTCCAGGATGGGATTGTCACGGTCTTCCTATTGAAACAGTTATATTAAAAAAATATTCTAAAGATAAATTATCTTCTAAAAAAAATTTTTTAAATAAATGTCAAGAAATAGCTATAGATTTTGTACAAAAACAGAAAAAAAATTTCCAAAGATTAGGTATTTTAGGTCAATGGGAAAAACCTTATTTAACTTTAAATAATTCTTTTATAGCTGACCAAATAAATATTTTTGGTAAAATGATTGCTAAAAAATTAATTTTTAAAAAATTAAAACCTATTTATTGGTCACCTTTTTTACAATCTGTTTTAGCTGAATCAGAAATAGAATATAAAAATCATAAAACACTTTCTATTTTTGTTCTTTTTCCTCTTATAAAATTAAATATAAAAGAAGATATTTTTCAAGATGCTAAATTATTAGTTTGGACAACAACTCCTTGGACTTTACCAGCTAATGTAGCTATTTGTGCACATCCTAATAAAGATTATCACTTAACAAAAATTAATAATGATAAATATATTATAGGAGCTTCAGTTTTAAATAATTTAAAAGAAAAATTTAATTGGCAACAAATAGAAATAATAAAAACTTTTAAAGGTAGTTTTTTAAATAATTTTATATATGAAAATAAACTTTTCAATAAACAAAATAAAATTGTTTTAGATACTTTTGTTTCTGATACAGAAGGCACAGGTTTAGTTCATATAGCTCCGGGACATGGTCATGATGACTTTTTATTAAGCGAAAAATATAAATTAGATATTTTATTAAGTATTGATAAAAAAGGATTAATGACTGAAATTTCAGGAAAATATAAAGGTCTTTTTTACGAAAAAGCTAATAATATTATTGTTTCAGATTTAAAAAAAAATAATCTTTTAATTAATTCAACAATATTAAATCATTCTTACCCTCATGATGAAAGAAATAAAAAACCAGTTGTTTTTTTAGCTATTCCTCAGTGGTTTTTAAATATTGAAAAAATTAAAGAACAATTATTATCTGAAATTCAAAAAATTAAATGGATTCCTAAATGGGGTAAAATTAAAATACATAACATGATTAAAGATAGAAATGATTGGGTAATAAGTCGTCAAAGAAATTGGGGTGTTCCGATTCCTATTTTTTATACAGAAGATGAACAACCTATTTTAGATGAATTTTTAATTAAACATGTTTCTGATTTAATAAGAAAAAATGGTAAAGAAATTTGGTTTGAATGGGAAGCTTCAAAATTATTACCTCCTAATTATAAAAACAAAAAAAGCCCTAATAATATTTTCAGTAAAGAAACAGACATTATGGATGTTTGGTTTGATTCAGGAACTTCTTATAGTACTTTTCAAAAAACAAATAATAATTTCATAACTTCTGATGTTTATTTAGAAGGTGCAGATCAATATCGCGGTTGGTTTAATTCTTCTTTAATTACTTCTGTAGCTGCTTTTCAAAAAGCACCTTATAAAACAATTATTACGCATGGTTTTGTTTTAGACGGAAAAGGGAAAAAAATGAGTAAATCATTAAATAATGTCGTTGATCCTTTACAAATTATAAAACAAAAAGGAGCGGATATTTTAAGATTATGGGTAGCTAATATTAGTTATAATGTAGATGTTAAATTAGATGATGCTATCTTAAAACAAATAGAAGAAAAATATAAAAAAATCAGAAACACTTTTCGTTTTATGTTAGGTAATTTAAATAAATTCGATCCTTCTAAAAAATGTTATATTTCTTTCGAAAAAAGACCTTTATTTCATAAATTATTTATTTTAGAATTTAAAGATATTTTTCTTAAGATAATAGAATATTACGAAAATTATAATTTTGATCAAATTTTAAGTTTATTATATCCATTTATTTCAAATAAAATGAGTGCTTTTTATCTAGATTTTAGTAAAGATATTTTATATATTGAAAAAGAAAATAATTGGGAAAGAAATGTAATTCAATCTACTATATACGATATTTTAATGTCTTTTTTAAAAATTTTAACTCCTATTATTCCACATACTACTTCGGAAATATATCAAAATTTATCTTTTGCTCAAAAAGAAGATATTTATTTAGAATCAATTCCTCAAAAAAAAGAATTAGAAGAATGGATATCTCTTTATTCCCAAAAGATAAACATAGAACAAAAAAAAACTAATTATAAATTATTTTTTATTTTTAGAGAACAAATTTTAAAACAATTAGAAGAATCAAGAATAAATAAAATCATTAATAAATCTTTACAAGCTAAATTAATTTTAAAATTACCATTAAAATATATTGAAATGCTGAATGTTTTAGAAATTAAAGATAAACTGCATCAATTATTAATCGTATCAAAATTAGAAATAATAAAATCCGAAATTTTTGAGATTAAAATAATACCAGCCTTAGGAAATACTTGTCCTAGATGTTGGAATGTTATAGAAAATAAAGATTTAGAACAATTGTGTAATCGTTGTTTAAATTTTTTTAAATAATAAAATAATTAGAATATGGAAAATATAAAATTAATATGTTGGAAAAAGGCCAAAATATTACAAAAATGAATATAAATCATGATGATAAATTTTTAACAAAATATAATATCATAATAATTCTTATTTCGTTATTTTTAATGTTTTTATATACTTTTATTGATGTTATTTTGATGAGCGGTGATTATGATATTAAGTTGTATACTACAGGTATTCATGGTATTGGAGATGCTATTGCCAAAATTTTAAAAAGTATTTTTCAAATTCAAAACGAATCTTTTAATGGTTGGTTTGCAGCTTGTTTTTTTGCCGTTGTAAATTTATTTTTATTTATTTTTATTTCTTTCCCTAAATTAGATTTGAAATTTAGTTTAAATTCTTTGATTAATATTATTGGTTTTTTTGTTTTTTTATTTATATTAACTTATTTAATAAATAATCCTAAAGGAATGTTAAAATCTTGGAGTTATTGTTTTGGTTGGATATCAAAAAATTGTGGAATTTGGAAATCTTTATTAAGAGTTATGATTGTATCTATTTTTTCGTCATTTACCATTGGTATGTGTATCAATATTGGTAGTTCCACGGGAGGAATAGATATTATTGCTAAATATTTAGTTATTTATAAAAATAAAACTATATCCACATCAATTAATGTATTAAATTTTTTTATAGCTATCTTTTCTATTATTTTTTTATCTATTTGGGATAGAAACATACATTTAGTTTCTTTATTATTAACTTTTATTAAATTAGCTGTGAACTCACTTGTTATATATATTACATTGAATAAAATAAATTTAAAATTTATTAGAAAATAATAAAATTTTCGATATTAAAGAAAGTTTATATAATAATGAAAAATTTTTTATTAGAATTTAAATTATATATCAAACATGAATTATTATTATCTTCGAACACTATTGAAGCTTATGCAAATGATATAAATCAATATTTAAATTTTATGATAATAAATTTAAATATTAAAGATCCTAATCAAATAACTCAAAAAGATATTTCTCTTTTTTTAGAAAATATTGTTAATTTTTATAATATCAGTAGCAAAAGTTTAGCTCGAAAAATTATTGTTATTAAAAAATTTCATTATTTTTTGTTTTTAGAAAAAAAAATAAAATATAATGTGGCTCTTATTTTAAAAATTCCTAAAATAGAAAAAAAATTACCTTTAGTTTTATCTTTAAAAGAAGTTTTTTTGTTTTTAAAATGTATTCCTGATAAAAATAGCTTGATTTCTTTAAGAAATCAAGCTATTTTTGAATTAATGTATGGTTCAGGTTTAAGGATATCAGAAATTTTAAATTTAACTTTGTCTAATTTATATTTAGAAAAATCTTATATTATTATTATAGGAAAAGGAAACAAAGAAAGAATAGTCCCTGTTACAAAATATTCTTCTAAAAAATTAAAAAAATATTTACAAAAAGGACGTTCTACTTTTTTAAAAAATAAAACAAGTTTATTTGTTTTTTTAAATAAAAAAGGAGAACGTTTATCAAGACAAGGATGTTATAAAATTTTTAAAAAAATAACTAAAAAAGCTAATTTAAGAAACGAATGTTCCCCTCATACATTAAGACATTCTTTTGCTACTCATTTATTAGAAAATGGAATAGATTTAAGAACTTTACAAAATATTTTAGGACATGAAGATATTTCAACTACTCAAATTTATACTCATATTAGTCAAAAATATTTAAAAAAAACATATTTTAAATACCATCCCAGAGCTATTAATAATTTTTAAATAAATATTCTATTAAAAAAATTTATTATTAAGAGGTTTATTATGAAAATTAATTCTTTAAATTTATTTATTTATGAACAAAAATTTTTTTTAGAGCAAACTAAAAATAATTTAAAGAGTTTATGTTATAAAAAAAATTATAATTTTTTATTTTATTCTATTCAAAAAGATAATTATACCGAAATGGCTAAAAATATTGCTAAAGAATTATATACTAGTTGTTTTTTTTATGATAAAAAAGTACTTTTTATCAAAAATATTTCTTTTTTATTTTCAAAAAAAAATATAAATTTAAATTTTTTATTAAATTTCTTCAAAGAACCAATAAAAAATATTATTCTTTATTTAGCTGAAGAAAAAGATAATAATTTTCTTCCAGATATACAAGAAAAAATAAATAATTATTTTATTATTAAAAAACAAAATAAATTATCATATCAAAATTTAATTAATCATACTAAAAAACTTTTTGAAGAAGATGGATTTGTTGTAAATTCTGAAATTATTTATTTTTTAATTAAAAACACTCAAAATAATTTATTATTATTAAAAGAAGAAATAAAAAAAATTAAATTATATTATTTATCATGTTCAAATAAAAATATTGAAAATATAGAAATAATTAAACAATTAGTTGGTTATAAAGACAACATTATATTTTTATTTATCAATTCAATTATAAATAATTCAAAAATGAAAGATAATTTTGATTTATTAGACCATTTGATAAATCAAAAATATAATTCTATGTTTATTATTTATCAAATTTTACAAAAATTACAAGAAATGATTTTAATTCAACATTTAATAAATGAAAAAAAAACAGAAGATGAAATATCAACTCTTTTACAATATTCTTTGCCAAAAATTTTTAATTTAATTAAAGAAATTAAATTATTACCTATGGATAAAATAAAAAATTTATTTTTAATTCTTTTTAGAATATATTACAAAGTTAAACAAGGATTTATGGATCCTGAAAGCGCTTTAAAATATCTTTTGATAAAAAAAAAAATATTTAATCTATAATTTTATTTATCATTGATAAAGAAATAGAACCTTCTCTTACCAAAAACCATTTAGGAGAAGTGGTATCTATAACAGTAGAACTTATATTTGATAATATTTTATTATTAGGATAAATATAATCAACTTTATTTTGATATTGTTTTTTAATCTCTAAATAATTATTTAAAGGTGATTCTCCACTTTTATTAACAGAAGTCACTTTTAAAGGTCCTTTTTTGTTTAAAATTTGTAAAGCTAGAGAATGATTTGGAATTCTAATTCCTATTCTTTTTTCTTTTGTTTTATCATAATATTTTTTTGTTGTCGGTATAATAATAGTTAATGGTCCAGGCCAAAAAGAAATAGCCAATTTTTCAACTTTGTTATCTATTATCGCTATTTCTTTTATTTGTTCTAAAGAAGAAAACAAGACACTTATTGGTTTATTTTTATCTCTTTTTTTAATAGTATAAATTTTTTTTAAACTTTCCTGATCATATATGGAACAACCTAATCCATAAACAGTATCTGTAGGAAAAATAATTATTTTAGATTTTAACATATTTATATTTTTTCTTTGATAATTTTTTTTCTAATTCGTTATTTAAAAGTTCAATAACTAAATCTATTTTTCCTTCCATAAAAAAATCTAATTTTTGTAAAGTTAAATTTATACGATGATCAGTAATTCTATTTTGAGCATAATTATAAGTTCTTATTTTAGCACTACGATCGCCCTTACCAATTAAATTTTTTCTAATATCGTTTTGTTGTTGTTGTTTTTGTAATATTAACTTATTATAAATTTTATTTTTTAATAGTTGAAAAGCTTTGTCTTTATTTTGATATTGACTTTTAAATATTTGACAGGCCACACTATCACCAGTAGGTAAATAAGTCAAACGAACAGCTGATTTAGTTGTATTTACTGATTGTCCTCCTGGACCACTTGAATTAAATGTATCTACTCTAATATCATTCCAATTTAAATCTATTTTTTTTTCTTCTTCATTAAGAGACACTAAAATTTTAATCGTAGATGTATGAATTCTTCCACGTTTTTCTGTTTCAGGAACTCTTTGAACTCTATGTATTCCTGATTCATTTTTAAAAAAAGAATAAACATTATCTCCGTAAATAATCATTTCAACAGAAGAAATTCCATTTTTAGCACTATTTACTAAATTAAGGACATTTATTCTCCATTTTTTACTTTCAGCATATTTAACATAAGCACGGAATAAATCAGCCACAAACAGATTTGATTCGTTTCCTCCGGCCGCTGCTTTAATTTCGATAATAGCGCTTTTGTTATTATCTTTTTTTTTAAATAATAATATTTTTTTTAATTGATTTAATTTTTCTGTTATTTCAATTTCTAAATTTTTTTGTTCTTCTTTAAATAAAACAATAAATTCATTTTCTTCTTTTTTTATATTATTTTCAGAAATTAATTTTGTAATTTCATTTTTTTCTTTTTCTAAAATAAGATATTCATCATAAATAGAAACAATTTTATTTAATTCATTTATTTCTTTTAAAATTTCTATATTATTTACAGTTTTCAACATTTTTTTTTGTAACAGTAAATATTTTTCTTTTATTATTTTAAGTTTTTCTAGCATTTTATTATACTCCTGTGTTAAACAAAAATGAATCAATATTTATGAATTTTATTCTATTTCAAAAAAAGAAAGACAATTTAAATTAAAATTAAATTTTTTAGTTCCTGTCGCTCCTTGTCTATTTTTAGCGATAATTAATTCTGTATAACCTAAATTTGATAATTCATTTTTTACATCTTTATTATAATAATTAGGACGATATAAAAACATAACGATATCAGCATCTTGTTCAATACTTCCAGAATCTCTTAAATCAGATAAAATAGGTCTTTTTTCTTCTCTTTTCTCAACTTCACGCGATAATTGTGATAAAGCCAAAACAGGAATTTTCAATTCACGAGCCATTTGTTTTAAACTTTTAGAAATATCAGCGATTTCTTCTTGACGATTATAAAAAGATTTAAAGTTATTTTTATTAACTTTTCCAATTAATTGTAAATAATCAATAATAACAAAATCTAATTTGTTTTGATTTTTTAATTTACGACATTGAGCTCTAATATCTAAAACATTAGCACTTGAAGAATCATCGAAATAAATATTTAAATTTTGTAATTTTTCAGAACTTGCTTTTAATAAACCAACTTCTTGTTCATTTAATATTCCTAATTGAATTTTTTTATGAAAAATTTGACTTTCAGAACTTAATATTCTTGTTCCTAATTGTTCATTAGACATTTCTAAACTAAAGATAGCAATCGAAGCTTTATTATTTTTCTTAGCTATATTAAGAGCTAAATTAGACATAAAAGTACTTTTTCCCATCGATGGTCTGGCAGCTAAAATAATAAGTTCTTCTGGTTTCAAACCTAAAGTAACATCGTCTAAATTACTATAACCAGTACTTAAACCAATAAGTTTATTTTCTCTTTTGTTATAAATAGTTCTATGTTCAATTTCTTTTAATAATGTTTTAATTTGGAGAAGATTATTAGTTTTTTTCTTTTTAGAAATTTGAAAAAATTTTTCTTCGGTAATATTTAAATAATTAGAAAAATCAATATCATGATTACTAATACCTTCATTATAAATGGCTGAAGCAGTAGTAATTATTTCTCTTTTTAAAGCAGCATCACGAACAAAATCGATATAACTATCTAAATGATAAATAGAAGGAATACTATCAGTTAATTGTAATAAATATTTTTGTCCCCCTGCCAAAGTTTGTTTTTGTTTTTTAAGAATACTAAAAACAGATAAATAATCAATATCTTTGTTTTCTTTAGATAAAGTTTTCATAGCTTCAAAAATATATTGATGTTCAATGTTGAAAAAATCTTCTGTGTCTAATCTATCCATTGTAGTTAAAATTTTTTTAGGATCTAAAAAAATAATTCCTAAAATAGATTGCTCTGCATCTAGATAAAAAGGTAATTTTATATTTTGATAATTCATATTTTTTATTTTAATAAAAAGTAATTATTTTTTTTCTATATCCTGAATATTTATGATAAAAGAAGCTACAATGTCTGGAGTTAAAAAAACATTAGCTTTATATTTGCCAAGTGAATTAATTTCACTTTCTAAAAAAATTTGTTTTTTGTTAATTAATATACTATATTTTTTATTAAATTCTTCTATAATTTGATTTAAAGTTATTTTACCATACATTTTTCCTTGAGGACCTATTTTAACTATTATATCAATTTTTTTATCATCAATATCTTTTTTTACTTGTTGCATTAATAATTTATATTTTTTATTTTGTTCTTCTTCCAAAATTTTTTCTTGTTTTATTTTTTTGATATTTTTATCATCAGCTAAAATTGCTTTTTGTTCTTTAATTAAAAAATTACCATAACCAGAATTTATCTGAATAATATCATTTTTTTTGCCTTTATTTTTAATATCTTCTAATAAAATAATTTTCATATTTTTTAAACTTTCTTTATATTCTAAAAATAATATATTTTTTAATTGAAGAATAATTTCATCTAGATTATCACTTTCAATTTGTGTAGCGGCACTATTAATATGCCCACCGCCTCCTATTTGTTCCATAATCATATGAACATTTATTTCACCATAAGAACGAGCACTTATTCCTATTTTATTGTCTTTTAATTTGGAAATTGTAAAAGCAGCATCAATTTTTTGAATATTTAAAACATTTTCAGATATTTTAGCTAAAAAAGAACGATCGTTACAAATTTTGTTATTTTTTACAATTGCAAATCTATCCATATAAATTTCCATTTTAGAAATTAATTCATTCATTTCTAAAATTTGATTTAATTCTTCTCTTAGCCAAAATTTAACTTTAGAACTATCGGCTCCTAAATAAATTAATTGCGCAGCCGCTTCTAAAGTTCTTGAATTAGTACGGGAAGTAAAATAATTAGTATCTATTACCATTCCACCATACATTAAACTAGCTTCAAAAGGAGTAATGTTAATATTATATTTGAAAAAATTAATAAGTTCTATCAAAATTTCTACAGTGGAAGAAGCTGTAGAATTAACATATGAAAATTTATTATTAATGATTTCTTCGGTTGCTCTATGATGATCAAAAATAATTACATTGGAAGTTAAATTTAATAATTCAGGACTGTTAACAATATCAAGATTTTGAGTATCTACAATAACCAAAAGAGAATTCTCATCTATCATTTTCATCGCTTGTTCTGTTGTTATAATTATATTGGTTAAACTTTTTTCTTCTTTATGTAAATCTTGATAAATAAATTTAAAATTAGAATCTGTTTTGGGTTCATCGATAATTAAATAATGTTCATAATTTTTATTAATAGCTAAAGCAATTTTATAAAAGATTATCATTGAACCTAAAGAATCTAAATCAGGATGTATATGTCCCATAATAAAACAACTTTTATGTTTTAAAATAAAATCTTCGATTATTTCAGAATTAATACGAGCTGATATTTTAGAATCAGTTCCTAAAGATGTAGTAGTCGCACCAAAATATTGAAGTTTTTGATTCTCTATATTGACAACTACTTGATCTCCGCCTCTTTTTTGAGCTAATTCTAAAGCATTCTGAGCATAATTAGAAAGATGATTATAAGGTAAATTATAACAAGCAACACCCATAGACAAAGTAATTTTTAATTTATATTTATTAGATATATTACGAATTGTTTTTAAAATAGAAAATTTATCAGCGATTATTTTTTCTAATTGATGATAATTTAATAAAATTAAAAATTTATCATCTGTTAATTGTTTTAAATAACTTTCGTAAATTTCAAAAAAATCTGATAAAGAACTTAAATATTCTACTTTAATTTGAGATTGTTCTGAAAGATCTAATTTTTTAAAAGAATTATCTAAATTATCAAAAGATAAAAAAATAAGAGTAGGAGTTTTTTGATTATAAAGTTTTTGAATTTTTTCTCTTTCGGTAACATTGAAAAGATAAAATACATTAAATTCTTTTTTATATATGCAATCAAAATCTTCTTCTCCTATATGTAAAACAATGTTATTATAAGAAGAATTTAATAAATCTGCCATAGAAGAATTAACATCTCTTAAAAAAGTATTTAAAACAGGATTTTTTAAAATATTACTAGCATAATTATTAATCCATTGAATTTTATAAAAAATATTATCTATTAAAATAATCCCGATAGGTAATTCATTAAAAACTTCTTCTCCTACTTGATTAACATAATAAGATAAATTAGCCCATAAATTTAAACGATTTTTTAATCTTTTAATTTCAATTAAATGATGAACATTGAAATAAATACAAATAACAACAAAAAGAATTATTATTTTACCTACAACGCTTATAAATAAAAGTACAAAAGTTGATTTTATTTCTTTAAAAGTATCATTTGGTTTTTCTAAAATTGATTTAATATTTTCACTATCATATATTATAGTGCATATAAAAAAAAGAATTAAAAAAATTATTAATATATTTTTTTTATATTTAAAAAATATTTCTCGAATTTTTTTATACATAATTGTTATAAAAACTCGTTTCTTATATTGATTTTTAGATTTTATAATTTCATTTTTAAAAAAAACGAATAAAATATTATTTTGAAAAATTTTAGTTTTTTTATATTTGTTATTAAATAAAAAAGAAAACAAGCTATTGATATTAAAAAAATATAAAAGCTTGTTTTTTTATAGCTATATTTAAACTATTTTGATAATTTTAGTTAAATATTTTTTTCATTTTGTTTTTTGATAGCCATATGACGAGCTATTTTTATAGCTTTAGCTAAACGTTTTTGCCATTTAACTGAAGTTCCTGTAATTATACTTGGTAAAATTTTCCCCCTATTAGTCATAAATTTACTTAATAATTCAATATCTTTAAAATCGATTTTAGTAAATTTATTTTCAGTAAAAAAACAAACTTTACGACGTTTTTTAAAATATTTTTTGATTCTTTGCATTTCCTTATTTATATCCTTTATTTATACATATTTTTTTAATAAATATTTTTTATAATTTAAATTTAAAAAGGTAAATCCTCATCATCATCAAATAAACTAGTGTCTTGGTTTTCATTATTTTTTTGATTATAATTATCTTCTTTTTGAAAATTAGAATTATTTTTTTTAGGTTCTAAAAATTGAATTGAATCACACTTGACTTCTGTAAAATATTGTTTTTGATTATTATTTTCAGAAATATTAATTCTTATACTACCTTCAATACCTAACATAGAACCTTTGGTAATATATTTAACTAAATTTTCTGCTTGTTTATTCCAAACTGTACAACTAATAAAATCAGTTTCTCTTTCGCCTGATTTATTATTAAAATTTCTATTTACTGCTAAAACAAATCTAACTAAAGGAACATCGCCATTAATGAAACGTAATTCAGGATCTTTAGTAATTCTTCCCACTAAAATCACTTTATTTATCATTATTTGTTTTCTACTTTTAATATAATATAACGAATAATTTCTTCTGTGTTGATATTCATAAATCGGTTAAATTCTTTAACTATATCATTATTAGCTTGTACTAATAAACTATTATAAAAACCTTGATTAAATTTTTTAATAGAATAATCTAATTCTTTTAATTCTGCTTTTTGATATTCCAAAATTTGACCTTCCTTTTCAAAAATACTATTAATATTTTTATTAACAGTATCAATTTGTTTTTCATTCAAAACAGGACTCAAAATATACATTATTTCATATTTTCTCATTTTTTTAAAATACTCCTTATGGCCTTTTGTTCTTATTTATATTAAATAAGAAAAGGAAATTGTTTATTATATTCAATAATTTCAAATTAAAATAAAATTTAATTTTATTAATAATAAAAATTTAGACTTTATATTTACTAATTTTCATAATTGATTAATTTATCAAGATTATTTGATTTTAATTTAACAAATAATAAAATAAAAATAAAATTTTATTAATAATAATAAACTATTATATATATTTTATATTTTAACAAAATTTAAATAAATTATATTAAATAATATAAAAAATTATTTAATATAATTTTAAAATTAGATTTTATCAGTGTTATTATTAATGTTTAAATGAACTTTTTTGATATAATATTAATTGTGTAAATACTTAAATTGAATTTAGTTTTTTTAATTGTATATCAATTGAATTTTATCATAAAATTAAAATTTTTTTTAAATAATTAATTTTTTTAAATATTTCTTAAAAAGATAAGTTGTTTAAAAAGAATTTTATTATTAAAAACTTTTTTACAAAAAATTTTTAATAAATTTGAAACGAACAATTTTAATATTGTAAAAATTTTATTATCATATATAAAAAATTAATATAAAATGTTTTTTTACTATTTTATAAATATGTAATTCGGAATCTATTATTAAATAATTTTTTTTCATCTTATAAAATTGATAAATAAAAGAAAGTTGAGGAATAATAATATGGAAAAAAATAAGAATAAACATAATAAAAAAACTCAATTTGTATTTTTTTTATTTATAATTTTATCATTTATTATGTTGATTTTAGGTTTTTTGACATCCGATTTATTAAAATTAAATAATGTTTGGTTTTTACAACAAATGGAAAATTTTATTGGAATGTTATTATTAATATCAGTAATTTATTTTTTTGTTTTACCTGAAAAATTTATTATAGGCGGATTAGAAAGTAATCTAATTTTTTTAGATCAAATATTTTTTTTTGATAAAAAAAATCAAAAACAAAAATATTTTTTTAGCCAAAATAATAAGATTATTATTATAAGAAGTTTAATTTTATTATTCGCTGTTTTTAATGCATTTAAAGAAACACCAAATTCTACAAAGATTTTAATTTCATCTATAATATTTAGCGTTTTATTTTCTTTTATACTAAAACTATTTAATCATTATAATATTAAGCAAAATCTTATTCTTAGAAAATTTCCTGAATTTATTCAAAAAAATATATATTTAAGATTATTTGTATCTTCTATAATAACTAGTTTAACTTTGGGTATAACTTGTGGTATTATTTTCAAAAATCATTATAGTACAGCTGGAACTGAAGTTATTTTTATGTATGTTAGTCATCTTTATAGATGGCCCTTATCAACAATATTATTTATTATAGATGGTTCATCTATTTTATTATCTTTTATAATGAATTTATCAAGATCGATAAAGAAAAATAATAAAAAAAATATTAATAATAAAAAAAATTTTAGTAATACAAGAAATGTTGTTATTAAATATTTTTTCTCTATCTTAATTTTTTTAATAACTATATCTATTATCCGTTTTAGAACAATCAAAAAAATTTAAATTTAAAAAAATTATTTTTTAAAATTAAGAGAGAAAATAATGATTTCATCTAAAGAAAATATTAAATTTAAAAAATTAAAAAAACTTTCTTTGAAAAAATATCGTGATTTTTTCAAGGAATTTTTAGTTTTTGGCGAACATTTGGTTAAAGAAGCTTTAGTTAAAAAAGCTGTTATAGAAGTTTACACGATCAATCCAAATCGAGAAGGAATTTTAATTTCAAAACAATTAATGAAAGAATTAAATAATAATAAAATTCTTTATTCTGTTTGTGCTCTTTGTAAAATAAATAATGAACCTTTAAAAAGTAATCAAATATTAGTTATGGATGATATTCAAGATCCAGGAAACGCAGGAACTTTATTGAGAAGCGCTTGCGCGTTCGGTTTTAAACATATTTTTAGTAGTGAAAAAACAGTAGATTTTTATAATGAAAAAACTATAAGATCTAGCCAAGGTGCAATATTTCATTTATTTTTAGAAAGAGGAAATATATTAAAATTTTTGGAATTAGCCAAAAATAATAATTATACTATTTTTAATGCTTCTGTAAATAAAAAAAATGTAAATTTAAATGATAAATCTTTTTTTAAACAAAAAAATAAAAAAATTTTAATATTAGGTAATGAAGGAGCAGGAATTTCTTTTTCGATTCAAGAAAAATCTGAATATTTTATTCATATTGATATTAATGACATAGAAAGTATTAATGTTGGAGTTGCAGGAAGTATTTTAATGTATCTTTTAAGGAATGAAATATAAGATATTATAATTATTCATTTAATATATCTTTGAAATTAATTAAGTGTAGATATTTTAAAATCAAACAAAAAAATAATAATTTATTAGATTTTTTATAACTACTAAAATATTAAAAATAAATTATTTTTTTATTTAAATGATTATAAAAAAGATTATTATAATAAAAAATATTTTTTATTAACTTGGAGATTGACTAATTTTTTTAAAGTAATTAAAGATATCAATAAGCTTAAACGCTTAAAATAAAAAATATTAATCCAAAAGTTATGTAAATCAAAATATTATTATTTATGTTTTAATATTTTAATAATTATTATTATGAGTAAAAAAAGATATAAAAAATATAATTAATTATCGAAAGTAAAAGTAAAAATATTCAATATTAAATAAATGGGTAACATTAAACAAAAAGAAATTTCTTCTTCAAATATAAATTTTATTCCTTCATTTAATGAATTAGAACAATTAGCTTTTAATTAAAAAATTTATTTTTAATTCATTATTTTTATTGAATAATCAATGTAAATAAATTTTTATGATAAAATTCAAAAATTAAAATTTTTATTTTCTATAAACTAAATTTTTAAATTTTATTAATTAGTTTGTTTGTTTTTAAAAAAACAAAACAGGGAAAAATTAAACATTTTTGAAATTATAATTAGTTATGATTATATAATGTTATATAGAAGATATTTATTTATAAATATTTTAAATTATTACTTTTTTTATTTTATTTAAAATTATTTTTTTTAATAAAATAAATATAATTAATTTGAAATAAAATATTTATTTTCGAAAATTTAGAAATTTATTTAGATACTTAAAATTATCAATTATTTATATTAAAATATATTTTTTAATAAAAAATAAAATATTAAAATTAGTTGGATGGTTTAAAATAAATGTCTTTAAATATAAAAGAAGAAGCATTAAAAATTCATGAAAAAAATAAAGGTAAATTAGAAATAAAAAGTAAAATACAAATTAATAATCTAGAAGAACTTTCTTTAATTTATACTCCAGGAGTAGCAGAACCTTGTTTGGAAATTGCTAAAAATCCAAAAAATGCTTATAAATACACAACTAAAGGAAATAATGTTGCTGTTATTACTAACGGAACAGCTGTTCTTGGTTTAGGAAATATAGGAGCATTAGCTTCAATTCCAGTAATGGAAGGAAAAGCTAGTTTATTTAAAACATTTGCAAATATAGATTCTTTTCCTATTTGTATTGATTCTGAAGATCCAGAAGAAATTATTAATATTATCTCTAAAATATCTCCAATATTCGGAGGAATTAATTTAGAAGATATTAAATCCCCAGAATGCTTTTACATTGAAAAAAAATTAAAAGAAAAATTAGATATTCCTGTTTTCCATGATGATCAACATGGGACAGCTATTGTTGTTTGTGCAGGAATTTTAAATGCTTTAAAAATAGTTAAAAAAAATATTAAAAACGTAAAAATAGTTATTACAGGCGCAGGTTCAGCAGGAATAGCTGTTGCTAAAATGCTTCTTTTATTAGAATTTAAAAATATAATTCTAATAGATAAAGAAGGGGCAATCAAAAAAGATTGTACTTGGTTAAATGAAGAACAAAAAAAAATGGCTTCAGTAACTAATTTAGAAAATGAAACTGGATCTTTAAAAGAAATTATCAAAAAAAAAGATATTTTTATTGGTTTATCAAAACCTAATATTTTAACTTCAGAAATGGTTTCGACTATGGCTCAAAATTCTATAGTATTTGCATTAGCTAATCCTATTCCTGAAATTATGTATGATGAAGCTAAAAAAGGAAATGCTAAAATAGTTGCTACAGGGCGTTCAGATTTTCCAAATCAAATTAACAATCTTTTGGCTTTTCCTGGTATTTTTCGCGGTGCTTTAGATTCGCAAACAACTCAAATTACAGAAGAAATGAAAATAGCTGCTGTTTATGCTTTAACTTCGATTATTCCAGAAAAAGAATTAAATGAAAATAATATAATTCCTTCTATTTTTGAAAAAAAAGTTACCAAAATAATATCTGAAGCTGTCGCTAAAGTAGCTATCGAAACAAATATGACTAGAAAATAAATTAAATTTTTATTCTATTTAGAAAGTTATCAAAATATATAATTTTGATAATTTTTATTTTTTTTCAAATTAATAAAATAAAATATTTTTTTTAATTTTTTCTTTTTCAAAATTATTGAAAGTTTTATTTTCGTTAATTAAATTAAATATTTTTTTGATCATGAAAAGATAATTTAATATCCTTTTTATTCATAATTAATTTATCTAAATATAATATTTGTTCGTTATTATTTTTTTATATTTAAAAACCTTTTACTTTTTTTCGTTTTTTTATATATAAAATGTTTTTTATATATATAGCTTAAGATTTTTCGTAAAAACTTCCAAAACCTCAAACGTATAAGTAACATAATCAAATAAGATAGGCTGTGTGGGTATATTTTTAAAGTATATTCATGTTTTTTAAATAACTTTTTAATGATGAAATAAATATTTTATTTATTTTTTATTTATTTTTTATTTATTTTTTATTTATTTTTTATTTATTTTTTATTTATTTTTTATTTATTTTTTATTTATTTTTTATTTATTTTTTATTTATTTTTTATTTATTTTTTATTTATTTTTTATTTATTTTTTATTTATTTTTTATTTATTTTTTATTTATTTTTTATTTATTTTTTATTTATTTTTTATTTATTTTTTATTTATTTTTTATTTATTTTTTATTTATTTTTTATTTATTTTTTATTTATTTTTTATTTATTTTTTATTTATTTTTTATTTATTTTTTATTTATTCTTTTTTATTATTATTTTTTTGATTTTTAAAATCCAACTTCTTTTAATTGAAAAAGATAAAATCGGTTTTTTCTAAATATTCTTTAGTAAATCAAGATTCTTTTAATTCTTTTGCAGTATATTTTTGATATTTTAAATCCCAAAAACAGTATATACATTTTTTAATTCTTTTAATTCTTCTGAAGTATATCCGAAAATATTTTAATTCTCTTAAAGTAAATTTTTCGCCTACCAATTATCTTAAAGTAAATTCAACTTCTTTGAATTCTTTTAAAGTATATCCTTCTTTATGTAATTCTTCTAAATCAAATCCGTCATCTGCTAATGACTCTTGCTTTATATCCTTTATTTTTTAATTTTTTTGTAGTCCATCCATATCTTTTAAATTCTCCTGCATTACGTCCTGTCCCACTCCATCAAAATGAAACCAGTTAAAAAGTTAATTTAAGTCAAACTATTTTTTTTAATAAACAGTTTGACTTATTTTTTTTGTTTCAAAATAGTCAAACTAAAAAAGAAGATTTAAAAAATGAAAAAAATTTTTAATTTAAAAGAAATAATTAATTTTTTGATTCAAAATAATTATTTTAAAATTCGTTTATTCAATCAAAAAACTAATTATAACTTGGATAATCAAACTTTATATCTTAATTATACTGACCTTTATGAAACTATCATGATGTTAAAAACAATAAAAAATCGACCTTTTAAAATTTAAATTAATTTTCTAATGGATAAGAAATATACTTTTAATCTTTCAAATAAAATTTTATATTTAAAATAAGAACCTGAAATAAATAAGATGGTTATTTTAAATGAAAAAATTATATCAACAAGCATTTGGTAATTCTGAGTCTCGAGATGTTTATTCTTATTTAATTGAAAGAACTCAAAAAAAACTTTTTGGAAATAATGATTTCTGATGAAAAAAACACAAAATAATCAAATATCATCTTTACTTATCAAAAAGAAATTAAAAATAAAATAAAAAATTCACCAGAATTAAAATGTTTGATGGTAGGGGGGGTGGGGTGGTGATGGTGGTGGTGGGTGTTCCCCGTTCCAAAAGTTTGGACACTTTTTACTTTTTAAAAAATTTTTAAGACTAACTCTTAAGTTAGTCTTTTTTTTTTTTTTCAAGACTAAAAAAATAATTTCCTCTCTTTTCTAAAAATGTTTTTAGAAAGAAATTAAATGTTAAGACAAAAATTATTTAAAAATTTTTTAAAAAAGAAAAAGAATTTAGAAATAAGAGATCAATTAATTGAATTTCATTTACCATTAGTCAAGAAGTTAGTGAAACAATTTAAATATTATCCTCGAGTTTTAACTAGAAAAGATTTATATCAAGAAGGGATTTTAGGATTAATCAAAGCCCTCAATAATTATGAAGATTTAGGTTATGACTTTATTGCTTACGCTACTCCAACTATCAAATCGGAAATCACAGAACTTATTAGAAAAAGTCATTCTCCTTCTCTTCCACAAAAAAATCATAAAGTTAATAATCTTTCTTTTAAAGAAGAGTTTTATGAACCATATCAAATAAATAATTTAAACCCACATCAATTATGGTTAAAACAAGTTAATCATGAAATTTTTTTAAAAAAAATGAAAGCTAGATTAAGTCCAAAAGAATTTCAAATTATCCATTTAAGTTTTGGGATTCCTTTAGGAAATATTAACGAAGATTATCAAAGATGTTATACCAACACCGAAATTACTGAAAAACTCAATTTATCTTTAAAACAAGTAGAAAATATTAAAGAAAAAGCCATTAAAAAATTAAAAAAACGTTAAAATCTATCGCTCGTCCGTAATGACGTTAAACTATAAGTCTTTGACGTTAGACCAAGAGGATGGGCGAAAATTTAAAGTCCCATATAATGTACATAAGGTAACAGTTACACCAGTAAAAGATAACTGAGTTAACGGAAAAATTCCGCTTTCCATGGATCAATCAATTATTAAAAAAATAAAATTTTAATTTAAACAGAAACAAGATTACTTTCAAAGTAATCTTTTTTTGTATCAAAACCAAGCATAAAATTTTTGAAACAACAAGTAATAAACGATATTCCAACATAAAAATCAATCAGATAATCATTAAATACATTCATTTTCAAAAGTTTTATTGATGAAGAAATTAAAAAAAATATATCACAAAGAAGGAAAAATAAAATTATGTTAAAAAAAGTTCAATTAATCGGCCATCTAAATCATGATTTAGAAAAACAATACATTAACAGTCATAACGAACAAATCCCTAAAATTGATTTTCAATTAGCGGTCAACCTCAAAGATAAAACTAAATTTATCCCTTGTGTTGTTTTTCGTAAACAAGCCGAAAACATGAATAAATATTTACATAAAGGTTCTAAAATTTATCTTGAAGGAACTTTATCCATCCAAAAATACACAAATAATGAAGGTCAAAGCAAAATCAACACTAAAGTTATTCTTCAAAACGTGATCTTTTTAGATAATAAAACTCAAGAAAATTTACCTTTTTAAAAAAATAAATCCATAAATAAAGGAGAAAATAACCATGAATAAAAAAGAATTAATTAAAAAAATCGCTTTAGCCAACAAAACTTCCGTTACTAAAATGGAAAAATTTTATCACATCTTCAAAAATACTTTAATTAAAGCTATTACTTCTAACGAAGAAGTAGTTTTATTCCCTAAAATTGGTAAATTTAAATTAAAAACTCGAAAAGCCTACATCGGTAGAAACCCTAAAACAAGGAAAAAACTAAAAATCCCTGCGAAAACAGTAATCACTTTTAAATTATCTCAAACCATTAAAAACCAAGTGAAAGCTTTAATTTTAAAATAAAAAAAGAGAGATTTTATGAAAAACCAATCAGCTGAAATCATTTTAGTAATAGTTTCAACAACTATTCTCATTATTGTTTTGTTGGTTACCTTTTTCACCTTCCAAGAAAAACTCAAAAATGATAAAAATAAAAAATCAACAAAAAAATAAATAATTTCAAAAACTTAAAGGAGAAATAATATGTCAAAAATAATTATCAAAAAAACTAAAAACAAATCAAAAAACCAAGAAAAAACTAATAACAATTTAACAACACCAACAACGAAAGAAACAAAAATGTTAGCAACCCAAAAATTACCTTTGTTACAAAAAATCACTTATACTATTATCATTTTAAATTCACTTTTATCTTTATTAAATCTTTACTACGAAAATAAAATTCCTTGGTTTACTACAGGAATTAATAACTTAATTAATTTAATTAAATCAATTATCCTAGGAGGAAAATAATTATGAAAATTCAAAATAAAAATAAAATTTTCACCACTTTAGTGGTTTTTATCAGTTTATTTTTTACCATCGCTTCACTTTATGCCTTAAAAAATTACTTCGCCCAAAAAAGAAAAGAGAAAATTCAATTGATAAATAATTATCCTTCTTTTACTATTGAACGAACAGGCGGAAATAACGAAGACAAAATCCTTTTACCTATTCCCATTCCGAACTTAAATCAACAAAAATATCAACATTTAATTACAGTTGAACATGAAGCCACTTTGAATTCAAACGGGTTGGAACTTACCGTTCCTTTATATTTAAAAATATCTACTCGCTATGATACTCAAACAACTTTTAATCATCCTGAACAATATTTTAATTTATCGTTAAAAATTAACGATCATGAATATGAAGCTAATAAATGTCCTTTAATGACTTTAGAAAATGGGATTGGAAATATGAAAATTCAAATCAGCATCGAACAAAAAGAAATTATAAAAGAAAAAGATCCTCAATTAAAATTAATTTGTGATTACGAATTAATTGATTCCCAAGGGAAAACTTTCAGTGGTGGCAGTCAAACCATTGAAAACAAAATCGCTCAATTAGCGTAATTTATCAATAAAGACTAAGTTTTTACTTGGTCTTTTTTTTATTGAGAAAGGAAGAAAAATGAAAAAGAAAATCAACCAAAAGCCATTATCAAAATATTTAATGTTAACTATTATCATTTTATTTATTTCTTTTGTCTAGGAAATTATGTATGGATCCATCATCAAACTTTAATAGAAACTGAAAAACAAATCACCAATCATCATAAAAGACTAGAAAATCAAAATATTAACTTACAAGAAACCAAAAAACAAATTCATCAAAAACAAAATGAATTAGAAAAAAAAATAACCTTAAAACAAAATGAATTACAAACCGAATTTCATAACCAATTACAATCTAATTTAGAATCATTAATAACACAAAATCAAAAACCGCATCTCGACGAAAGATTAATTAAACTATCTAATCCTCAAAAATTCTTATCTTTTAATCAATTAATCGGTTTTAAAGAGGAGTTAAAAGCAGCGGAAGGATTTATGGATTATTTAAAAAATAAAACTAACTATCAAGGAATTGGTGAGATAGAACCACCATTAGGCATTTTAATGCATGGTTGTCCAGGAACAGGTAAAACTACTTTAGCACGTGCTTTGGCAAAAGAAACTAAATTACCTTTCTTTGAAGTTTCTAGTTCTTTATTCTCCCAAAAATATAAAGGCGAAGCCCCACAAATGGTTAAAGATTTATTTGAAACAGCTAGAGAAGAAGCGGATAAAAAAAACGGCGCTATTATCTTTTTATATTAATTTTAAACTATTTTTACTGATTTAGGAACATTAGAAGCTGGTTCAGAAATCGCCAATGTGGTTAACCAATTCAAAACTGAAATGAAATCAGTTGACAATAATCTTGAAAAACCAATTTTTGTCATTGGCGCAACAAATCATATAGAACAAATTGACGAAGCAATCAAATCAAGATTTACTTACAACATCGAAGTGAAACCTGGCAATAAAGAAGAAAGAAAACAATTTTTAGAATTCATGATTAAAAAACGTCAAAACCCTTATAGCCAAGAAACCCAACAATACTTATTGGAAATTATCAACGAAGCTTTAGAATATTTACCACAAAATCATCAATTCTTAAAAGCTAATCGTACTTTAGAAAACCTTTTAAAAACAACTGTCAACGTTTTCGCACACAATCGCGGAACTGACGAAAATAAAAGAAACGAAATCAACAAAGAAGATTTAAAACAAGCTTACCAAATGATCATTTCTCAAAAAACAGAAATATTAGATCAAATCGAAAACCAAAAGAAAGGAGGTGAATAATAATGTTATCAACCTTAGACTTATTTAAAAGTTATTTTACTTTTCAATCTTATTTTACTTGGTTTTTACTAGCTAGTATTCTTTTTGGTGGTTTTCTTTTCTTTAAAATAAAAAATTATCGCACACATACAACAACTTGGAAAGGCTATTTAATTTATTTTTTAATTATTATTGGTTGTTTGAGTTTTATTTATCTTTGTTTCTTTCATCAACCAAAAGAGTCATCCTCTAAATATCTCGGACAATTAATCAATGAAATCGATAAAGCCATTGACAAATACGACAAAACTATTAATAACTACAAAGGACTCAAATCAGATTGGGAAGGGGAATTAAGGAAATGCGAAGAAGAATTAAAAACATTATATGAACAACAAGTAATTAACCAAGAACAAAAAGAAAAAATCAAAAAACTTTTAGACCAAACTGAATTAAAAATAACTGATATCAAAACTCAACAACAAGAAACTGAAAAGAATATTAATATTTTAAAAGAACAACAAAAACAAAAAGAACAAGAAAAAGCCGAAAAAGAAAAAGAAATTGCCAAAAAACAAGAAGAAGAAAAACTAGCTTCGTCTGATGATAAAATTAGACTAAAAACTGAAATTGGACAATTACAAGATGAAGTTATTGAATTAGTTGGTCAAATCTCTTATATTAAAAGAGATATAGGAAATTTAGAAGCTGATCAAAGAATGTATGAAAATATGTTATCAAACGCTATCATATTAAGAGATTCCTTGCAACGTGATTATGTACAATTAACTTCTGACGAGAAAAAATTATTCGCCAAAATCAAATCTGTGGAAGAACGTAAAGCCGAAATTCAAAAAAATATCGATGAAATAAACCAAAAAATCAATGAAATAAAAATCGAACAAGTTTTATACAAAAGTTTCAAAGAAAAATATAAGGCAATGCATGTCCGTATGATGACTTATGAAAAAGAAAATGAATTTTCTTTCGGTAATGCCTTTAAATTTGGTTTCAAAACTTTCGATAAAGTTGCCGATTTAATTCCTGCTAAATTCGGAATTAAAACATTAGGTAAAACTGTTAGCGTTACTAGAAAATATGCTCAAACCATGGGTAAAGTTACTTTAACTCTTCACGAAGGCCACCGTTTATGGCATATGTACAACGAAGTAACAAACGAAACCAAAGAAACAACGCCAATGATTACCAAAGAAGCTTTAGAAATGTATAGCAAGGATATTGACCGCGATTTAGCCAAACTTGACGCTGACAAAAAAGATTGCGAAAAGAAAATAGAAGAATATAAAAATCGTCGTGATAATAATGTTCTTTTAAGCACTGAAACTTTAGAAGAGGAAATTCAAGAAGAACAAAGAAAAAATAGAAAAATATCAGTTATTGATGAATATGAAAAAATTATTAACGAATTACATAAAAAAAAAAATGAAATAAAAGATATTTCAAAATTAGAAGAAAAACACGATAAATTAGAAGAAGAAATATATACCAAAAAAGAAGAAATTAACATTAAAAAAGAAGAACTAAAGCAAAAATCTCCTAACTACGCTCGCGCTCAACAAAAATTACAACAAAAACGTCAAACTAAAATTCCTGAAATGATTATGATCCCTAATAAATAATTTTTTTTAAACATATCATAAATAAAATTGTATAATAGTGATATATTCAAATTTCAATATTTGATAATAATCACTATTATCAGAAGGGAAATGAAATTGATGAATAATAATAATTTTTTCAAAAAACATTTAGTAATTATTATTATTATTATTATCGGATCGGCAATTATTATTTTTTATCAAGGAAGAAACGATATAAAAAAAGAAAAAGAAGAATTATTTTCGCCAGAAAAAGAAATAGAAAATAATGATTCAAGTTCAAGTTCTTATAGATCTAAACGAAAAACTGAAAAACCTAAATTCACAATTACTGAAGCTCGTTTTGACAAAATAAAATCTTATGTATTATCAGAAAACAACAATCAAACTTTATTACTCAATGATCTTTCTGAAATAGAAAAAATTGAAATTGAAAAAATAAGAGAATGTCGAAAACAAACTTTAGGTTTTATAAAGAGACATAAAAATACAATTAATGAAAAAAATAAAGAATGCAATAATTTAAGAGAACAACTGCAACCATTATATCATCAAATCGAAACATTAAAAAAACAATTAACTCCATTAGAAAAAGAACAAAACTCCCTAGAGGAAAAAATAAAAAATAAAAAATATCGAAGAGCTGAAATTTCACCTATTTATCATAAAATTTATGAACAAAGAAATAATATTAAAGTAACAAATCTCAAACCATTAAATGAATCAGAAAATAAAAAATTAGAAGATGAAATTGGACGATTACAAGATGAAGTTATTAAATTAGTTAGTCAAATCTCTTATATTAAAAGAGATATCGGAAATTTAGAAGCCGATCAAAGAATGTATGAAAATATGTTATCAAACGCTATCAAATTAAGAGATTCCTTGCAACGTCAATACTATAAAAGCGAAAAGGAATATCAAAATCAAATTAACTCTTTACTTAACTCCCTCTACGAAATCACCTCAGTTGAGGGAAAAAAATAAAGGAGATTTTATTAATGTTTAAAATCCAAAATAATTTATTATTGTTGAATGTATTTTTGATTATTAGTTTAAATTTTTTGTTTATATTTGACAATCATAAAGTTATGGCTATAAATAACAATCATTCTAACGGTCATGTATCTCAAAATAACAAACCACAATAATAATTATACTAATTTTCAAAACTAAGCTCGTATTTTACAAAATTTAACTTTTGAACAAGCTAGAATAGTTCAACAAATTTTTAATGCTAGAAATGATAAAGCTTCCGAAGAAGTTATTAACAATCTTGTGAGGTAAAATGTTGAATTAAGTAATCGTATTGCTGCTCAACAAATTATTATCCACAATTTCATGCCACAACAAAATAATCAAAATAAACTAAATAATCCTAGAAGACGTTAAAATAATTAAAATTATATAAAAACAAACCAAGACCCTTCAAGGTCTTTTTTTATTTTACAAACAACTTTTTCACTAGTAAGGAAAATAAACTACCTTAACTGACAAGGCCATAAACAAAACTAGATAATATGTTCATTAAAATTATGAATACAACTGTCTCTTAAAAACTATTTTACAACCCACATTAAATTAGGAGGTAACCAACAATGTTAAAATTAACCAAAATTCCCTTTATTTAAAATTATTATTATTTTTTTTATCATTCTTTTTAACTTATCTTCTTCCATCTCTGCTCATTCTTTCTTTCATTTTAAAACCAAATCAACCATTAAATTATTAGACTACCAAACTCTCCAACAAAAATGGTTGGCAACTCAACCTCAATTCATCCGTCATGATATTCAAGTTTTTTCTAAAGAAAGTATTCCTGAAATCTTAAAATATTTTGATATCAAAGCTTTTCTTTATGATATTTCATCTCCTTCCTATAACCCCTACGGTTATACTTTCTTTGATCCCAAATTAAAAAATCCTCCTCAAGGATTAATTGGAGTTTATTTCAAACCTAGAATCAATCCTTTTAACGAAAAATATCCTGATGAAGACAATGAATACACCTTAGAAGGCCTTTTAAAATACAAAATCGCCATCGAAGAAGCTTTTATCTTTTGGAACGCCCAAGAAAAACCTCAGGAAATCCAACCTAAAATAACTTTCGTATTTAGAGATATTTTCACTGATCAAAAAAAAGAAGAAGAGATCAATAATTATTTAATTGAAAACAATCTAATAAAAGAACCAAAATTGATTAAATTAGGTTGTTATAACGCAACTTTACATACTGGTTTGGTATTACCTTTACCATCGAAAACTTTTCATGATGTTCCAATTGACGCCATTTATTTTGATGATGGCATTCGAATTCTCTCTGAAAATCAAAAAACACAATCTCTTAGAAGAAAATTAGAATGGAGAATCCAAGATTTATTAAAACTTTCCAATGGCGCTAAAAATATTTATCTCTTTATTTTTAACGTCCAAAAAAGAAATAAAATTATTGAATTACCTGACTCTTCTGAACCTTATACTTCTATTCGTGATTGGAAATATGAAAATAATTTATATACTTTCCCACCATTAATCAAAGAAGGTAAATACGATGAAGAAATTAAAAAAGTTGAAATTTCTTTTGAAATCACTTCTCCTTCATATAAAAAAATTAATATTCCTTTTAAATTTAAAATCATTTTCCATCTTTTCGAAACTGATAATACAATTTATTTAATTCTTTGTAGTGATAATTCTTTCAAAATTAAATTAGCTGAACAATATAGAATTAATTATATTAAATGGTTAAATCAATGTCCAATCCAATATGGTTGTTATTATACAGGTAATGAAATTCGTGACAAATTAGGTCGTTATTCTAAAACTATTTATGATCAAAACGGAAATACTCATTTTTATCGATATATCGAAGGCTTTTTTATTGACGATTGGGGCATTGATGGAGATTATTTTAGGACTAGAAATGAAATAAAATATATAAGTTATTTTTTAAATACTACCCCGCCTCCTCAAAAACCAAAAGAATTAAATCTTTAATCAAAACAAACTCGCTCAATTTAGCGAGTTTTTTTATTTAACAACACATACAACACTGGAAAGGAAACCAAAAACCATGTTCATAAAAAAAATCTTTCAATCTTTACCTAGTAATCTCATCTTTTTCATCATCACTCTACTTTCATTTATTCCAATTATAACCATTTATTATGTCATTAAATTCTATCTTTTCACCGTCAAACTAAGTATTCACCAATTAAAACAAGGAATAGTGGTTCAATTTTATCAACATTTAACCACGCAACAATCCAATCATCATGTGGAATTTCATTAATACTTGGTTAACCAAGATAAATAATAGCCTTAATACTATCAGTCGTTATTTCTTTACTTATCAAAATCAATGGTTAAATTTAGGTTTATTAACAATTATTTTATTATTTCTTCCTCATTTCTTATATCTAATTGATTTTCTTTTTAAATGTCTTTATCACCTTTTTCGTTTCTTTTATTATTTAGAAAAATATCTTTTATTATTATTAAAGAAAATATTTAAAAAAGAATAATTATTATGCGCATCAAAAACTTAAATCAACCCACCAAATTATGGTATCAACATCGAAAAAAATATATTAACGCTTCTGAAATTGCTTCCATTACGGGGTTTAGATCCCTTTTCGTTCCATGGAACAATTAGTTCATAATAAACTCTTTGGGACAACCTTTACCGCTAATCAATATTACACACCCTCCATGGTCAAAAAATGGAACCAATCACGCGTCAATTTTTCATGCAAAAAACCAATTTAACTTTTGAAGACGCCTTTTCACTGATGATCAAGTTAATCTTTTTTTCTGCATCTTTAGATAGCTACAATGAACAAAATCAAGTTGTCTTAGAAATTAAATGTCCTTTTGTGAATGAAAACCAAAAAGACTCATCCACTTGGACTAGTTTTTTAATCAATCCTCAAATAAAAAATATCCCTCAATACTACTTGGGGCCCAAGTTCAATGTCAACTCTATTGTTCGCAAACTAACTTCGCTTACTTTTTAGTTTATTTTCATGAACAAAACTATCATGTTGTTCGGGGATTTATCAAGATAAAACATTTATCATTAAAATGATTCAAGATAGTCAAAAATACTTAGCCCTTTTCACCAAAGCCAAAAAAGAATTAGAAAAAACCACTTATTTAAAAAAATTAAGTAAAATCAAATAATTAATTAATACTTTTAGACCTTCAAATGAAGGTCTTTTTTTATGCCCAAATTAAAAATCAAAGGAGAAAACAATCATGAAATTAATTGTTTTTGAAGGATTAGATGGTAGTGTGGGAAAACTTCTCTTATTCATCACCCTTCAATATTAATTAAAAATCCCGCATCAACTTTATCAAGATTTAGGAAGTAATTCTTTTGGAAGGGAAATTCGAAATTTATTTTTAAATTTTCAACAAGTAGATTATCTCACTCGTTTTTATTTAAGTCTTGCGAATATGGCTCAAATCCAAGAGGAATTAATTTTTTCACCCAATTAAAAAATCACCAATTAATTATCTTAGACCGTTGGTTGCCATCTACTTATGCTTATCAATTATTTCCTTTTTTAAAAGAAAAGAAACAACTTTTACCTTTAAAAAAAATCTTTAAGATAAATCATGAAACTATATTAAGAAAACCCAATTTATTAATTTATTTAGATATTGACCCTCTTATCGGAAAAACCAGAAAGAAAAAACAAAAAAAACATCAAAGAGATCTGATTGAAAGACAATCATTAACTTATTTTCAAACCATTCGCCAAAGATACTATTATTATTTAACTCATTACGCTAATGGCATTAATAAATTAATCTTAAACGGAAGCGACCCAATTCCATCCAATATCAAAAAAATTATGAAATATCTAGGAGAAAGATAATAGTCATTGTTACTAAGAAAAAATGTCAAAACGGTAATCGCTATTTTTATTACCATAATGGGAAAATTAAAAAGATTAAACCTGATGGGACCGTTATTGGAAAACGAAAAAAATTAAGAAGAAAAGAACTTAAAAAAGGTCTTTTTTTCTTGAGAAAGGAATTAAAAAGATGTTAACTAACGAAGATTTTTACCACATTAAACAATTTAACACTAACACTCAATGTGTCGTCGCTATTTTAAAAAGATTATTTGTTAAAACCGGTTTTTTACTAGCTTTTAATGAATATATGAATCATAACCATCCATCTACTAAATCAATATTTAACTGATAACAACTATTACTCTCAAAGTCAAAAAGTGATCCACGGTAAAATCAATGAATATCTCATTTTACTCTATTTTCAAAACCAAGGCATCATTCATTTATATCCTCAAGCTTATTTATTCTTCATTCCTGAAATTAAATTTGATTTATTGTTATTTACCAAAACAAAAAGAATCATCGCCTTTAGTATTAAAACTTGTCTGCGTGATCGTTATCATCAAACGATTATCGAAGCCCAACAACTGAAAAAACTCGATACCCATTTTGAATTTTATTTATTAAATAACAACACCGTGGAAGCTCAAAGATTAAACAAGAAAATCAATCAAAGGAAAATCCCAGGAATTAACCAGGTGATTGATTGTTTTTCACCTCAAACGAATATCTTTTTAAAAACATTGCTTACTAACCAATTCCTCCCTTTTAGGAATATTAAAATGATTAAAAAATAATAAAGGAGTTAAAATCATGAAACTTTTAACCAACGAACAAAAAGCTTTAAAACAAATCATTTCCTATATGAACCAAAATAAAGCTAACCAATTAAGTTTTTATTTTCAACTGATTGATCCACAATATTTTTTAAATAAACAAAATAAAAAAATATTTACAACCTTAAAATATTTATTTTTAGAAAAACAAACAACACATCCCTTTGATAAAATAAAATCTCAAACTAAGATAATCAAAGAATTACTCACCTATCTCCAAACCCATTTCCCCCAAGATAACTTTAATAAAAAATCATTATCTTTTTTAAGTAATGATTTTAGTGAGGAAAATAACCTTGATTTCTTAGATAACTTAAAACATACCTATACCCAAGAAAAACTTTTTCAACAACTATTAAAAATTATTAGTCCTTCTTTTGAAAATAAAGATCCTTATCATAAACATTTTTATTACCAAGAAATCTTTGATAAATTAAGAAAATTTCTTTCTTTCATTCCCCACAAATCAGACCAAAACTTATTAACTTTAAACCAAATGTCCTCTGTCCATCCTGAATTTTTTGAAACCGATCAGCAATTCAAACAAAAAATCCAAGAAGAATATTACCGTTTATCAGAAACTTTCAAAGGATTAAATCATGCCACAAAAGGATTTAAAAAGGGTCAAATTATCACCATTGGCGGGTATACAGGATTAGGCAAAACCACTTTTGTTTATAATCTGCTGTTAGATATCACCAAAACTAAGTATCAAGAAACTCGCCATCATCCTCATATCTTAGTTTTTTCTTACGAAATGACTTTAGAAGAAAATTTAAGTCGGTTATTAGCCTGCCAAACTCAAATTCCATTAAATGTTATTTTAGATAAAAATTTGAAAGACTTAAACATCGCACCACTCAAATACACGGAAAGGATGAAAATAGCAAAACAATTTTTTGCCAACATAAATTTATCATTTAGTTATGATAAAAGCAAAAATATTGATTATGTAATTGATTTAGTTTATCGTTTTTCTTTGGAACAAAAAGCAGAAATTATCGTCATTGACCACCTTCAAATAACCAAAACCACAAACCACTTAGAAAATGACCGTCTAGCAATTGACGAAATTATGACTAAATTAAAACAATTAGCCATTGAATTAAACATCGTTATTATCATTTTATCTCAATTTTCAAGAGATACATACAACAATTACCAAGGTAAATCACCAGAAATAACAGCTTTAAAAGGAAGTGGCGGAATTGAAACTAACTCAGATATCGTCTTAATGATGTCTAAATTCCAACCCAAAATATCCAAAGACAAAGAAAAACCATTAAATATCTATAATCAAGATTTAAATAAATTATATTTAGAATCAAAAAATAACGAATCTCAAAAAATTATTGAATTATCTATTAAAAAGAATCGAAATGGCACCAAAAAAAACTTAATTTATCATTTTGAAATGACCACTCAAACCTTTCAAGAAATCGGTTATGTTTTACCTTATCCATTAGAAAGTTATTAAGGAGGAAACTCAATGAATTATCAAGAAAAAATAAAACACATCCAAAACCATTTTCCGATGGTGGTTTTATTAAAAAAATTAAATATTTTACCGCTAAATTTCAACATCAAACAACGTTTCCCTTTTTTGCCCCCTTCATCAAGGAAAGAATCCTACTTATTGTCATTTGACTTCAACTAATAAAATTCATTGTTGGAAATATGAGAAAGATTTCGATATTATTGATTTTTATATGGCTATCCGTCGAATTAAATCCTTTCATGAAACAATTCAAAAAATAGAAGGATTTATGAATTCTTTCGAATTTAAAACCTTAAACCAACAAAAAAAAGAAATAACGAAAATAACTACTAACTCTTTTCAACAACCATATCACTCAATTAAATAAAAGCACCTAGTTTACGAACAGGAAATTAACTTGAAAAAGAAACAATTATTTAAGGAAATCTCACCTTTATTTAACCAAATTAGAAATTATTATCATTATTTATTAACTACTAATCAAAACACAACGAAAGTAAACCAAGATTAACTTATTTAACCCAAAAAAGAAAATTAAACCTAGAAACCATCAAAGAATTTAAACTTGGTTACACCCCATTAACCGATAAACTTTTATCTTTTCGACTCGTAAATTATTGTAAAAAGAAAAATATTAATATCGATAAATTAGTTGAATATGATTTTATCAAAAAAAAAACCAGTAAACAAAATAAAAAATATTATCACGATACTTTCCATGATTCCATCATTATCCCCATTAAAAATGATTATCATCAAACTTTTCATTTTTATCAAAACCATTTCCGGGAAGTTTCTTACTTTCAACCTAAATACCAAGCTTTAACTAATTTTAGTCAAACACCAACCTTTCATTTTAGTTATCATTTTTTTAAAGCTTTACGTATATTAAAAAAACGAAAACCATCATCATTCATGAAGGTTTTTTCGATGTCATTATTTGTTGGCAAAATGATATTAAAAATGTGGTTGGTCTCATTTGTGTCGCACAATTACTTTCCCAATCTCAACTAGAAATTATTAAAAAAGAAAAAATTAAGATGATTATCATCTTAGATAACGACGAAAAAGAACAAAAACGAAGCAAAGCGTTAAGAATACAACTCAAAGAAACAAATTATTATATACGAAATTAGACGTATTTTTTCTCCTTATGATAAAACTTGTAAAGATGTCAATGATTTATTACGGCAATACGGAAAAGAAGCTTATCAAAAATGTTTTTTAGACCCACATATCACTTATGAATAAGCCAAAAAGAAAATCACAGTCGATTTAGCTGTTCATTTCTTTGGAGAAGACAAAATCATCATCGAAGAATAAATTAGTTATTCATTTTACCTAAATTTAAACATTTAGGGTTTTTATTTTTTATCTAACAAACAACCTAAAAGGAGAAAAAAATGAAAAACGATACCAGTCAAGAAATTAGAATTGGGGGTTGGAACACAAAAACCACTCCTAACGATTTAACACAAATTAAAAACTTTTTAAAAATATTAAAAAAAGATTTAATCAATCTCACTATTATCGCTCATTCTAAAAAGAAAAATACCTACCAAGAAGCCAATTATCGTCCTAAAAACCAAACTCTCTTTGTCGATCCTCAAATCTTAGAAGAAATTAAACAAACGAAAATCACCTTAATTAATGATAATTTTTCTTCTAGTAATATTAAACTATTACTTTCAGATTTAATCCCTCTTAAAAGCCAAAATAACCCCCTTAAAACCCTCTATTATTTATTTCAAATCAATTATCAAAACGAAACTAAAAATCAGCTTAAAGAATTAATTGGGAAAATTGATGTCAATAAATTAGAAACTTTACAATTATACCAATTAGACCCTCAAAAACAAGATAAATATAATAAACCCATGAAAACTAACTATAAAAAAGGGTTAAACATTATTTACTATCGAAAAGAAGATTTAAAATATATTAAATCCTTCTTAACCAAAACAAAACAAGGTTATCGGGTGAAAAAACTACATCCTATGTATAAATATTTAATAAAAAAAGAAAACTAACAACTTTATAACGCTTTACTAACAATTTTATAACACTTTACTAACAATTTTATAACACTTTACTAACAGTTTTATAACAGTTTGTCTTTTAAAATAATCTATATAAAGATTAACTCATTTAAGAAGTGATATTTGATATTTTATATCGATAATGATAATGATACTCGATATTTGATATTATCGAATTATCATTTTTCATATCATTATTATTTATCGATATAATAAAAACTTCTTTTATTAATTTTATTTTTTTAATTTATTTCAATCATTAAATAAACTTTAATTTTTAAATTAAAAACCTTATCAAGTATTGAAAAATATTTATATATTAAACAAAAAAATTAATGTGCTGAAGCACTATTGATTAAATAAAAAATTTTTTAGAGTTATAATATTTGATATATAAATATATCTAAACAATTTATAAAAATAATTGGTATTAATATGAAAAAATTAAAACAAAAAATTAAATTATTACAAAAAATCATTGAAAAGATAAAAAAAATTGATAAAAAAATTGTTTTTAATTTAGTTAATCAATTTCATCAAACTCTTAATTTAACCACCATTTTAAAAACAATTCAAATTAAAAGAAGTACTTATTATTATTGGTTAAAAGTTAAAAATAAAATTAAAGAAAAAGAAGAAAAATACTTTTTACAAGAAAAAAGAATTAAAGCTTTATGTCTCCATTATCAATATTTTTACGGTCATCGGAAAATTACTACTTTATACCAAAAAACTTTTAATGAGTTTATCACCAAAAAAAAAGTTTACACCATTATGAAAAAAAATGACATTAGTTGTCGTTTAAGAATCAAAAAAAATTTTACTTATCATAATTTAAAAAATAATCTCCAAGTGATTCCTAATTTAATCAATCAAGATTTTATGGCCACCAAACCTCTTCAAAAACTTTTTACTGATATTACTTATTTCAAAACTAATCAAGGTTTTTTATATTTTTCTTGTATAATCGACTCTTTTAATAACCAAATTATCGCTTTTCATACTTCGAAGCATCAAAATAAAGATTTAATTTTAAATACTATTAAAAAACTTCCAAAATTAAAAGAACCTTGTATAATTCACTCCGATCAAGGAGCAGTTTATCAATCGCCAAAAGTTCAACAAACCTTAACGAAAAAAGGTTTTTTAATCAGTATGTCAAGAAAAGCTACCCCACGAGACAACGCCGTCATTGAAAACTTTTTTGGTCAAATGAAAACAATCTTAAAACACCAACATCCTTTTTTATTTTTAAAAACTACTGAAAAAATAAAAAAATTAATAAATCATTTTACTCAATTTTGGAATAATAAATGGATTTTAACCAAATTAAACAATTCAACTCCATCTCAATATGCTCAAAATCTAAGATAAATTTTTAGTTGAATTAACATAAAATAATATAACCTTGAAAAAGGTTACTTTAGTACGCCTTTTTTCAAGAAAAATGTTAAATTTATATCAAAAATTATTTTCTTTTCATTTTGTTGGCGAGTTTTTCACTTTTTTTACCTAACTAAATAGTGTAAGGATAAAATATTAAAAAAAATATCTTTTGAAACAAAGAATTATTAAAAAAGTTTAGACACTTTTTAATTCAAAAAAATGTTTCTTTAGTTTGAAAAGATAAGAAATTATCAATTAATTTTTAGTCTTAAAGAACAATTTTAAAAATTAAAATTGTCTAAAAAAACGGAACAGTTCAGTTTTAATTTTAATTTATATCTATTCCTAATTTTTTCCTAACTTCTTTTATTTTACGATCGGCTATTATTGTTGCTTTTTGAGTTCCTTTTTGCAAAATTTGTTCTAAATTAACATTTTTTTCTAAATCATAAAATTTTTCTTGAATAATTTTAATTTCTTCTACTAATGAATCAGCAATTTCTTCTTTAAGCATTTTATAAGAAAAATTTTGAAAATATTTTATAGTATCATTTAAATCACAATTTTTCAAAAGTGAATAAATATTTAAAAGATTACTTAAACCAGGTTTTTGTTCTAAATCATATTTTATATCTTTTCCTGAATCAGTAACTGATTTTAAAATTTTTTGCTTTATCATATTTAAATTTTCTAAAATATAAATACAACCTTTATCATCAGAACTATTTTTATAAGAACTTTTACTCATTTTTTTTTGAGGATCAGTTAAAGATTTAATCATAGAACCTAATTGTAAAAATTTAGGAACAACAAAAGTATTACCATATAAATTATTAAAACGATTAGCTAAAATACGAGTTAATTCTAAATGTTGTTTTTGATCTTGACCTAAAAGAACAAAATCAGCATCATAAAGCAAAATATCCGAAGACATTAAAATAGGATAAATCATAAGAGATGTTCTAACTTGTTTCGAAGAACTTTTCTTCTTTTTAAATTGAATCATTCGACTTAATTCACCTAAATAAGTATTAGATTCCATTATATAATTTAAATAAGTATGTTGAAGAACTTCTGATTGAATAAATAAATTTGTTTTATTTAAGTCTAAACCTAAAGCTAAACAAAGATATATCATTTCACGAATATTTTTTTTTAATAAAGATGGTTCTTGAAAACTAGTTAAAGCATGCAAATCTGCAATAAAAAAATAAATATCATATTCATTATGATATTTATTCTGAAAAAGAATCAAAGGTTTTATTACACCTAAATAATTACCTAAAGTTAAAACTCCTGTTGGTTTAATACCTGTTATTAATCTTTTTTTTTCTTTAAAAATCATTTTTTTAATATTAACCTTTTTCAATAATTTAAAAATTAATTTCTTTTTTTAAAAACTTTTTTTCTAATTTTTTTATTAAATTTTCTTTTGCCAATAAAAATCAAAACAAAAAGAATAGAAAATAAAAAAAATAAAATCGATAACCTTACAAAAACAATAATTAGTTTAGAAAACATACTTCCATATTCTTTATTTTTAAATAAAAACCATCCGTGATTAGGACATTGAATGTTAGGATAAGGAAACCAACATTTTTTCAAATCTTCTTCACATTCTCTGTAAAAACAAGAGATTATAAAAAAAGTAAATAAATATAAAATAGGATGAAAAAAAGAATAATAAATTTCTTTAATTTTTTTTAAATCTAAAGGAATGTAAAAGAAAAAAAGAAAAAAATAAATTAAAGGAATAAAAATATGTTGTAATGAACTAATAAAATATTTTAGTTCTTCTGGTTTACTTGAATTAATAAACTTGATTATAATAAATTTTTCACTATCATAAAAAGGAAATAATAACAAATTATAAACAAAAAAAGTTAATAAACCATTAACTATAGTTCCGTAAATAAAAAAAGAATATTTTTTTTTATTTTTAATTTTTACAAAAAAAGAAAATAAAATAAATAAAATAGAAAAAACTGTTTGATTAGTAAAATATTTAAATCTACTATAATATCTATATAATTCTATGTCTTTTCCAAAAGTATATAAATAAATATCAAATATAAATGTAAAAAAAGTCAATATAAGCAAAAAAAGAAAATAAATTTTTATTTTAAAATCAAATTCTGAAAATAAAGAATTTATTTTATTATTTTGTTTTTTTGATTTTTTTTTAATCATAATTATTAAAATCCTTTTTAAAAGGAAAATGAAAAAAATTATTTAAAATAAAAAGGGAAAATTAAATATAAAATTGTTTCATCCTCTTCATCCATAATAACAAAAGGTTTTGATGAATTTTCAAAAAAAAATGTAATTTGATCACTAGTAAAAACTTTTACAATTTCTTCTAAATATTTAACATTGAAAAAAGATTTTATTTTTCTATCGAAAGAAGATTCTAAAATTTCCATTTCTTCTAAAGCATGTCCTATTTCTTCACTATCAGAAGAAATTTCTAATTTATAATTCGAATGAATTTGAAATTTTATAGAATTATCAAAAATATTTTTATCTTTTGGCAAAAACAAAGAAACTCTATCTAAAACTTTAATTAAATTGTTTCTATTTAATTTAAAAAAATTAATTAAATTTTCTTTTTTAATCGGTGGATATTCTGGATAATTTCCTTCTAAAAGAGGTGATTGAAAAAATAAAGAATTTGTTTTTAAAAAAAATTTTTGTTCTGTGATAGATATTTGAAGAATTTCATCTTTTTGTTGTTCCAAAAGTTTAAGTAATTCTTCTAAACTTTTTGCAGGAATAATAATATTAAAATCATAATAATCTATTTTTAATTCTATTTTTTTTTGACCTAAACTAAAAGAATCAGTAGCTACAGCAATTAAAAAAGGAAATTTATAAATTAAATTGATTCCTGTTAAAATATTTTGTTGTTTATCTTTGGAAGAAACAATAATCATTTCTTTAATTAATTTTTTAAATAATTCTATTTCTATTTCAAAAAAATTTTGATAATCAAAAATGAAATTAAAACAAGGATAATTATCTAATTCCATTAATTTTAATTTATAATGTGAAGAATCAGTTTTAATAATTAAAAATTTATCTTCTAAAAAATCAATTTTAATAAGATAATAATCTATTTTTTTAATAATATCAATAAAATTTCTTCCTAATACAATAAAAATTCCTTCTTCATATACTTTTAAACTTTCGTCTTCTACTTTTATTTTTACAACAATATGACTATTATTAACTTCTAAAAATAAAACATCTTTTTTAATATCTATTTTTATGTAGTAATATATAGGAAAAAAAGTTTTTTGAGGAAGTATTTTTTGAATTTGGTTCAAATAATGCAAAAAAACTTCTTTTTTTATTTCGAAATTCATATTTCAATTTCTTATTTTCCTTAAAATAATTTTATTTTTTTAATTATTTATTTTTTTCAAAATAAATTCCACAACTTTTTTTAATTCTTCTTTTTGTTCTATTTTTTCTTCAATTCTTTTATAAGCCTTAAAAATGGAAGAATATTTTTTATTAAAAATAAAACCTATTGTTTTAAAAGAAATATTATTTATTTTTTTTAAAAAATAAATAGTGATATGCCGTGGTAAAGTATATTTAGAATTTTTTTTGTCACCAACCAAATCCCTAATATTAATATTATAAAAATTACTTACTATTTTTTTAATTTTTTCAGAATTTATTTCTTCTTCGGATACATTTTTCTTATTTTTTAATAAAGGTTCTAAAACTTCTTTAGTATTTTTTAAATTAATTTCTAATTTATAAATTTGAAAATAATTTAAAAGTCTAAATAAAGCCCCTTCCATTTCTCTTATATTATCATAAAAATTAGAAGAAATAAAATTTAAAATTTCTTTTTTTAATTGAATGTTTTCACCCTCGCCTTGAATTGAAAATATTTTTTTTTTTAAAATATCAAGACGATGTTTAAGATCTGGTTTTTTAATATCTACTACTAATCCTGCTTTAAATCGATTAGTTAATCTTTCCATAATATTTTTTAATTCTAAAACGTTTTTATCACTTGTAATCACTATTTTTTTTTTATTCAAATTAAGATAATCAAAAATTTTAAAAAATTCCATTTGAGTTCTAGTTGCTTCTGACATTATTTGAATATCATCTACTAAAAAAACATCAATACTCCTATACTTATTATTAAATTCATCTATTTTTTCTTTTCTTAATTTATTAGTAAAATCTTCTATAAATTCATCTGCTTTAATATATAAAACTTTTTTATTAGATTTTTTTACTAAAATGTGATTTCCAATAGCTTGCATTAAATGTGTTTTTCCTAAACCAACAGAACCAAAAATATACAAAGGGTTTATTTCTATTTTTTCTGAATTAGCAATTTTCTTGGCCATCTCAAAAGCAAACTTATTACTCGTTCCAGGAACAAAATTATCGAAAGTATATTTAGATTCTAAATTTCCTTGATAATAATCACTTGAATCAATTTTTTTATTTTCTTTTTTTTTTATTTTTTTTTCTTCTTTTAGAATTTCTTTTTCAGAAATAAATCGAAAAGATATTTTCTCTTGAGAATATTTTTTAGAAATATTATCTATTTTATTTAAATAATTATTTAAAATTTTATTTTTAATAAATTCATTATCAACTAAAATAAAAAAAATTTCATCTTCTATTTTATATAATTTAATATTAGAAAAAGTTTCTTCGAAAACTTTTTCACTACAAATAAAAGATAAATCTTTCAAAATATTTTCCCAAATTTCGTTTTTTGACAATTTTTTTTCTTCCATTTAATTTACCTTTTAAAAAATATTTATATATAAAAAAGGTTTTTTTAAAA